>CAZVFX010000147.1:0-15565 GCA_964626565.1 uncultured Myxococcales bacterium
TTGGTGGAGGCGGCGGGAGTCGAACCCGGGTCTCTTTGATGACGGTTGCGGACCGGCTGTCTACTGTGCCGTATCCGTTAGGGTATGAGCCCCAGGATTACTGAAAGTACCCGGTCGCGCTGCAGCCGCCGCGGGTATCGATCACTGTGATCTGGTAGGGGGCGAAGGCGATGGGCCCGTTGTAGGACCACTTCTGCTTCTTGTTGTTCCACTGCATATCGAACTGGACTGCGCCGTCGACGTCGAGAACCAGGTCGCCGGTGGCGCCGCCGCCGAGGGAGGCGATTGCGTCCACGGTGAGCTTCTTCTTTTTGCCGTTGTACACACCCTTGGTGATGGTCACGGTGCAGGCCGTGCAGTCGGGAATGGGGTCGTTGGAGCAGGCAGCATCGCACTGACCCGCGTTGGTGCAGGTGTCGGTGGTGCAGGCGTCGCCGTCGTCGCATTCGCTGTCTGCGCCGCAAGCGGGGCTGCAAGTGCAGTCAGCGTCGTTGGTCCAGTCGCACCCGGTGGGGCAGCAGCCATCGGCCACAGCGCTGCACGCAGGTTCTGC
Organism: uncultured Myxococcales bacterium; assembly: GCA_964626565.1. Taxonomy (GTDB): domain Bacteria; phylum Myxococcota_A; class UBA9042; order CAIXZC01; family CAIXZC01; genus CAZVFX01. The sequence continues at coordinate 554 of CAZVFX010000147.1, forward strand.
GTAGTCGCACGCGGCTGAGCAGGTGCCCGGGGAGAGACAGGTATCGGTGGTGCAGCTATCGCTGTCGTCGCACTCCAGGTCGCCTGTGCAGGTTGCGCCAATGCAGACACCGCCACAGCAGATCCCACCCGCGCAGCCGGTGTCGTCCAGGACGGGCGCGTTCACGCAGGAGCCGTCGACGCAGTCGTCGGCGGTACAGTCGTTGGCATCGTCACAGTCGATAGCGAACTCGCACTCCGGCCCGCCGTCACCCACCATGAGCAGGGGTTCCTGGACACCGTCTGGATCATCGGCACATACGCCGTCCCCGGTCGCACAGGGCGCAGAGTCGCCGTTGGCGATAAGCGCGGCGCGCACGTCGAACGGAGTGAGTGTGGGGTCCTCAGCGAGGAGCAGGCCTGCTGCTCCGGCAACGTGGGGGGCGGCCATGCTGGTGCCGCTGGAATCGGCGTAGCCGCCGTCCTTATACGTGGAGTAGATGCCCACGCCCGGAGCCAGGATGTCCACATCGTGCCCGAAGTTGGAGAAGCAGGCGAAGGAGTCGTCCACATCTTCGGTGCAGTCGCTGAAGGCGAATACGTCGGAGCCATTGCCTCCCGGCTGGCCGTCAAAGTCGGCCAGGGCGGAGACGGTGATCACTTCGTCGAAGGCTGCGGGAGTGGAGTACTGGGCGTCGGATGACTCGTTGCCTGCCGCGACCACAAAGGTAACGCCTGCGGTTACCGCGTTGCAGATGGCGATGTGTTCCGCGTCGTTTGAGTTAATGCAATCGCCGCCGTCGGTGTCGTCGGTACCGCCGCCGCTGAGGCTCATGTTGGCCACATCGATCACATCCGCGTGCCGGGTCACCCAGTCGATCCCCTGGATCACACCGGAGACGGTGCCGTTGCCGCTTCTGTCGAGCACTTTCACTGCATACAGCCTGGCGCCCGGAGCCACTCCGACCACGCCCACGCCGTTGTCGATAGCCGCCGCGGAACCGGCGCAGTGAGAACCGTGCCCGTTGTCGTCATTTCCGCCCACCTTGCAATCGCCGGTCTTCTTGTTGAGGCGCCGGCAGTCCACCCCCTGGACCACATTCAGGTCGGGGTGGTCAAGATCGATGCCGGTGTCCAGGATAGCTATGTCGACGTCCACCGGCGCGCCGGTGAAGAGCTGTTCGGCGTCGATGCGGTCCACGCCGGTGGGAAGAGTCTGCGCGTTGGCTTTGACCACCCGGTCGGGTTCGATCCACGCTACGTGGGGGTTGTTCTGCAGGCCGTTGAGCGCCTGGGCCGGGATCTTGGCTGCAAAGCCCTTGAACACATGACCGTAGACATTGTCGGCGGTGAGACCGTGACCGGCGGCAACGCCGTTGGGGTTGGGCGCATCGTCGTTGAGCACCACGATGTACCGCCCCGGAATAACCTGGGCCTGAGCAGCCACGGCAAAACCTGCAACCAGCAGGCACGCGAGCGTTAGCGAAAACAACCTGTTCATCATATCCTCCTTGCCAATTTGGGACTCAATAGGATCGTATCCGCTCCTTTGGAGCGCGCTAAATCTGCATAGCCTACGGGCAAAAGTCAAGCGTCGGCGACATCTTTTCTTAGAACCATAAGGATATTAGCCACCGCGGCGGGTGTGACTCCGGGGATACGGGAGGCTTGGCCCAGGGTGGAAGGGCGCACTTTTTCGAGCTTGTCTGCGGCCTCGGTAGTGAGGCCACCCACCGTTTTGTAATCGAACTCTTCCGGTATGGGTTTCTGCTCCATGCGCTTCATCTTGTCGGCGAGGTTTCGCTCGCGCGTGAGATAGCCCTCGAATCGGGTCAGAGTTTTTACCTCCTCCTCCAACTTGGGCGGGAGATCTGCGAGCAGTTCGGGGAGGAAGAAGGTAAAGTGGTAGAGCGATAGTTCGGGACGTGAAAGCAGGCGCCTCAAGGAGGTCTTCTGCCGGATGGGCGAAGAGCCGTGCTGTTTTAGGAAGTCGTTGGTGACGCCCGGCTCCGGCTTGAATTCGGCCAGAGTCTCCAGGATGGTCTGCTCCCGTTGGATTCGCTTCTCGTATGCCTGCCACTGGTCATCTGCAACCAGTCCCACCTTCCTGCCGATGGGCGTCAGCCGCTTGTGGGCGTTGCCTTCCCTCAGCAACAGGCGGTACTCGGCCCGTGAGGTGAACATTCGATAGGGCTCATGAGTGCCCTTGGTGGTGAGGTCATCGGCCATAACGCCGATGTATCCTTCGTCCCTTCCGATGCACAACGGTTCCTCGCCCGCGATGGCGAGGTGGGCATTGAGAGCGGCCAGCAGCCCCTGGCCTGCGGCCTCTTCGTAGCCCGACGTGCCGTTGACCTGGCCGGCGTGGTAGAGTCCCCGCACCGCCCTGGTTTCCATGGTCGGCACGAGTTGAGTCGGGGCGATGCAGTCGTACTCAACGGCATAGCCTGGCACCGCCATTTCGACCCGCTCGAGTCCCGGGATAGAGCGCAGCATATCCGTTTGCACGTCCGTGGGCAGGCTGGTGGAAATGCCGTTGGGGTAGTAGAGGTCGGAGTCCAGCCCCGTGGGTTCGACGAAGATCTGGTGGGAGGTGCGTCCTTCGAAGCGTACGATTTTGTCTTCTATGGAGGGGCAGTATCTGGGGCCGATGCCGGTGATCTTCCCTGAATAGAGCGGGGAGCGCTTAAGATTGTCCCTGATGATCTCGTGAGTACGTTCGGTGGTGTGGGTTTCGTAACACGGGCGCTGCTCCAGGAGAGGTCGGGAGGAGGCCCAGGAGAACATGGGCGGGGGGTCGTCCCCGGTCTGGAGCTGCAGAGTAGCAAAATCGATGGTGGCGCCTCGGAGGCGGGCCGGCGTGCCGGTCTTCAGCCGCACCACCTCGAACCCTGCCGAGGCGTACCACTGCGCCAGGGCGGCGGACGGCGGGTCGTCGATGCGTCCTGCCGGCGTCTGCTGTTCCCCAACGTGAATCATCCCTCTAAGAAAGGTACCGGCGGTGACCACTGCGGTACGGCACGCAACTTCGCCCGCCCTGCGCAGCGTCGCCGCGGTCAGAGTTCCTCCCGAAACCACGAACCCCAATACCTCGTCTTCCACGAGGGTGAGGTTTTCACAATTCTCCAGCTCTTGTAGCATCTCCTTTGAATAGCGATACATGTCGATCTGTGCCCGGGTGGAGCGGACCGCGGGTCCTTTCGACAGATTCAGTCTTCGAAACTGAATGCCGGTGCGGTCGGCAATCCTGCCCATAACTCCGCCCAACGCGTCGATTTCGTGGGCCAGATGGCCTTTGGCCAGGCCTCCGATTGCAGGGTTGCACGAAGCCCATGCGACGCGGTCCTTTCGAAAGGTAACCAGCAGAGTCTTGCGCCCAAGGCGAGCCAGCGCCAGCGCAGCCTCGCAGCCTGCGTGCCCGGCCCCAACCACAACCGCGTCCCACTCCCTGCTCGGCATCATCTTCTCCGTCGGAGGTTCATCAAACACCACTTAGTAGCAACTCGGGATTTGAATCGGAGCGAAGCCCCCCTGACTGTGCCCGTCATTCGGACGTGGTTGCGGAGCCGCGTAAAAACTATTTGCAGACTTTTTTGAGTTCTTTGACTTCCTTTTTGGCGGCTTCGGCTTCTTCGGTGCCCTTGAAAGTCTTGGCTGCGAACTTGTAGATTTTGAGGGCTTTCTTGCACCGATTGGAGCGCACGTAGGCCAGGCCGATCTTGAGGACCGCTTCCTTGTACCTGTCGCCCGTCTGGTACTGGTCGTAGACGGTCTTGTACGCGTTCACAGCCTCGGTGAACCTGCCTTCTGCGAACAGGGTCTCGCCGATCATAAGTTGCGCGTCATCGGTGAGTTCATGGTCGGTGTGCTTCTTCATGAACTCCCTGAAAATCGCCCTGGCCTTGCGGGTAAGGCCCGTCTTGTACGCGGACATGCCCGTTTCGAACAGCTTGTCAGGCTCGGTAGGAAGGTCTTTGGGAAGAGCGTCGGAATCGGTGCCAAAGCGGTCTTCCACCAGACCTTTCAGCCCCTTGACGTGCTTAGCGATCTCGTTGAGCTTGAAGTCGATCTCTTCCTGGCGTCCCTGGGCCTTGCCGATCTCCATTTGGAGGTCCTTGAAGTCGGCTGCCAGCTCGGCGAGCCGATTGCGAATTGCATCGCGGTCTTCCTTGGTCACGTTGTTGAGGTTGTCGATTCTCGTCTCAAGGGTTTTCAAATCCTCCTTGGACGCGGCCGAATTCTTCTCGAGGCCGGACACCTTTTCCTTGAGCGCATTGAACTTGCCCATGGTGACACAGGAAGCCGAAGACAGACACAACGCAAGAATGAAGAGGGGGAAGGTACGTAGGGGCATTTAGAACTACTGCTTGATAAGGAACTCGGCCCTTCTATTTCTCCACCAGCAGCTTTCGCCCGACTCGGAGCAGACGGGTTTCTCTTCGCCGTAGGAGATGGTGTCCAGGGAGTTGCTTGCGCCCCGGTCCTTCATGAAGCGCTTGCCGGAGTCGGCGCGGCGCTGGCCGAGGGCCAGGTTGTACTCTTCGGTGCCACGCTCGTCGCAGTGTCCTTCGATGCCGACGGGCACGCCGATAGTCTTGGCGCAATCGACGTTCTCGTTGAGGATGTTGCGGGCTTCGGAAGTGAGCGAAGACTCATTGTAGTCGAAGTAGACGCTCTTGAACTCGCAGGCCCAGATGCAGAGGCCGTCGAGGCATTTCTTTCCGGGGCCACAGGAGCCAGGCTCACAGCCGGCCTTCTTCTTGGCCACGCACTTTTCGCCGATGCACTCGAAACCCTGGGCGCAGTGCTCGTCAGTCTTGCACTCGCCGCCGCACTTGCCGACTTCCGCACCTTCCGACTTCCAGCACTTGCCGCCGGGGCAGTCCAGGTCGTTGTGGCAGCAACCGGGCTCGGTTACGCAGGTGTAGTTGACCGAGCAGATCTTGCACTTGTCACCGGTCTTGCCCACGCAGTTGTCATTGGTTCCGCATTCGCGGCACAATTTGTCCACGCAGAACTCGCCGTGTTCTTCGCAGTGCTCAGTCGTCTCGCAGTTGGGGTACTTGGGGCCACAGCCCAACATGCCGATTCCATAAAGAACGGCTGCAACCATGACGGCCCTCGTCAACCATGCCTTGCTCATTCTATTCCTCCTTCGGATCCCAGTTCGCACACGGGTTTAATATTTCAAGACTTTTATGTGGGCTACGTTATTCTAGCGTGACAGGCTTGTCAACGAAAAAAATGACGGGACAAGGATGGTCCTTTATGGTAGGCAGACGAACAGTCATCGACGGAGGGAAAGACAGATGATTCGCTGCGTCAAAATTCCGGTAGTGGCACTTATTTCGGTGGTCCTTGCGGCCACGATTTCGTGCAAGAAAGAAGGTGAGACCAAGGCCTCGCCCCTGGAGCAGGCGACAACGCTCCTATCTCCTCCTGATTTCAGCGAGAAATATGACCAGGGCCTGGCCCTGCTCGACGCGCTCGCGGGCGACCACAGCAACCTGAAGGTCGCGTATGCCGCCCGTCTCCGGCGAGGGTTGGCCCACCTCGATCTGTTTATTGCCGCACTGGTGACAGGGGACCCCGAGCTTTTCGAGAAGTGCAAGTCGATCCTCAATTGGGAGTTGGAAGGGGATCTCTACAACGTACGCAACTTCCAACTCCTGGTGCAGGACATCATGGAGGAGTTCAAGCTCGTCGCCCGTGAGGGTAAGGATTACCCGGAGTTAGCGTCCAGGGCGAACGACCTGGCCTCGTTCTGCCTCGGGATACAAGGGCTGTTCTACCGGGACAAACGTCAGTACATGGCCGGAAGGGGCAAGGTAAGAAGCCACACGGATCTGGCCTACCTCGCCGACCTGATGGCCTTGCGCGACCTGACGCACGAAACTTTGCGGCGAGGGGACGGCTTTGCGACGAACTGGCAGAACGTGGTGCTCACCGTCCTGGGGCCGGTATGCTTGAGCCCCGCGCTGAAATACGTTGACATGCTTTGCATTCCCGCCGATCCCAGCCAGATAAAGGACCATTGCGAGCCCGACTTCAACAAACTATCTCCCCGGGCCCGCGAGGGCGGTGCAAAGTTCCTGTCAGAGCAGTGCACTCTTGACGGCGGAGAGGGTAAGGAAGGCCCCCTCGGCATGGCGGCAATACGCAGCTACTACGATAGTGCGTACGAACGCCTGGTGGCAGTGCGAGGGAGTCTTGCCCCGCAGTTGTCGGACAAAATGGAAGCTTTTCGCGCCGAGATGGAAAAGGCCTACGGTGTGTTGGAAGCTTTTGCCGGCTACAGCAACTCGCCGCCGAAGAGCAAGTAGCCCTTCGTCATCATAATCTCAAGGTTGCCCAGAGAAAGCGTGGTGCCTTCCGGGATGCCGGGAAGCAGGGTGGAAAGGTCTATCTCCGGGATGGGGAAGCTGCCCAGCGAGAGGTTGCTGACCTGCTCGATGATCATAGGCACCAGTACGTTGTCGATGAGTTCCTCAATGTCCAGCATCCCTGCCAGCGGCCCGAGGTCTCCGTCCACACTGACGATTTCGGTGCCGATCTCGGTAATGCCGAGAATCTCCAGTCCCACTTCATTGCCTTGCCCGAAGATGGTCGCGTCGAGGGCGGCGCTCACGAACATGGAGATGGTGATGGGTGCATCCATGAGCTTGAAGGAGGGCGTAACCAGCAGGTCACCCACCTGGACCTCCACCATCCCCTTGGCCGAGCAATCGTTGAGGAGGGGCGGCAGCCAGAAGTCGGTGGCCACGGTGAGTTCGGTGAGCCCGAACCCGGCCAGGTCTACATCGCCGAGGATCGTCTCGTCGAGCGCTAGCTGAAGGCCGCCGGTCCGCCACAGGGCGAAGAGCAGCTCGTTGACCATATCCAGATGGGCTGCAAAAGCCATCTTCTCCTCGGAGTCAAATTCGGGCTGGCCAAACGCACCGGACAAACATCCGGCCCGGAGCAGGCTACCCAGTACCTCTCGCTCCACCGTCTTGGGCGCCATGAACCCGGCGGTCAGGCCGAGTTCGCCGCCGGAATCAAAGAAGTGCACAAAGGACAGCTTGGTCTTGAAGGTAACTTCCACCGGCCCTTCCGCTCCCGGCAGTTCCGGAATGGGGAGGGGAATCTCCATTTCGAACTGGTTGAGCAGGTCGCCCAACAGGTTGCTGACCTGGCCCTCAATAAGGGGTGCCAACAGGTCGAGGGCGAGGGGGGTGATGAAGTTGAGCAGCGGATCGATGATGAAGTCCGAAAGGAACGCATCGACGTCCTGGAGGAGATCTCCCAGCGGTATGGCCGGCAGGTCGAACACGTCCTGTCCGTTGAACTCCACGGTACCCAGATCGATGAGCAGGTCCTGAAGAGGTTCGATGTGAATTCCTGCGGGCGACACCGAGAGGTCCCCCACCGACACCGTCAACTCTTCTCCCACGTTCTTGTCGATGTCCAGGCTCACCTGGGCCAGGAGGGTCTCAACAGAGGCGGAAGACTGGACGGAGATACCCGGCTCAATACCGGTCTGGAACAACTGGTCGCTCCCCAGGAATGACGACACTGAAAGTGCGAAGCTCAATTCCACCGTGTACTGCACGAACACGCCCGGGTCCTCGGCCACGCCCTGAAAACTGACGATCATGTCAAGCCCACCGTCCCTGGTCACAAGAGACACGTAGGGCTCGGCGAAGGAGACCGCGTCGATGTAGAGCTTGATGAGCAGGTCACCCTGGATAGAGAAGGTGAACTCGAAGAGGTTGAGGCTGTAGTCTATGAGGGCCGGGATCACTTCGTCGACCACGGGAACCCCGTCCCCGACGAGGAGGTCCAGATCGAGGCTGTCCAGGACCAGCTCAACAAGGGTCGCGACATCATCGATCTTCGTCTTGTCGTGGTCGCCGTCGTCCAGGAAGTTCTGGCCGAGGAAGACCAGAAGCGCCTGCTCAAGCAGGACGTTGTCGAAGTCTGCGTCGTCGTAGGCCACGTAGTCCGAGGAGTAGTAGAAAGACTGCACCACCTTGCCGGTGTTGCCGAATGCGTCAAAGGCCTCCACGGAGAGCATGTTCATGCCGTGGTAAGCCTCCACAATGTGATAAAAATTGCCCTCTTCGTCGATGGGCACGCTGATGTCGTTGATTTCCAACTCCACGTTGTCGGACAACGCGTCCACCACGTTGCCTTCCACCGACACCATCTTGTCGCCGTCCAACGTCACTGCCCGTTCCGGGGTGAAGACTACAACCACGGGCCCGGTTTCATCGCAGTAGAGAACCAGTTCTCCGGTTATGTCTTCGTGGGGCGCTTCCAGGTTACCGGTGAAAGTGTAGATGCCCTCGGCGGGGAATTCAAACTTGCCTCCCTCAGTGGTAGGCATCTCCTCAGGCGCGGTAATAATCGCCTCGACTCCTTCCACCTCGTTGCCGAACTCGTCTGCAGCGAAAGCCTCGATGGCCACCAGGTCGCCGACCTTGTAGGCGTCCTTTATCGGCTTGGCTTTCAACACCAGGGACGCAAGCTCGCCCACCAGCACTACGAGGTGGTCGGGCACTTTCTCCAGCCCTTCCAAATCGTCGACGGAAGAGCAGGTAATGTCGTATTCGCCCACGATCATGGGAACTATGTCACCACCTTCCACCGCAATCCCTTCCTGGGGGTCGATTTCGGCAAGGTAGTCGAGGACGTTACCGTGGTCGTCCTGTACAGTGCACAGGACCGGCACCTTCGTGCCCGCGGTGACCTCATCCTCCTTGATGGCGGCGACTATCAGGGAGGGGTCTCCTGCATTTACGTTGAGGGACTCGGGCGTTTCGTCTTCGATGGGCAGGCCAACGGCCTTGCAGGCCACCATAAATTCGCCGGCTGCGGCGGTGTTGAGGGTGTGCCCATCCACCTCCATTACGTCGGCGGGGTCCACCAGCACTTCCGTATCCCACGCAACCCACTCACCTTCGATATCTTTGACCTGGCAGGTGACTTCCACGCTGTCGCCGGCCTCTACATCATTGGCGGACAGAGTGGTCTCGACGCTGGCGATGTTCTCCTGCGTAACGGTCACCACTTCGGGGGTCTCGTCCGGCATGGTCTCGTCCGGCAGCATGCAGGCCACCGAGTAGAGGCCCGGGAACTGCGGCGTGACTTTAGCGCCTTGAACTCCTACACCCTTGCTGGGGGACACGGAGAATGCGGTATCAGTATTGACCTCCCGACCCTCCGGGTCGATGACGATACACGCCACCTTGAAGGTTTCGCCCGCGTTGAGGAACAGTTTGTCGACGGACGTCTCTACGGTCACGTTGCTCAAGTCGGCAGTTATGCCGGAGTCACTGCACGCTGTCAGGCCGACAAAAGCCGCGAGCAACAAGAAACACACCGTACGCTTAAAAGACATGATATGACCCCCTGTCTGCCATTTCAGTACGGTATTCTACTCAAAGACCGTGCTATTAGGAAGTTTTTTATAGGTGCGGGAAAATCTGTTGACATGCGGTTAAGGTATGTGTAGGTTGCGCCCGGAAGAATTTCGGAGGACCCTATGAAAGTGAACGGCAAGTTGGATTCGTTGCGGGTGAAGAAGACCGAGACCATGCTGACAATTCTCGGCGTGCCCGACGTTCCAGGCACTGCAGCCGGCCTGTTTTCGGCCCTCGCCATAGCCGGCATACCCATTACCATGATAGTCCAGAACGCACCGGGGGACGGTTTCACGTCCATTACTTTTACGGTGAGTAAGCAGGACGCGGACCGCGCCCACGAGATTGCCCGGGAGCGAGCTGAACAGATGGACGCGGAAGGCACCATCCGGGATGACAATATCGCCAGGCTGTCCGTTTGGGGTACTTGCCTCGAGGAGACTGCCGGTGTGGCTGGCCGAGTCTTTACCATCATGGCAGACAACGTAATCAACGTCCTGGCAATCAATACTACCGCAGACATCGTTTCCTGCATCATTGAAGATTCCATCATCGACAAGGCAGTAGACATTCTCTGCAAAGAGCTTGACCTGAGGATGGAAGAAGTCTGGTAGGCCGGTGCGGAAGCGGCTCATCATCGAAATCGTCGTAGCGGGCCTTGTAAGCGCAGTTCTGGTTTGCATAACGCTATGGGTCTACCGTAGCGACGAAGGCGCCCCGCCCTTGCGCTGTGACTTCCCCGTGGAATTGAGGTTCCCTGACGATAGCTCCGGATTACTTTGCGGCCGGGAGCATACCGAGTTAACCCCGCTGCTGGTGCGCAAAGGGCTTGACGCTTGCGACCAGACGGTCAGGGCGGAGATGGCGGGGGCGACCTATCCTCTGCTGCTCGTCCTGAAGTCCGACTGCCGGGTGGTGGAGAAGCGAGAGGGGACTTTGACCGGACGAGGCTCGTTGCTGGCGGGCACCAGGCTCGACGTCAACCAGGCTACCGCGGCAGACCTCGAAGCGGTGCCGGGCATCGGCACGGTCATCGGTGCCGCCATCGTCTCCGACCGTACGGCCAACGGGCCGTTCTGCCCGTTGGAGAGCCTGACCAGGGTCAAAGGAATCGGGGACAAGAAGTTGGAGAGATTCTCAGCCTACCTGAAGGCGGATTGCCAGTAGGGGTCGGGGCTCGTTCGACTTCGCTCAGGGCAAGTTCTTCCGTTTCCTCCGGCAAGGCCGTTCCGAGTGCGAAAATGTGTGCGTCGGGGACGTCAGAATGACAATAGGGATGTGTGCTTATTCTGAGCAAATACCCAGTACGCAGGTGCCGACCAGGCACTCTTCTGCGTCACTGCAGTTCTCGCCGAGGCCGACTTTGGGTTTGCAGATATTCACGTTACAGAAGGCATCGGCGCAGCAGTCGTTACTGTCTACGCAGGCTGCGCCGCAGGCGTCGCCGTCGCACAGGAAGGGGCAGCAGTCCGAAGTACCGTTGTCATCGCACCCGCCCAGGCCGTCGCAGGTGTCGGCTTCGTTCAGGATGCTGCCGACGCATGTCTGGGCTTCGCAAACGGTCCCGGATTCCCACAGGCCGCAAGCGCCCGCACCATCGCAGTCGCCGCTAAGGCCACAGGTGGATTCGTCGCTGGCGGTGCAGTCGCCGTTGGTGTCATTGCCTTCACTCACGTTGAGGCAAAGTCCGGTTGCGTTGCAGATGGTGCAGGGGTCACAGGTGCCACAGTCGCCACCGCAACCATCGGCGCCACACGATTTGCCGTCGCAATCGGGTGCACAGCCGCACGCACCGTCGATGCAGTCATCGCCGGGGTCGCAGGTGCCGCACTCTCCGCCACAGCCGTCCGGCCCGCACACCTTGTCCTCGCAGTCGGGCAGACAAACGCACTGACCTTCGGCGCACTCGAAGCCGTCGTCGCAGGTGCCGCACTGGCCACCGCAGCCGTCGTCGCCACATTCCATGTTGACGCAGAACGGATTGCAGCAGGCACCGTCAAGGCACAGTTCTCCCGGCTCGCACAAACAGTCGTCGCAGGAATCGCAAGTTTCCTCACCGTTGCAGATGTTGTCCCCGCAGGTGGGGCATTCGGGATTCTCGGCGCCGGGAGTACCCAGGTCACCGGCACCGTATGCATCCTGCCCTTCGCACCAGTTTTCGCCCAGGTCGTTCTTCTCCGCGGACATAGAGGCCGGGTCCAGGCTCAGGGATCTGCCGGCCCAGTCGGGGAAGGTCACGGCGTCGTCGTATGCAACTTCGTCCACTACCGTCTCCCCTGACTTGAGAATCACTTCGTCGTCCTTATTTGCCAGATTGAATGCGGAAAACACGTAGTCAAGAGTAATCCCACCGTTGACGGCAATATCATCGTTGTTGCCCAGCAACAGGTATGACCCGGCGGGAACCACCAGGCCGCCCAACACGAAAATGCGATGGGAATCGATACCTGCATCTTCCAGCATCCAGGCGTTGATGTCGATGTCTTCAGCGGTGGTATTGTAGATCTCCACCCACTCACCCACGGAGTCGGTCACTGCATCAGGGTCCTTCATAATCTCGGTGACGATAATGTCCCCCGGGTTGGCAGGGGCCGGCTCGACGACGCATATCTCGCTGCAGCCGTCTCCGGCGTCCAGGTTGCCGTCGTCACACTCTTCCCCGGTGTCGACGGTGAGGTTGCCATCGCCACATTCGGGAGGGCACTCGCCACAGTCATCGGGGCATCCGGCGCAGTCTTCAACTATCGCGCAGTCGCCATCGCCGCACTCCGGCGAGGGGCAGTCGCCGACACCGTAACAATCGGGGTCGTCGCAGTCGGCGTTGCCGTCGCCGTCCTCATCTTCACCGTCATCACAGGCCAACTCGCAAAGCACCGCCTCGTACTCGCTGCAAACCCCGCCGAGGCAGGTGTCAGCGTCGGTGCAGTCGTTGCCATCGTCGCACTCGATGCCGTCTTCGCCAATCTCTTCAAGGCATTCACCCGTTTCCGCAACACAGCTCAACACTGCGCACGGCTCGTTGAAGGTGCTGCCGCAATCTACTACGGTGTCGTCGTCCACGGAGCAGTTTCCTTCATCGTCGCAGATGAGAGTGCCGTTGCACAGGTCGCCGTCCTCTTTGTCAGCACAATCGGATTTCTTGGAGCACTCGCAAACCACGTCGCCATCGCACTCGCCGCTGCTGCTGCACATATCGTTTTCGGTGCACGGATTGCCGTCGTCGCAGACGATGCTGGTATCAGCGGTAAATACACAACCACCGGAGGTGCACTTATCTGTTGTGCACAAGTTGTCATCGTTGCAGGGGTCGACGCACGCGCCATTGAGGCACTTGCTGGCTCCGCCGCAAGCCTCGTGGGATTCTCCGCACGGGAAGCCGTCTGCGGCCGGGGCCTGACCATGGCAACCGAACTCACCGTCGGCATTGAACGCGCAGGTAGCGCGCAGGCACTCGCCCGGACTTCCCTCGCACTGGGCGCCGGGAATATCGTCAGCGGCCACGCACTCGCCGTCAAGGCAGACTGCTACTTCGCAAGGCCCCGTCTCAATCAGCGCCTCACAGCTCTCGTCAACGGTGCAGCCGGACGCGGTCCAAGCTTCGCTGGTGATGTCCACTCCTTCCAAAGTGTTCGGCCCGGGGGTTTCCCGCTCCTTGATTGAGTCGGCATCCTGCCCACAAGCCACCGCAAAAATAACGACGATTCCACACAGCACGAGATTCTTCATATCACTGCCTCCTAAGGACTGTTCTCCATTTGCAACCAGACTAGCTTAGCGATCGCGGCCCACTAGTCAAACTATTTTTATTGAGACTTTTTAACCCACGCGGTAGTGTCGGCCGAAACAGGTTTCGAAATGACTTATGGGAAGGCGGTGAGCAACCTTGAATAGATTCACATTGACGGCCATTTTGCTGCTGGCAACCACCGCTGCGCTGACCTGGCCGGCGCGGGCGGATGAGCCCGTGCGGGAGTTGGACATGCAGGCCGAGTGGGCGGTGAACGCGGTGCTTATCTCCGGGTGGGTTCTGCCCGAGTCATTCAAGTCATCCCTGGCCCCTGAATCGTGCCGCTGGTGCGATGTGGACGACGCGGGCGAGTGGGCGGCGCCTCCCTGGGATGGCTGGGCGAGGGAGACCTTCGGCGGCCACGGTGGAACCGCGGCCACAACCAGCGACATCCTGGCGTTCGCGGTGCTGCCCCTGGCCGCGGCCGGCGTCGATGCGCTGGCCAACGACGGCGACTGGCACGCCTTCGGCGATGACATGACCCTGGTGACCCAGGCGGTGGCCGCCAGCGCGCTCGTGAACCAGGTGGTGAAGTACTCGGTGGGACGAGCCCGTCCCTACACTCATCTGTCGCCCCGCCCGTTCGCTGAGGATCACGACCAGAATCTCTCCTTCTACTCGGGCCACACCAGCCTGGCTTTCGCTATAGCCATGTCAACCGGCCTGGCGCTGGAACGCCGGGGTTCTCCCTACGCTCCCTGGGTATTCGGCGTGGGTTTACCCGCAGCCGCGGGCATCGGCCTGTTGCGCATCATGGCGGACAAGCACTACCTGACCGACGTCACCGTCGGCGCAGTCATGGGCAGCGCGATACCCTATCTGGTAGTCTCCGTCTTCCACAGCGAATAGCTTCAAATTGAAAATTGATAATTGAAAGTTGATACTTACCTATCCCCTCTACTCTTCCTCTTTCTCCGGTTTCACCGGATGAGGTCCGCGGTCAAGGCGGTGCTCAAAACCATGCTTCGGATCCGCGTCGTCTTCCTCCGGAGTGAGAAGGTGAAGCTTCTCACCTTCGAGGCGGGCCATGAGCGAGGCCGCGGCGGAGTCGCCGGTGACGTTGGTGGCGCTGCGGAACATATCGAGGAGACGGTCTACACCCAACACCAGGGCGAGCCCCTCGGTGGGCACACCCACCTGGGTGAGCACCATGGCCAAAGTGACCATGCCGGCGCCGGGCACGCCTGCCGCACCCACTGACGCCAGGGTTGCGGTGAGCACAACGGTCAGCTGGTCGATGAAAGTCAGATCCATATCATAGATCTGAGCGATAAAAAGGGCGGCTACTCCCTGATAGAGGGCGGTGCCATCCATGTTCACGGTGGCGCCGAGAGGCAGCACAAAGCTCGAAACCTCGGAACTGATGTGCAGATTCTCCTCAGCACACTCCTTGGTCACAGGCAGAGCTGCAGAAGAACTTGACGTGGAGAAGGCGAGCATCTGAGTGGGACGAATAGCCCGCATGAATCCCCAGAAGGGGAGCTTTACCACCCCTTTAACTACGCCACCGTAGGTTAGAGCAATGTGCAACGCCAGGCCGGCCAGCACCACCAGGCTGTACGCCGCCAGCGCCAACAACACTGAAAGTCCGGTACTGCCCACCACCTTGAACAAGAGGGCGGCGACCCCGTAGGGAGCCAGTTTCATGACTATGTGAACCAGCATCACCATGGCATCGTTGACCCGGTCCATCAAGTCGACGACAAGTTGGGATCGGCGAGCCTCCATGAGGGTCAACGCGATGCCCAACATCATGGCAAAAAAGATCACCTGGAGCATCTCTCCCTTGGCCAGCGCCTCGAGGGGATTCTCCGGCACGATGGACAGAATCTGATCTCCGAAG
>CAZVFX010000148.1:0-15548 GCA_964626565.1 uncultured Myxococcales bacterium
ACTAGACCTATTGGACCCATAAACCGCGCTCTGTTTGAGCGTATGGAGGCGACATGAAATGGTTGCCGTTGTTGGTGCTAGGTTGCCTGGTTTCGGCTTGCGGCTCGGACCCCGTCGACCCGAGCACGAAATACGTCCCGGAGGACGTGGTCTTCTACGACGTCGTCGAGGCGGGCGCCACCGCGGACATTGCAGCCGCGGACAGTGGCGCTCCGGCCGTCGATGTCACCGCGGACGGACTCCCCCGGTCGTGCGAACCGGGAGAGACAACCTGCATCGATGGGAAGAAGGCCACATGCGACGCGAAGTACGGCTGGCTGCTCGAGGCTTGCCCCGAAGGCATGGCCTGCCAGGACGGCGAATGCGTTTCGGCCCAGTGCGTTCCGCTCACCGCGTCTTGCGCTGAAGGCGGAGTCCAGATATGCGCGCCGGACGGAAACGGCTGGTCCGAGGTAATGCCGTGCCCCGATGGGCAAGCCTGTCAGGAAGGTGTATGCATCGAACCGGAGTGCGAGCCGGGCCAGAAAATCTGTGCCGAGAACAAGGTGCTCATGTGCACCCTGGACGGCATGACCTGGACCGCGACACCGTGCGAAGAAGGGGAAGTCTGTATCGAGGGTCAATGCATCGAGTGTATCAAAGATGACGAATGCTCCGACGGCCTTTCGTGTATCAATGGTGAGTGCTCCGTCGCTCCCCTGCTGATACTTACGACCTCTTTGCCCGACGGCAAGGAAGGACAAGCGTACGAGACGATGCTGCTGGCCGAAGGCGGCTCCCCGCCCTTGTCATGGGACCTCACGGCAGGAGATCTGCCCCCGGGCGTCTCGTTACATGATGACGGCCTGTTGGACGGCGACCCGCAGGAGTCGGGAGATTACGAGATTACCGTCGAAGTGAGCGACTCCGAGGGAGACAGCGACCAGAGGGACTATGCTTTCTCCATCTTCTCTTCCGGCGACGACCTGCTGATCACTACCGGCTCTCCCCTGCCCACCGGGGAGGAGGGAGAACCTTACGGTGTGCAGTTGGAAGCCACCGGCGGGGTACAGCCCTACTTCTGGGGTATTGCCGAAGGCGCGCTGCCGGCAGGGCTCGACCTTTCGTCCTCCGGCTCGGTAGACGGCGTGCCTGCGGACCACGGCGAGTTCCTGTTCTCGGTGAAGGTTTTCGACAACGGCGACCCCGTGAGCCTGGGTCAAAAGGAGTTCTCCGTCACCATCGAGATCGCACCGCTGGAGATTCTGGGGGACCAGGAGTTCGACCTGTTCATCACCAAGATCATCGTTCTGCCGCTGCTGGCCGCGATAGAAGGCATCCCCCTGCCCTACTCCACCGAACTCAAGGCCAAAGGCGGCGTCAAACCCTATGTGTGGTCCGAAAACCCGCTGCCGGGATTCATCTCCTACCTCATTCCCAACGGCGGCCTGCCTCAGGGGCTGGTTCTAGATCCCGACGGCACACTCCACGGGTCGGTGACCGATCCGAGTCAGGCGGTAAACGTCCAGATTCCGTTCACCCAGATCGACCTCACCGGATTCTTCTTCCTGGCCGACGTGGAAGACGACCAGAATCCGCCCGACAGCGACAACGCAATCTACCTCATCCCCACCCTTCCGGTTGCTTTCTGATTCAAGATTCCTTTTGACCATACCGTAACAAACTAATTATAATACTCGCGGAGTGAAGTACTGAGGGGTAAAAAGTAGTGAGGGGTAAGAGGGTGTCCATGAAGAAGGCAATGATCAGTTTGACGGTATGGGTGGTGTGGGGGGGGCTTTTCTTCCTGGCCGGATGCAGTTCGGGCGCAGAAACAAGTTCCAATCCCGGGAACGATACCGGCCTCGTAATGCCGGGCCAGGACACCGGAACGAGGAGCAGCGTCGACGACGCGGACGAGCCGGACACGGCGGAACCGCCGGAAGACGAGGATATCTGGGTGGAGCCCGGACCTGACAGCGACGCCACTATCGAGCCGGACGCCGAACCTGCCGGGGACGCGGGCATCACCGATTCCACCGAGGAAGAAGAATTGCCTCCGCCGCCGAAAGAGTGCATCGACCTCGATGGCGACGGCTACGGAGACGACTGCTACCTGGGCAACGACTGCGACGACTCCAACCCGAACTTCACCATCTATTGCCCCCCTTGCGAGACCCAGACCATCGAGGGCTGCAAATGCCTGCAGGAAGGGATCACCGAGATGTGCTACGAGTCGGACCCGGGCAGCGTCGGCATCGGCGTTTGTCAGTTGGGACAGCGTAACTGCCAGCTCGGCTACTGGACGGCCTGCATCGGCCAGATTACGCCCATTCCCGAGATTTGCGACGACCTGGACAACGACTGCGACGGACAGGTGGACGAAGGTGTCCTGTCCCCCTGCGGCGATTGCGACCCGTTCTGCGACACCCTCGAGGTCGGACCGGAAGGCGCGGAGCCGTTCGAGCCCACCGAAGACAACTCCGGCGGCATCGGCACCAACCTGGACGGCCACCTGATTCTCGACTCTTCGCAGATCAACCTCGGCTTCATCTGGGTGGCCAACTCCGGGGAAGGCACCGTGTCCAAGCTCGACACTGAAACGGGCGAAGAGCTGGGCAGGTACAACACCTGCGGCAGCCCTTCGAGAACCGCGGTGGACCTCATGGGCAACGTCTACGTGGGATGCCGCTCCGGTGGCGGAGTGGCCAAGATCGCCATCGACGAAGCGATCTGCATCGACAAGAACGGTAACGGCGTCATCGACACTTCCGACGGCTCCTGGACCATGCCGTCGGGCCAGGACGAGTGCGTGCTGTACATCGTCTATCCCGGCGGCAGCTGCGCCCGGGCCCTGGGCGTCGACTCCGACAACCACGCCTGGGTGGGAATGTGGAACGCCAAGACGCTGAAGCGGCTTGAGCCGGACACCGGTGCGGTGGTTGCTTCGGTGAACATCCCAGCCAACCCGTACGGCCTGGTGATCGACGGCAACGGCGTCATCTGGGTATCGGGCCGCGGCGGCGACAAACTGGTACGGGTGGACCCGAAAGTGGAACCGATACAGGTGTCCAGTTGGGGCGTACCCGGCGGCAATCTATACGGCATCAACGTCGACGCCAACGGCAACGTCTGGATGGGCCAGTATTCCAACGGCAGTGTGGCCAAGTTCACCACCGCCAACCAGAGTTTCACCAACATCTCGGTGGGCGGTTGCCCCCGGGGAATGGCCGGCTCGGTGGACGGCTTCATGTACACTGGCCTGGGCTGCGGCGGTAATCACTCAGTGGTGAAGATCGACGTCAATACCCATGCGGTCAGCTCCCTCGATACCAACGGCCCCAACGGTGGTGGAGTGCAACCCATCGGCGTGGCCCTGGACTCCGAGGGCTTCGTGTGGGCAGTGAACTACCAGACCAGTAACGCGAGCAAAATCGACCCGGTAACGGGCCAGGTCAACGGCCCCTACCCCGTCGGAGCCAACCCGTACACATACTCCGACATGACCGGCTATGCCTTGCACAACTTCACCGCTCCCCAGGGTCACTACACCACCGACTTCGGCGGCTGGGAGGAGATTCGAGTCAAGTGGGAAGCGCTGTATGTGGACGCGGACATGCCGGAGAACTCCCACCTGAAACTTGAGGTGAGGACCGCGGAAACGTACGAGGAGTTGGAGGAAGTGCCGTGGCAGGGGTTGTTCGGCCCCTATCCCCCGGAGCTGTTCCCGCTGGATCTCGCCGCCCTTCCCAACATGGAAGGCAAAATCCTCCAGGTGAAGGTATGGCTGTTTTCCGCGGACAAACTTTCGACCCCGGTAGTAAAGGCGATCAAAGCCAAATTCGCGTCCGAATAGACCGGGCAGATCTGCACACCGCCACTGTAACATAGTGCCAGGTTGTCACAGATCAGGCTGTAGGCGGCGGGCGGTCGACCGTGCATTGAGAATTGCTAATTGAAAATTGCTAATTGAAAATTGCCTCTAATACGTCCTTATTCCGCCGTGACGGGAGAAGGCTACTGCCCAGCGCACTGCGAGCAAGGCGAGGAACGAAAAGGCTACGGCAAAGACGGCCAGAATCCACAACTCCGTGGCGACGTCGGCGAGGCCTTCGCCGGAGAGAACAATCCGCCTGGTGGCTTCGATGGAATGAGTGATGGGGAGAAGCTGCGAGAGCCACTGCAGGGACTCGGGCAGGGCCGCAACCGGATAGACGGTGCCGCCCAGCAGAAATGACACCGCGCCGAAGAACGCGGCCACCGGGTCGCCTCGCTTCAGCACGAGAGTCATGGACGCGGACACCAGGCCCAGCGCACCAAAAGTCACCAGGGTGAGCAACAGCACCGGCACGGTCAGCACGAGCTGCCACGCTCCGAAGCCCGCGCCCAAGAGCAACGCACCCGCGAAAAACAGGGCGATCCGCACCGCGGAAAACAGCAGGGGGTAAACACCGGAACAAACCACCAGCCGGCGCATCCCCGTGGGCGTCGCCATCATCGCTTCCAACGTCCCCACCACCTGGTCGTAGCGGATCTTCATGGAGAAGCTGTTGAGGCAAGACCACATCGCCTCGGCAAAAGCATAACCGATCACCGCGAAGGCAAAGTAGTCCGCACCGTATGCGGCAACTCCGGCCGGCGGGTTGCCGGCGAGCATGCGGGAGAGGAAGTAGAGCACCGCAATGGAGAAGACGAGGGAACCCACCTGCCACAGGAAGTTGAGACGGTAGCTCAGCTCCTGCCGCAGGTCCCGTTTGAGAAACGAATAGGCCAGCCGGAGTATGGTCATGCCACCTCCTCGGCCGACACCCGCCCGTGCTCCATCACGATAATACGGTCCGCGGCCGCGTCCAACTCCCTGCGGTCGTGGCCCACCAGGACAACACACCTGCCGTCCTCTTTGAGACGGTTCACCTCTTCGAACAGGGCCGCGGAGTAGTGGTCGTCCACGTCCCGGGTGGGCTCGTCCAGCAGCCAGGCGTCGGCATCCCCCAGCATCGCCCTGGCCAGCGCCATTCGCTGCATGAGGCCAGACGAGAGGGTGAAGAACTTGTCGTCCATACGGTCCTGAAGCCCCATCTTCTCCACGGCTGCACCTATGCGCCGTTCACGCAACTGCCCATCGAGACCGTGGAGGCTGGAGAAAAACTCCAGATTCTGGCGGCAAGTGAGGCGCCAGTAGAAGCTGCGGGATTCGGCAATGGCAATGGCGACCCGCGACCGCACCCCGCTCCCGAGGCCGCCGATGTCATTTCCATCCAGCAGCACCCGGCCTGCGGAAGGGACCAGCAGCCCGGCGAGCACCTTCAAGAGCGTAGTCTTCCCGGCCCCGTTGTCCCCGGTGATTCCCACCACCTCGCCCCGGCTGAACTCCAGGGACAGACCTTGCAGAGCGGTTACAGTCTTTGGCGTGAAAAAACCGAAAAAGCCGGGCCAATGGGTAAACTGTTTTGAAATGTCCACAGCCTGAAGAATCGGCTTGCTCATTGTTCCGCCCCGGCAACGACCAGCAGCATAGCTGATACCCGCCTCAAAGTACAAACGGATTGTATGATCAGACGGTCATGCTTGCATTCGCGCGCTGCGCCCACGTACAATGCTCATGTTGTGCGGCGGAAAGTGCGTTTGGTGGAGGTCTTACATGAGAAAACTCTTTCTCCTCGTCGGTGCAGTGCCTCTGTTACTGTGGAGTTTCGAAGCCTCGGCAGCGGACTGCTGCGAGCCCAGCAATTCGCCGGGCTGCGACGACTGGGGCATTGAAAGTTGCGTGTGCAACCAGGACCCCTACTGCTGCAACACCGCGTGGGATGGGATGTGCGTCGACGAGGTCGAACAGTTCGGCTGCGGCGACTGCAGCTCCGGACCACCGCCGGGGCAGGGTGACTGCTGTGAAGCCCAGAACGGGCCGGGATGCGGCAATTCAAGCATTCAAAATTGCGTCTGCGCCCAGGACGACTACTGCTGCGCAACCAAGTGGGACAACATGTGCGCCGACGAGGTTGAGGAGTTCGGGTGCGGCGATTGCGGCGGCGGCGGGGATGTCTGCCCCGGGTACTGGGGCAATAGCGCCTGCTGCATGGTGGATGACCCCTGCGACTGGGAAGACGACGGCATCTGCGATTGCGACGGCGCGTGCAGTTGGAACGATGCCGACTGCGGCGGTGCGGGCGGCTGTGGCGACGGGAACTGTGACGATGGCGAAGATTGCGGTTCCTGCCCCCAGGATTGCGGCCAGTGTAGCGGCGGTGACTGCTGCCAACCACAGAACGGTCCGGGGTGCGGAGATGCATCGATACAGAACTGCGTCTGCGCACAGGATGACTTCTGCTGCAACAACACGTGGGACGACATCTGCGTGAACGAAGTGGAAGAGTTTGGATGCGGGAATTGCGGTGGCGGCGGCGGGTGCGGCAACGGTGCTTGTGAAGATGGCGAGGACTGCGGATCGTGTCCCGAGGACTGCGGCCAATGCGGCGGCGGGGACTGTTGCGAGCCGCAGGACGGACCGGGGTGCGGAAATGCCGGCATTCAGGCATGCGTGTGTGCAGATGATGCTTACTGCTGCAATACGCAGTGGGACAACATGTGCGTGAGTGAGGTGGAGGATTTCGGCTGCGGCGAGTGCGGTGGCGGAGGAGACGTCTGCCCCGGTTACAACGGCAGCAGTGTGTGCTGCATGGTTGACGACCCGTGCGACTGGGAAGACGACGGCATTTGCGATTGTGACGGAACGTGTAGCTGGAACGAGGCGGATTGCGGTGGCGGCGGTGGCTGCGGCGACGGCAACTGCGGGGACGAAGAGCACTGTGGCAACTGCCCCCAGGACTGCGGCCAGTGCGGCGGCGGTGATTGCTGCGAGCCCCAGGATGAGCCCGGTTGCGATGACGCGGCTGTGCAGGACTGCGTGTGCGCCGATGATGCTTACTGCTGCAACACCGAATGGGACAATATCTGCGCCAATGAGGTGGAGGAGTTTGGCTGCGGCGTGTGCGAGGGCGGGGGTGAGAAATGCCCCGGCTACGGTGGCTGGAGCGAATGTTGCGAGACCGACGACCCGTGCGGCTGGGCCGCGGACGGCATCTGCGACTGTGACGGCACCTGCTCCTGGGACGGTCCCGACTGCGGGGGAGAAGGAGGGTGCGGAGACGGCAACTGTGCCGACGGTGAAGATTGCAATTCGTGCCCGGAAGACTGCGGCTGGTGTCCCGGCGGAGGGGACTGCTGCGAAAACAACGGCACCCCGGGTTGCGATAACCAGAATGTCCAGGATTGCGTGTGCGTAGAAGATGCCTACTGCTGCGACACGGCCTGGGACTCTATCTGTGCGGGCGAGGTGGAATCCCTGGATTGCGGTTCGTGCGAAGGCGGACCGTCATGCGGCGACGGCCAGTGCCAGGCCGGCGAAAGCTGCGAATCGTGCCCCGAGGACTGCGGCGCCTGCCCGGGCCAGGGTGACTGCTGCGAAGTGCAGGACGGACCCGGCTGCGACGACCCCACCATCCAGGCCTGCGTGTGCGCCGACGACTCTTTCTGTTGCGAGTTCACGTGGGATTCCATTTGCGTGGCTGAGGTGGAGGAGTTCGGCTGCGGCGACTGCAGCGGTGGCGGCGGCGGGTGTGGCGACGGCGCCTGCGGCGCTGATGAAGACTGCCTCATCTGCCCCGAAGATTGCGGGCAGTGCGGTGGTGTGAGCTGCTGCGAGCCCCACGATTCACCGGGCTGCGAAGACCCGGGCGTGCAACAGTGCGTCTGCGCCGAGGACGTGTTCTGCTGCGATGTGGAATGGGATGGAATCTGCGTCAATGAGGTGAATTCCCTGGGCTGTGGTAACTGCGAAGGCGGTGCGACCTGCGGAGACGGCGACTGCGTCGGCGGAGAGACTTGCACCAACTGCCCCGAAGATTGCGGCGAGTGCCCCGAGGTGGGGCCGTGCTGCGAGCCCCACGACTCTCCCGGCTGTGACGATCCCAACGTCCAGTCTTGCGTTTGCGAACTGGACGCGTTCTGCTGCGAAACCGCATGGGACGATATTTGTGTGGGCGAAGTTGAAGGCGAAGGATGCGGCTCGTGCGAGGGATGCGTCCCTGACTGTGCGGGCAAGGAGTGCGGCGGCGACGGCTGCACCGGGACTTGCGGCCAGTGCGGGCCGAACGAGAGTTGCCAGAACGGCAAGTGCATCGGCGGTTGCCAGCCCCAGTGTGCGGGCAAGGAGTGCGGCAACGACGGCTGCGGCGGCTCCTGCGGCGACTGTGCGCCGGGCAAGGACTGCCAGGGTGGCAAATGCATGGGCTGCCAGCCCCAATGTGCGGGCAAGCAGTGCGGTGCGGACGGCTGCGGCGGCTCCTGCGGTGAGTGCGCACCCGGTTCATTCTGCGCCAACGGGCACTGCAGCAAGGAGTGCAAGCCCGACTGCGCGGGCCAGCAGTGCGGCGACGACGGCTGCGGAGGTTCCTGCGGCAACTGCCCACCTAACTTCTTCTGCACTCCTGACGGACACTGCGACGAGAAGTGCATCCCCAGTTGTGCGGGCAAACAGTGCGGCTCCGACGGTTGCGGCGGCTCGTGTGGAAGCTGCCCCTTCGGTTACGAATGTAATGCGCAGGGGCACTGTACCGCCGATTGCCAGCCCGAGTGCGCGGGCAAGCAGTGCGGCGACGACGGCTGCAACGGCTCGTGCGGCCAGTGCGGCCCGAGCGAGAACTGCAACCTCCAGGGCCACTGCGTAGCCAACTGCACGCCCAATTGCGTGAACAAAGAGTGCGGCACCGACGGTTGCGGCGGCGCGTGCGGCCAGTGTGGCTTCGGCCAGGTTTGCAACGGCGAAAACAAGTGCGCTGATCAGGATCCCGGCTGCCAGCCCAACTGCCTCAACAAGCAGTGTGGCAGCGACGGCTGCGGTGGCACATGCGGAGTGTGCGGTGGAGTGGAAAGCTGCAACGCTCTGGGCCAGTGCGTATCGTGCACCCCCGCGTGCGTCGGCAAGCAGTGCGGCGACGACGGCTGCGGCGGTAGTTGCGGCCAGTGCCCGGAAGGGCTCAAATGTTACGAAGACACCGGGGAGTGCCTTGCCCCCGACGAAGTCCCTGACCCGATTCCGGGGGCGGACGTTACCACCGGCGGTGACGGTGGCGGAGGCACGGTCGGCGATTGTGCGGACGGACAGCGAATGGTGTACGGCAAGTGCGTCCCCACCGAAACTGAGGAAACCAGCGGTGATGCGGATTCAGGCTGCACAGTGTCCTCATCTCCGGGCTCAGGCGCCCCCGCCGCACTGCTGGCCCTCTTGCTGGCCCTGATGCTCGCCCCTCTCAGGCGGCGCCGACAACGGTTACCCCATTGCAAATCAGCACCGTAAGCGTCCGCAGCGGGCCTGCGTGGCGTTGGCGCTGGCCGGGATTCCTGGCTTCTGCCGCGGCCGCTACCCTCTTCGCCTGCAGCTCTTCCCCGTCTTCCCCGGAGCAACCGGACCTTGCCGACGCGGTGGATACGCTCACAGAGCGGCGAGCACCTTCCGATCTGTCGCCAGAGGTGGAGGTTTTGGGGGACCTGAAGGAGACATGTGCGGCGGAACTTCCGCCGGACCTTCCTGACGTGAGCCTGCCGGAGGTCGAGGTGGAGATCACTCCCGACCTCGACGATCTGCCCGACCTGCTTGAAGTCGAGCTGCCCCCGGACCTCCCCGACGAGTGGGATGCAGGCTTTGACGAGACTGAAGAGGTGGAGATACCGCCCGACCAGATCGACGACGAGAGCGGTGCCGAAGAGGAGATCGCCCCTGACGTGCCGCCCTTTCCTTTCGAGCCGTGCGGTGATGCAGGCGGCAGCGGCGCCGACAACGTCCCCATGTGCCTGGTGACCGCATCCCAGTTCGAGATGGGAAGCCCCATGGGAGAATGCGCCCAGTGGGGTGAAGATTGCTCCAACGAGCACCCTCAGCACCTGGTGTCTCTCGACGACTACTACATCGATCAGACCGAGATCAGGGCGGGGCAGTACGCCAAGTGTGTGGCGGCCGGAGGATGCCCGCTGCCCGCGGATATGATGATGGAGTGCAACTACAACCAGCCGGGAAGAGAGCAGCACCCTATCAACTGCGTGGAGTGGCCGGGGATTGCCGCTTACTGTGAGTGGGCGGGCAAAAGGCTGTGCACCGAGGCGGAATGGGAAAAGGCCGCGGCCGGAGAAACCCACCAACTGTGGCCCTGGGGCGACGAGTGGCACGACAACTGGGGCAACTGCCCGCCGCCGGTCTGCGACGACGGGTTCGACCAAACTGCCCCCGTGGGCAGCTTCCCCTGGGCTGCCTCCCCCTACGGGCTGCTGGACCTGGACGCCAACGTAATGGAGTTCACCAACGACTGGTACATGGACTTCTATTACGTCGTCTCGCCGCCCTCGAATCCCAAGGGGCCTTGCGCGGGAGAAGCCACCTGCCCCGCCAACAGTTTCAAGTCGATCCGAGGCACCGGATGGCGCAAAGAAGGGCTGGGGTTCAAGTCGGTGGAGTTCCAGACCAGGGTTTCAGTTCGTTTCGGGTATCCTCCTTCCGGGGGTGGTTACGACGATGTAGGAGGGCGATGTTGCCTGAGTGTGCCATAGCCGCTTCGATCCGCTTTTTACTTGACCCCCTGCCTCGTCGATGCTAAAGAATGCGTTCCTTCGTGCGACGTGTGCACGGGGGGTTGACATGAGGCGGCTAGTTTGCAATAGTTGCCATTGAATATTGACCTTTAGGCGCGTAGTTCAGTGGGAGAACGCTACCTTGACGCGGTAGAGGTCGACGGTTCGAAACCGTCCGCGCCTACCAGTCTTAGGTTGAACCATTTGTAGAGGGAAAGGGAAAGGTTGAGTCAGCACGGAAACAGAAGGGACGAAACAAGAGTCGGCAGAGACATTCGCGCTCCGAAAGTGAGAGTCATTGCTGAAGATGGTGAGCAATTGGGCATTCTGGATACGAGAGAAGCATTGGGACTGGCCGCGGACCGCGGGCTGGATCTCGTTGAGGTAAGCCCAACAGCTCGTCCACCGGTGTGTAAGCTCATGGATTGGGGCAAGCACAAGTACTCCACGAAAAAGCGCGCCGCCGAAGCCAAGAAGCGGCAGCACCAGATGTTGATCAAGGAGATCAAGCTCCGCCCGAAAACCGATCAGCACGATCGAGAGACAAAGCTCAGGCACGTGCGCCGGTTTATCGGAGAGGGACACGGGGTGAAGCTGACCATGCGATTCCGCGGTCGCGAGATCATCTATGCGGAAAGTGCAATGGAACAGCTCTTCGCCATCGCCCGGGAAGTGACCGAGGAGGCTCAGATTCAGAGCCACCCGAACATGGAAGGGCGAAACATGTCCATGGTCCTCGTGCCGAGGAAGAAGCAGGAGCGATAGACACCATTTTGACGAGGTAGGTGAGCAGTCATGGGTAACAAAGCAAAAACTCACAGGGCTTCGGCCAAGAGATTCCGGGTAACCCGCACAGGCAAAGTTATCGCCAATCGGGCCTACAGGCGCCATCTTCTTTCGGCCAAGAACCGCAAGAAGAAGCGGCACATGAGATTGAAGAACACTCTGTGCTCAGCCGCGGTGAAAAACATCCTCAAGAATCTCCCAAACCGGTAGTACAAGGAGGCAGTCATGGCCCGGGTAACCAGAGGCTTTAAAGCACGTCGGCGCCGCAAGGCGTTGCTCGAAAGAACCAAGGGGTTCAGCGGTCGTCGCAAGAATACCTATCGCGTAGCCAAGGAAACGGCGATCCGCGCTGGTGTTTACGCATATGTGGGACGCAAACTCAAGAAGAGAGATTTCCGATCCCTGTGGATCCAGCGCATTAACGCTGCAGCCCGCGGCTTGGGTCTCAAATACTCCACCTTGATGCACCTGTTGAAGAAGGCCGAGATCAACCTGGACCGCAAGGTACTGGCAGATCTGGCCTACAACGATCCGGACGCCTTCAAGGCGGTGGTTGAGTCAGCCAAGAGCAAAGCTGCCTAGCGAAAACTGACTTCTTCCTGCGGGAGGGCCACATGAGAAAGCTCGACCTTGCCAACTACGTCAAAGATAGGGTTGGCGGAATGTCCAAAAAGGAGACTACGCAGTTGGTTGACCTTCTGTTGGACACGATTCGAGATGCACTCACGAGTGGAGAGAACGTCAAAATAAGCGGTTTCGGAACTTTTGCAGTAAAAGACAAGCAGGCGAGGGCGGGACGCAATCCGCACACAGGTGCTGAGCTTGAGATCTCGGCCAGGAAGGTGCTGGTTTTCAAGCCGAGTGAGATGCTGAGGGACAAGCTCAACGGGTAGTGGAAACGCCCGGGCTCGACACTTGTCTCACCAACCCGGGGAGCAAGGTGGCTAACCCTAAGATTCCTGAGATTCCCGAGAAGTTTTACTTCAAGATTGGCGAAGTAGCCAAGCTCGCAGCAGAGAAGCCCTACGTACTGCGCTACTGGGAATCGGAATTCGAGTGGCTCCAGCCGGAGAAAACCAAGTCCAACCAGCGAGTCTACTCCCGCAAAGACGTAATGCTTGTTCTGCTCATCAAGATGCTGCTGCACGAGCGCCGCTACACCATCGAAGGTGCGTCGAAGATCCTGGCCGGTCTCAACGGAAACTGGGCCGCTGGTTTTGAACTGCCGGCAGGCCCGCCGGGCCGCGGTAAGAAAAAGGCGGCCGTGGAAGCGCCACTGCCGGAAGGGCTCGACGAACTGCGCAAGCAGGTCGCCCGCCTTGAGAAACGCATCTCCCAACTCACCAAGGACCTGCTGGAGGAAAAGACCCGCAGCGGCAGGGTAACCAGCGAGCTGGTGAAAGAGAAAGAACGGGCGGAGGCGGTTACGAAAGCGGTCAAGCAGGAGATGGACGAACTGCTGGCCCTGGCGGAAGCCGACCACTCCAGTTCCACAGGCCCGAGTCTCACTGAAATCGGCTAGTGTATATCCTCACCGACCTCATCCGGACAGCTCATTTTGTTGGCATGGCGCTGTTGTGTGGAAGCGTGGCAACCTGGCTGTTCTGGATGGCTCGCGCCGCCAAACACAACCGGCCCGGAGAGAAGCTCACTTTTGTGCTCGAAAACCTGCTGGCGTCGGACAAGTATTTCACCACACCCGGCGCCGCGATAGTAGGTCTTAGCGGCATACTTCTGGTCGCTTTTTCCAAACTGGGGACCCCCCATGCCTGGGTACTTCCAAAATCAGCCGCCTTCGCCGCCACCGGCCTGATCTGGCGATTCGGGCTTATCCCGGCAGAACGCACCATGAGCCGGCTGGCCGGTGAATCAACTTCCGGCCGCGAGTTGCCGGCCGAATTTCATCGAGTGCAGCGGCGTTGGCAGTTGTTGGGATGTTTGAACTACCTGTTGCTGTTGGGCATCATTGTCTGGTCGGTGCTGGCTCCTCATTGACCCCGGGAGGGTGACGTGGCCGGAATCGGGAACGATTGCTTCGATGTAGTGGTGGTTGGCGCGGGCCTGGGCGGCCTTGCCGCGGGCCTCACCGCGGCCCGGGCCGGGGCGCGGGTGCTCGTACTTGAAAAGAACGAGTCCGTGGGCGGCAACGCGGGCATCATCACCACCGAAGGCTTCACCTTCGAGCGGGCTTTGCACCAGCTTTACGGCATGGGCACCCCGGGGACCGCACCCCACGAGCTGTTGCGGCGGCTGGGAGTCCTGGACAAACTGGAGTTCCTCCCCACCGACCCCATGCTCAAAGCGGTCTACCCGGGTCTGGAGGTGGCCTTTCCTTCCAACGTGGATGCACTTCGCATCGAACTGACACGCCTCTTCCCCGATTCCGCCCGCGAACTGGGGAAAGCCTTTGCACGGCTTGGCCGCATGGTCTCCTCCATCTACGTTGCCAAACGCATGATGCGGGGCGGCGAACTGTGGGCTCAGCGGGTGAAGGAGTTTCCCGCACTGAAGAAACTGTCTGGAGCTCTTTACGGCCCGGTGCTGGCCACGTTGCAGAACTCTACGTTCGAACAGATCGCGCGCCGGGCCTTTTCCGACCCGACCCTGCGCACCGTGCTGGGATCCCTGTGGCTTTACCTCGGCCTTCCCCCGTCCCGGGTTTCCGGAGTGATGATGCTCGGCATGCTCGGCCTCTATCACCTGGAGGGCTCATACTACATTCGCGGCGGCTCCGCCCGCCTGTCGGAGGCGCTCGCTGACGCGATCAAGGAAGCCGGGGGAGAAATCGCCACCGGCACGGAGGTGAAGCAGATCCAGTGCCACAACGGAAAGGTGACCGGAGTGGTGGCCGCCGACGGTAGCACAGTAACCGCGCACACTGTCATCCACAACGGAGACGCCCGCCTGCTGTTCGACACCATGCTGGAAGGAACCGGTCTGCCTGAGCGCGCGGCCGAACAGGTGGAAAAACTGGATGTGTCAGTGAGCACGTACAGGCTGATGCTAGGCATTGAGTGGGAGTGGAGCGAGGGCAAAACACCGGCGTACGAAACCGCCTATTTCAAGCACCTCGACCACGATCGCAACTACCGGGACATTCTCGACGGGCACCCCGACGCGGTGCTTGACGTATGCGTGCCTACCCTCCTCGACCCGTCCCAGGCCCCGCCCGGTTGCCACACCGTAATTCTCACTACGTTGACGCCTTCCCACGACGCGGATTATTGGCGGCAGCATGGCGAGGCTTTGAAACAACGGCTGCTGGCCAGACTCGAAGAACTGCATCCGGGGATAACCGGGACCATCAAAGTGTCAGTCGCCATCACCCCGCCCAGCCTCGAAAAGCGCACCCTGGTTCACCGCGGCGCCATGTACGGCTGGGCCAACTCCCCCAAACAGTCCATGCTCAACCGGCTGCCCCATAAAACCCCGGTCAAAGGGCTCTTCCTCGCCGGCCACTGGACCCAGCCCGGCACCGGCATGACCGCGGTAATGCAGTCCGGCTACCTGGCCGCCGGCCTCGCAATCGGTACCCGGAGAGCGAGCAACGGGCCTGCGCCGGTTGGGCAGTGCTGATGGATGGAGAAGAGCTACGGCCTATCAGGCGCCGGGCAGGCCCCTCACTCGCAATCGGGGTGCTGGTATCTCTCCTCGCCCTACCCCAGCCGGCGCACACTTACCCGGCCTGCCGGCCAGGTGTGGCTCTCGACGACCTGCAGTCGACCCTTCTTGCCGACGACACCGACGGTCTGCTGTTCCACCCGTGGCTGACCTTGCAGACGTTCGATGTGCTCGAGAAGGAAAAGGGGATAAACGTACCGCAACGTTATCGGGCCATGACCGCATTGGGCAGCATTGAAGAAGACCTGGACATCGATCGCTGCTCATTGGAACCCATGTATTCGGAACTGACCTCTTTGTCAGCGACGCCCAGCAAAGAGGAGCTGGTCAGAACCGCGCTTGTCAACGGGCGGCAGTACATGGAAGAGTACCTCGGCTTCGACCTGGCGGATATCCGCGACCACCTGGGCGACTGGAAGGTCTATGCCCGGGTGGGTTTGCTGTTCTCAGTAGAGTGGCAGCGCATAGAATTGATGCGTTATGCGCTAAAGGACTACCCCCACCACCGGGCCGAGAATCACTTCCTCTCCCGGCCGCTGAAC
>CAZVFX010000149.1:0-15489 GCA_964626565.1 uncultured Myxococcales bacterium
GTTGCAGTGATATCCATCGGCGCAGTCGGTGGCCACGGTGCAGCCGTCGCCGTCGCCGCCGTCCGCCTCGCACAGGCCGGTGCCCGTGTTGCAGTGGAAGCCGTCGGCGCAGTCGGAATCAACGGTGCAGCCGTCGCCGTCGCCACCATCCGCTTCGCACAGGCCGGTGGCCTCGTTGCAGTGGAAGCCGTCAGCACAATCGGCATCAACGGTGCAGCCGTCGCCGCCGCCCGAATCTTCGACGCACAGTCCGGTGGCTTCGTCGCAGTGGAAGCCCTCGGCGCAGTCTGAATCCACGGTGCATCCGTCGCCGTCGCCGCCGTCCGCTTCGCACAAGCCGGTGGCTTCGTTGCAATGGAAGCCGTCCGCGCAATCGGCATCGATGGTACAACCGTCACCACCGCCGGAGTCCTCGACGCACAGTCCGGTGCCGGTGTCGCAGTGATAGCCGGTGGCGCAGTCGGAATCGACGGTGCAGCCGTCGCCGTCGCCGCCGTCAGCCTCGCACAGTCCGGTGGCTTCGTTGCAGTGATATCCATCCGCGCAGTCGGAATCGACGGTGCAGCCGTCGCCGCCGCCGGAGTCCTCGACGCACAGCCCGGTGGCTTCGTCGCAATGGAAGCCATCCGCGCAATCGGAATCAACGGTGCAGCCGTCGCCGTCGCCACCGTCCGCTTCGCACAAGCCGGTGGTTTCGTTGCAATGGAAGCCGTCGCCACAGTCCGCATCAATGGTGCAGCCGTCGCCGTCACCGCCGTCTGCCACGCAGAGGCCGGTGTCGCAATGGAACCCGTCGGCGCAGTCTGAGTCCACGGTGCAGCCGTCACCGTCGCCACCGTCCGCTTCGCACAAGCCGGTGGCTTCGTTGCAGTGGAAGCCGTCGCCGCAGTCTGCGTCGATGGAGCAGCCGTCGCCGTCGCCGCCGTCGGCGGTGCATAAGCCGGTGGCGTCGTCGCAGTGGAAGCCGTCGGCGCAGTCTGAGTCTTCATCGCAAGCCCCACCGTCGGGTTGGTCGGCCACGCACACGTTGGCATCGCAGTGGGCGTCGGCGTCGCATTCCACGTCGCCCGCACAAGAGGTGGCGCACGTGGGTGCCGACTGATCGATTTCACCAGTGCAATTCACGTCCAGGTAGAAACCGCAATCGCTGGCCACAGTGGCGGCATCGCAACCGGAGTCGTCATCTTCGGAGTTGGAGAGGCAGGCGCCCAGTTCGCACGCAGCCACGCCCTTAGTACCCTGGCAGGTGGCGGTGTCGTCGCATGCGGGCGCAGTGTTGTAACCGGGGCAGTCCGCCTCGGTTACGCAGTCGCAAGCCGCGATGTCGGGGTCGAGGGAGTCGACGAACGTATCGCAGTCGTTGTCGAGTCCGTCGCAAGTGACTTCAACCGCCTCGTAGGCCGCGTTGGCCGCCAGGTAGTCGGCGTCGGTGCAGGCATCCCAGCTACCGGCATTGCACCGGGCTCCAGGCTTGGCAACGCCGCTGCAGACGCCGTTTTGGAGTTCACACATCTGGTCAGCAACGATGGCCGGGTCCTCACCGTCAACAAGGGTCGAGCAGTTGTTGTCAATGTTGTCGCAGATTTCGTCCACCAGCGTGCTGATAGTCTCGTCCAGGTCCTCGCAGTCGGTGGTGTCGGGGTCGCCGTCGCCGTCCGAGTCATCGTCGCAGAAGTTCAACTTCTGGTCGGAGTCATAGTCGGCCGTGTTGGCGCCTCCCAGCTTCGACATGACGATAGCCACGAGGAACGTGAAGTCCACGTTGGTTATGTCGCCGTCACAGTTCAGGTCAGCGTTGCGTTTCTGCACCAACCCAAGGCAGTCGGCATCGTCCGCGTCGGGGTTAGTGCAACTGACCGCCGCGGATTCACCCAGACTCACAGTGGCGGAGATGCAGGCCGGCAGGCAGATATTATGTGCGGTGAAGCCGGCCCGGCAAATGAAGCCGTCTCCGTAGACGGCAACGCAATCAGGGTCCGCGCCGCACTGGTCTTCGGTTACTGCACCTGCCAGGACGACCTGGGTAAAGATCAGCACCTCGCACTGGATGTCCTGGGCGTCCACGGTGTTGTTGCCGTTTACGTCACCCGAAGGGGCGGTGTATAAATCTGCCGCTGACGCGGCCACGGCCGCGAAACAGAGCGCGGTTGCGAGTACAATTGCAAGACTACGATTCAATCTCATGATGCTTCCTCCCTCGCTTTTTTCGTGCGGAACATTCATTGTCGGCCCCTAGTAAACGATGAGGGCCCGGCCGACGCCGGTGTCCTGGACTTTCATATCCAACGAAACGCCGCTGGCCAGAGAGAAGTGCGGGTCCGCCATCCACAGGCAGGTGGGGTTGTCCGGACCTACGTCTTCCAGCAGGGTGAATTTGGCATCCAGGTACTTGGCGGAATCTTCGCCTTGCAACGTCCCGTCGCCACCAAAGTAGGCGTCACTGATGGCTGCGAACGGGTCGCTCGGGTGGAAGAACAGGAGGGTGCCGTGGTCGGCCCAGTCCACCAGGTCCGACGGCACGGCGAGGATGCTGTGGCCGGTGGGTTTGAGATCCCCCCAGACACAATTGATGTCCCCGGCTCCACAAGACGGGATCTGCTTGGGCAAGCAAATCGCTCCCAGGCACATTTCGTCCATGAAGCCTGCAGTTTGCACGAGGGCGGAGTCCCAGGACAGGTCGAAGTCCGCACCCACCGGCGGGCTGACATCTGCCGATTCCCTGATGAGGAGCATCGGGCAGGT
Organism: uncultured Myxococcales bacterium; assembly: GCA_964626565.1. Lineage (GTDB taxonomy): Bacteria > Myxococcota_A > UBA9042 > CAIXZC01 > CAIXZC01 > CAZVFX01. Next base: position 2,743 of record CAZVFX010000149.1, read on the forward strand.
AAATTCTTCTCCCTGGTTGCCCTGAATCTCGCAAACACAGTATTTTGTCTCACAGTCGGGGTCCTGGACGTTCACGCAGCCCACACCGAATTCGCAGCTATCTTCGGTGCACGCATCGCCGTCATCGCAGTTTACGTCTTCGCCAACGCACTGGCCGGCAGCATCACAAGCCTGGTTGAGCAGGCATCCGCCGCCGTCACACTCGAAGCCTTCATCGGCGTCGTCGGCCTCGCACAGGCCGTTGCCCGGGTTGCAGGACCAAAGCTGGCAATCTCCCGCGTATTCGGCGCAGGTGACCACAGTAGAAGGATTGATCTCGCACGCGCCCGTAACGCAGGCGTAGGAACCGGTGCACGGATTTCCGTCTTCTAGCGGGGCGCAGTCGGCGTCCACGTCGCAACCGCAGTTGGCCGCGTCCCAATCGCCGGTGCACTCACCCGCCGCGCACGCGTCGTTGAGGGTGCAGACGTTACCATCATCGCACCCGCCGGCATCGAGGGGCGTGTAGCTGCAGCCATCGTCGCCGCAGATTTCGTCGGTGCAGTCGTTGCCGTCGTCGCAGAAACCGGGAATGTAGTCGTTCACGCATGCGCCACCGGCGCACGAGTCATCGGTGCATACGATGCCGTCATCGCAGTTCACGAGGTCGCCGGTGCATGCTCCCAGCCCGTCGCAACCGTCGTTCTCGGTGCACGCGTCACCATCGTCACACCCCGTACCCGGAGCAAAGGCGTTGAGCTGGCACACTCCGCTTCCCGGGTCGCACTGGAAGGCCGCACAGTTGGTAGGCGGATCGTCGCAGGTCACCGCCATGTCTTCGTCGTATTCGCACACCCCGGCTCCGTCGCACATTCCCACCTCGGTGCAAAGGTTGTCACCCGTGCATTCGGTGTCCGCCTCCGCGGCCGTCTGGGCGACGCAGTCGCCGTCGTCACAGAAGTCTCCCAATGTGCAGGGATTGCTGTCATCGCAGGCTCCCTCCTGTGGGGAGAAGGTGCAACTCGAATCTGCGTTGCATATGTCTTCGGTGCACTGCTTGGCGTCGAAGCACAGCTTGAGAGTGCCGGAGCAGCCCTCCTCGGAAGTGACGATGGTGTTGATCGCCACCGTGGTGGCCAGGTCGTCGCCGGCACCGTTTTGAGCCGAAATGCCGTGCAGGATAACCGAAACCGGGGCGGAAGCGGGGATCTCCTCGTTCAGTTCGAACTGGAAGGAGAGCAAGTGTGCTTCGCCGTTGAGGACATCTCCCTCGAAATACGCCGGGGAAATGGCGATGGTCGGATTGACGACGTGCTGGAGGGATACACCAAGTTCGCCGGCCCAATCTGCAGGTAACTCGGGCGCCAGGTACACGGTGTGACCCGTTTCGAACAGTGAGACTCCAACCTCGGGAACGTTGATTCCCGTGCAGTTGTCGGGGTCGAAGCACGCCTGGTCTATGAGAGTAAGCAGGGAAGCGCCGACTGCGTCGTACTGGACCTCGAACGCCAGGGAGGTGGCGGAGCTCTCATCGTTGTGGCGCCTGGCCAGCCTGAGGGTGCACTCCTTTACCGCCCCTGCCGGGCCGGAAAGGGAGCAGAGCACCGCACATCCGGCGAGGCCGTCGCCGGCCACGCATTCGCCGCCCGAGCACATATCGTTGTCGGTGCACAGGTCACCGTCGCTGCACGGGCCATCCACATTCTCGTACATGCAGGCCTGGCTGTCCGGGTCGCAACTGTCCGCGGTGCATACATTGCCGTCATCGCACTGGGCGTCGGAGGTGCAGCAACCGGGGTTGGTGTTGGGAGAATTCTTGCAGCCGCTCACTGCGAAGCAGGAGTCGTCGGTGCAGTCGTTGTTGTCGTTGCAGTCCAGCTCGTCGCCGGCCACACAGCCTGCATCCGGGTCGCAAGACTCTTCCCCGTTGCAGATGTCGCCGTCGTCGCAGGTCAGCGATTTGCCCAACGTACAGCCGACGTCCGGGTCGCACCCTTCCTCGCCGTTGCAGGCATCGCCATCATCGCAAACCGGCGCCTCACCGTCCACGCAGTCCCCGGTGGCCGGGTCGCAGGTTTCGCCGCCGTTACACAGGTTACCGTCACCGCATTCCACCGCCTCGCCTTCGAGGCAATCTCCGGTGCCGGCGTCGCAGGTCTCGACTCCGTTGCACGCATCTCCGTCATCGCAATCGACAGCCTCACCGGCCACACAGTCGCCGGTGGCAGTGTCACAGGATTCCGTGCCGTTGCAAAGGTCGTCGTCGTCGCACTCTACCGGGTCGCCGGCCGCGCAAACAACTTCGCCGGCCACGTCCTGGCAGGTTTCGGCGCCGTTGCAAAGGTCGTCGTCGCCGCATGCGGTCCCCACGTCGGCCCAGCGCAGGATGCAGACCAGCAACTCAGGGTCGCATTCCTCAAGCTGGCAAACCGTCTTGTTGGGGAAAAGGCCTTCGCAGTCTCCGTTGACCTTACACAGGGTGCAGGTCTCATAGCCTTCCGGACAACTGGAAGTGGTTTCGACACGATCCTCATCTTCGATCTCGATGGGGATGTCGGCCAGCATTTCCCGCGTGTCTTCGACCTCAAAGCCCAAGTCTTCAGGTGACCCGACATTGGCCCCTTCACCGCAACCTGTTAGATAAGTGGTCAGGCACCCCACGACGAACAAAGATACGACCATCAGAGCATTTCTCTTCATCGAATCCTCCCTATATACCATCTTCATATTCAGCGGCTCGACAGCAGTGCCAACGGGCACTTCTCGGCGAGCCGGATTTCAAACACTCGTCAACAAATCAAGGACAAGAACCGCACTGTTTGCCACCAACTTCGTCAACGCAGATTTCGTCCCACGTCCAGAGACAACAGAATGGGTCAGCGGCGCAGACGCAGCTCTCAATCACCTGGTCCGCACAACCGGGAGTACCGTTCTCAGCACAGCAGTCTCCCGTGCACGAGCCGCAACTGTCGGCCAGTGCGGCACACCCTTCGTCCCACGTATCGCTGCAGCAGTCGGGCAAGGTGTCACAAACGCAATTCTGAACGATCTCGTCCTGGCATCCAAAGTTCTCGTGAGCCGTGCAGCAACTTCCGGCACAACTGCCGCAGTCCGAAGAGCAGGTGTAGCAGTTTTCGCCCAATTGCGGCTGGCATACTCCGTCGTCGCAAGTGATGAGCCCTTCGCAGTCGTCGCACCCCAGAAGGGCCACCTGCTGGGCGCAGTCGTCGTCCCAGGGCTGCTGACAGCATTCCGGGTACTGAGCGCACACGCAGGCTTCGGTGGACTCGTCCTCGCAGCCGGCCGAGGAATTTGCGGCACAGCAGGCGCCGTCGCATGAGCCGCAGTTGTCAGCCGCGGTTGCACAGCCCAGATCCCATGCGTCCGTGCAACAATAGGGAAGGTCGGCGCATACACACGACTGCACTGCTGCGTCCAGGCATCCGTAGCTCTCGTGTTCCAGGCAGCAACTCTCGGGACAGGTCCCGCAGTCTTCAATGCAACTGACACAACTCTCATCGGCCTGCGGTACGCAAACGCCGTCTCCACAGGTGGGGAGGGCGGCGCACTCGTCGCAACCCAGCAAATTCACCGCCAGCACGCAGTCAAAGGTCCAACCTTCCTGGCAGCACTCGGGCATCTTCGCACAGACGCAGTCTTCGGTTTCCTGAACGTCACAACCGGGACCTTCGTGGATACTGCAGCAACTTGCCGGGCACACGCCGCAGTCGTCGCTGCACAGCAGACAGTTCTCACCGTATTCGGGGTTGCACACTCCGTTGCCGCAGAACTGGGCGCAGTCTTCCGGGCAGGCGGTCAGCGACTCGTCGCCGTTGCACTCACCGTCCCCGCACCAGATACCTTCGACGCAGTCCACGCATCCCAGGGTCTGGGCCTCGTCAACGCAGATGCCGTCCCAATACGAATCGCAGCAATAGGGGTCGTGGGCGCAGACGCACGCTTCAATGGTTTCATCGGCGCAGCCGGGGGTCAGGTTGGCGTCGCAGCAATTGCCGCCGCAGCTTCCGCAGTTGTCGGCCTCAGTCGCACAGCCGGAGTCCCACGGCCCGGCACAGCATGACGCGTCGATAGCGCAAACGCAATCCATGACCGACTGGTCCGCACAGCCGGTGCTCTCCTTGGCTGTGCAGCAACTGCCTGAGCAGGGACCGCAATCGGACGGGCAATTCACGCACGATTCGCCGTACAGGGTGTCGCACGCACCGTTGCCGCAGCACCCACCGCAATCCTGGGGGCAGGTGTTGCAGGTTTCGTCTCCGTTGCACGCTGCGTCACCACAGGAGGGCAGCGGTGCGCACTCACCACAGCCGAGCATGGTGACTGCCTGCACGCACGGGGCGCTCCAGGCGTCGTTGCAGCACTCGGGGGCGGCTGCGCACACGCACTCTTCGATGGCCTCAGTGTCGCACCCCGGCGTCTCGTGCACGGAGCAACAGTTACCAAAGCAAACGCCGCAACCATCGGCCTCAGCCGCACAGACAAAGTCCCACTCGGCGTAGCAGCAGAACGGGTCCAGGTCGCAGACGCAGTCCTGGACTGTCAAGTCCTTGCAGCCGGCGCCTTCATGGGGCAGGCAGCAACTACCCTCACAATCCCCGCAGTCAGCGTGACAGGTCGCGCAAGTCTCGCCGAAGGAAGCGTCGCAAACGCCATTGCCGCAGGGAATGTCAGCGTCGTCCATATCGATGAGGCCGTCGCAGTCGTTGTCCAAACCGTCACAACAAAGCTCCACCACTCGGTAGGCCCCATTGTTCTTGATGTAGTCCTGCTTTATGCAAGGGTTCCATGAGCCGTCAACACAGTGAGAAGCCGACTTCAACGCGCCGGAACAGACACCGATCTGCTTCTCGCAGGCCTGCAGCACCAGGTCCCCATCGTCACCGTCGATCAGCCCGTTGCAATCGTTGTCCGCACCGTCGCAGGTCTCCGGAGCCGCACTGTAGGACGTCGGGTCCAGGTCATCGCAGTCCTTTGGCGGCGATTCCCCGTCGCCGTCGGAATCGGGGTCACAGAAGTTGAGCTGGCCGTCGTCATCATAGTCGGCAGTTCCCGGACCGCCCGACTTGTCCATGATGACGGAAACGAGGAAGTTGATATCGACGTTGGTGATCGCGCCGTCGCAGTTCAGGTCCGCGTTGAGCTTCTCCACCGTGCCCAGGCAGAAGTCGTCGTCCGCGCCCGGGTCGGTGCATTGTCCGGTTGCGCCCAGCGTCACGTCGGGCGCAACACATTCGGGGAGGCAGACAACCTCGGCATCGAAGCCCGGGCGGCAGGTGGTGGCGGCCGGGCAATCTTCTTGCGCGACACAGTGGGTGGGAACCGCGAGCCGCTCGTAGAGCAGCATCTGGCACTGCAAGTCCTGAGCGTCGGCCGCGGCGTCATTGTTGAGGTCGCCGTTTGGAGCCGTATATGGCGTCAGGCTCGCCGATGCAAACCCAAGTCCAATCGCCAGGATGCCGATAAGCCACCGCTTCATAACCGTTTCTCCCCTAGTGCTCTAACACCAAGTACAACAGTGTTTAACTACTCATGTCAAGGTAAATACAACGATCGTATCTATAGGAATCTTGGTGGTAGACTATGGCGTGGGTTCGCTGAACTCGACGATAAGCGTGAAGGGACCCTTGTCTATGCCCGTTTCTCCATCAGCCACGACGAAGTACGTTCCCGGCTCCAAAACCAGATCGAGGACAACGGCCAACTGGTCCCCCATACCGCAAGCCACCTCCTCCTCGGCCGAACAGCCGTCCTTGTAGATGTAGAGCACCGGCCAGTCGCTGGTTCCCTCGAAGTCGTGGGACATCAACACCGCCATAGTATCGGCCAGTTCAAAGGTCCACACGACGTCGTTGGAATTGACGCTCATGTTGGCGCAGCTTCCCGAGTGGTCCGGGGCCTTGGTGGTCGTGTCCCCCTGCAGAAGGATCTGCAGGCCCGCATCCGCCAGCCCGATGGCCTCCCCGTTGCCGATGAGGGAGGGATAGGTGCAGGTCTCCCCAGCGCAAATCTCTTCGTCCAGGCAGTCGTCATCCATGCAGTCAATCAGCCCATCCTTTTCGTCGTCTATGCCGTCCGTGCAGTTCGTCTCTTCGTACAGGCTCGGAGTGACCGTCAACGAGTAGGTTCCTTCATCGCCGACGAAGTCTGCATCTGCAACCAGGTAGTAGGTTCCAGGCTCCAGCGGCTCCACCAGCTCAGAGGGATCGAGTCCTCCCGAGGCGCACGCCAACTCGGTCTCGGCCGTGCACTGGTCACCCATCAGGTAGAGCACGGGTGCGGTGTACTTGGAGTCGAAGTCCATGGAAAAGGTGAACAGCAGCAGCTCGTCGACGACGATTTCCCACACGTCGTCAGCGGCCTCCTGGGAGGCCTGGCTGCAACTCCCGGTCAGGTCCCAACTCATGCCTGTGGTGTCGCCCTGGTAGCTGAACGAGTTACCGATGTCCCCGGGGCCGATGGGCGCACCGTCGTTCACCTGGTTGGCAACTGCGCACGTTTCCCCCACACAAGCCGGCTCGGCCACGCAGTCAGGGTCGAAGCAGTCGCTGAGGCCGTCGTCATCGTCATCCTGGCCGTTCTGGCAGAAAATCTCTGCGCTGCTGACCGCGATGAACTTCCACTGGATTTCGTACGGGTAGCCGCCTTCGCCGTTGGAGTCGAGGATGAAGTAGTATACCCCCGGGTCGAGCAGTTCCAGGTACGACAAGGCCCCGCTCTGGCCCTGGTCGCAGAACTCGCTGTTCCAGGGGAAGCATGAGTCGACGTAGCCGAACATCACCGGAGCTTCCACAATCGCGTTCTGGACCTCCACGGAAACGAACATGGGTACCTGGAGCTCGAAGCTCCAGACTTCGTCCGGAGAGCCCGACGACGCAGCAGCACACCAGGCCGAATAGTCAGCCTCCTTGGGACCGGTGTGGCCTGAACTGATCACCTCGAGGCCGCTGTCCGCCTCGCCCAAGGGTGCGTCGGCAACCATGAGCGCGTTGGCGCAGGTGTGGCCGAGGCAGGCTGAAGCCTGGGCACAATCCTGGTCGAAGCAGTCGGCGGCACCATCGCAATCGTCGTCAATGCCGTTGCCGCAGGTAATCTCCACCAGGCAGCCCGGAGTGCCGGCGCACTCGTCGTCGCAGCAGTCGGTCAGACCGTCCAGATCGTTGTCCACCCCGTCGCCACAATCGTCTTCGGTAAGCAAAGCCTCGAACGCGACGGAAAGCTCGTAGTCAGCGGCTGCGTTGTCCCACGCCCCGTCTACAATGAGGGTGTATTCCCCAGCGGAAAGTTGGAGGCTGAGTCCGGCCTGGCTGGTGGAGGTGGCGTCGCACGCCAGTTCGGCTTCGCACCCTTCCTGAAGCAGGTAGATGGCAGGCCATTTGTCATCGGAAAACAGGACGCTCACTCCAACCTGTACCGTTTCCGAAACCGAAATCAGCCACACCGCATCGGGGGCGTGACCGCTCTTGGAGCTGCACGACCCCATGAGCTCGTTTCCGTAGCCGACCGTCGAGCCTTCATAGGTCAGAATCTGTCCTTCCATCTCCGGGCCCACCGGCGCCCCGTCATTAATGAGCAACGGCTGCAGGCAGGTGTCGCCGGCCCCGCACGCTGCGGCCGCCAGGCAGTCCGGATCGTTGCAATCCACCAGGCCGTCCAGGTCGTCGTCATTGCCGTCGAGGCATTCGCTCTCGTTGCCCGGGACCGCCACAAAGCCGATAGCCAGTTCGAAATCGCCGGCAGAATCTGCAAAGCCGTGAATTGCGGCATGGAATGTTCCTGATTCATAGACGGTGAAGGAGATGGTCTCCGACTCGCCGGCGCCAACAGCATCCACCTGGTCGAGCAGGCTGCCGCTCCCGTCCGCCAACCCCAGCACAAGGTCCAACTCCTGCCCCGGGGCCGCGGCCAGATCCAGATAGCCGGGACCGGGAAGCGAGAATGCGAACCAGTCCGCATCTGCAGCCGGGTAGATGTTGGCTCCAGCGGTGGAAGTGGGCGTATTGCCCAGGTCGTAGGCCGAATCGGCATCGTCGTTGTTTTCGTAAGGGTCCAGGCAGTTGGGCGACGCGGCACAATCATCGTCGGCGCAGTCCACCGCCTCGTCCAGGTCGTTGTCCTTGGCATCGAAGCAATCTGTCTCGGTTCCGGGGACCAGGTCGACCGCGACCAGGAAGGTATACTCCTCCTTGTCTCCGGCATACACCGCGTCCAGAACCGCGTAGTAGGTCCCCGCGTCGAGCACCAGCTCCAGCTTGGCCGCATTTCCGGACCCGGAAGCGCATCCCAACTCAATGCCGTCTTCACAACCATCGTCCAGAAGGTACACTACCGGCCAGGCGCTGCCGGAGAAATCATGGTTCAGTGAGACAGCCATCGTTTCGGCCAATTCCAGGCGGTACACAGTGTCGTTGGCTGACGCGGCGCCGTCAGCGCAGGAGCCACCGAGGTCACCGTTCATGTACGTGGTGTCCCCTTCGTAGGTGAAGACCGACCCGGCGTCCGCCGCGGACAGCGGTTGGCCGTCGTTTACGTCCAGGGCGTCGTCGCACCCTTCCCCCGGATAGTCGGCGCATGCGGGATGACCCTCGCAGTCGCTGTCTTCACAGTCCGTCTGCTCGTCAAGGTCGTCGTCGATCTTGTTGGTGCAATTCGTCTCTTCATCCGGCCCACAGTCCGGCGATTCTTCACAGTCGGGGTCCAGGCAATCCACCAGCTCGTCCAGGTCGTCGTCGATCTCATTGCCGCAATCGACTTCGGTCTCCGGCGCGCATTCCGGGGCCAGCTCGCAATCCGGGTCCTCGCAATCCACCAGGTCGTCGTTGTCGTCGTCCTCTTCGTTGGTGCAATCCTCGAAACAGGCACCTTCCCCCGGGACGCATTCGCCGTCTACACACCAGTCTCCTTCGGTGCACACGTCGCCGTCCGAGCAGGCCTGGTCAGCCGGCTCGTTGGTGCAATCCTCCTGCATGGAGCATTTGTCTTCCGTGCACGGATTGGAGTCGTCACAGGACGTGTGGTTGGGAGAGTGCACAACAGCCTTCTTCTCCTCGTCGCAAAGGTCCGCGGTGCACTCGATGCCGTCGTCAACAACCGGCGGTTGGCCGCCGACACATTCGCCCGAGGCCGAATCGCACGTTTCCTTGCCGTTGCAGTACTCCCCGTCGTCGCAATCCTTCGCCTCACCCGCACATTTCCCCTCGGCGCACTGATCCCCTTCAGTACACGGGTCTCCATCGTCACAAGCTAGATCGTTTGCAACGGTCCCGCACTTGCCGTTGTTGCACACCGGTGTCAGGCACGGATTGTCCGATTCGCACTCTTTGTCCGCCAGGCAACCGGAGGGAACATCCTTGGTCGTATCGGGCGGTGATTTCACGTCCTCGGACTCTTCGCCCCCGCCTCCACAAGAGGCCACGCAGAAGACTGCGGCAACAACCAGAAGCGTCGCCCTGCAACTTAACCACGATTTCATTCTATCTCCATCATCAGGAGGTATTTAACTACTGGTAAAAAGTACAGCAAGAGGGGAGTTGTAAGTCAAGAGAAAAGGACCGGGTTTGCTTCCGACAACCCGTGTGCTAAGGTGTGCCGTTGGCCGACTTCAAGTCAGCAGAAGGAGGTGCCCAGTGCAGGGCCAGGAGCAGTTTCAAATCCCCATATCCCCCTCGGCCAGGTTGTTCCTGGTCAGCCTTCTCGTACTCTTCGTCGAACTGGCGCTGATTCGCTGGACTTCCGCCCAGATTCTCTACCTCGGCTATTTCTCCAACCTGGCTCTTATCGGCTGCATCCTGGGTATCGGCCTCGGTCTGTTCGTGTCGGAACAGCGGTTCCACTGGATCTCGGTCGCGCCCTTCGCACTGCTGGCTCTGCTGGCGTTGGTCCTGCTGGTTCGGGTGGAAGTGCTGGTGTCGGATCCGAACACCATCTATTTCACGTCGAGCTCAGGCTTCGTCGGGCTGCCGGTGTGGGCGGTGGTGCTGCCGCTGTTCGCGTTGCTCGTACTGGTCTTCATCGGACCTTCCCAGGAGGTGGGCAGGCTGTTCATCGGCCAAAAACCCCTGGTCGCGTACACCTGGAACATCGCCGGCAACCTCGCCGGCATCGCAATGTTCTGGCTCTTCTCGCTATTCTCCGTGGACGCCGCGGTGTGGTTCGCCCTGGCTGCCGTGTGTTTTCTTTTTGTTGTGCGAAAGAGCCGTTCCGGGCTTGTGCAACTGTTGGTGATGTTCATCTGCGCCGGGGTGGTCTCCGCTACAGACTACAAAGCCATCTGGTCGCCTTACTACAGGGTGGAGGTGCACGAGGTCGAGCGGGAGACTCCGAACGTCAAACCTATGTACCGCCTGAAGGTGAACAGCATTATCCACCAGGTGATCTCGACATTCCGGGAACGGGAGGTCTTCTACGAATTCCCGTACCGCGTGTTGCTGGAGACCCTCGAAGAAGCTCCCGAGGTGCTCATTATCGGCGGCGGAGTAGGCACGGATGTCAGTTTCGGTCTGGCCTACGCAGCCAAACATATCGACGCAGTGGAAATCGACCCGGTAATCGCCGATTTGGGCAAAGAGTTGAATCCGGACCAGCCCTACCAGAATCCCCGCACCACGCTGATCATCGACGACGGCCGGTCGTACATGGAGAACACCGACAAGAAGTACGACCTGGTGGCTTTCGGTCTGCCCGACTCCCTCAGCCTGGTAAGCTCCTATTCTTCGGTGCGTCTCGAGAGCTTCCTGTTCACCATGGAGTCGTTCCGCAGCGTGCGCAAGGTGATGAAGGAAGAGGCGCTGTTCGTGGCCTACAACTATTTCAGGGAGGAGTGGCTGGTCGAGCGCATCGCGGGTATGCTTGAGTTGGCGTTCGGCGAGCCGCCGGTGGTGTTGGTGCGGCCGGAGACCAATATGACGGCCGTGTTTTTCGCCGGCCCCCTCGCATCCACCGTGCCCAAGGACCTGGGCAGCAAGTTCGGATTCGAGCGCCGGGTCTACCCGTCGCCAGAGGCCGCAGCCCCCATCGCAACCGACGACTGGCCCTTCCTCTATCTCAAGAACCGTAGTCTCCCCGGACAGTACCTCTATATTCTCGGGTTCGTCTTTGGTGCGGCGCTGCTGTCCTTCTGGTTGCTGGGCCGGGGGCAAGGGCTGGCCACCGTTTTCGGCCGGAACCTTCACCTGTTCTTCACCGGCGCCGCGTTTATGCTGCTGGAAGCCGCGAGCATTGTGCGCGGCTACGTGCTGTTCGGTTCCACCTGGACCAGCAACGCCTATGTGTTCGGCGCGTTATTGGCCCTTATTCTCCTGGCCAACTGGATAGTAATCAAGCGGCCGCCCCGGACTCCTTATCCGCTGGCCGTCCTCCTTCTCGTCTCCCTTGCCGTCGCTTACCTGGTGCCGCTGGACACGCTTCTGGGAACGGGGGCGTTGCGCTACCCGCTAATCGCTCTGCTCATGCTTTCCCCGGTCTTCTTCGCCAACCTGCTATTCGCCCGCTTCTTCCACGACTCCAAAGCGTCCCACCTGGGGCTGGCAGCCAACGTGACAGGCGCGATTCTGGGCGGCCTGGCAGAGTATTTCTCCACCGTGGTCGGATATCAGAGCCTCTATCTGCTCGCGGCCTTACTCTATGTCGGCGCAGTGGTTTCCTGGATAGTGCTGCAGGGCCGGCCTACTAAGTCAGGTGCGGCGTCACCGGCAGTTTGAGCACGAAGCAAGCTCCTTTCTCAGCGTCTGCGTCCAGCGTCAGGTCACCGCCCATGCGACTGGCCAGCCGCTTACTCAAGCTAAGCCCCAGGCCGATGCCCGGGGCGGAATAGGCCGCGTCCCGGGCCGACTTCATAAACGGCTTGAACAACCGGCGCCGATCTTTCGGCTGAACTCCCGGCCCGTTGTCCCACACTTTCAGCAGCAGGTGTGAGCCTGCCTTGTCGGCGCACAAGCGGACCACGGAGTCCTCTTCGCCCGCGGCATACTTGCCTGCGTTGTCCACGAGATTGAACAAGATGCGCTCGATTGCCGAGCGATCCACCTCCACCCTCAAGTCGCCGGCCTCCGGGCCCATCTCCGTATTCAGTTTCATGCCGGCCTGTTCCGCCCGCCCCCGAAGCCGGTCTGCGACCTGGTCCATCAGTTCCCGGGCGCTCACTATCTCCACCGCCCCGCCCGAACGGTTTCTCTCCAGGCGAGCATAGGCGAGGACGTTCTCCACCAGGTGGCCCAGGCGGTCCGCCTCCAGGCGCAACGTCTTGAGGTAGTGCCCTTGCTCCTCCGCCGGCACCATGCCTGCTTCCAGCATCTCCGCGTACATTCTGAACGTGGTCAGCGGTGTGCGCAGTTCGTGGGTCACCGCGGACACAAAAGCGCCCCGGCGCTCGCTCAACATCACCGCACTGCGCAGCACCACGCCCACGGCCAGAACCGCCAGCAGCATGCACGCCCAGCCGATAATGAGAGAGATCCTGATCGGGGACAATCTGCCGTTGGGGTCAACCGCCGGATCGCCCGGCAGCAGGCGCACCGGGAGGGAGGCAAGAATGCGGGAGTCGCCCGCTGCAGATGCAGGGTCCACCGCCTCGAGACGAGCGGCAGGGAGCAGGTCTCCCAGCCCGCTGAGCAGCAGTTGGCCCAGGGATGGCCAGTCGAGCCAGCACCCCTGGACATAGGTCTCTGCGCCCACGGTGACCCGCCGCGCCAGCAGCAACGCGTCGCCGGCCCAGATGGGCCTCATTACGCCCCGCACAATATTGCCTGGGTC
>CAZVFX010000150.1:0-15457 GCA_964626565.1 uncultured Myxococcales bacterium
TGCACTCCTTTCTCTCGTCTCTCTTCACCCTTGAGCATGTACCAAATACAATATCAGAACTGCCCCCGAACTCAAACCATATCCAAATTCGCCGGAACCAGCACCGCACAATAATTCCCCCCTCCACTACCCAACAAAGTGCACCTCCGCTCGTTCGAGCAAGCGGTCGACATCGTTACCCTGGACGGTGAGGGCGCCTTTGCCGATCTTTTCGCAAGAGGGCAGGAGATGGATGGGTTTGGATTCGTCGACGATGGGGATTTCGAGGTCGAGGCGGGTTTTGGTGCCGCTGGTGTTCGCTATGAGTTTGCCGGCAGTGAGGAAAGTCCAGTGGCCGTTGTCGGTGATGGCGATTTCCAGCCCGAGGGATTGAGACAACTCGTACAACCGCTCGAAGACTGGGGCCCGCTTGTCTTTGTTGTGCTGGAGTGTTGCGATGGCACTGAGGACCGCGTCGGGCGCAGAGGGTGCGGGGAGTTTGGGCTGGGACGTCGTGGGCAGGGTCCGGAATTCGTCGATCACACGTTGGGTGAGACGCTGCACTGAATGCTGCAGTTTCAACTCCGCGGAAAGAGCACTCTCGTGCACGGAATCCAGGACCGCCACAAGGTCTTTCTGGGCCTTGCGAAGCCGGTGCCGGAAGGTCTGGACCTCACGGCAAACCGACTGCAGCTCGGCCATCTCTTCGTTCAGCCGTTGCCAGGCCGCTTCGACCGCGCCCGCCGGAATGAGCGCTGCCTCATCAGCACGGGCCTCATAGGCTGCGATAGCCTTCAAGAACATGGTGGCAAGAAGAAGTTTGAAATTCTCCTCCAGCCCGGCGTTGGGGACGAAGACCGCAACCGAGTTTTCGTCCTGCTCCACCTGCAAAGAACCCTTGATACCCATGAGTCGGCTGGTCAACGACACCATCAAGCCGTAGCGCACACCCGTTGTGACCAGGTCCCGGCGGAATTTCTCCAGTTCTTTTGAAGGTACGTCGTGGCTGTACAGCTTGACCTCGATAATGCCTTCCCGCATCTGGCCGCTCCCCACGTCAAACTGGGCCCGAATGTCGGCCACGTGCCCCTCTTTGGCGGTGACCTCGAAGGAATCGGCCGGGAAGGCCTGCTGCAAGAGTGAGGCAACGATATTCTCGCCCATCTCGCCCAGACGCTGAGATTTGCTGGCTGCCTTGAGCAAACCGTCGATAGTCCCTTCCAGCTTGTTCATCTCGTGGAGCACCGGGCGGAAGAACTGCTTCATGGTCTCCTCGCCAGTGCTGGCCCGCACCAGGGTGAGCACCATCAGGCCCGCGGCCAGGTGGTTTTCCACCGTTTCGGCCAGCAAGTCCTCAGGTACTTCGCTCAGCCACTCCACCACGTCTTCCCGAGTGATCTCCACATTCAGGTTGAAGGTGTTTGTTTCGTCGGTCATGGTATCTCCCTTTTCGTTCTTGATTGACTCTCGCCGCTTCTTCTGGCTCGCCCTGCGTTACCACAGCAAGCCCGCGCCGGTACGCACGAACCAGAGGCCGACCTTTTCCACTTTGGCGCCGGAGGCGATCAGCGCGCCGTTGACCGCGGATCGGTAGCCTTCCAACTGCGGTCCGTAGGTTCTCAGATGAGCTTGCTCAGCCAGTTTGTCCAGGTTCTTTGGGTACTTCTCCCCTGCCTTGAAATCGATGATGTACCAACGATTATCCGAGGTTTGCACCAACAGGTCGATGAAGCCGGTAAGCAGGTACTTTCCTTGGCCGGTGCGAAGTTGGACGTCCGCTCCCTCCCCAATGAACGGGCACTCGAAGTGCAGCCGGGTACCAGGGGCCGTGACGAGCTGCCAGAACTCCGATTCCGGGTGAGCTGCCAGACTGGTCGAGACACGGAGAAGGAAGTCGACAACCGGTACTCGCTCCTCATCCCAGTGAGTTTTGAGGTACGACTCGATGCGGGCCCGTTGCGGCGGGCCCGAAAAGCCCCATCGCTCAAACCAACCGTGGACCAGCGTCCCCCAACTGCTGGGGCTGACCTTGGCGAATCCCTCCCCAGAAGGGGCCTTGACGAGTTCGTAGTGTTTCTCAACAAACGAGTTGCCGGCACGGACTTTCTCCGCAATCTCCTCAGCCAACTCACCGCGTTGCTCCGCACTCAATGCGGCATGCAGAACCGACGGTGTTTCCTCCATCCAGAGGCGACGTTGCGGAACCAACTCCTGCAGCCGGGTACCCTGCACGGCCGCCACGGTGGCTCGCGGAGGAAGGGGCACTTGTGAGGCCTCTTCCCATTGCTCGAATTGCACTCTCGTAAGCCCGGTGCCCGGCCTCCACGCCTCCCTTAACTGGTGCTGTACACCGGCAACCATCTCGTTAGGCAGCGACATGACGACTGACTGTTTGGCCCGGGTCACGGCCACGTATGTCAGGCGGAGCAACTCTTCCCGTCTGCGGGCTTTGCCGATGGCCTGTGCGAGTTTGCCCACACCGTCCGTGCGGGGCACAAGTGCTCCATCGGGGTCGAATCGGACTCCCATCAAGTTGCGCTGGGCCTCGCCGACTCCGACCGCGATTTCTTCTCCACCGCCGCCGCCGCCTCCCGGCCCTTTCCCGGGCGAGAGCACACATACGTGGTCCCATTGCAAGCCCTTGGCTTTGAACACGGTAATGCAGGACACATGCTGCTCGGGCCGATGAACCTCCAGCTTGGGAGGGTCGGCCTGGTTCAGGTCGGATTCCAACAGGTCGACCATACCGGCCGGGTCCAAACCGTCGTGGTCGAGGGACCGGAGCCATTCCAGCAGCATCTCGAACTGGGCCGGACTGTCATCATCCGGGGCCACGGCGACGAGTTCGCGCCAATTGAGCCGTGTGGCCAGCAAATCAATAGTGTGTGCCACCCCGTCCCGCATCAGTCCTGCCAGAGCCTCGCTAAGCGGGTCGCGGGCGGCTGCGAAAGCCGCTATGTCCACTTCGTCGTGGGGAGCCTCCAGCGCCCGGGCTCGCACCAGGTAGCCCAATTCCCCCATCCTGCCGGGTACTTTGCCATCTTCCAGATCAGCCGGTGCCGCGACGATACCCGCCCTTCGCCTGACGCGGGCCAGCGCCGCGTCGGAAAGCCCGACGGCGGGATGCTTCCAGACGCCCAACCAGGCGATCTGGTCTGCGGGATCAACCAGGGCCCGCAGGAATAGGAGGACATCCTTGACGACACGACCGGATAACCACCGCCCGCCGCCGTCCAGGTATGCCCTCGGCCGACCATCAGCGTCAGCACTGAGCCGCTCGCGAAGGATGTCCTTGGACGCCGCGGCCTTCTTCCAGGTATGGACCAGGACAGCGGCCGTTGGCGCGGGTGATTTCCTTTCTCCCTTTTCCCAGCGGTCCCACGCCTTTGTCACTTGCTGGGCAAACCGCTCCAAGGCCCGGGCATCCGCTTCGGCCCCTTTGAAGGACGGGCCGTTGTAAATCTCTTTTGCTTCACCATCTTCTCCGATTGCGGTTTCGGTGAGGTCGCGAATCAGCAGGACCGGTTGTTCTGCCTGGCCGGCCTTCTTCTTAAGCCCGGATTTCAGGTTCGTGAGGTCCTGCAGCCCTCCCCAACCGCACAACTTCATCTGCTGATTCAAATGGGGACTGAACAACTCTCGGTGGGCATCGACCAGGGAGGGGATGCTGCGGTAGTTCTCCAGCTTGGTTTCGGTTTCGCAACAATCCCGAAGCCGGTTGAGGCCCGTGGGGTCCGCCTTGCGAAACAGGTAGATGCTCTGTCGCGAATCGCCGACGAAGAAACAACGCATGGACGGATTGGTGCCTGCCAGCGCGAGGTAGAAATCGATTTGTTCCCGGCTGGAATCCTGAACCTCATCGACCAGAAGGGCACTGAACCGTTCCTTGAGCTCGTCGGGGGGGTGTTGACAAAGCCTGATGGCAGCCTGCAACAGCGCATCGTAGCTCAACGCACCCTCCCGTGCGGCCAGTTCCCACCCTCTGACCGCCACTTTGCGGCGAAGGCGATCGATCATAGTACGCAGTCGGTCCGCGGTTTGCCGGGCTGGCACGTCGGTGGAATCGGCCTCCATCTGCCAGGCAGGCAGCCGGTCGGCCAGGGAATCCAATCCCAGGAGTACGCTGGCGGCATCAACGGGAACGGTAGCAAAGAACGTTTCGTTGGCGGCCATTGCGGTGTCATACGCCTTGCGCAGGGGTGAGCGTGCGCCTGCGAATGCGAAGATGGATAGCAGTTCCGGCGGGGCGTCCGCCACCGACGCTCCGGCCCGGAGCCAGCGAACCACTGCAGGAACAGCGGGTTTGCCGTCCTTCTTCTGCATAGCATCCAGCGCCTCCTGCCAGCCCTCTTCATCGTCGGCATCGAGTGCCAGAAGCTGGATCATGTATGCTAGCAGAGTTGCGGAGCCGGCATTGGCCTCCAGGTAGGCTGCGAACTGTCTGGCCAGGTCGCCAAGACACTCGTCGATAGTGGCCGGAGGCGGTACGTCCGTTGGGGGCACGGCCGATAGCAGGTCGACCAGCTTGCCCACCTCGTAGTAGCGCAGCAGCTCCCGGATGTCGCCATGGAGATTGCCGTCCTGGGGGGTGAGCAATTCTCGTACGGCATCCTCGATGTGGGCCGAGGGGTCCGCCCCGCTGCTGATAGGAAAATCGAGGGGAATCTCGTTCCCGTTCGGCACAGGGAACACTGCATGGAGCGCGAATTCCGACAGCAGCTTCTGGACAAAGCTATCTATGGTTCCCACGGGTGCAGCACCCAGGCCGGCAAGTGCCTGCCGGACGATTTCCAGGTTGTCTCGGTCGGGAGCGACTTCTCCATACAACGCGTCGAAATCCTTTCCCAGGCTGCTTGCGGCCCGATCATATTGCGGGCCGGGCTCTGCCAAGAGGTAGTAGAGCACTTCGCTGACTCGCTCGAGCAACTCAGCGGCAGCCTTGCGGGTGAAGGTTATGGCCACGATCTTCTCAACCGGCAGGCCGCTGCGCAAACAGGCGAGGTATTGGCGCACCAGTTCCACAGTCTTGCCTGTCCCGGCCGCGGCTTCCGAAAGGGTCCAGTCACTCATGCGTCGTCCTCCTCTGTTTTCTCGTCGGCAAGACTCGGAACTTCCGGATATGCCTCAAAACGGCAGCCAGCATGGAACGGGCAGTAGTCTCCGCCGTATTGGCCACACAGCACCGGGCATTCATCGGGATGGGGGGCGAGGGACCAATCACCCTGCTCGGCCCTCTCGAGCAGTGCCGATAGAACGGCCCGATATTCTGCCAACAGCTCCCGGGAAACAAGGAACTCCGAGAGCCCCTTGCTGCTGTCACCCTGGAGGTAGTCATAGGCTATGGAACCGACCACACTGCCCTCAGGAAGCTCCACCGGAGACACGCCGCGATCGACGAGCCCCTGCATGGCGAGGGCATAGACGGCTAGCTGAGGCAGACGCATGGATTGCAGTCCCATCGACAGTTCACCACGGCTATATGCCTTGCCCGCCTTATAGTCAACGATCTGCAGCGCTGTCTTGCCGGTAGCGGCCATTCGACGAAGGCTATCGATTACGCCGTGTGTCGACAGCGTCGTTCCCTTGAAGGCAACCCCTATTTCGGCACTGGGCAGTTCGGCGTCGCTTGTTCTTCGGCGACCAAACGGCTGTTCGGCCCACGATTCTACGTGGTTGCCACTGACGGCCCCGGCCGCGGTTCTCACTTCGTTCACCTTGTCTGCGGCTTTTGCAAGCAAAGTTGCAAAGGCCGGTTTCGCCACGAATGCAAGCATTCTCCCCTTCAAATCCTTGGTGCCGCGGATCTTGCTGGTGATGGAACCCTGGCCACCCAGCAGTTCCTTCTCATCTGTGATTTTCGTCAGCTCAATGCCACTAGTCGACGCGACAAATGCCCAGCAGAGCCAGGTGCGAAACCTCTTTTTCCTGTCGCCCTTGTTCTTGAGCACCCAATCATCATAGTGGCTATCGAGCAGCCGGCAGGCTTCTTCGAACTCGGGCAACTTGGCCAGCGCACTGTTGACCAATCCCGTTGCCCTTGTCTCCATCTGTTCCACGGTACGGATGCGCGATTCGGCGTATTCGGGCCACCGATTATCCCATCTTTTACCGGTTCCTTCCGCCGCTGCGGTGGTGGCCGCAGGCACGTGCCCCATTTTCTGTAGCTGGTTGTCGAATTCTTCCTTTGTCCCGTTGCACAGGAGCGCCACCGCTTCTTCCCGCGCTTTTGCGGCCTCGTCTTCATCGGCAGCCTGCCAGCGAATCTTGCAGCCCAATTTCTCCAGGGCCCCATGCACCGCGTTTCCCACCTCACGGGGTAGCAGACTGTCGCTGATTTCATCGAGTTCTCGCAGTCCCAACACGCGAAACGCAAAAAGCTGGTAGAGGCAGTGGGTCAGCGGGGTGAAATAGCTTGATACCGACCAGGACCGGGACGGGTCGAGCCTACCGGTTTCCGTTTCCGGCACTATGCCCAGGTACTTCTCCACCCAATCCGGTACAAGCTGTCCAGTCTTCTCGAGGAGCTTCGACAGCGGCGCAACCCGGCTGTCTTCGACTTCCTGATTGGCCAGCATGGGCATACCGGTACCTCGGCCCGCACGATACCACTCGGCTGAGGCCTGCACGGCAAGCCAGGCTTCGCGGTGGTTATCTCCCGGCGCGGATGGAGCGGCCTCGTGTGCTGCCGCGGCGGATTCCTTCCGTTCGAGCACATCACGATTACCCGTTTCCGGAAGCTTGTCCACGTGCAGTCCGAAACTGTCTGTCTCCACCTGTCCCGCTGAGAGGCCGGACGGCAGCGAAGCAGGTCCCGCGGCCAGGTCGATACTGAGCTCCACCGGGGGGACCACGACCCGCCCCGTTTCATCTCGCTGCGAGACAAGGGCCACAGCGTTGTCGGCGACTGAAACGGCGCGCAGCGCTTGCAGCAAACGGAACTTCACCCGTTCCCGACCGCCATACCTGCCCACACTAGCCAGAACGTCATCGTGGGCCAGTGGGTCAGGCGATGGGGCGCGGGCGATGCCCTTGTTGTGGATACCAAGGAGCAACAGCAATCCGGACGGTCGGCCATCGTACTCGTCGTACTGCATAACCTCGACCCCATAGGCCAGCACACCAGTCTGCGAGCTTCCGGCCAGCACGGTCTCCACCGCGGGGCCGCTCACCGATTCAAGACGGTGCTCCCGCAAGGCGGCCATCACGGCTTTCCCGGCCGGATCGTCCCGCACTTGCAAGGTGCAGTGGACCAGAAACCGGCGTAGCGCACCGAAACTGCCCGGTGCCGGTGTCTTAGCGACCGCACTTTGATGCTGGTCTTCCGGTTCTCCTGTTTCGTCCAATTCCCTGCCGATGTGGCCACGCTCCATGTGTTCCGTCGCCTCCGGCTCCGTGTCGTCTTCCTTGTTCCAGGGTTGGCCGGTGACACATGCCTGCAGCAATCGCAGGCGCGCTTCCAGCAGTATTGCGGCTTGCACCGCGGTGCGATGGAACCGGGATTTCTCGTCGGCCACAATACCGTCGGGGGCCTCCATTGCTGCCTGGCTTGCCAACTGCTCGATCCATTGAGACAACGGGGCCTCAACGATTCTTGCGTTAACAATCGCGGCGGTCAATCGCCTCCCGGACAGGTGCAAGGGGCGTGCCGGGAATTCTTCATCGCAATCGGCAAACAGACCGGCCACCCGCTGCTCAAGCGCGGCCAGAGTGTGGCCGGGAAACGCCTGGCCTACCAACCGGTCGCCCAGCACTCGCTGCAAATGGCTGGCTCGAACCAGGGGGTCTTTGTCGCCACTGAACCAATTGCCTGACAGGCGTACGACCCGAGCCAATGGATGGCGAGACAGGGAGACCGCTTCCGTTTCAGCGATTGGCAGTTGATTTCTGAGGCCGGCATCACGAAGGCGGTCGGCAGTAGACGCGTCGGGTACCAACACGATAGGCTGCCCGTCACCGCCTTTTCGCTCCCGCAGCAAGCTGGCCGCCAGCCGCGCCTCCGCGGCGACATCAGGCACAAGCAGGCCTGGGATAGCGTCTTTTTCGGTGTGCCCGGCAGGAGTCTCTTGAGAAAGAAGGGGATCAGCACCCAGCAACCGGAGTAGTTTGCGTTCCCACAGAGGTGCAGGCACAAAGGGCGTTGGGAGTTTATCCTCGCCGGGCAACCAGCGGGTGAGGAAGGTGCGTTCCCAATCCGCAGCATCGATACCCTGCGGCATATCCAGGTAGCCGTGGCTGAGCACCGATCCGACCCCGACGAGGTCTCTAGCTTGGTCTGGGCCAGAGGCCTCAGACAACCGGTCCAGCAGCGACGAGATCGCCTCCTCCTCGTCCGTCTTGCCCCAGTCGGTCTCGGCTAATTCGAGCAAGGAATCTGGTATTTCGGCTCGCGCACCTCCGGCCTGCAGGTGGAGGCGTACGCAACGTGCCCATTCGCGCGAGTGCTCAAGGAATCGGGCGCGCTCGCCAATTAGCCGCAGCAATTGGCAGTCCGGCCTTTGCTCTTCAGGGGGTTCAGCCCCGGACTCCCCGGATAATCGCGGAGGGGTGCATAGGAGGACGAAGGCGGAGGGGGCAACGATTTGAACCCCCAGCAGCCCTCCGGCCCCGGCGACCAATCGTCGCAAAGAACGGGCCTGCCCCGAGGTCCGGCACAACACTATGACCGGTCTGTCTCCAGCGTCTCGCACCGCTTCAGCAAGCGGAACCAACCACTTTGGGAACACCTGGGATGAATCCATGAACTCCTCCTCACCGCTCGTCGAGTACTCGTCGAGTTATGCGCAGTTGCTTGCCAGTATCTCCCGGTTGCGAAGCTTCTGTCAAAGCCATTTGGCCAGACCTGCTTCATCCCACAAACCCGACCAGACGCTTGGTGCCGTTGGTGGTGGTTGCTTCTTCTTCCCTGGCGGCCTCTTCCAGCAGTTTGTGGGTGAGGCGGCCGGTGTTGTTGGCCGCGCGGAACGCGGCTTTGAAGACTGCGTTTTTGATGTGGCCACCGGCGATTGCAAAACTGCAGCCCAGAGCTGGAAAATCGATGGGACCATCAAGGGGCACGGTTGGCGGCAAAAGGCGCTGCCAGATGGCCGCGCGCTGGTGGGCATCGGGGAAGGGAAATTCGAGGCGATAGGTGAGGCGGCGGGTGAGGGCCTTGTCCAGGCGATCGGGCAGGTTGGTTGCCAACAACACAACGCCGTCATGCCGCTCGATAAGGGTGAGGAGGGTGTTGACGACAGAGTCGTCGTGGCGGGAAGCTCGGCCCTCGCCTCGCTCCATCAACAGGGTGTCCGCTTCGTCCAGGAACAGTACCGAACCCGCAGCGCGCGACTGGTGAAAGAGGCGGGCCAGGGCCTGCTCGGTCTCCCCCACCCACTTGGATACTACCGCGGGAATCGCCACCACCTGAAGGGGCTGGTTCAACTCGCACGCAATTGCCTCGGCACACAGAGTCTTGCCCGTCCCGGGCGGGCCATGGAACAGCGCGGAAACACCCTTGCCGTACGTCAAATGCGACCCTATTCCCCAGCGCTCCAGCACGGTGCGCCGGTTGCGGGCCGCGGCGATGAACTCAACGAGTTGAGTACGGAGCCGGTCGGGCAGGATGACGTCGTCGAGGCGGACGCGAGGCATGGCCAACGCGGAATCCGCGTCCAACGGCCGCCGAAGCTGGTCCAGGGCGGCCTTTTCAAGGTGCGCCATAGTGATGCAGGGCCCTGTGCCGTTGGTGTGTACGGCCTCGGCCACGGCCATGAGCACCGCATTCTTGATGTAGCCACCGGCCATTTCGAAACGATCGGCCAACACATCCAGATCCACGTCCGCGGCGATGGGAGCCTGCCGGGGCAGGTGCTTGCGCCAGATTTCCCGGCGGGAGTCGCGGTCGGGCTCAGGGAAGCGCACCTTGACCAGGATGCGGCGGTCCAGGGCCTGATCCAGTGTCTGGGGCAGGTTGGTGGCGAGTATTGCCACGCCCTCGAAGCGCTCCAGTTCGGTAAGCAGCAGCGTCATCAACGCATTGCCCATGGCTCGGTCCCCGAAGAGCAACTCGCATTCATCAAAGAAGAGCAACGCATCCTGCAGCCGGGCCTCCCGGAACAGACCGGGCAGGAAACGATCGGACTCTCGTTTTTCGAGGAACGTCGGAATATCCACGTTGAGGATGCGCTTGCCCATGCGGTGAGCGATGGCGTGCGCGGTCATGGTCTTGCCGGTACCCGGCTTGCCGTGAAACAACATGAGCACGCCCCGCCCGTAGCGAATAAGGTCGTCGAATCCCCAGTCACGTCTGCACTGCAGATACTGGTCGTGGCGCTCGACCACCGACAGAATACGCTGCTTGTCCGCTTCCGGCATGACGACCTGGTCGAGTTCCACCTTGGGTTCCTCAACCGACGAGAACTCCATGAACTCCGCGGAGAGGGTTTCGTCGCCTACGAGATAGTTGAAGGTGCGATCGCAAAGCGTAATCTCCGCGATAAGCAGGTCTTTGGGATTGTCGTATCGATGCCCCATGTCGAGTCTGGCCAGGTCCCGGGAAAAGAGCATGGCTTTCGGACTGAAATGGTGTCTCAGACGGATGCGCTCCTCCATGGATTTCTCGCAAAAAGCAAAGACCACTTCCACTGCAATGCCGCTGGATGATTTCTCGGCATCGAGGGCCTCGAGGAGCTCTTCGTAGCGCCGGGAGAAGCAGGGTGCGGCAGATAGCAGAAGAATTGTGCGCTCGAAGTCGTCCAGGCCATGGCTGGCGCACAAGTGGTCGAGTGCCAGGCCGGTTCCCTGCTTCCTGGTTTCGCCCAATCGCAGGTCGATATCCGTGCGGCGCAACCGCTCTTGTTTGGCATGACGAGCGACCCTTGCCCGGACCATGCGGGGTGAAGGCGGCTCGTCCAGCAACCGTCCGCCGACATAATCGTCTGCATCTTCACCCGCCTCCAGCTTCCTCAGCAGCATTTCGTCCGCAATTCTGCGAGCCCGGGCCTCGATCCAGTCCAGCTCATCCTGAAGGTACTCCAGGTCGGACAGGTAGGGCCGGGCCGAAGCGGGGGGAACGGTGCGCTTTGTTGCTTTGCGATTGACTCTGGTTCGTGTCATGCGGTTCTCCTATAGTATGTAGTCCAGTACGCGATGCTTCAACAGCCCGGAGCTGAGCAACACCGCAAAGATATGGCAACAGGGATAGCAGGAGTTTGCGCCGCCGGCGCGGAACTCGGCGCAGGTGCAGGTGTTTCGCCCGGTGGAGGAGTCAGGAACGGTCACGGTGACGGCCATGCCGGGGCCGCCGGCCACTTTGAAGCGGCGCTCCTTCCGGGAGTGCCGTGGCTCTCCAACGCTGGGGCGGCGGAGCAGCTCCCGGGCACCGGACAGGGCCTGGTCAAAGCGTCTTTGCCGACTATTGGAACCTGCCTCCGCCGGCGGTGCGGAAATGAGTCGAGAGGGGGGCAGAACCGGTGTTCCGTTCAGAAAGACAAACCCTATCTCGAACAGCTCGTCGATCCACTGCTCCCATTCCACCACCAGACGCCTGATTGTCCGGCCGGCATGGTAGCAGTAGAAACTGCGCGAATTGACCCGGGTGATGGTGAAGTTCTCACCGAAGAACTCGCTTCCGGTCTGGACGAAATAGCCGTCGCCTTTGCGTGGCTTCCACGGGTGGCAGACAGGCGAAAAGGTGTATCTGCCGGCCTTCTTGTTGTTCCTGGGATGATGTTTATGCAGGTTCATGCGTTCACCTCAATCACTCGACCCCACGGTGCGGGGCCGTGCTCTTGCGCCACGAGCCAGACCACCGGATAGGGCGGCCGGCGGTCAGGGAAATTGCTGTACAAATCGGTGAGCCCGACGAACAGGTCAGGGCGGCTTCGGGATTGCCGGACCCAGTCAAAGACCGGGCGGTGGTCGGTTCCGCCACCGCCCCGAAAGCGGCCGGCCCGAAGGAACCGCTCGAGACGGTCGGGGCCAACCACTTCCTGCACTTCTGCATCGGCCACCACCAGGGTCATCTCCACGGCCTGTTCCCGGAGTCCCTGGAGCTCCTTGCCGACTGCCTCCAATTGGGGCTCTGTCATGCTGCCCGAAGTGTCGAGGGAAACCACAATATTGCCGGCCTGCTCCGAGTACAGGCCGGGTACCACCAGGCCTTCGTCGAGGTAGCGCTTGTTGGGGCGGCTGAGGCTGTAGTCGTCTTTGCACACGGCCTGGCCGGAGAACTGACGGAAGATGCGTTGCCACGGAACCACCGGTTTGTGCCGCAGGAGGATCTCC
Organism: uncultured Myxococcales bacterium; assembly: GCA_964626565.1. Lineage (GTDB taxonomy): Bacteria > Myxococcota_A > UBA9042 > CAIXZC01 > CAIXZC01 > CAZVFX01. The sequence continues at coordinate 12,241 of CAZVFX010000150.1, forward strand.
CGCACCAGGTCGCCCGGGATGTCGCCCGCTCTGTCCTGCTTCTCCCAGGTTTCCATGGCCCCGGCAATGCGTCCCAGAAGTTCGTCCCGTTGGTAGGTTGTAAGATTCTCGGGCAGGTGAATGTCGATTCCACCCCGGTGGTCGGTGAGGTTGGGGATGCGGAGGCCGTCCCCGTTTCCGTCGACTCGATCCGGCAGTTCCAGAGTAACGGAAACCGGGTCCGGCAGTTCTTCCGCTGCCAGGTATTCGTAAATGGCCTCAGCGATCATGCCGGTCCAGCGAAGGTCGAGGAGAATCTCCACCTTGCCGAGCCCCGGTACTTTGCCCGTAGGAGGAGCGTACAGCTTGGCCCGAGGACGAGCCGGATGCCCGATTGCCGCCACGATGCGGTTGATGGCATAGTCGGTGGCGCAATTCCACAGGTGGTGCGACCGTCCCTGCTGCCGGTCCTCGCTGGCAAAGAGCTGGTGGCCGACCTCATGGGCCAGTATGAAGCCGAACTGCGCACTTGTGAGGTGGCGGGTCAGCAGGGGATTGTACCAGATGTGCCGCACGCAGTCGGTAGCCGCGAAGGCCTCAAGGGACGGAGCCGGGACCAGCTTCACCTGGAGCAGGAGGTAGCCCCAGAAAGGATGCATCTCGAGCATCTGCATGCGTAGCGATGAGACCCGCGCCGCCTCCTCATCAATGATCTTATCCAGCTTGATCGCTTTTGCGCTCATTGGTACAGCCCCACATGAAGAGCCACGAGGTCGTCTGCCAGCAACCGATACTCGGGCACCGATTTGAGCCGCTCCAGCAAATCCGGGTGCCGCTTGAGCTGCCGGAGGAAAAGGAACACGTACTCAGGATCCAGGCCGGGAGAGCGGGCGAACGTAGCGACGTTGGGCAGGTGCTTGTCTTTGAGTTTCCCGTTGCTGTTGAGCCAGGCCGCGACCGCGAAGATCGCCGCGTAGATGAACGATGGTTCGGAATGCTTGCCCTTGCGGAAATCCATGGGGAACCCTTTCTCGATGATCTTGCGTGCATTCACCCGCCTGTAGATGCGCAGGTAGTTGGAGAATTTCTCTGCGGCCTCGAATCCCAGGCAGGAGGCAAACAGCCGCTTGTGGGTCTCTTCCGGCGCCCCGGCAATGAGCCGGCTGGCCATCTCCCAGCTTCTGGGGGTGGCAAAGGCGTGGTCGCCGGTGTTTTCGTACAGTGCCTTGGCCCCGTGACGGCCGATGTACGCCAGGATTGATTCGTCGATTCCGGCCCCAGCACCCCATTCCATCCAGGCCCGGGAATCCACTCGCAAGGTGTAGTGCGAAAAGCGGTTGCAAAGCGCGGACGACAGGGAAGTGACAATCGCGTTGTCCTCCTCCAGGTTGCCGGCTGCCAGCACCACTGTTTGCGGATGAAAAACGAAGGGGCCGACGCGCTTTTCAAGTACAATCTGGTAGGCCGCTGCCTGGTGCAAACGGGTCACCGCCGCGTTGATCTCATCCAGGAACACCAGGGTCGGACGTTCGCAGGCGCCGCGCACCCAATCAGGCGGAAAAAGGGCAAGCTCCTTGCGCCTTTTGTCCGGAAAGTAGACCCCCCCCAACTCCGCCGGGTCCCGCTGGGCCAGCCGGATGTCCACCAACGGCAGCTTCATCTGTGCGGCCAGTTCGGCGGCCAACGTGGATTTCCCTACTCCGGGATGTCCCCGTACCAGCACCGAGACGCCGGCTCTCAGGGTGTGTTCGACCAGTCCCTTGAGTTCCGGATAGCTGTAGCCCTCGATGTGCAATGACAATTCTCTCCTACTGCTTTTTGCCGCCATTTCTTTCCCCTGTGCAAAGCCCTACAACAGCAATTCCAGCAACTGGTGCTGGAGGTCTTTCTCTTTGAGCAGAACCGCAATAATGTGCTTGCAGTAGCCCGCATTTTGCTTCCGAGCGAGGCGTCGGGCATCGGGACAGGTGCATGCGGGCGGCCATGCCCATTGAGGGCTGACCGTGACCACATAGTCTTCGTCGCCGCCTATCACCTCGACGCACACGGGCTCGTCCGGTATCGTGGTTTCGCAACGCTTCAGGCGATATCGTTTGAGCACGTCACCTGCCGCTCGCAGGAAGCGTTGATCTCTTGCCTTGATTTCCACGGTTACCGCAGTTGCCATCTCGATACCTCCCTCGCACGTATTAACTACTCGCCGCTGCCAAATCGTAACAAGAAAAGTGCCCGTTCTCGTCGAGCGCCGCCGCTACTCCATTATCGTACTGGAGGGGGTAGGACAGATGATGTCCCAGATCGGCAATTCGCTCAGCCGTGGCATGACTTGCGAGGCGATGCGACCGACGGGGTCCAAACACGCACGCTTGCGTGCTGCCGGAATCGGGGCCGAGCGTGGAGGAGACACTTTCGACCGTCGCTGGCGGGGCGTGAAACCTCACACCGTTGATTGGGCACTTGTCGTCGTTTGGTATCTGCCTCACCCCGCCAGAGTCGCAGTGAAAGTAGTCATCCGGAAGCAAGCCGGCCCCGGACCGTCGCTTGGCGACGGTTCCACTTACTGGCCTGCGTGGCTCGTGTTTGTGGGCGGCCTGGCGGCCGGCGCCGAGCTGCGGCTCTGCCGCTTACCCGTAACCAGCCAGCGACTCAGCCAATTCCTTCTTCACCTGCTCCACCAGTTCCGGCGGGTCGAGGACTACGGCATCGGAACCCCAGGAAAGAACCCACCGCTTCACCTCAAAGAGGTGGTTGGTGGTGAACGAGAGGATGGCGCTGCCATCGGCCCGGTCCTTGATTTGCTGAGTCGGATGCCATTGCCGCTCTTTTGCGTACGGGGCCGCAGCACGGTTAAAGAGGATCCGCACGCGATACTCTTCGGTACCGAACATGATGCCGAAATGACTGCCCGCTACAGGCAGTGAGAGTCGAACTCCATGTTTTCACACGAATGTCAGTCGCCGTAGAACCGCCCGAATATAAAGGGAACTGGTCGGCGGCTTTCGAGGCCTCAAAAAGGACCTGGTCCTTTTTAACAGAGAAACGGAGAGAGAATCGGCCCGAATCGGGCCGGAATGGGGTGGCTGGCGATTTGGCGGGTCCTTTTTCTGAGGACGATTTAGGAATGGTCGGGAAGCGGAGATCGCCTTGGGGACAGGCGGAGATGCGGGTCGGGGTGGTCCAGACGGACTCTCCCTCCGGATAGACAGAGAGAGAGTTCGAAACTGGATGTTTGGTGGAG
>CAZVFX010000151.1:0-15425 GCA_964626565.1 uncultured Myxococcales bacterium
GACTAGGTAGCGCACTAGTATCGTACGTGTGTCCCCGGAGCAGCATCATGGTTCGGTTTACCTTCTGGTTACTCATTGCCGTCACTCTCGCCTCGTTTCCTGCCGCCGGCCGCAGCCAAGACAGACCTGACATTGCATTGCTGAACAACCGGGCCGTTGAGCTGTCCCTGAAAGGAGATTTCGAAAGGGCTATTCGCATCTGGCTCCGGCTGGTCGACCATGTCGGAGACGACCATGAATACGGTTGGGTGTTCCACAAGAACATCGGCCGTAACTACCAGAAACTCGGCCGCCACGCCGAGGCCTGGTGGCACCTCGAGCGCTGCCTGGCGCCCACCAGTGAGGACGCCGCACTCGTTGGAATGTGGCGGCAGGAGGTCGAGGAGCATCTGACGCAGGAACATGTGCGAGTGAGCCTCGAAGCCGACGCGCCGGCGGCCGCAGTGAGAATTGCAGAGGGCGACGATGCCACATGGTACAAAACACCGTTGGAATGGTGGTTCCGGCCCGGCGCTCACACTGTTCTCGTTAAGGCAAGGAACCAGGACCCCCATAAGATCTCTTTCCATAAGATCTCTTTCGAAGTCACGGACGAGACAAATCGCTTGACCCTCTCTCTGCCTGCGGAGGAGAAACTCGCCGATAAGCCGCCCCCCGTACCCGTATCTCCGATCCCGGTCCTGCCGAAAAATGGGAGCAGCGACTCCGGCGTGCCGGCTTGGAAGTGGTTCATCCTGGGAGGCGCCGGTGCCCTTGCCGCCGGAGGCGCGGTGACCTTCCATCTGGCGTCTTCGAACCTGAATGAACAACAGGACAAGCACGACGAGTGGAAACGCAAAACGTTTCCGCCGGACGGCACGATTTCGCCAGGGGACGAGGACGCGGTGCAGAACGATTGGGACAACAGGTTCGAAGATGAAGTGAGGCCCCTCGAAGTGACCAGTTACGTGCTCTGGGGACTCGCAAGCGCGACGCTGGTCACGAGCGCCATCCTTCTATATCCGGACCTCTTTCCAGAGGAATCGGTGGACCAGGCTGCGGAAGTAGCCCCCTACCTGGCCCCCGGTGGAGGTGGCATAAATGCCACTTTCTCTTTCTGATGCGGGGCGACGCCCAAGGAGAACCCTCATGATGAGGAACGGGTTTGCGCCCAATAAGCAGACTACGCTCGGACTGCTTTCAATTGTTCTTTGTTGGCTGGCCGCCGGCTGCCTGGACGGTACTACGCCCGAATTCCAGTTCAAGGACGCCGAACCGGACAAGACTGGCAAGACCCAAGAGTTCGATGCCGTAGACATGCCGTCGGACCGGTTGGAAGAGGATGCTCCGGACCCGGAGTCCATCGATGAACTCGGCCAACCGGAGATAGATCAGCCACAGTTCGACCTCAAGGACGGCGTGGAAGACATCACGACTGAAACGGTTGACGCAAGCGACGATGAGATTTGTATGCCGCAGTGCGAGGGCAAGGACTGTGGCGACGATGGATGCCAGGGGTCGTGCGGCGAATGCCCGGGCCCGCAGGATGTCTGCACCGAGGGAATGTGTCTTTGCCTGCCGCACTGCGGCGACAAAGAGTGCGGCGATGACGGATGCTCTGGAGAATGCGGTCCGTGCTCCGACAGCTTGGAGTGCACGGTGGACGACTGTGTCGGCGAGCAGTGTGAGCATGTAACCCACGCTCTCTTCTGCCTCATAAGTGAGGCCTGCCTGCCTTCGGGGGCTGAGAACCCTTCCAACCCTTGTGAGAAGTGCCAGCCCGCGGTCTCTCAAGCGGGCTGGTCACCACTGCCCGACGGCTCCCTGTGCGGCGCGGGCACGGTCTGCCATGCCGGCACCTGCTGCAGCTCCGCGGCCAACTGCGAGGGCAAGGAATGCGGAACCGACGGGTGCGGAGGTGAATGCGGCGTCTGCGCGGGCCCCCAGGACCTCTGCCTGGAGGGAGGCTGCATCTGCCAGCCCGCATGCGATGGCAAACAGTGCGGCCCGGACGGCTGTGGCGGGGTATGCGGAGAATGTCCCGACCCGCAGTATGTTTGCATCGAAGGATCGTGCACATGTCAGCCGGATTGTATGTTCAAGAACTGCGGCCCCAACGGATGCGGCGGGAGTTGCGGCGCATGCACCTCTTCGGAGGTCTGCACCGGCACCGGCAAATGCGGCACGGTTACGGCCTACTGCGGCAGCGGCAGTTGCGTTTCCTGGGTGGGAGAAAACTGCGACACCTGCCCCGAGGACTGTGGGCCCTGCTGCGGAAACGGGAAATGCCAGACCTACTATCTTGAAACGTGCGAAAGCTGTCCAAAAGATTGCGGATTCTGCCCGTTGCCGTGCTACGACGGCAACGACGTCGACTGGGACGGCTGCACCGACGGGGCGATCAGCGAATTCCAGGTTAACAGTCACACTGACGACGATCAGACCGAGCCCGCTGTAGCTTCCCTTTCCGTAGGCGGTTTTGCGATCCTGTGGAGCAGCGAGGACCAGGACGGTGACAACATGGGGATCTTTGGCCAGGTCTTCGCCGGCGACGGTTCGGCCAACTGCGCAGAATTCCAGGTCAACCAATACTCGGCCAACGACCAGGAGCATCCTACGTTAGCCTCCTTGCCGGATGGAAAGCTGATCGCCCTGTGGGAAAGCGATGGCCAGGACGGGTCAGGCGCCGGAGTATTTGCCCGGCTCATCAATGGCGTCCTGGGGACTCCCATCGGAAACGAGTTCCCGGTCCCGTCAGTGACCGCAGGAAATCAGGTGGAACCTGATGTAGTCGCGCTCGGCGGCGGTGACTTCCTGGTCGCGTGGGAAGGCAGCGGAGCGGGAGATGCCCACGGCATCTATGCCCGTCTCTTCGACCCGGACGGAACCCCCAAGGGAGCTGATTTTCAGGTCAACTCCTATGAACCCGAGGCCCAGATGGCCCCCGCAGCCGCGGTCTTGAACGGGGGCAATGTGGTAATCGTCTGGCAAAGCATCGATGACGAGGAAGAAGGGTGGGGAATCTACGGTCGTCACTACTCCCCTTCCGGGGTCCCGGTCAACGGCCAGTTCCCGGTAACCGCCGTCGCCAGCGGGTCACACGAACGTGCCAATCTGGCAAGCCTTCCCGGTGGCGGTTATGTGGTCGCCTGGCAGGTTCAGAGCGCGGCCGGAAATGACTTCGTGGTCGGCATCCAGGTCTTCGACGACGAGGGACTCAAAATCGGCGATGAATTGACCTTCGACTCGGGGACTGGCGGAGACCAGCTCTTCCCGTCCCTCACCCCCGTAGACTCCGGTTTCGCAGTGGCCTGGCAGGGGGACAGCGCAGATGACCAGGGCTCCGGGGTCTATGCTCGACTGTTCTCCGCAGACGGCACACCGCTGGCCGTTGCTTATCAGGTCAGCGTCTTCGTGTCCGGGGACCAGGGATTGCCATCCACCTCTGCCGCCACAAACGTCAGCGAAGGTTTTGTTGTAAGCTGGTTCAGCAAAAACCAGGATGGCGACTCCCGGGGGATCTTTGCGCAACGTTTCGACGCCAACGGCAAAAAAATCTACCACTGAGTCTCAGGCTGCTGCCTCATCGCTGGTGAGGCAGCATTGCTTATACTTCTTCCCCGACCCACAGTGACACGGATCGTTGCGGCCCAGCTTCTTGCCGGTGCGCTTGAACGTCTTGGGCTTGGTGGGTGCCTGGCCCGGCTGCTGGCCGTGAACAAAGGACATCTTCTGCTGTCGCCGTAACTGCTTGAGACGCTCGATTTCCGCTTCGTCCCGGACTTCCACCCTGAAAAGGTGCTCCACGAGATTCTGCCGAATGCGGGCCAGCATGTCGGCGAAAAGGTTAAAACCTTCCTTCTTGTAGATCACCTTCGGGTCTTTCTGGGCGTAAGCCGCAAGGCCCACTCCCTCACGCAAATGGTCCATGTCCAGCAGGTGCTGCTTCCACTGCTTGTCAAGTTCCCGAAGATAGCGCTCCTTTTCGTAGAACCGCCATTTGTCGAAGGCCTTCTCCGTCGCGTCGTCCTTCTCCTCACCTTCCACCACCCGGATCTGGGCCAGCGAACCCCAGATCGCCTCTTCCCGGTCCTTGTAGAAATCCTGGAAGTGGCTGCAGTAGTGATCCGCGATCAAGTCGTAGTTGCGCTCCAACTCAACCTCGGGAAGATCGTCGGCAGCGAAGACGTTCTTCATCGCCTCTTTCATGCCGTCAAGGTCCCACTCTTCCGGCGGGATCCCCTCGATGCAGAAGTCCGCGACCACCGCCTCGGCAACGTCTGCGATGGCGTCCAGAACCAGGTCGTGGGTCTGCTTCCCCTCCAGCACCCGGCGCCGCAGGTCGTAGATGGTCATGCGCTGCTGATTCAATACGTTGTCGTACTCGAGCAGGTTCTTGCGGATATCGAAGTTCTGCCCCTCGACCCTGGTCTGGGCGCTGCCGATCGCCTTGGTGATCCACTTATGCTCGATGGGCTCGTTCTCAGGTACCCGCAGCATGTCCATAACACGCTGGATACGGTCCCCGCCGAAGATCCTCAGCAGGTCGTCTTCCAATGACAGGTAGAACCGGGAGCTGCCCGGGTCTCCCTGCCTTCCCGAACGGCCCCGAAGCTGGTTGTCGATGCGGCGGCTCTCGTGACGCTCAGTACCTAAGATGTGAAGGCCGCCCTCGCCGATCACCTCCTTCTTCTCCGGGTCGCAGATCTTGGTGAAGAAGCCGAGAGCCTCATCGTACGCTTCACTCTCCTTGGTGCCGGCTTTCACTTCAGCCAGCTTCTCCGCACTGCCGCCCAAGACGATGTCGGTGCCGCGGCCGGCCATGTTGGTGGAGATGGTTACCGCACCCTTGCGACCCGCCTGGGCGACAATGTCCGCTTCGCGACCGTGGTTCTTCGCGTTCAATACGTGGTGGGGAATGCGCTCACGTTTGAGCAGCTTCGACACCAACTCCGACTTCTCCACCGACGCGGTTCCGACCAGCACCGGCTGGCCCCGCTTATAACAATCCTTGATCTCGTCAGACACCGCCTTGAACTTCTCCCGCTCCGTCTTGTAGACCACGTCCTCATAGTCGGGACGGATGAGGGGCCGGTTGGTGGGAATCACCATCACCTCGAGGTCATAAATCTTGGCCAACTCCTCGGCCTCGGTGTCCGCGGTTCCGGTCATGCCGCCCAGCTTCTTGTACATGCGAAACAGGTTCTGGAAGGTAACGGTGGCGAGGGTCTGGTTTTCCTCCTCGATTCTCACGCCTTCCTTGGCCTCGATGGCCTGGTGAAGGCCGTCGCTCCAACGCCTTCCCGGCATCTTACGGCCGGTGAATTCGTCCACGATCACCACCTTCCCTTCCTCCAGAAGGTAGTTCACGTCCCGCTTGAACAGGGTGTGAGCCCGCAACGCCTGGTTCACGTGGTGCAGCCACTCGATGTTCTGGGGATCGTAGAGATTGCCAACCGCGAGACGGCGCTCCAACTTGTCCACACCCGTCTCAGTCATGGATACGCTCTGGCTTTTCTCGTCGACGATGAAGTCCTGGTCCCTCTTCAAAAACGGGATCAACGAGTTGACCTTGTAGTACTTGTCCGTGGAATCCTCGGACGGCCCGCTGATGATGAGCGGGGTCCTCGCTTCGTCGATGAGGATCGAATCCACTTCGTCGACGATCGCGTAGTTGAAGATCTTGTACCGCTTGTCTTCCGGCAACTTCTCCGGCTCCTCCGGCCAGTAGTACCGGTGCACCATGTTCGCGATTTCAAACTTCATATTGTCGCGCAGATAATCGAAGCCGAACTCGTTATTGGTACCGTAAGTAATGTCCGAGCCGTACATGCCTTGCCGCTCGCGGTCGTCGAGGCCGTGGACGATGCACCCTACCGTAAGGCCCATGAAGGTATACAGTTTGCCCATCCACTCAGCGTCACGCTTGGCCAGGTAGTCGTTGACCGTCACGACGTGAACGCCCTTGCCTTCCAGGGCATTGAGATAGACTGCCAGGGTGGCCACCAGCGTCTTGCCCTCTCCCGTCTTCATCTCCGCAATCATACCCTTGTGCAAGCAGATACCGCCGACAATCTGCACATCGAAGTGCCGCATCTGCAGCACGCGCCAGCCACCCTCTCTCACTGCTGCGAACGCCTCGGGGAGCAGGTCGTCCAGCGTCTCCCCGTTGGCCAGCCGCTCCCTGAACTCTACCGTCTTCCCCGCCAATTCCTCGTCGGATAGCTTCTGCATGGCGGGCTCAAGCGCGTTCACCTCGTCAACGAGCGGCTGGAAGGTCTTGAGCAGGCGCTCGTTACGGGTGCCGAAGATTTTGGCGATTATTTTCATTAAGGCAGACATATCTTACTCCAGACTTAATACACGTAAGATCAAACCATTGGTCCAGATGAATGTATTCCGAAAACCGGTTTTGTCAATAGTCCGTCGGTGCGCCGGCCCCTTTGTCTTTGACTTTTTAGAGGGGCGATGCTAGACGCAAACAGTGAACTTTGGGAGGTCAAAATGAGAAGGGCCGTTGTCGTGACGATGAGCATTCTGGTGACTCTGACCTGGCTTTGCTGCGCGAAGGAACAGGGAGGCAAAGAAGCAGGCGGGGAGAAGAAGAAAGCTGAGAAAACGGAAAATAACAAAGCCCCAACCGTAAGCGAGGGGGGTCAAGAGGCAAAAGCTGAAGAGGCAAAGGCTGAAGAGGCAAAGGTTGAAGAGGCGAAGGCTGAAAAGCCGGCGACGGCGACGGCGACGGCTACGGCGACGGAGCCAGAGGCTGAAGAGGCAAAGGCTGAAGAGCCGGCGACGGCGACGGCTACGGAGCCAGAGGCTGAAGAGGCAAAGGCTGAGAAGCCGGCGAAGGCGACGGAGCCAGAGGCTGAAGAGGCGAAGCAGGGCAAGGGGCCGTTCAAGCACTTGCCGTTGGAGGAGGTCAAGAAGAGGCAGAGTCGATATGCGCCGGTGCCGATTCGTTGGGATAAGACGCTTCTCAACGAAAAGGAAACCGAGGTGGTCAGGACCCTGGTTAGAGCAGCACGGGTCATGGACCATCTTTTCTGGGTCCAGGCGTCACCCGACGGTCTCGAATGGCGCAAAAAGCTGTCCCTCAGAAAAGACCCTGAAGCCCGGGCGCTGTTCCACTATCTGCTCATCAACTACGGGGCCTACGACCGGCTGAACTCCAATGAACCGTTCCTGGGCGAAACAAAAAAACCGAAAGGGGCCAACTACTACCCCACCGATATGACCAAGGAGGAGTTTGAGAAATGGCTCACCGATCACCCGGACGATGCCGCCGCGTTCAGGAGCAACTTCACGGTGATCCGCAGAACCGGTGAGGGAGGCCTCGAAGCGATTCCCTATTCCAAGGAGTACAAGAGAGAACTGGAAGCAGCCGCCCAACTGCTGGAGAAGGCCGCCGAACTGTCGAACAACTGGAGCTTGAAGAAGTATCTCAAAGCCCGGGCCACGGGCTTCCTCACCGACGACTACTACGAAAGTGACCTCGCCTGGATGGATCTGGATGGCAAGTTGGAAGTGGTCATCGGACCCTACGAGGTTTACGAAGACCACCTGTTCGGCTACAAAGCTGCGTTCGAGTCGTTCATCACGGTAAAAGACCCGGAAGCATCGGACAAACTCAAGACCTTCGCGAAGTGGCTGGACAAGCTGGAAAAGAACCTGCCCATCCCCGAAGAACACATGAACTTCAAGCGGGGCAAGAGCTCGCCCATGGCGGTAGTCGACGTGATCTTCACCACCGGCGACACCAAGGCCGGCGTGCAGACCATCGCGTTCAACCTGCCCAACGATGAACGGGTCCGGGAGCAGAAGGGAAGTAAGAAGGTGATGCTCAGAAACGTTGGCCGGGCGAAGTTCGAGAAGATCCTCACCCCCATTGCTTGGGAAGTGCTCCACGAGCCGCTGGTACCCCTGCTTCACTCGGTGGCCTACAGCAATCACACCATGCTCCACGAAGTGGCCCACGGTCTCGGACCGGGCACCATCACCATCAACGGCGAGAAGACCACGGTCAATCTCGCGCTGAAGGAACTCTACCCGCACCTCGAAGAGGCCAAAGCAGACATTCTCGGCCTGTACAACGCTCTCTTCCTCATCGACCAGGGAGTGATCAAGCTGGCCGCGATCAAAGACGGTAAACTGGTGGCAGACCAGTTCATGACTGCGGAAGAGGCCAAAGCGTCGGTAGTCGCCACCTTCCTGGCGGGCATCTTCCGGTCCACCCGCTTTGGCGTCGACGAGGCCCACGGCAAGGCCAACCTTCTCATCTTCAATTACCTGGTAACCAAGGGCGGCGTGGCGTTCCAGGACAACGGCCGAGTCTCCTACGATTTCGAGAAGATCGTCCCCGCCATCAAGGATTGCGCCCACGACCTCCTGATGATCCAAGCGTTCGGAAACTACGATGCGGGCAAGGCCTTTATCGCCGAATACGGCAAAGTCTCCGACCAGATGACTGCTCTGTTCACTAGGCTTGAGAGCATACCGGTGGACATCGAACCAATTTACGAACTGCCCTGATGCCTTCCCGCCTGCTCACTCGCACCAACTACATAACCGTCGCCCTCTTCTTCCTACTGGGGGCAGGCTGCTGTTTTGCAGGGCTTCTGAGAGCCATCGACTACCCCCTTTCCCTGGTCTCTTCCCCCTGGGCAGCCCTGGCCATGGGAACATGGGGGCTGACGTGGAAACGGAGAGAGAGCTTTGCGCGCGGATTGGGATCCGGAGCCGGGGTTCTGGCCGCGGCCACAGTTGCCATGCTTATCCCTCCGGGCGCGGCGTCGCTTGTCGCGGCGACTCCCTGTGAGCCGGCCTACGGCCTGCTCTTCATTCTGCTCGGACCCTACTCATCAGGCCTCGCCGGGCTGCTCCTCGGCCTCACCTTGGGACGTATGGTCACCCGACGCTGGCTTGGCGTGGTGACCATGGTGTGCATTGTGCTCGCGACCGTAGCCGTGGCCTTCGCCGAGTTTCTCTTCACCCCGGGCATCCGGTTCTACGGCACGTTTTACGGCCTCTACCACGGAGCCATCTATGATGAGGCGGTGTTCGTGGAGACTCCTTACCTGTGGCTCCGGCTGTGGAACCTGGCCGCAGGCGGGCTTTGTCTCGCCTGGACCCTTCCCCGCAGCCGGCCGCGGGCCGGCGCCATAGGCGTCCTGGCAGTTGGAACCATCAGCCTGGCGCTGTTGTCGTCTTCCCTCGGCTTCCTGAATTCCAGAGTCCCGTTGGAGAACTCACTGTCGAAGCAGATCGACACCCCTCGGTTCGAACTGCACTGCCCACCTTCCGGCAGAGCTGCTGATATCGCTCCTTTCGTCGCACAAGACCTGGAATTCAGAGCTGACCAGATCATCACCATGTTCGACCTTCCGGAACCGCAAAGGAAGATCGCAGTCTACCTGTACGAAAGCCCCCGACAAAAAGCGCAGCTCATGGGCGCCGGACGCACCTCCATCGCGAAGCCGTGGCTGCACGAACTACACATCCACACCCACGACGCCGGGGCGACGATCATCGCCCACGAGCTGGCGCACGTCATGCTTGGAGAACTGAGCAGCTCGGTGTTCCGGGTTCCGGTGCATTTCCTCGTCCTCCCTCGACCCGGCGTCATCGAAGGAGCGGCTGAAGCAGTGGAGAGAGGCGGCGGCCTGCTCACTATCCACCAGTGGGCCCGGGCCATGCGCCAGATCGACCGTCAGCCGGATATGGCCGCGATACTGGAAGGGTTCAGCTTCTGGGGAAAATCCTCCACCCTCGCCTACACCGCGTGCGGCTCCTTTGTACGCTATCTCCTAGAAACTCACGGGCCGGAACCGTTCGGCCGCCTCTACGGCGGAGAGTCCTTCGCAAAGGCCTACCGCCGGCCCCTGCAGGAACTGCTGGACGATTGGAACGAGTTCCTGGACGGCGTCGAGGTGAGCGATGAAGACCTGGAGTTGGCCGAGTTTGTCTTCTCCCGGCCGCCGGTGTTCGACAAGGTATGTCCCTACGCCGGCGCCCGCTGCTTGTCCCGGGCCGTAACCGCAGCGCGGGAAGGCCGATATGAAGAGGTCGCCCCCCTCGCCCGCCGCGCGGTCACGACAACCGGGGGAGACGTTCGGCTCGGACAACGTCTGGCGCGGGTGCTCTACGCCATCGGGGAGCACGAGCAGGGTCTCGACTTTGCCGCGGCCGCGGCTGAAGACGGCGCGGAGAAACTCGGGCCGGTAGCTTTCGCCGGCCTGGCCCTCATCGTGGCCGACGGATTGTGGCTCTCGGGCGACGATACGGAGGCTGCCGAAATGTACGCCGAGTTGGCCGCCGGAGCTTCGGGACGATGGTGGAAGAACAGCCTCTTCATCCGACTGGGCCTCGCGGGGAAAACCATCCCCGACCAGGTCAGGCGCCTCCTGCTTGGAGCCTACGTCAGCTCGGAACGAGAGACGCTGGTGAAAGCCTCGCTGGCCGCCGCGGGAAAATTCCCGCCACTGGGCCAGGCTGCCCTCGGCCTCGCCATTTCCGGTCATCCCGGCACTTTCGACGACGCCGCCCGCCTGCTCGAAAAAGCCTGGCCCGCACTTATGAAATCTCAGCCTTCCCTAGCCTTTGCCTGCAGTATGGCCCTTGCGGAAATACGGATCTGGCAGCAACGCCACGAAAACGCGCTTTCGATAGTTGGCGCGTGGCAAGGCGCGGACCTCACGCCTGCGAGGCAGGAACTTCTATCAGATCTTAGAGATAGAGTAGATTGGGTGGGAAAGGAGAGGTGAAGACTACTTCTCGTTGAGACCCTGGGCCAGCTTCGACACGTAGCGGGATGCGCGGTTGGCCGGAATTACGCCCTTGCCTTTAACCTTATCCACGGTGCAGATCGCCTCTTTCACCAGCTTGTCCGCGTCGGGAGCCTTCTCTTCAAGTGCCGTCCGGGCCCGCTTCAACGCAGTCTTCAACTGGGTCTTGTAGTGCTTGTTGCGCTCCGTGCGCTTGATACTCTGCCGGTGCCGCTTCATCGCTGATTTATGTTCCGCCATAATTCCTCCCACTTCGTGGTGCATCATCAAAGCCGGGAATCTTTACCACCCACAAACCTGCATGTCAATCTTTTTTCGTGCTGGCCCCCCCTCCTTTGCGAACCGCACCACAAGCCGATTTGCAACAAACTGCCTTGACAGGATCAACCCCTTTGGATAATAGAACTGACATGTCAGTCTAGTTTTAGAGAAGGAGCGCAAATATGAATATCAAAGCCGCAGGGATCGACATCGGGTACTTGTACTCAAAGGTGGTGGTTCTCGACACGGCCGGCCGAACCGTGCACTCAAGCTACGAGGCTCACAACGGCGACTACGCAGGCACTCTGAAACGACAGTTGCAGCCCCTCGCAGAGACCAGCGAGGTACCCATCGTCTTATCCGGGCAGGAAACCCGCCGCTGGCAGCAGGAAGGTGAGAAATGCTGGCTGCATGAAGCTCAGGCGCTCACCCTGGCGGTCCGGGGACTGCCCCGGCCGGCCCGGGCGGTCATCCACGTGGGCGCCAGCGGCGTCTCAATGGTTGAACTCGGCGAAGACGGCAACCTGTCGGGCTATGCCACCAACTCCCTGTGTGCGGCCGGCACCGGTTCGTTCCTCGATGAGCAGGCTGAGCGCCTCGGCATCTCCTACCAGACTCCGCCAATTCTGGGCAAGCAGGAGAAGATACCGGTCATCGCTACCCGCTGCACCGTGTTCGCAAAATCAGACCTGATCCACAGCCAGCAGGAAGGCTACTCCAAGGCAGCCATGTGGGTTGGCCTGTGCCAGGGAATGACCTCCACCTTGTTCCAGACTCTGCTCAAGGGGCGCACCCTTCCGGGCTTCGCAGTCGTAACAGGAGGAGTATCACTGAACAGCTTTGTTCTGGCCTCGGCGGAGGAGCGTTTTCCGGGGAAGGTCGCCCCCATGGAAGACGGTCACCTTGCCGTCGCCCGCGGCGCCGCGGTTCACGGCCTGACGACCGGTGCGGGCCTGACCTTGACCCAGCTTCTGGACCGCTTGCAATCCACCCCGGCCGAGGAGAACGACAAAGGCGAGAATCGCCCCCCTCTGCTCCTCCACAAGAGCTCCTACCCGTCGTTCGAAGTAGATCACGAGTATCTGGACGAACAGGGAAACGAAGTCCGCATCACCCGCCTCGCACCCGGGGAGAGCCTCACCGGTTACATCGGCCTCGACATCGGCTCTACCAGCACCAAGCTCGCGCTCATCGACGAGTTGGGCCAGGTGCGGTGCGATATCTACCGCCGAACGGGCGGCGAGCCCATCGAGGCGGGCCGGAAGACGCTTCAAGCCCTTGCCGCGTTGCTTGAAGACCGTCGGGCTTCCGTAGAGGTGCAAGGCCTTGCCACCACCGGCAGCGGGCGCAAGCTCGTGGGCATGGTGTTCGGCGCGGACGTGATCATCAACGAGATCACCGCGCATGCACGCGGCGCCCTGGCGGCCGCGGACGGCGACGTAGAGACAGTGTTCGAAATCGGAGGCCAGGACGCCAAATACATCAGGCTCCACAAAGGGCAGATCCGGGACTCGAACATGAATTTCGTCTGCTCCGCGGGCACCGGCTCATTTGTTGAAGAGCAGGCGCGAAAGCTCAACTTCAAGGTTACCGAAATCGGGCCCGCCACCAAGGGAATCGCTCCTCCTGCCACGTCGGATCGCTGCACTGTGTTTATGGAGCAGGACGTGGCCAAGCTGATGGCCGAGGGGTGCAGTCGGGAAGAAGCCATGGGCGGCGTGCTATATTCGGTGATCAAGAACTACCTCAACAAGGTGGTAGGCAATCGCCCGGTGTCCAGGGAGCGAGTGGTATTCCAAGGCGCCACAGCTCGCAACGTGGGCCTGGTGGCCGCGCTTGAGAACCTGCTTGACGTTGAGGTAGTAGTCTCTCCCTACTGCCACGTCATGGGCTGCATCGGCGCAGCCCGCCTGGCCCTTGAGCGTAGCGCCGGCGCCAGCAGTTTCATCGGCTTTGGCCGGCTCGACCGGTCCATCGAAGTATCCCACGACCGTTGCGAGCTGTGCACAAACATCTGCCGCATTACTCACGCCACCATCGAAGGGATGGATGAAAAACCGTCGTGGGGTTACATGTGTGGGCGCGAGCCCGACGGCCCGGCCCTGCCCATGAAACACGACCGGGGATTCAGGCTGCTGGATGGCATGATGCGCCGTGGGATCAAGCGAACCAACGACGCAGCCGACGCGGATGCGCCGGTCATCGGCCTGCCCCGCTCCCTTTCCACCTATGGCCTGGCTCCGTTCTGGGCCGGGTTCTGCGAGTCGTTGGGGCTGAAGCTCAAGCTCGACGGTGAAACCGACGCCGAAACCAAGGAATCGGGCAACGCACTCGCAGCCGCGGACTTCTGCTTCCCGGTGAAGGCTCACCTGGGACACGTAAAGAGAGTTCTCGAAGACCCCGAAGCAGACTACGCACTGGTACCCTACTTCATCAGCGACGCCCCCAACGAACACACTTCAGCCTCGCTGTTGTGCCCCTACGTGGAAAGCTCTCCATCGGTCTACCGCGCCCTTGACGACAGCGCCGCAGAGCGCCTGCTCGCCCCCATCGTCGATTTGAGGTGGTCCAGGGACAAGCAGGCCCGGGAACTGTTGCGCTGTTTCGACCGGGTAGTTCCGGGAATGTCGATAGGGAGGCTCAAGAAGGCGCTCGGCGCCGGACTCGAGAGCCATCGTCAGTTTGCCGATGATGCAGTCACTGCCGGGTCAAAACTGCTGGCCCGGATCAGTGAGGCCGGCGAAAAGGCGTTTGTTTTTGTCGGGCGTCCCTACAACGTCCGGGACCAGGGGTTGAACCTGGGCATCCCCCGCCACTTTGCCAGGCTCGGCGCCCATGTGCTTCCTCTCGAAATGCTGCCCTTCCGACCCGAATCGCTGGCGGACGACTTCCGCAACGTGTTCTGGGCCTATGGACAACGTATCCTCTCGGCCGTGCGCCAGGTAGGCGAACAGGAAAACGTCTTCCCCGTGTATCTGAGCAACTTCAACTGTGGTCCGGACAGCTTTCTGCTCACCTATGCCGAGGAGATGATGAAGGACAAGCCGTTCCTCGTGCTGGAACTGGACGAACACGGCACCGAAGGCGGATACCTCACCAGGATCGAGGCGTTCCTGGACGTGGTTGATGGGGTGGGCAAAGCCACCAGTCGGCGAAAACTCACCTTCCCCGACTACCACCTGGACGAGTTCAAGAACCGGAAAATGTGGCTGCCGCCGCTTCACCCTGTGATCGGGCGGTTGTTTGCCGCGGGCATGCGGGCCGAAGGTATGGACGCAGAGATGATGCCGGTGGAAGACGTCGCGTCGTTCGAACGCGGCCGCCAGGTCACCCGGGGCTCCGAGTGCCTCCCCACCTGCACCACCATCGGTCGCTTCCTCAACATCCTGGAGGAGCGCGACCTCGACCCGAGCAAGCAGGCTTTTTTCATGGCCACTGCGAGCGGCCCCTGCCGTTTCGGCCAGTATGCTCTCCTTCACCGCAACATCCTCGACCGGGAAGGGTACGAGGATATCCCCATCCTGTCCCCCAGTTCCTTCAACTCCTACCAGGGCGTCGGCGAAAGCCTCCGACGGACCGCGTGGAAGCTGTTTCTGATCGGCGACATGCTGTTCAAGGCCCGCTGCAAAGTGGCGCCCTACGAGGTAGAACCCGGCGCCGCGGTCCGAGCGCTGGAAGAGTCCATCGTAGATTTCGAAAGGACGGTTGAAGCGGGCGGGGCCCTGAAGTCGGCATTGGAAAGAGCGATGGGCCGCTTCGCGGCGGTTCCAGTGTCGGGAGAGAAGAAACCGCTGGTCGGTATCGTGGGCGAGATCTATGTGCGGTGCAGCCCGTTTACCAACGACTTCCTGGTGGAAGCCATCGAGCGCTACGGCGGGGAAGCGTGGCTGGCCCCGGCGAGCGAGTGGTTCCTGTACACTGCCCAGGACCAGGCCTGGACCGCTGGAGAAGGGCTGTCCGGCATGACGGCGCGGGCCGCCAGCGTGCTCAAGAACCGGTTCATGAAGCGTGACGAGAAGGTTTGGTACTCGGCGGCCGGAGAATTCATGGCCGACCGCCACGAGCCACCCATCGATGAGGTTCTAAAAGCGGGGATGCGCTTCATCCCCATGAACTTCGCGGGCGAGGCGATCATCACGGTGGGCAGGGCTATTCTGTTCGCCAGGGAAGGAGCCGACATGGTAGTCAATGCGGCCCCGTTCGGATGTATGCCTGGGACCCTCACCACGGCCATTCTCAGCAAGATCCAGGACGAGGAAGGGGTGCCCATGGTCGGCATGTTCTACGACGGAACTCCCGGCCTCAACAAAGTACTGGAACCATACATCAACGGGTTGGACAGGACAGCTAGTGCCGCCATTCGACATGGGGTCCGGTAACGAACTGCCATTCCCACGCCTG
>CAZVFX010000152.1:0-15116 GCA_964626565.1 uncultured Myxococcales bacterium
CTCCCCGGCATGCAACATGGACCTCATACTTCCCCGTCGAAACCGTGTCGCCCCCAAAATATCAAATTGCTTCTCACTCCCGGAGTCTACTCCACTGAAGGAGCCAAAGTCAAAAAGCCGACAGAAGCAGCAACGACCTCCCCGGCATGCAACGGTGCAGCGACCCGCAGAGGACATGGCTGTCAGCGATAGCGTTCGCCGGAACATCGGGGCCACGAGCAAGGCGTGACGACGAGGCATAGCCAAAGCTATGGCGAGGAGGAACAACGCAGCAGGCGCCAGCCGTTCGTGGACTCGATGGCCGGCGAGACGGGCATGTGCCTCAAGCGGTCGCTGCGCCTAAGACCTCATACTTCCCCGTCGAAACCGTGTCGCCCCCTGATTGTCAAAGGCGGCTCGATGCCGCCCGGTGCTGCTACTTTCACAATATAGTTGGGAAGGGGCGGAATGCAAGCTTGGGCTTGCTGGTTGGCTGGGCAATCTCTCCTTGTAACCTGTGGCCTTCGGAAATATACTCGGTCTCGCACTTGATTCACGTTGGGAGAAACTATGGAAACCCTACCTATTGAAGGGGACGTATTCGGCAAGATAGTGGTGGCTTTACGAAGATCCACGCTCTTCAGCTCGTTGGACGACAAGCTGCTGTCGCAGATGGCATCCGCCTGCCATCTGCTGAAGTTTGCAGACCAGGAGGTGATGGTCACCGAGGGGGAGCCTTCCGACTCCTTCTACATGATCTTGTCGGGCCAGGCCGCGGTGATGGCCAGACACCACGTCAGCGGTGAGCAGATCGAGTTGGCGCGCTTGGGCAGCGCGGACGGCATAGGCGAGATGGGGCTGCTGATGGAGCAGCCGCGCAGCGCCACGGTGGTAACCACCATGCCGACCCTGGCGTTGAAGCTGGAAAAGAAGCTGTTCGATGCGTTGTTCGACCGCACTTCGGGCTTTGCCCGTGCGGTGTGCCGGTCCCTGGGCGAGCGCCTGGCGCGTTCAGCGCGCAACGTGGTGGGCAACGATTACGACCTGGCCGGCAATCCTCCGGACGGAGAGACCATTGCCATGCTGCCCATGGAATTTGTTCAGCGGCATCGGGTCATTCCGGTGAAGAAGGAGGGCAGCAAGCTGACTGTCGCGTTCGTGGAGGCGCCGACCCCCAGCACGTTGAACCTCATTCGAAGCCAGGTTCCTGGTATGGAGATCGCCTCGGTGAGCGTCGATGCCGCGGCGTTCAACCAGGTGTTGCAGTCCCAGGCGGGCAGTGAAGCGGTGGAAGCGGTGGTGGAAGCTGCAGCCTCCGCCCCGGCGGCAGGCGACGAGATCAAGGGCGGCAAGCTGCAGCTCGATCCGCTGCTGAAGCGGATGGTGGCTGAAGGGGCCTCAGACCTGCACCTGGCCGGGGGCAAGGCACCCCGCTGGCGCATCGATGGCGAGATGCTGGAGATTGGCGGACTGCCGACGTTGGAGCCCGAGGATGTCTGGGATCTGCTCGAGCCGGTAATGGCGGATGACAACAAGGAAGAATTTCAGGAGACCAACGATACCGACTATGCCTACGCGATCGAAGGGCTGGCCCGGTTCCGCGTAAACATGTTTCGCACGTCCGGGGGCGCATGCACCGTGATGCGTGTGATCCCAGCCAAGATCCTCACGATGGACCAGCTTGGTCTTCCCCCCGCGGTTGAGAAATTCTGCCATCACCTGAAGGGGATGGTGCTGGTGACCGGCCCTACCGGCAGCGGCAAGTCCACCACCCTGGCCGCGATGATCGATCACATCAACAAGACAACGCCGGGGCACATCATCACGTTGGAAGACCCTATCGAGTTCGTGCACGAGAGCCGAAAATGCCTGGTGAATCAACGGGAATTGGGCGGGCACACCCAGTCGTTCAACCGGGCGTTGAGGGCGGCGCTGAGAGAAGACCCGGACATCGTGTTGGTCGGTGAGATGCGGGACTTGGAAACAGTGGAACTGGCGCTGGAAATCGCCAACACCGGGCACCTTATATTCGGCACGTTGCATACCACCACGGCCATCGGCACCATCGACCGCATGGTGGAGATGTTTCCTTCCGACCAGCAGAACCAGGTGCGTTCATCCATCGCCGACTCCCTCATCGGAGTGGTGGCCCAGAACTTGTGCAAGCGGGTAGGCGGCGGCCGCATCGGCGCGTACGAGGTACTGGTGTCCAATTCAGCAGCGGCCAATCTGATCCGCGAGGGCAAGACCCACCAGATCCTGAGCATCATGCAGACGGGAAAAGCGCTGGGCAACACCCTTCTCAACGAGGAACTGGCCAAGATGGTGGAGGGGAACAAGGTGACCTTTGAGGAGGCGTTGACCAGAACGCCGGACAAGCGGGATCTGGCGCGGCGTCTGGGGAAAGAGCTGCTGGAGAATTGAGAATTATTCCTTCCTCTTCGCTTTCCAAACGGTGAGTGCGAGGAGGAACGAAACTACTGTCGCGCTGATCCAGAAGGTGAATGCCTGATCGAAGTTGTAGACGTCCTTGCCATCGACGACGGTTTTGGACGCTTCGAGAAGAGCTCCGGAGATCCAATCCTGTGCTGCGGCGCCCAGGTAGCTGAACACGCCGATGAGGCCCATGGCTGCGCCGGCTGCGTTCTTGGATGAGAGGTCAACGGCCATGAGACCGCCAAGGTAGACCAGCAGTGCGCCCATGGAATACCCGAACAAGGCCAGGGACAGGATGTCTACCCACTCGTTGCCGGGCGGATTCAGATAGAACATCGTGAGTGCACCGGTATTCATCAGCCCGAAGACCAAGGCCGGGACATTCCTGCGAGCGTTGAACAACTTGTCTGAAATAAAACCGGAAGAGACGGCCCCGAGCGCACCGAATATGGGGCAAACACCCAAGGCCCCGCCGGCTTCAGTCAGCGGGTAGTCCTTGATGCGCTGCAGGTAGAGGATGCCCCAGTTGTTCACCGCGTACCGGGCTACGTACATGCAGGCGCTGGCCATTCCGAGGACCCAGATAGCCGGGTTCCTGAGTACCGCCATCTGGACTCGTCCCACCTCTTTTTTTGTGGCGGGGGCGGAGACGACATCCTTTTTGTACACTTCTACCGGCGGCAGACCATAGGTCTGTGGTCGGTCTTTGAGAGTATAAAAGAGAACGGCGGCCACCACCATACATGCCAGGCCGGGTCCCCAGAAGCCCCAGCGCCAGCCGAGTTGGGCGACGAGAAAGGACGTCCCGATGAAGGTGATGGCTTCGCCGAGGTTGTGGCCCATGCTCCACACACCGTACCTGGTGCCCCGTTCCCGGTCGCTGAACCAGTGGGACAACGACGCCACGCTCGGGGCAGCCCCCATGGACTGGAACCAGCCGTTGACCCCCCACAGCACGGCAAAGAGCAAAAACATCTCGGTAAAGCCGAGGAAGAGGTTGATTATTGCCGAGGCCATGAGGCCTGCGGCCATGAACTTGCGGATGTTGCAGCGGTCTGCGAGGAAGCCGTTGGTGAGTTTGCCGAACGCGTAGGTAAAAAACAGGGCGGAACCGATTTTGCCCAGTTCGGCAGCGGTAAAGACGTTCTCTTTAAGGATCGGGTCCTTTGCCACTGAGATGCTCAGCCGGCACAGGTAGAACAGGCCGTAGCCGAAGGTGACTGAGAGGAAGACACTCCACCGGTTTCGCTCGTAGGCCGTACTCACCTTCGCCGCGTCTTCGGAGACGACAGGCAGGTCCGGGGAGGTGCGGAAGTAGTTGGTTACACGCGCAAACATGGCGCGAGCATAGAGGAAAACCGTCTAGGGCACAATGACCTCCGCCAAATTCAGGAATCGCCGAAGCAGTTGTTGTCCCTGTTGCAGACGGCCTGGCAGGCGTTCACCACCTCGGGGTCGAAGAGGACTCCCCGTTTGTCACGGATCTCCGCCAGTGCTGTTTCGATGCCGAGGGCCGGGCGATAGGGTCGATGGGAGGCCATAGCCTCTACGACGTCGGCCACTGCGAGGATACGAGCTTCCTGGAGGATTTCGTCTCCGGGGATGCCTAGAGGGTAGCCGGTGCCGTCCGACCGTTCGTGGTGCTGATGGACGATATCGGCCAGGGGCCACTGGAAATCAATCTGATTCAAGATGTCGAACCCGGCCCCTGCGTGCTCCCTTACCAGGGAGAACTCCGCCTGGCTCAGGTGGGTCGGTTTGGCGAGGATTTCGGCCGGAATGTGCAACTTGCCGATGTCGTGCAGCAGGCCGGCCAGGCGCAGTCCTTCCCGCTGGTCTTCGCCCATCCCCATTTCTTCGGCGATGGCGCAAGCCAGTTTCGCCACGCGCCGCTGGTGGCCGGCGGTGTAGGGGTCCCGCATTTCCATGGCTGAGGCCAGGGCGGTGACCGTGGCCTCGACAGTCTGCCGCAGCTTCTCGGTGCGGGCCCTGACCAGATCTTCCAGTCCCTCCTGGTATCGGCGATTCTCATCCTCCAGCGCCTTGAATCGGGCCGCGTCCCTCACCACCTTGCACAGCGTCTTGCGGGACACAGGTTTGGCCAGGTAGTCAAAGGCTCCGTGTCTCACCGCCTCGGCGGCCGAGTCGATGCTGGGCTCACCGGTGATGAGGATCACCTTGGCGTGAGGAGCAGAATGCTTGAGGCGGACGAGCAAGTCCACGCCGCTGAGTCGGGGCATGACAATATCGGAGACAACAACATCTACCTCGTTCGTTTCGAGCACTTGCAGGGCCTGGGTCGCGTCTCCCGCAGTGACCGCGGAATGCCCATCTCTCTCCACAAAGGCCTGGATCGTCTTCCTCAAGGCGGCTTCGTCGTCGACTATCATCACTCTGGCCATGAGCTTCCCCCTTTCCGCGGTCCTCGCGGGTCTAGTTTCCCAGCGACCACCGGTTATCAGACCGGAGGTCAAGATAGAAACGAGTGAACTGCCCCTCTTCACTTTCCACTCTCAGCTGCCCGAGGTGGTCTTTCGCGATGCCATGACTGACCGACAATCCCAGGCCGGTCCCTTCCTCACGAGGTTTGGTGGTGAAAAACGGATCAAAAATCCGCTCCGCCAGTCCGGCCGGCACGCCGGTCCCGTGGTCCTCCACCATGGTGACGACCCACGTTTCCCCTTCCCGCTCCTCTATCCGGGCCCTGACGATTACCACCTTGTCTTCATGGTAGCCGGTGTAGCGGCTGTTGAGCGCATCCCGGGCGTTGGTGAGCAGGTTCATTATGATCTGCTGAATCTGATTGCTCCTGCACTTGACCGTGGGGAGGTCTTCGGGAACGTCCACCTCCATCCGGATCTGGTCTTTAGCCAGCACCTTCCTTATGAGCGAAACTGTGCCGTTGACAATGTCCGCGATACGCGCCGGGCTGTGGGCCTCCTGTTCCTGCCGGGCGAAAGCGAGGAGTGCTCGCACGATGGTTGCTACGCGTTGACTGGCCTCGGTAATATGCCGCGCACTTTCCGCTGTAGGTCCCGAAGGATCCGAATCTTCGCTGATCAAATCGGCGCAATTGAGGATGATGCTGATCGGGTTGTTTATTTCGTGCGCCACGCCGCTGGCTAGGGTGCCGATGGACTCCAGCTTCTGCTGTTGGCGAAGTTGCGCTTCCAACCGCTGCCGCTCCTCTTCGGCCCGCTCGCGCTCAGCCAGTTCTTCCTCCAGTCGCGCCTTGGCCTCGGCCAGGTCTGCGGTCCTTTCCGTCACTCGGCGCTCCAGGTCATCATGAGCTTCTCTCAGCGCCTGCTCTGCCCGGAACCGCTCGGTGAGGTCGTGCAACAAGACCACGGTGCCGGAGAACTTCTCGCTGATGTCCAACATGCGCTGCAGGCTGACCCGGAAATGGCGGACTCCCCCAGAAGTCTTGAGCTGCTTCTCTCCGGACAGTTCGGCCAATCCGCCCGTCGCCATGGAATCCAGCTCGCCCTGCAACCAATCGACACGCCCGCCTTGCTTCCCTTCACCGTAGTAAGTCCCTCCCGGAGCGGAGCTTCCGAGAAACACCTCAGCCCAGGCTTTGTTGAGGTTTTCGATTCGCCCGGTAGGATCCACGAACGCCGCCGGTTCCCGGAGGGACTCGAACACTGTCAGGTACCGGTTCTTCTCGTTTGTCATCCGCCGATTGGCGTCCTGCAACTCGGTGACCGTCTCCTGTCGGCCGAGCGCAGCCCATTCGACGCAAAATCCCAACTCTACCCGATCGAAGAACCGGTCCACGAACAGCCGATAGAGTTCGCCCTGTTCCGGGGAGAAGTCCGCCTCGGCAATCAGATCAACGTAGCTTTGCCGGTAGTACTTCATGAGGCCGAGAAACATGTCCAGGGTAACGCCTCTGGAGCGGTGCAGCCGGGCCTCAGTAATGCCGAATGCGGCAATGGGGTCTTCTGTGTAGTCCTCATCCGGCCCCAGTTCCGGTGGGCCGTCCCACTTTTCCAACGCGGCCAGCATCGGCTCGGTCAAGCCTCTCAACGACACCCGCCAGGCCTCGGCCAGAGTCGAGGTGTATTTTGCGTAGCCCCGCCGCTTGGTGTAGTCGGCGAGCCGGTGCATGAGCCAATCTTCGGAATCAGAAAGCAGTTCAGCAAGTGGCTTCATTCCGCTACTCCTGGTACCGGTTTCCAGCATCTATTACGGGGTGGGAGCATCTTGCTTCCCCATCTTCTTCGTAGCAAATGTCGCATAAGTCGGAAAGTCAGAGAGCACCGGCCCCGGCGGGCTTCGGCGTGTACTCGACACACGCTGTCGTCGGGAGCGGGCGACCGGACCCATGCCGGAATCAGGTTTTCCCTTAGATGCCTTTCAGGGATTCCCTGACGGGCTCACAGGGGGAGTAGAAAGGCAGAGCCGAAGATGTCACATTGAGGTTTTCGGATTGCAGAATGGCAGCAAGTGGGGCAGTCTGTACTCTGGAGGCCGCGGGATTGTCGGGCTTGGGGCTTGAGCGACGGCAGAAGCAGCACCCTGAGCGTCGGCGCCGGGCCTGGAGTGCGTCGGCAATGCAGGAGAAACATGCAGAACGAGCGAGAGATTACGACCCTTTTATGTGACCTGGGGGAGGTAATTGTGGAGGTGGACCATCCTTCCCACTGCCGCAAGTTTGGGGAGTTGTGCGGCATCGACCCGGAATATGTGTGGGAGTATATGGAGGGTGAGGTGCTGTTTCCGCTGGAGCGGGGGCAGTTGTCTTCGGAGCAGTTCCATCAGGCGGTGTGCGAGCGGTTCGGGCTGGAGCTTGGCTTCGCTGAGTTCGCCTACATCTTCTCCGACATCTTCGAACTGATGCCTGAGACGGTTGAGTTCTTGAAGGGAGTGAGGGGCAAGTACAAGCTGTGCCTGCTATCCAACACCAACGAGATGCACTGGCGGTTCATAGACGGGCGCTGGCAAATCGGGGAACTGTTTGACCATCTGGTTCTCTCCCACGAAGCCGGGGCGCGCAAACCTGAGTCCGAGATCTACCACACGGCGCTAAAGGTCACCGGCGCCACACCGGAGGAATGCGTGTTCTTCGACGACATCCCCGATTACATTGGTGCGGCCCGGGGCCTTGGCATCAACGCCATCCAGTTCATGTACCTCGAGCAAGCTCTCGCAGAGCTGGAGCCACTGCTGTAAAGAAACTTCTTCACCGGGGAGGTTTTGTGAGATATACTCCTTGGCAGTAGAACAGTAGTGCGCCAGGGAGGAAAACCATGTCTGCGCTTCTGTCCGGTTTCAGGACTCTTCGTTCGTGGCTCGTGTTGGGGCTGCTTCTCGCCGCTCTGTTCATCGTCGGTGTGGTGACCGGTTGCAGCGGTAACGACGAAGACCCGCAGGTCTTGTACGGACCTCCGCCCGACACTGGTGGAGACATCACCGGAGAAGACGACTTTGTCGTCTACTACGGTCCGCAGCCCTTTGACGCTGTGGACCAGGAGGATCCGCTGGTGCTGTACGGCCCCGTTCCTACCGACACGGTGGAGGACCCGGGCAAGCCGACTCCGGACGCGGCGGTGTATTACGGCCCGCAGCCGGTGGATACGGTGGGCGATTCCGGCGCTTCTTCCGACGACAACATGCAGGTTCTGTACGGCCCGCAACCGGTAGACGTGGTTGAGGACGTTCCGGAGCCGACGCCCGACGTGATGTTCTATTACGGCCCGCAGCCGGTGGACGTAACTCCGGGAGACGCCCCGGTCTCGAACAAGGACGCTGTCGCCACGTTGTACGGGCCGGTTCAGGTAGACGTTGGGCAGCCCACCGACGATGTGTCCGACAAGGACGTTGAAGATGCAGGCGAGCCGGTGGCTTTCTACGGGCCGCAGCAGTAGGGAAAGGCAGGAGAGGCGGGGCCAGGGTCCAGGTCCAGGGTGCAACAGCAGACAACTTGGATGCCAACAGTGCAGAAACAGGGTGGAAAAGTGTCGGTACGAAATAAGCTGAAGAACTATGCGATGTGGAAGCGGCACGAGCTTCGGATGGACAAGCTTGTGCGGGAGCATCCGCTGAAATACCTCTTTCTGGAGGTTACCCGGCGGTGCAACCTTGCCTGTGTATATTGCGGTAGCAGTTGCACCGGGAAGGAGCCGGCCCAGGAGATGCCCGTATCAGACTGGCTGGAGGTGATCCGCCAGATTGCCACGGATTTCGACGCCAAAGAGGTAATGATCGCGGTAACTGGTGGCGAGCCGTTGATCAAGGAAGGGATCTTCGACCTGTTCGGGGAGTTGAATCGGTTGGGTTTCCGGTACGGCATGGTGACCAACGGAATGAAGTTGGACCGGGCCACGGCCGACCGCTTGGTGAAGGTGGGCATCGGCTCCATTTCATTAAGTATGGATGCTCTGCCTGAGACCAACGACAAGCTTCGGGGAAGGGGGACTTCGGCGGGAGTTGAAACGGCGGTGAAGAACCTGCAGGACGCGGGCTATTCAGGCAAGCTGGAGATCATATCGACGGTGACGAAGCCCGCGGTGGCCGAGTTGGAAGAAATGCGCAAGTACGTGGGGAAGTTGAAAGTGCCGCTGTGGCGGGCCGCGCCGGTAATGCCCATCGGACGTGCGGCGGAGCATCCGGAGCTTATTCCCGACGAAGCCCAAGTGCGCTCCATGTTGGAGTGGATCCGGCAGTCCCGCAGCGACGAGTTCTTGCCCCAACCTGAGTTCAGTGAGGAGGGTTTCCTAGGGTATCGGTTCGAGGGGATGGTACGACCTTACCTTTCTTCGTGCCGGGCGGGAATCACGGTGGGCGGGATCCGTTACGACGGGCGTATTGGTGCGTGCCCGGAGCTCACCGATGCTTTTGATCAGGGGCACATCAAGAAGGACGATTTCAAGACCGTGTGGAATGAGCGGTACGATAACATGCGGGAC
The DNA here is from genome assembly GCA_964626565.1 of uncultured Myxococcales bacterium. Lineage (GTDB taxonomy): Bacteria > Myxococcota_A > UBA9042 > CAIXZC01 > CAIXZC01 > CAZVFX01. The sequence goes on from CAZVFX010000152.1 coordinate 9,327, forward strand.
CGGTCCTGGACGAAGAAAGGGGAGTGCAAGGGGTGCAAGCACTTCAATATCTGCCGGGGCGGTTCTCTGCACCTTTACGAAGATACGGATTCCGAGATCCTGCGTTGCCTGTACCTGATGTGCAAGAGCACTGACGGTCAGGCCATATCGTGTGCTCCCTGCTCCACGGGGATGTTCTACGAGTGAGAGAGGCCGGCAGTGAGCAGTGAGCGGTGAGCGGTGAGCAGAGGCGATGGTTGCTGACCGTTGGCAGCCAGACCGAATGACCGGTTCTATTTGTCGTCGGTAAATCGAAGGAAGGGTTATGGTTAGGCGTACGAATGCCTATATTGTACCTGAGGAGTTGGAGGCCAGGGCTTTGGAGTGGGTGGCTGAGATCCGCTCCCGGGTGCGACCGCGGCCACATTTTCAACTGGATCCTGGACGTTGTGCGTTGCTGGTCGTTGACATGCTGCGCTATTTCGCGGACCCTGCGGGGCGTTGTTACCTGGAAGGGGCAGGGGCTATCGTCCCGGGGCTGGCGACGTTACTGGCTTCCTGGCGAAAGGCCGGCGGTCTGGTCATCTACACCCGCCATTGCCACGCAGGGCCTGAAGATTTGGGGATGTTGGGGAAGTTCTACTCGGACCACATCTCCTGCGGCGAGCCGGACTCCCGGATCATCCGTGCCTTGGCGCCGGTGCAGGGAGAAGAGGTGGTTCGCAAGACCACGTACGATGCGTTCCACGAAACGGGGTTGGCGGACCTGTTGGCCGAGGCGAATGTAGAGCAGGTGTTGATAACGGGTGTACTCACTCACCTTTGTTGCGAAACCACTGCCCGGGCCGCGTTCGTTCGCGGATTTGAGGTATATGTGACGGTAGACGGAACGGCATCGAGCGACGAGCGGCTTCATCTCTCGTCGCTCACCGGTCTCGCCGACGGCGTGGCCATAGTAAACACCATTTCGGAGGTATGCGCGTGCTGCAGCAGGAAAGAATAGTCATCATCGGGGCGGGGCCGGCCGGCTGTGCCGCGGCGATCCAATGCCGGCGGCTGGGGATAACGCCCCTGTTGCTGGACGGCTCCGGTGAGGCCGGGGGTTTAATCGAGAATGCATTCAACATGGAAAACTACCCCGGCCTGGAGGCCCCTATCAACGGGCCTGCGTTTGTGGACCGGTTGCGAGCGGATCTGGCCGGTTTCGATCTGGAGGTAACCCGGGGTACAGTCCGGCGCATCGAACCGGGCCCGGAGAACATCAGAGTGCAAACTGCGCACACGACCATCAGCGCCGACGCGGTGATCGTGGCGGTGGGCACGGTTCCCCGGCCGCTGGGCATCGATGGTGAGACCCAGCTATCGGGCGGACGCTTGTTCTACGAGGTGAAGAACGTACTGCCGTTGTCTCCTTCTGCGGTGATCGTTGCCGGGGGCGGGGAGGCCGCGTTTGACTACGCTTTGTCCCTTGCCAGGGAGGGGATCGAGGTACACCTGTCGGTGAAAAATGCCCGGCCTTCCGCGGGTGAGCGGCTGGAGCAGCAGGTTGCGGACACGCCGGGCATCAAGGTGTCAACCCGGTCACTGGTCAAGGCGTGCACTACCAAAGGGGGCAAGCTGCTGGCTACCGTCGAAGACAAGCGTGGCCGCCACGACCTGGAAGCGGACGCATTGCTGGTCGCGGTGGGAAGGCGAAGTGCGGCCTTTGAGCTGCTGGAGGCCAAGGAGTTGGCGGGGCGGGCGCGGGCAAGGGCGAGGGCGCGAGCCAGAGACGGCGAAGGGGAAAGAGGCTTGACATACAAGCCAGGTTTGTTTATTGCCGGGGATGCCCGTCTCGGTACATTGGGACAGGTGGGCATAGCGGTAGGCGACGGCCTGCTGGCGGCCATGAAAGCAGTGAAGTTTGCCGAGGAGCGAGGTTAGGCCCTGGTGCTCAACGTAGTTCGATCTACTGGCGATAAGAGTCTGGCAACCGTGCACGTCGTAGAACTGGCGGACGGCTCCCTCGTGGAGTGTGCCGAGTCGATACAACCGCCAATACCGAGGCGGGACAAGTGGGTGCTTATCATTTCCACCTTGAAAGGCTGTCCCGTGGGCTGCCCCATCTGCGATGCCGGGGGCAGCTACGACGGACCGCTGTCGTCGGACGATATGCTGGGGCAGATCGACTTCCTGGTTGCGGAGCGCTTCCCCGGTATGCCGTTGCCGGTGTCGCGGCTGAAGGTTCAGTTCGCGCGCATGGGGGACCCTGCGTTCAATCCGGACGTATTGGACGTGCTTCGGCGGCTGCCGGCCAGGTTTGATGTTCCGTGCCTGATGCCCAGCATCTCCACCATCGCCCCCGCAGGCTGCGAGCGTTTTTTCGACGGATTGGCCGAAGTGAAGCGAATGTTCTACCCCGGGGGCCGGTTTCAGCTTCAGTTCTCCATTCACACTACTGACGAAGAGGCGCGCCGGGACTTAGTGCCGGTGAAATGCTGGAGCTTTGCCGAAATGGGAGCATTTGCTGAGCGTTTCATGGCCCCGGGTGACCGCAAGATTACGCTGAACTTCGCACCGGCCGTGGGCTATCCTCTGGAACCCCGGGAGTTGCTGGAGTACTTCTCGCCGGAGCATTTCCTGGTGAAGTTGACACCCATCAATCCGACGGAAGCTGCGGCGCGTTCGGGTCTGGAAGGACTCATCGATCCGGCCACTCCGGCCGCGACTGACGCAATCGTAGAATCGTTCAGGAAGGCGGGCTTCGAGACCATCTTGAGCATCGGCGAGTTGAAGGAAAACGACATCGGCTCCAACTGCGGGATGTTTGTGGGGCGCCAGTGGGCGGTATGAGCCAGCGGCTTTTCTTGCTGCTGACTGCACTTGTGCTGGCCTGCCCGGCTTGCACCGACAAATCAAAAAACCCGGCCGCGGACATCGTTGAAACCAAGGAGTTTGATCTTCCCCGCGAGGAAATCGTTCCCGACCCGGACCCTACGTTCCTTTTGTTCGAAGATGAGTTTGCCGCCGAGTTCCAATTCCAAGGCCAACTGTTGACTGCTCTGCGGGCAAAAGAGGGGTCAGGGCTGTACCTTTGCCAGGGCTCGACCCGCACCGGACTGACCGGGGGGCCGACGGTGAGTCAAGAGGGACAGACCTCTGTTCTGATGTACGAAACCGAAGATGGGCGAACGGCTCACGTAAAGGTAGGGCCGGGCCCCGAAGGCGGGGCTACGGTGAGTTTTTCGGTGGCAGGCAAGACGGACAAAGAGCGGCTTTGCGCTGATTTCTCAGTTGGTGCGGGCGAGGGATTCTACGGGCTGATGGAGCGAGTGGTGCAGGGTCAGCAGGAGTATTCGTGGACTGCCGGCATGACCGAAGGCTTGAACTTACGCGGACAAGACGTCGAATTGCTGATAATGCCGACGGTATCGGTGTACAGCCCGTTTTTCGTATCGTCCGCCGGGTACGGAGTCTTCGTGGACAGCGACTGGCCCGGGACGTACCGCTTAGGCACCAGGGACGACGAGATTGTCAGTATCGAATATGAGGGTGAGGTGCTGGACCTCAAGGTCTTTCCCGGCCCTACCCCACTGGAGGCCACCGCGCGTTACTCGCGTGCGGTGGGGACCACGATTCTCCCGCCCAAATGGGTCTTCGGCCCCTGGCGCTGGCGCGACGAGGTTTTTCACCTCCCCGAGTTCTACGATGGTACCCCTTATGGGGGGCCGTATAACTCCATGGTGGTTGAAGACGTGTTGATGATGAAGGCGTTGGGGATTCCGTGCACTTTGTATTGGGTGGACCGGCCGTGGGGGCCGGGACCCTTCGGCTATGATGATTTGCTTTGGGACGAGGATCGTCTACCCGATCCCCTCGACATGATCAGTTGGCTTGATGGGGAAGGGTTAAAATTTATGTTGTGGGTGGCGCCGTGGGCGGTGGGGGAGATGGCCCAGGAAGCGGTCGACAAGGGTTACAACGTTGACCCGGCATTTCCGTCATCGCCGGACGGGGCTGAGTTGCTGGACTTGACCAATCCGGACGCGGTGTCATGGTGGCAGGAGAAGTTGGGGGCCAGGATAAAAGAGGGCGTGGTGGGGTTCAAGTTGGACCGAGGGGAGGAGAAGGTTCCTTTCGGTGTAATGGTGCAGGGTGAGTATGACGACGGCAGGTCTTACCGTGAGGGGCACAACGCCTACCCCGAATTGTACGCTGCGGCGGTGCACGGCGCGTTCGAGAAGGCTGGTGCTGAAGAGTTTGTGGTGATGCCGCGGTCCGGTTGGGTGGGGACGTCGTCTCACGCGGTGGTGTGGGGCGGGGATACCGCGCCGGGCGAATGGGGCCTTCGGTCTGCAATGATCGCGCTCCTGAGATCTTCGGTGTTAAACTTCCCCATCTGGGGTTCGGATACGTGTGGGTATCACCATATGTCGGAGCACGAGGTTTGTGCGCGGTGGTTGCAGTTTTCTGCATTTTCGCCGCTGATGGAGGTTGGTCCCACCGACAACCTGGCGCCGTGGTCGGCGCCGTGGGAGCCGTCGTACGACCAGGAGTTGATTGCGGTGTGGATCCTGTACGCCAACCTGCACCACGACCTCATGGATTACACTTACGAGCAGGCGAAACTGGCCCACGAGACCGGGATGCCCATAGTCAGGCCGATGATTGCGGCTTATCCCGACATGGCTGAGTACCTGGACATGTTCGAGCAGTACCTGTACGGCCCGGACATATTGGTGGCGCCCATCTGGCAGGAAGGAATCACCGAACGCGAGGTGCACATTCCCGAGGGCGAGTGGGTGGACGCCTGGACCGGCGAGGCGGTTGCTGCGGGCAAGGTAGCCGTCGACACGCCCATCCACAAGATTCCCATCTTCGTGCGGGCCGGCAGCGGCATCGACCTGGGCGACCTGGAGGGTCGGTGGGAAGAGGCGTTGCTGTCGGCGGGTGAGAAGCCGGATCTGGCAGTGCTGGCTGAGGGGGCAAGGTAGGCTCCCGGCGACGACAGTTAGTAATCCTAACGGATCTTTCCGTATTAATTCCTGCATATTTCATTGGCTATTCATCGCCTGTCATGACAGGCTGGAATTGGATCTTGTGGGAAAGCAGGCCTGTTCGTTAGATTCCCACCCCGACCAGGCTTCCTCTTCACTGGATTCAAAGGTGTATTCCTCTTAGATGGCGGTGGATAGCATGTTGCGTAAGGTCTCTTGTCCTGCACTGGCCGTTACGTTGCTTTTCGGAATCTGGGGGGTCACTGCGGCCCGTGCGGACAATCCGAAGCTCAACGTCGACGATTTTGCTCCTTCTCCTCACGCCGGGGACATTCTGGACATCCTGGCGACCCGGGTGCCGGGCCACCTGGACTACTCCGGTGGAGCGTGGTTTGCCTATCGGCAGGCCCCCCTCGTCGCTCGGGGGTTCGAGGGTGAGGGCGAGGTGGAACTGGTAAGCGACCAGTTGGTTGGGGACCTCCAGTTTGCCTTGCCTTTGCTGGGAGTCGCCAGCATCGGTGTCAACCTGCCGGTGCTGCTGTACAGCTCCGGGGACGACCCGGCGACCGTCAATCCGGAGTGGTCGCAGGTGTCGGGAGCAGGTCTGGGCGACTTACGGCTGTCCGCGAAGGTGAGATTCTGGGGCGGCGGCAACGGCCTTGGATTGGGGGCAGCGCAGGATATTACCCTGCCAACATCAGTGGGCGACAAGCTTCTTGGAGCTGAGATGCCCGGGGGCCTGACACGTTTGATATTCGACTACGGTTGCGGCGGCTTTGTACTAGCGCTCAATGCAGGGTACCTGGTGCGCAAGGCGGCCACGGAGTTCGTTCCG
>CAZVFX010000153.1:0-14836 GCA_964626565.1 uncultured Myxococcales bacterium
AGCAGCAGTTCTTCGTAAGGCTCCGAGCCGGAATAGTCATCCACGGATTGAAGATAGGCGTTCACATCCGGCATGTACGGCCGCAGCTTCTCCCTGTCGGTGGCGGGGTCGACTGCGGCCTTACCCGGCGCCGTGCGCACGGCTTCCAGCTTCTGGACCGCGTCGAGGTGCTTGGCCCGGACCTTTTTCAAGACCGCGGTCTTTTCCTCTTCTTTCTTTCGTTCTGCAGCCCGCTTCTCCCTGACCACGGCCCTGACCCTTCTACGCTTGTAGTCCTCCCAGACATCATCCCACTCGAGGCGCCAGCAGCGCATCTTCCGGCGAGCTTCCGCATACTTGGGTCGCAAGGCTTGCCAGTTCCGCAGCAGGGCGAAGTCTTTGGGAAAGGGGATGGTGTATTTGCCGCTTCCCAGGTAGACCCAGTCGGATTCGGCATAAGACACTACCGCGGGGAGGAAGCCTCGTCGCTCAAACAAGAACTCGTACCGGTATTCGAACTGCGGCACCATGGCCGGATCTGCGAGGGTCTCGCCGTCCCCGCACGTTATGATCCCCGGGCCCTTTTCGACATAGTATCTGTTGTGACGCAGACAGCGCTGGACGGCCACGAGGGCGTGGCGGCTGCACTCCTCGGATGTTTCGCCCTTGTCGGCCAACTCCCTGCACTGTTCATGGCCGGGGCAGAACTGCTGGTCTTCAGGATAGAACCGGCGGTCTTTCAAGCACAACATTCCCCTTTCCCTGATGGGCAGATTTTCGATTAGAAGATAGGGAATCTCCTCGCCCTCCTGCAACTCGTGGGTGAGGTTCTTGATCTCCACCGGCTGGGCGCACTCCTCCGCGGTGAGGTCATCCGGACTGTCGAGGCAGAAGGTACGCTGAACAATGGTTACTCGGGCGTCCTGGGGGAAATACTGCAGCCTCAACGACCCGTACCTGGAGGGGTGTTTTTCCAACCTATCGTAGTAACGCGCAATGTCGTCCCCTTTCCTGGCCGGAGCCGCCGCTTCCGGATTTGCCGGGTCCTCTGCCGCCGGCTTTTCCTCCTCCGGCCCCGCCTGTCCCTGCATCACCTCGACAATTTCTCCCAGCACGGTGCGCATGGGGAACGGACGCTGCAATCGAAGCGAGATCCTGCGTCCATCCTCGTCCAGCACCTCCTGGTAGATGGGCTTGCCCGAGTGGTCGACCCTGATACGCTTCGTGTTCTCCAGCCGTCGCCCATCCGGTGTGTATGTGTTCTCGATGACCGCCCATCCATCCAGCCCGTTTACCAGCAGGTGTTCGGTGCCAACCGCTCCGCGGCTGAACAGCACGCCGTACCGGGCTTCTTTCAACAATTTGCCCTTGTCGGTGTACTCGAACAGGTACACCGCCACACCGTTGTAGTCCAGCTTGAGTTTGCCCGCCTTAGAATCCCCATCGTAAACACCCAACTTCGTCCGGGCGCCTTTGTCGTTGAACTCGTGCACATACGTTGTGCGCACTTTGCCTTTTCCGTCCAGCACCTTGTGCTGCGTGACCTGGCTGAAAATGCCGTATTCGAAAGTGTGGTGTTCAAACACCTCGCCGGCGACGTTCCTTCGGGTGTCCATTGAGACCTTCCCGCCCTCGTCATACTGAAACTCGTAGGCCGCTACCCCGAGGAAATCGGGTACCGCACTGCCGCCGGAATCCTGCATCGCCCTCTTCACTACCCGACCCTTGTCATCATATTGGAGCACGGACTTCAATAGCAGTTTGTCTTTCGAGTAGTAGGCCTTTTCCCTGACCTTGCCTCCGGCCCATGCAAACGTCTTTTTAGCGACCCCGAAGAGGTCTTCGGCCTTCCCCCCTTTGAGGTCGTATTGGGCAACGCCGGTGAGATTGCCCTGCTGGTCGAAATCGAAAACCTGCCGGTGCACTCCCCAGGGAGACTGGTAAAGCGCAGCCTTGTTCCGCACCCATGCCAGTTCCTCGCAGTCGGACCAGAAGGGCAATTCCCCTTCCTGGTCATGGCCGTCGACGAACTGCACACCCACCCGGTCCTTTGTCAACGTCACCTTTCTTACAAACGGCCTGTGAACCCTGAACGTGTTCAGTTCGTGAACGAACAGGTCTTTGTCGCCGCGACAGTAAAGGTGTATCCCGAGCATCCGGTCCATAGCATTCTTGAACACCGCACCGTGCACCTCGAGTTCCTTGTTCCACAGATAGGAAACGATGTTGACGTGGTTGCCTGCGTCGTCGAATATTTTGGCCATCTCCGGCTGGCCATGGTGGCGAACCAGTTCGACGTGCGCTCGTCCTTCAATTCCGTCCCTGTCGAGCTTCCGGCGCAGCGCCTCGGTCCTGTAGCCGGTAGCAGCGAAGGCGTCGGTAAGCAGATAGTACTCGGTGACGAGACGGGAAGCCCGGCCTTCTCTAACCCCCGGCTTTTCAGAAGCAAGTGCGGAAGCATCTTCGATCTTCTTCAGCAGAGCACCCCCCTCTTTGCCCAGCTTGAACTGGGAAGCGGATGCCACCTCAATGCCGGAACAGGCAGATTCTTCCTGCTCCTGCTCTTGCTCCCGCTCTTGCTCCTGCTCCGGCGCCTTCCGCGCCTCCCGGACCTCACCGGGGCCTGGCTTCTCCCACTCCACCTGCGTGGACGGCGCCTTTTTCGCCACGGGCTGCTGTTCCTCTTCGCCCTTGCAGTCCACATTCAACAAGCAAACGGCTAACACAAGCAATCCCAGGACACAGTGGTTGTTCACGTGTATTCCCTCTTACCTTTCTTCCTGGTTCACAAGTGTAAATACGAAAGGCCAGCGGACGCTACACACACCGGCGGCGGGTTTCTGGAAATGGAGCTTGCTAATGGTCTTCGTGATGCACTGTTCCAGTTCTTTGTCGCCGGTCTCGTTCTCCACCACTTCGGTTCCAATCACCTTGCCGGTGAGGTCGATGCTCCACTGAACGGTCACCTTGCCTTTGATGTCGGATTTTGCCTCCAGTTGAATGTCGTAGCACGCCCGAAGCGCGGCTGCCCGGCCCCTGACCTTGCGCCGAACATTCGACTTGTTGCAGAACTGGCCCAGTTCGCCGTCCCCAAGCTTCACCTTGGACGCTCTCCTTTCGCTCCCTTCCTGCTTGGCAGTAGCCTGTTCGTCGAGTTCCCCCCAGACGACGTTCTTCACCTTCAGGTTCCGTTCCGTGCCATATATCTTGGAGAGGGTGGTCACCGGCTCCTTCTTGCCGGAGGTGCTTGCAGATTCCTCCGTCCCCGCGTCCGGGGCCACCACATCGGGGGCCTCTGCGACCGCCAACGCCGGGACCTTCTCCTCGGCGTGAGCCACCATCGAAAGCACGTCGTGGTCCTTACTGCACGACACCAACAACCAACCGCACAAGATGACCGCGAGCAGGGGAATAATCAACGTCACATTCATATGATTCGGATTTCCATTCATAATCATGCATCTCCTGCAAATAGCTGAGTCTGCCAATAACATCATTGACTATAGACCTCGGCACTCAACGTGGCAACCATGGAGTGGTGTCCATCTCGTCTTCTTGTTGAGAGACCTACAACTGCTTGAACCCTTCCACTTCAAAGTGCGCATCGATACCGATGTAGCGATGGATTGACAGCGTCGTCATGGTTGCGAAGCTCACGCAATCCACCAGGCTTAAGCCGGCGGGTGATTTCCGCCGGAATCGTTCCAGCCCCTGGCTGAACAGGGAATGGTCGACCCACAACACCTCCATGCTCTTGATAGAATCGAGGAAGGCCAAGGCAACGTCGTGTCCCAGGCGACGATGCATGAGGGCCGATGTTTCGGTGACGACCATGCTGTGGGTGACCAGAGGTTGCCCGTCTGAAAGTGCGGCCGTGAACGCCTTGACCGCGGTGAGGTGGTGCCGGTCATCCCGGTCCGCGGCGGCCAGAAACCCGGATGTGTCAACGAACACGGCCATCAGTCACTTTCCGCCAGGTAATCATCGTGGTTTTCGGCGAGGTCGCCGGAGCCGGAAGCTCCGGCGCCGATAAACGCCAGGTCAACGGGCGCAGGCTTTACCGATCCCCGGTCGAGCCCTTCCCGGACGAACCGGCGAATGAGTTCGGCCATGGAGACCCCGTTGTCCAAGGCCAGCCGGCGGACTCTCCGGTGAACGTGGTCTTCCAATTGAATTTGAGTGCGGACCATGACGCCACCTCCAAGTGTAATCATAACATCATGACGGCGCGAGGGCAAGTGTGGTTTGGGGGTCGTCTTCGTCGAATATCCTACCGCCGGATGTTCCGGAGGTGCATCGTGACCGGAGAGGGAGGTAGTAGGATGAGACGGACAACCTCGTTAGTTGTGTTGCTGATGTAGCCGGGATTTGCAGCTACGGCTGCCGCTGAAGACGACAAGAAGCGTCCCCTGGTACTGGCCTGGTCCGACGAAGGACGCAGCGCGCTGCCGCCGACCGAACTATCGATAAGAGGACGTGGGAGGAGTTCATGGGCAAGCTACTTTGCCTTTACTCACACGTCGCTTGCTGTGAGGTGTTGCCGTAGTCGTCGGTCTCTGTGGAAACGTTGCACATCTGCCCGGTTTTACATTCTTCTTCATGGTGCCAGGTCTTGCCTGAGCCGCTGCCTTCGCACTCAAGAATGATGTTGCCTACACACTTCTCGTCCCATTTCTGAGCGTCGCAGTAGTCACCTGCGCCGTATTCGTCAACACAGTAGGTATGCAACGAGGTCGCTCCGTATTCGTCGGAATACTCCCTCTGAACACAACTTTCTGATGTTTTGCATTGGCCGTTGTGGTGCCAGGTCTTGCTTGCCCCGGTACCTTCACAACTGAGAATCTCGTTGCCCACGCATTTTTTGTCCCACTTCTGCAACTCGCAATAGTCTCCAACGCCGAATTCGCCTACGCAATAGCCGTGGTTGTTGGTCTCGTCGTTGCTGTCTGTCACGGTATGAACCACGCACGATTCTTCAAGCTTGCACTGACGCGATTCTTCCCAAACACCTTTCGTACAAGACAGGATAGTGCCGTCGAGGCAGGTTTCTTCCCACGCGATTTCGCAATCGCCCCCCACCTCCGGCTCCGTTTCAAAACAGGCGAGTCCGCCCCAGGTCATAAGAAACGCACCAATCAATAATACCGCTAACTCCCTCTTCATCAGATATCCTCCTTCCAGGTTCAGATAGCCGAAACCATAGCACTTGTGGGAATTATGCGCAAGAAGGGATGGCTACTCCCATCTTCATCCATGAGTTGCGACGGCCTTGCCCACGCGCGGGTGTGTGCTAGAATTGCCCGGCGAGGTGAAAGGATGACAGAGGTGGATTACCTCGAAATGATCCGGCAATTGCCGGATGTGGACCCTGCCATCGGTGAGGAGCCCCGTAGTTACGGGCGGAGGGGGGAGTCAATGATACTCTGGAGAAGTGTGCTCGGGTTGGTTGTTGTGGCATCGCTGGTGGTTGGTTGCGGGGGGTCGGGGGAGGAATTGTCGCGGGTGGATGCAGGTGTCACTGACCTTGGTTCCGACGATGCCGGGCGCGGGGATTCGGGTGTCGGTGACACGGTTACCGGGGACGGAGGTAAGGCGGAGACCGAGGACGAAGGGGACGCCGGCATTGGGGACGGGGAGGAGCAGACGGTAACTTTCGTACCGGCGCCGGTGCCTGAGTTGAACACCACGCCCGGACCGGATGACGCGCCGGTGTACCTGTTTTTGTACATGCACACCGAGGACCACATCAATCATGAATTGAGCGAGGAGCGGTACGTGCGCATTGTGCCGGTGCTTGCCGAGACGGCTGCAGCCGCTCCCGATGCCGGGCTGGTGTGGACGATAATGTTCCAGGGTGCGGATGCCAGGACGGTGGCTGAGCGCAACGGTGAGACCGGCGTGGCCGACATGCTGAAGAAGCATGCATCCGACGGCATCATCGAGTTCGGTTACCACGCCTACCACGACCCCACCTATTTCAATCGGCCGCAGTTGTCGTTTACCGCTGACACCCTGTGGGAGGAGTTGGTGACGGGACTGTTGAGTTGGGTGAGTTGCGAGAAGAATCCGCTGCAGGGCGGGTGCGTGGCGGAAACGGGCGGCGGGGTGATGGCCATCCTGGACAATTTCGGGCCTGTGGATGCGGTAAGCGGCCTGTACACTTTCAAGGCCGCGTCCATCGAGGGAGGGGCGGGGCGGCATGCGGTGTGGAAACATCTGCCCAAACGGTTGGTGGGGTTTGCGTTTCCGGATCACGGTCCTGCGGACGACGCGGAGGACTACTTGACCAACCTGGGCAACCTGATGGAGATCCTCACCCCCAGTATCGATACGTCCGGTGCGGTGTTGTGGATCGACAATGTGATCAAGTTGAACGACGGCAACCCGGTGCAGAACATCGGCACGGTGGTGATGAAGGAGGGGGTTGCGGACGCCAAGGACAAACTGTTCGCTTTGGACCGGACCCGCCCTCACATTTTCAACGTACACATGGGTGACAAGTACCTTTACACGGGGCAGGGCACCAGCCCCACAAAGTGGGCGTATGCCAACCCCGACAACCCGGAGTTGCCGCCCGAGTACCTGCTGACTCCCGAAATCAGCGAAGAGCGCTACCAGGATACGTTCAAGACGCTTCAGTGGCTGGCCAATGAGTTTGTGGCCGCAAATCCCGGCAGCCGGTTTGTGCGGGCCCAGGAGATTATCGAGTTGGTGGCGCCACCGGAATACTGGACGGTTACTGCGGACACCCTTGACGTGCTGGCCCGTTGGGCCTTGCTGAACTGGGACGGCGCTCCTCCCAACTGGGTCAGCGACGGCGAGGAATTCTATTCGATTCGGGATCTGTTTGTGTTGCTGGTACTGTCGTTCGGCGGGGGATTCCCTGATTCGCAACAGTTGCCAATGGCTTACGGCCCCCACGCTGACAGCGCGGCGAGTGTTGCGGAGGTCACGGTATCAGCCCAATCGGTGGTAGAGGTCGCGGCGGACCTGGCGCCACTGTTCGCACCCTCTGCCGACTGGGAATTGACGCCTTCATGCATCGTGGCGGCCGAATACGAGCTTGGTGGAGTGAAACTGTCGGCCGCGCAGTTCCTGTACGCCATGGCCACGGTGTACGCGTCTATTGCGGCGGGCGCCCCGGTGACGGAGGTGACGGTGCCCGCGACCGCCAGCATGCCTGAGACACTGGAAATCCTCGATAAGCTGGGCTGCCCGGCCTGCCAGGGCAGCTCCTGGTCGCTGAAGCCGGCGCGCATCCGCTAGGGGAGTTCAGGAACTTACCTCTTCTTGGTTCGTATACGGACTGAGACAGGAGGGTTGATGCGGGTTCCTTTGCTGGTGTTACTGTTTATGTCTGCGTTGTTGATTCCGCCGGGGGCCGCTGGTGAAGAGGCTGACCTGGTGAGACAGGTTGGGCTCGAGCATCCGGACGGGTGGGTGATCCTGGTGGTGAAATCGTCACATCACCTGTACCTGCTTCGAAACGGAACAGTAGTCCCGGACGAAACCGCGCTCAAGTCGGAGTTGGACAAGCGCTTGTTCGGCTTCCTGGAGGGTACGGCCGATGACGAGATGCAGGTCACCTTCCCTTTCCCTGTAGCGCTATCGGTGGTCGACCTCAAACCCCGTAGAATCGTGTCCGACAAACGGACGCCGGAAGGGGAGTACGTGGTGTGTGAGAAGAACGACCGGGCGGGCACCGGGTACACGGTGGCCCTGGAGTTAGCCTATCCCAACCTGGCGGACGCAACTCGAGGGCTTGCGGATGGAACCATCAGCAAGAGTGATTTCAAGAGAATCAAGAAGCGCCTGCGGCGGGGTAGATGCCCGCCGTACAACACTCGGTTGGGCGGCGAGATAAAGATCCACGGCCCGCCGGACGACACCTTGCGGGAGTTGCGAAAAGACAAGGAGGCGTTCCGGGTCGAGATGACGGAGAACACGCCGTTTTCAGGGACTACCACCGACTATGATTGGACCTGGGGATGCGTAGCGTTGGAGCCCAGTGCGATGTTCTATTTGCACCGGGTGGTGCCGGTTGGAACGGTGGTTGTGATCCGTCCGTAGGGCGGCACCGGGCCCTCAGTCGGCGCAGGATTCTCTGACGCCGGACATCACTTCCACCGACCGTTTGACGCCGGTAATCATAGCGCCGGCGCTGAACTTCTTCTGGCACTCCTTCTTGCATTCCACCAGTCCTGCGGAATCATCGACCATGGTGTTTTCGGCACATTCGATGGAGCACTCGCACGCGCCCTGAATGTTCTTCTTGGTCTCTTCGCCGCCGCCTTTCTTGCCGCAGGCGGGAAGGGCGAATGCGCTTGCGACGAACAGGAGAATCATCAGGTATCCAAGTCGATTCATGCAGGCCTCCTCGGTTGTTAGCTCGTTCAGTATAGCGCTGAAAAGCACTGGAGAGCAACGGCAACGAAGTACGCCGCCGTCCGGCTAGTGCGCGCTGACGCACGCGATTGGGATGATGTCCCGGACTTGAAGGTGGAACGGGCCTCCGGCGGCTTCGGCCGACAGAGTCACCGTTACCGCGGGGGAACCACTGCTCACGGGGGATTTCGCATTGAATCCAACTACACAGCGACTGCCGTCGGTGGGGCAACGGCCTTTGCCCGCGGTTGTGGCGCTTTTCGTGGAAAGAGCAATTCCAACATCGGTTACGTCGGTTCCCTTGACCCTGACAGCTACCCCGCACAGGCCCGGGCCCAGGGCGGTGAACTCGAAGTTGGCGGACAGTTTTCCCGATTTGTCGGAAGAAACGGCATAGGCGGTGGAGCTCAGCCGGTCGTACAGGGCCTCGGTCTTGTCTGCCGGAGTGACCGGCTTTACCCGCAGGGGCCGCCATTTGAGGGGCGGGACTGAATCGTAGTTGGTGGTGGCCTGCTGCCAGAAGCGCAGGAAGTTCCTGCCGCCCACAGCCGCGGCCACATCCGAGCTGACACCCAGCTTCATGAAGCCTCCCAGCAATTGGGGAATGTGTGACGCGTTTTCGACCCCCTTCGGGTGACGGATGTTGCCGTCAAAGTCGGAGCCCAGGGCCACATAGTCGGTTCCGATGATGTTGTCGATGTAGTCCAGGTGCGCCACGAAATCTCGGATTTCGGCCCGCTTGCTCTTGCCGACAAACGGCGAATGGTAGACGAGGCCCACCAGGCCGTTCTTCTGCGCGATGGCCAGGAGCTGCTCGTCGTCGAGGTTTCGTTTGTGGTCGCACACTGCCCGGGCGTTGGAATGGGTAGCCAGGACCGGTCCTTTGAAAGTGGTAATGATGTCCCAGAAGGTTTCACGGTGAGCATGACTCATATCCACCGCAATCTGGTGCCGCTCCATCGCTCTCAGCAGTTTTTCCCCTTCTGCGGTCAACCCGCCACGAGGCGGAGGATCTTTCTCCTCCAGTCCGTCTGCAAAGGCGTTGGAGCTGTTCCAAGTCAGGGAGAGTACTTTTACGCCTTGTTCCGCGTACCAGTCGAGGTTATCTGCGTCGGCGCCCAGGACATCAGCGCCTTCCATGGCGAGGATTCCGGAGATGACTCCATGCTCTAGATTCTGTTGCAGCTCCTGATGACTGGTGACCTGGCGAATGCCCCCTTTTGACGCGCCTATGACGCGGCTCTTGAAGGCCTTGACCTGTGCTCTACCTTTGGGTTCCAATTGGTCTTCTTTGGGGTAGACAAAGACTGCGAACAGTTGTGCGAAGTATCCCCCTTTTTGAAGATTGCCCAACGAAATATCGCCGTCGGCGCTGACGATGTCGACGCCGGGCTTCTTCGAGAGCTGCAGGAGGAAGTCACAGTGCAGGTCGGCCACCGGAACGAGAGCCGGGTCGGCGCCGCCGAAAGCGAGTGAAACAGCCAAGAAGAAGGGTAGGAAAATGTTAGTCACAACTGAAACCGCACTCTATTTGCCCCCTCGCTAACTTCCCAATCCGAGCCGAATTGCGCCCGTAAGCCTAGCACGCCCGAGGGGGGCGGAACAAGTGCGAATTGGGTGACATCCGGCAAGCTCGGTTGAAGACCTGGAGACAGGACACCCGACGAAAGATATGCTGGATTTGAATCCGATTAGGGAAGGGTCCACAGCACTGCCCGGAGCAGCCCAGCCAGCTAACGACTGATCCCGCTTATGACGCACGCATCGGCTTGTGCGCAGTAGACCAGGACGTCCACTCCGTTGCCAACCGGTTGTTCTGCGTGATGCACTGTCAGGTGCACCTTGTAGTGTGTCGGTCCGTCTTCGGGAGCGGGGCCGTTTGCGTAGAGGGGCAGGCGTCCGGCTCCACCTGTCACTTCGACGACCGCCTCTCTTACTTTTCCATCCCGGGAATTCTCTATGCGGGCGCGGTAGGTACGGCCCAAAGCCGGGTCGATGCCGTGAACGACGCCCAGGTCCCGGAAGGTCAGATGGGGTCCTGACTCCAGATTGAAGTCATCCAGCGGGGTCATGAGTCTGAACCAGGTGGCTCCGAACTTGTCCCGCCGCTTGATGAACGCGGTGGTTACGTGCTCGGCTGCGCCCTCCTCCGGATAGCGGGCTGCGGCCACGATGTTCCTGATCTGTTCATCGGAAAACTCCATGATTATGCGGGTGGCCCAGAACGCGTCGCGGTGGGTCAGGGACTCGAAGGTGGGGTTGGTCCACCACGGGGCCCAGCGTTGCGGGTCGAAATTCTCCCACTCAAACATCCCTACGGAAGTGTAGTCTGTGCCTTCGTTGTCCTCCCAGTAGTCTGTGGACCAGCCCAGGGTGGCAAAATCGTGGAGGATGTCGCGGTGGTCGATGAACAAGGCGTAGCCGTCTTTGGCCTCTTTGACCCGGTTGCCCGCGGAGCCGAGGGAGGAGCCGAAATCGAGGACGTTGTGGCGCACGAACCCTTTGCCCGGCTCGCCCACATACATGTCCAGGGTGTTTTTGGTTGCGACGTCCGGATTGTTGAGCCAGGCGGAGATGAAGTGGTAGCCCCTGAGTTCACGCCGGTGCTGGTGCTGGAAGCGGTCGTTGGGGTCGTCGAACCGCTTGCCGCCCATTTTGAACGGCCCGATGGGCCGCCCTTCCAGCGCTCTGCTGGCCAGCACCCGGATTTTGCCGTCATCGCCCAGAATCAGGCGGTCGAGGATCTTGTCCAGGTCTTCCTGAGTCATGGGTCGCTTCGCCCCGTACTCTCCCTCGGTTCTGGCTTTTTCGCCCAATTGGAAGAGGTCCAGCGGGATGCGGACGAGGTAGTTGTCCGGAACGTTGTAGCCGGCCCAGTGCAGAACGAGGCTCGAGACCATTTCTGCGCCTGTTATCAGGCCCTCGAATCCGGGCGGGTCGAACTTGATGAAGTACATTGTGCCGGTGGAATCGAGGATGGTGAAGCCGGCGGTGACTCCGCTGGTCTTGCCCTTGGTGATGGTCCATTTTCCGGTCAAGTCGGGCGGCTTGGAGACGGGGTCGGCGAGCCGGGGGGCGGGAGGCGGGGTCCTTCCGATACGATTGGTAAACCAGGATGAGTCGGGGACTTCATCCCAGGCGTTGACATTGTGGGCCTCCACCGGCCCGGCCAGACCGAGGCTCTCGCCGATGGTCCGGGCGTGAGCGGGAAGGTCGACGAGACTCAGCGCCGGGCGTATCACCAGGCCTTCGGCCCGGGTCCATCTGCCGCTGTACATGGTCTCTGCGGGCATGGGGATAGGGGCGTGGTCCAGGTCGATCTGGTACCGGCTGTCGAACGGCCCGGTTCCGTGTGGCGCCAGTGACGAACAAGCCATGAGGAACAGGGCGGCGCTAAAAAGCGCGGCTAAAGGAAAACGTACTTTCAACTCCCTCCCCTCCATATCCCACCTGCCCGCGCAGGGAAAAGGACTTGGCCGATGCGATAAGAAACCCGGTTCCCACCGAGTACTTGACGGCCCCGTCGGTAAGTTCCTCGAACTGGTCGAAGGTGCGCCCCACGTCGAAAAAGAGCATGCCCAAGCCGTACAACGGCTCGGCGCGCACCGCCTGCCAGACCAGGAATCGATATTCCACATTTGAGAGCAGCACCCTGCGGTCCCGGAATCTGCCATCGGAGAAACCTCTCAGCGGAGTGCTTTCTCCGAGAGCAGACAAACGATTGAAGGGAACCTCGCCGCCCCAATCCTCCACCGATTTGAACAGTGCGTTGAAGGCGAGCACCCGGCGGGGAGAGCCCAGGGCGAACACCCGTGACGCCTGCCCTTTCAGCCGCACGTAGGTGTGGCCGCCAAAGAAATCCTCGAATCGGTCTACGGCAACCGACACCTTGCCGCCCCGGGAGGGGTTGCCGGAGGGCAAGAATGAGTTGTAAGTGAGGGCCAGCCCATAGCGAAGCCACACGTTGTCTTCTCCAAAACCGTGGAGGCCGTCGGGGTCGAAGATCTCGTCTATGCTGGGTCTTGTGTCGTCGGGATTCCCGGAACCGGTCCGGGAGTGATCGGGGCCCACTGTGGCCGAGACCGACCAGAATGGAGCGGCGGCAAAGCGCCAGCGCAGTTTCAGGATGAGGGCAGCCTTGTCGTCCGAATACACCGATTTGTCAGCAGCTCCGGAGTTGATGCCGAAGCCGTAGAACTTGGCGTTGGAGTTCTTTCCATAGGTCGCTTTCAGTTTGTAGGACAGTGAGGCGTCCCCGAATGCAGACTGGCCGTAGCTGAGTCCGAACTTATGGTCCAGGTTGGTGTACAGATCGGCGGATGCGGCGAGGTTCTTACGTTCGTAGAGCATGTTGTTGAACATGAACTTGGCGCCCAGGAAGAAGCCGTCGTTGGTGGAGTAGTCTGCGGAGGGGTAGAGCCAGATTCGTTTGGTATCATCGGACAGAAAGTCGATGATTCGGTCTTCCAGGTGCACTTCCCCGGCCCAGCGGACCAGATGGCTGGCAGGCACCAGCACTGTTCGCACGGCGTGCTCGGGAGCACGAAAGGGGGCCAACAGCAGGCCTTTGAGCGGTTCCTCGGAGGGGGCGAAGACGCGTGCGTCAACGGTTTCCGGTTTGGAGGCAGGGGGATCATTCGCCAGCGCGGGGAAGGACAGTGCGGCCAGCAGGACCGCCAGGGCCAGGCTATTTGAGCATGACCTCATCCAGCACCTGTCCTTCGGCCGACACTGCCCGAACCGTCACTTCCGGGCCGTCAACGGTTATCTTCAGAAAATGGAAGCCCAACAGGACGCGGGCTGCGTGCGGTTTCTGGTCGACCGGGGTCAATTGAGCACCGGCTCCGCCGCTGATGAAGTGGACGACTCCGTTTTGCGGTTTTGAGCGCTCGTAGTGATGGTCGTGTCCGGAAAACACGGCGGTAACGCCGTATTTTTTCAACAGCGGGCTCAACACCGCTCTAAGCGACAGGTCTGAACCGTGCTTGCCGGAGCTGTAGAGCGGGCTGTGGACCGCAACAAAGATGTGCTCGACGTTATCTTGCCGGGCCTTTTGAAGTTTCTCCTCAAAGAACCGAAGCTGGTCGCCTCCCGGCTTGATGTTGCCCACTGCGTCCAGGACCACGAACAAGGAATTGCCGAAGTTGAAGGCGAAGTATCTATGTGGGCCGCCAGTGGCCTGTGGGAGTAGAAAGATCTTTTCGAAGAAGCCGGCCCGGGAACGATCATGATTGCCCATTGCGGGGGCGATGGGCATGCGTGCGAGGAGACCTTTTTGAATCTGGAAAAAGTCGGTCCAGTCGCCGATATTGTCACCGGAGCGAACCAGGTCGCCGAGGTGGATGTAGAGATCGGCCCGGTGCTTCTCGATCTGGCGCACAATCTTGCAGTGGGCCTGCCTGCACCCCAGCTTGGAATCCCCCATTACGATGAAGGTGAAGGGTTGATCGCCGGGGGGCGGGGCGAGGACGGAATAGGCAGCGGTGGCTTTGTCCCCGATGACAATCCGGTACTGGTATCGTTGTCCCGCCTTCAGCCCTGCCAGACGCGCATAGGAGAAACGGTCCCAGGAAGGAGCCATAGGGACCGTTACCGCCGATTTCCATTGCCCCTTGGTCCACACCTCCACTGCGCCGACCTTGCCGTCGGGGAGTTGCGCTCCCACCAGCAGGTCGCGGTCAACAGCGGGAACCAGGAAGGGACCGATGGGGAGCACCAGGTTCCCTTTGTCGTCGATAATCCCACGAGGGTGGGAATCGAAATAACCGCTGCTGGAGCAGGCCAGCACCAGTATCGTTACGAGCATTACCGCTACAGCTTTTCCGCAAGACATGAACCCTCCTTCCGTCATCCCGGTCGACCGGCCGCAGCCGGATATATCCACACCTTTCAAGGCCGCATCTAATCCGTCGGAGAACCGGGGCGTTCCTTACTGTGCTTTTTCCGAGCGGGATGCCGCAGCCCATAGATCCTTTAAAGATCAGGCCGGCGGAGAGTCAGTAGGAATAGTAGAAATACGTCTGGACCGCTGAGTGCGGGAATGCTAGTTTTGTGGTGCGGCTTGCGGAGTAATTTGGGGGTGCCTCAACCGATTCCGGGGCTGGAAAACGACCCAATTGGTGGAGGTTATTCGATGAAACTTCAGTATCCGATCTTGCTAGTGCTACTCCTTTCAGCTTCGCCTGCTTTCGGTGAGACGCCGGCGGAAACTCAGTGCAAGCAGATTTGCGAGAAGGTCATTGCCACGGCCGTTCCTGCGGAGCAACTGAGTGCGCTGAAGGCTGAGCAGCTTGAGACTTTCCGGGAAATCGTGGCCGAGTGTGTGGTGGAGTGTGCGAAGGAATCCGAGACGGTGAGGGCGTGCCTGCTCAAGGCCAACACGGAAGCAGAGATGGAAGCCTGCGGCGTCACGGAGAAGAAAGACACGACCAAGAAGACTTCAGTCCCGAGCTGCAAGGCGGTTTGCGACAAG
>CAZVFX010000154.1:0-14662 GCA_964626565.1 uncultured Myxococcales bacterium
GCCGGGAGGGTTGGGATGTGGGCGCTGACGGTCAGGAAGCGACAATCTATCCCCTATCCGCCCTCCGCTGCGCTCCGGGCACCTTTCCCAGCGGGAAAGGACCTCTTCTACGGCCACCACTCCAGCCGATCCTCCTCGTAAGCGCCGACAGGCGCGGAAACGTCATGCTTCGGCCCGCGCACCTGAAGGTGCATAGGCCCTCAGGAGAATCGGCCCCCGTGGTGGTGGAATAAGCGGTCCTTTCCCGCTGGGAAAGGTGGCGCCGCAGGCGTCGGATAGGGGATAGCTTGTTCGCAACCCCACCAACATCACCCCAGGCACCCCAACCCGGCCGGCCCGCGGCCGGCAGGCCTTCTACCGTGGGAAGGTGGAAGACACAAGTCTCCACCTCACCTCCGGTGGTGTCTCGCTACTCAGCGAAAGGGATGTTTGTGTAGGGCACGAACTCCCGGCAAGGCTGCCCCCTCAGGGAGTTGCATGGGGGGAGCTCGGTGGGTACTGCAACGGTGGAAATCAGGGGCAAGGCGATGCTGGACGCGAAATCGGCCTGGTGGGCGACGGTGTGGGTGGGGGTTTCCTCGAACTCCAGCAGTTTGAACCGCCAGGACGCCATGCTGTCGCCGGGAGTATCGACGACCACTCTGATCTGGGACCCGGCCCGGAAGATGTGGGAGAAAGGCATCATCTCAATGCGGGTGTAGTTCCACTCCCCCGCGGCCAGCGGCTCGACGTCGGTCTCGTAGTGCATTTGTATCGGCCTGAGCTCGGTGGAGCTTTCGGCCAACGCCCGGCGGCTCGCTCGCAGCCAGCCGCACATGATGTACGACTCGAAACCGTCGGGTCGTACCTCGGTAATGCACGCTTCCAGGTCTGCGTCTTCCGCGGTGGACTGCACCCACAAGTCCACGCTGGCGTGACCGATCATCACCATGTCCTCTTCCAGGGGCGGGCCC
Source organism: uncultured Myxococcales bacterium (assembly GCA_964626565.1). Classification (GTDB taxonomy): domain Bacteria; phylum Myxococcota_A; class UBA9042; order CAIXZC01; family CAIXZC01; genus CAZVFX01. Next base: position 954 of record CAZVFX010000154.1, read on the forward strand.
ACGAAGCTGGCCGCCATTCCGGGCGCGGGCTGCGCGAGGTTCCAGTCGGGCTGGAGCGGGTTCACCGACCCGCTGGCCAACGTTCCCCGCTGCCCCGCTTCGGGGTCCAGCAGGAAGGAACTGGCGCCGCCTTCAGCGGGCGGTTCGGAAGGGGACAGACCTCCTTCCGGCTGGAAGAACCAGCGGCTGACTTCCGTCGAGGGAAGCGGCCATGCGTCAAAGTGTTGTTCGAAAGTACCCTGGGGCGCGCCCGGGGCTACATCCGGCGCCGCACCCGATTCGAAGATCACACGCAAGGGCTGCTCAGCCTCGTAGTCGCTCCGGGCCTCCTCGTAATCGGTGTAGTCCGCGAACCGGGGATCGGGGAGAGAGAGGGGAGCGCCGAACACGTCCTCCATAAAGACCGGCACCATCGCGGCCATGTCTTTGGGAATCACCGGTATCTCCTGATCCACGTAAAAGCCGAGGAAGTTGGCCCACTCGGCCAGAATCTGGGGAGAGAACCCATCCATGTGGATGCCGTTGGTCATGGTGAACCTGGTCACCGGAGAGCCGGTGAACAAAGGAAAGAGAGCAGGAAAATGGGGCCCGGTCTGCTCATCCTGAGTCTGCCCCACCAGGAACACCGGCACCTCAATTTGGTCAACGAAGGACGTGGGGTCCACCTGCCCAGCTACTTCGTCGGTATAGAAGGGGTTTTCCAGCGCCTTGGCGATGACGTCCAACATCTGGCTGTGGAGCAGTTGGTGCTCCTCGCACACCGTGTCTCCTTCTTCCACCAGCTTGGTGATCCAGCCGTGCGCGTAAGGTTTCGCCTTGTTCAACACGTGCTCGATCCAGTTGAGGGCGAAGCCGTCGTTGTAGATCCCGCCGGGCACAAGGGTGGTGGCCGTATTCGCAATGACCGAAAACGGGGCTATGGCGGCCAGGCTCGGCGGCTTGGTGGACGCAACAAACAGTTGCGTGATTCCCGGGTAGGACAGGCCCACCATACCGACCTTTGCGTGTTTGACCCAGGGCTGGTGTGCGACGGTCTCTATCACATCATACCCGTCCAGCAGTTGAAGCGGCTCAAAGTAGTCGTACGCCCCGCCCGAACACCCCGTCCCCCGCAAATTCACGCCGATAACCGCGTATCCCATCAGCCCGGTAATGAGGCCCGAGGGGAAATTGGGTGCGTTGCACAAGATCGGGTAGAGGCCGCAAAACGCTTCCGCCGGCCCGCCTACCGACTTGCCGGGGCGGCTGGGGCTGTAACCCGAAAGGTTGACGAGGGTCGGATAGGGTCCGTCTTCCGGAAGGCCGGGGAGGGAGAGGAAGTAGGAAAGCAGCGTACCGTCCCGCATCTCCATGTAGCCATACCCGACCTGGAGTGTTTTGGAGAGGTAAAAACCCTCGCCGGGGTAGCTGCTTTCGATGGACATGACGGTCATGGGCCCGGCGTAGTCTTCCGGGTCATCCGCGAGGCGCACCGAATAGCCGGATCCCGGAGTGATCTCACGGAACACCCGGGAACCCTGATAATCAGCGGGCAGCTCCTGCAGCACGTCACCTTCGGGCCCCACCAACTGCAGGACGATTTCGGGCTCTGCATTCCACACGTAGATCTGCTCCACCGTAGGCCGTACGGAGAAGCTGTCGGAGTAGTGCATGGGCGGACCGAGGTCGGGTTCGATGTCGTCAATTTCTTCGATTTCTTCTACGTCGACAGAGTCTGCAAAGACTTCGGCCAGGTCGGGATCTGCCAGGTCCTCGACCGCTTGTACGTCATCAGGGTCGGTAGATGAATCTGCAGACACGTCCGCTGACACATCTGCCCCCAGGTCCTCTTCCTGAGTTCCGGATTCGCCGGAGCAAGCCGCTCCTGCCAGCAGCAAGAAGATGACCGACATCAACATGCAGGTTACGCGCGGGGTGCGTGTCGCCTCTCTGGAATTCATAGCGTGCCTCCTGGGGTTACAGATGGTGCGACTACCACCGGCTTTGTATTCTGCCATCTGTTGCGACCAAAGGTCAAAGGAACTGTCGCAATCGGCAGTGAGCAGTGGGCGATGAGCGGTGAGCAACTGCGAACAGCAAGATTCCACAAATGGGAAACTGCTGGTATGGTGTTCTTTATGAAACGTTGGGAACAGATAGATAGCGTTGAGGTTCCGGGCGGCGGGGAGCTGGTGCTCGTACGGCGTGGCGAGGAGTTCGTAATCCGCGCCGACGGCCTGGAACTCATGACCAGTCGGGTGCACGGGTCTGAAGATGCGTTGGCTGAGTTTGCGTGCGTGCCTGTTTCCGGTCGGCACCAGGCCCGGGTTTTGATCGGGGGCCTGGGCATGGGCTTCACTCTGGCTGCTGCGCTGAAGTTCCTGCGCGCTGATGCGCGGGTGGAAGTGGCGGAAATGGTGCCCGGGGTGGTGAAATGGAATCGTGAGCATCTTGGTCACCTGGCCGGGCATCCGCTGGACGACCCGCGGGTCACGCTGCGGCAAGGGGATTTTGCTGCCATGTTAAAGGGTGGGCAGGGTCGGTACGACGCGATCATGAACGACGTGGACAATGGTCCCCAGGGGGTCATTGTGGACGACAACAACTGGCTCTATTCTCGAGCCGGGTTGTTGACTACCTACGACGCCTTGCGTCCGGGCGGAAGGTTCACAGTCTGGTCGGTAGGTCCAGATTCCGATTTCACCGGACAATTGCGCAAAGCCGGGTTTGACGCGCGGGCAAGAGGCGTTAGGGATAGCGGTGGAAGAAAGGGGCGGCGGCACGTTGTGTGGGTCGCCAAGCGCAAGGCGGCCCTTTGAGGCTGCAGTTGCGAGGCCCTTAGTCTGCCAGCTCCCAGGTCACATCACGCAACAATTCGTCACCACCGGCCGTACCCTGAGAGATTGAGCCGTCCTTGGCCACTTCCGCCTTGAACTGGTCGGTTCGCGCCAGCACACCGGTTACCCGCACCTGCTTCCCATGAACTTCGTCGGGCCAGTCGGGTATTTCGATGCAATAGAGCATCATCGCCTTGGTATGCACCATGGCCGATAGCTTCGCATTCGCGGCTTCACCGACAAAGGTGACCCGTTTGCCCAGGTTGGCCTCGACGTCCGACGAGTTGGCAACGGTCACCGGCCCGGCAGCAGGGGCCGCAGTAGCGGCCTTGCCCTTACATCCGCAGTGACAACAGCCGGAAAGCCCCAGCATCGAAACTGCGAGCAATAGGATCGTGTATTTACTCATGACAACTCCTTCATGGTTGGAACCAGCATCACCACAGATTCAACCCTACCGCAAGCGCATCCGCCCCACAAATATCATGGTTGCTGGCAGCCAACGAGATAACGAAGCTTGCCCCCGGAAATGTGCCCGACTCTAAGATAGGTCATGGGTGCGGGCAGTCCCTCGCCCCAAAACTCCCAGTCTCCAACCAGGGCGCCATCCCAGAACAGTTTGCAGTTGCCTTCGTCGCTCCCGGGGTATGGGCGATACTCGATGCGCACCGTGTGGTTGCCCCCGCTGACCGGCAGATCGTGGAGGCTGTACGCGTAATGGTCGGAAAGCCACTCAGGGTAAAAATGCCCTTCGCCAATGTTGGCCGACATGAACCAGATCTTCTGATTCGCCAGCCTCAGGCCCAACTTGTCGTCGCCTCCATGAACGAATAGATCAAGCTCGGTTGTCTCCTTACCTTTCAAGTAGCGCTTGAAGTGTCCGGCGTTGCAGCCGTTCAAGTCCGCCTCCAGGACCCAGTCGTTGTTGTAGGGCAGGCTGACCGGAACCTGCTTGTCCAGGTCGCCCGCGGAAGGGAGGTTCACTTTCGCATCCCAGGCGCGCAAGGTGACCGCGCCGGCTTCGGACAGAGTGGCGCCGCACTGGTCGGTTACTTCGCAGCGATAGTCCCCGGCTTCCGCTCCCGTGAAGTCGTGGATGGTGAGAGCGCCTGTCTTCACGCCCGCGTATTTGGCGCCCGCCTGCAGCGGCGCGCCGTCCTTCTCCCACTGGTACGAAACCTCCCCTGCCCCTTGGGCAACCACCGGGAGCACCACGTCCGCGTGCTCGCAAACCTGCAGGGACGGGGGGCCTTGTATTACCGACGGGCCGTTGCCCACCGTGACCGACGCGGGTGCGGACAGAGAGTCGCCGCAAACACCGGACGCTTTGCACCGGTATTTCCCGGCGTCGCTCGGCTGGAGGTCGGATAGTGCCAGCTTGTTGGTGGCCGCCCCGGACACGCCCGGGCCATCTACCAGGGCAACGCCATCCTTGCGCCATTGGTAGGTGACCTGGTCACCGGTGGCCTTTGCGGTCAAAGTCACCCCACCTCCGGGGCACACGTGCTGTGATTGCGGGTGGGAGTAAAACTCAACGGCCGGCTGGCACGCGACTTCGCCGATGATTTCGACGCAGTCGAGTCGGCGGGTAACATCGCTGTCTCCATCCAGGAACAGCCGGATGCCGGTGATCTCGCCGGAGACGTTGGTTTGCTCGGCCGCCCAACTGGCCATGCCGGAGCCTTCGGCCTCGGCCATGACTCCGGTCCAGGAACCGTTTTTTAGAAGGGACAGACCTATGCTGCCTCCGTCGAGCCGATAGGCGAAATTGACGGTCAGGTCGGTGTAGCCTTTGGTAGTGAACGGCGGCCCGACATACTCCAGGCACCTTCCCCCGCCGTTCTTTCGCCAGACGTATCCGCCGCCACCATCGCACCCGTCGTGGTCTTTAGCGTACTCCACTGTGCCGTCTTTTGGGGTCTGGCAGTCAGCTTTGAAGACCTTCCACCGTCCGGCAAAGGGGTTCGAGTCAAAATGCTCGGAGAATAGAACTTCCGGGCCGTAGACCGGCACGTAGATATCTTCTTCCTCCGCGGTTTCAGCTTCCACCTGAATGTCCGGCATCACTGCCTCGTGGACGTCATCCGGCTTGGAGTCGGGGATGGAATCAACGGTTTTGAATCGGGGCGTCAGGTCGGGGAGGGGAACGAGGTCATGGATGTACGCCTCGGGTGTGGCGAGTTCTTTGTGCTTCGCCGCTCCGGCGTCTTCTTCAATGACGGTTGTGCTGGTGCATGAAACCAGAACCCACGCAACCAGCACAGCCTGTCTATTGGGAGTGAACAACAAATTCACCCTCCTGTTCCAGCAGCCACGCTTCGTTGAGGTGTACCCACCCGATGGTGTTGCGCTCGTCGGTAAAGGTGATCCAGATGGTTTCATCGGAAGGGTCTTGAGCGACCGAAGTATAGCCGTGGGAGCAGCTTCCCGGAGGGTCGCAGGGCCCGTCGATGTCGGTGACAAGGGGCCAGGTCTGTCCCCCATCTTCGGACAGGGCTGCGGACAGGGGGTAGCGGCCCGAAAGGGTGTTGTTGAATGCAAGCACGACTCGGCCGCTCTTCAGCCGCGTCATTTCGATGCCGGTGCTGTCGTTGGGCACCTGGCTGATCGCGCCGGCTGTCCAGGTGGCTCCGAAGTCGGGGGAGGTCATTTCGTAGGCCATGCTGTGGACGGAGCTGGTGTTTCGGCTGATGGAAAAGATGGTGCCGTCATCCCGCTCGATAACCGTGGGTTGGATCATGGACAGATGGTCCACCAGCCCTTGCGGGTCATCGTCAAAAGCTATTTCTACCCATTCGGTGTGAAAGTCATCGGCGGAGATCATGAAGGAGGGAATGTAGAGAGTCTCGTCGTAGGTGGGAAGGAGCAGATTGCCGTTGGACATGCGGATCGGCTTGTTGCGGGTCATCCAGCCCCAGTCGTCGCGCAGGGTCTGGACGTCGCTCCACGACTCCCCGCCGTCTTCACTGCGAATCAGGCGCAAGACACCGTCGTTCCAACTGTTGCCACCCAGAATCGTTACGAAAAACAGGTACAGAGCGCCACTCTCGTGGACCCAGATTACCGGGTTGCCCTCAGCGTGCTCCGGGTCGTCAAAAAGCACCTCCGCCCCCCCGAAACTCTCCACACCTTCAAGTTTGCGGCTCCAGACTATGCGGGAGTCCTTGGATTTCTCCGCGATGCCATGATACCAGGCGATGAGTACGGTGCCGTCGGCCGTCACTGCTACTGAGGAGCCGTGATGATTGCAGTCGAGGGTTTCTTCGCCGGAGTCGAAGTGGGTGCACGCAAGGCTGTCCGGAGGTATCACCTGGCCGCGCTCGAACAGGGGTGCCTGGGGGACGATATCCACCGGGTCGTCTGGGGCGTCGGGTGTCAGTTCGTCGTGGGCAACGGCCAAGTCGGTGGTTGCCTCGCTACTGTCCAAAGGGACAAGCTCAGGTTGCATGACGGTGTCGGCTCCGACGTCGTCGGACGCCGGGGTATCGCCCGAGCAAGAAATCGCCAACGCACAGCAGGCGAGCAGGATAGAACAAGCGGTTGTGGTTCGCATCCGGACTCCGGTCTCTTGGTTGCTACCCCGGAAGTATGGAAGGGGCGGTCCCGATTGTCAATCGAGGCGGGTACGGGTATAGTTGTCCGGTAAGAAATGTGGGAGGGAGAGAATGAGAGCGAATTGGCTGATGCTCACCGCGGTATTTGTCTGCCTGGCTTGCAGTTCGGGAAGTGACAAGGCGTCCGAGGACACCGGCGCCGACCTGGTTACCCAGCCGGAGACAGTGGACCTGACCACTGTTGATGCGCCGGATGTAGTCCCGGAGGAGGATCTCACCGTCGTTGAGGTCGCGGAAGTGGAGGCGGACGTTCAACAGCCTTTCCCGCCCCGTGAACTGCCCTTTGTGTTTACCCGGCCGGCCGCGGGGGAGCCCCTTTCCGACGCCGAGGTGACGGAGTTCACGAAGCAGGTCACCGGCCTATGGAAGAAGATCGGTTGGGCCCGCTGGCTGCTGCGCACCAGCACGGGCGTCGACCCGTCTACCGGCAAGGAAGATTACCTGGCCTGGTACAACGACGTCCATGCGCTCAAAGAAGGGGATACGGTTACGTTCAGGCAGACCGGGGGCGACCACAACATGTGGATTCCGGGGTCGAAGATCCTGTCCCAGGTCATTAACGGCTGCGCGCTCACCGGCGAATGGGACCAGTGCAAGCTGGCCGAGCAGTACTGCAAAGGCCTCACCGCGTCGGTGAAGGGGTTCATCTGGGACGAAGACGACCCGGCGCCGTTCCTCATGGCACGGGCGGTATTTCCCATGGACCAGGAGTTCACGCTCGACGAGGAAACATGGAAGGATGACGGGCGCAAGAAGAATGTCGAGTTCAGCGGCGCCTACGTGGTGTGGGACGGCTGGAACGCCCACACTTTCGAATGGCCTCACAACCCCACCTGGGGATATATGTGGGTGACGAATATGCGCAGCAAGGACGATGTGTGCGCCATCGTTCGCACCACCTTATTCCTTCCCTACATCATCGCAGACGCTCCCTACGACTGGGTTCGGGATGCGTGCCAGGAAACCATGGACACCATGGTGGGCTTCAACAAAGATATCGTCGATTACGGTTACTACATCCGCACCAAGGACGCGGACGGCACCGCGCGGCTGGAGGAGGTCGAGGACCTGGGCAACTATGTCTGGTATTCTGATCTCGACCCGCTGAGCGAGTGCCCCGCGCGCCTGGCCACCGACCTGATCGCCTACAACGAGCCGCTGACAAACGACTGCGGATCCGGTTTCGGGAGCGTGTACGACATGGTCGCTCCGGGGGGGAACCACTACAACTACCCAATCATCTGGAACTATCACATGGCTGCTCTGGGCAACGCCATGGTGCATGGGTACAACGACATCGCGTACAACCTGCTCGGTGGCCTGGCCGAGCGCCTGGACACCTATCTCGATCCGGAAACCAAGGAGCCGGGCATCGACCACCATGCCTGGCAGCGGGATATGGCCGTGCTGCTGGTGCAGTCTGCGGCGGTGGGGCTTCCCCTCACCGCGGACGAAACCAGGCATGTACACAAGCACTGGCTGAAAGGAGTAGAGGAGCTGACCGATTGGCCCAACTGGGACCTGTGGTCCCCGGACGTGCCTGATGGCGAATACCCTGCCGGCAACGGCATGCGGCCGCCCAGCAGTGACGAAGGCCTGCCCCGGGACGCCATCGCCCTGTTCCTGGAGTACTGCAATTCTCCGTTCCGCAATTCGGACGGAGCGAAGTTCATCGATTGCGACATTGTGGCCGATCCGGAGAAGTGGGGGGAGTAGGCTTCGTCAGTCCTGCTTTGCCGACAATCAGGGACATGCAAATTCCAATTCGGTGCGCAGGATGCTCGTGGGACCGGTCTGTCCCTCCAGCCAGCTTATCCCCTTGTCCGCAAGCGGGGAGCTGTAGTTGTACACTGCAAAATGTCCGGAGCCGCGGTTCAGGATTGACGGAAAGCAGGTGTCGCCGCAGGAGGGGAGATCCAAAACGAACGATACCTGCAAAGACACGGCGTCCACCTTCCACAGTGAGCATCTTTTCGGAGTCTGCCAGTAGGCAAGCTGGTAGCGCAACGGCCGGTCTTCGGCGGGAAGGTCAGCTCTCCCCAGGTCGAAGCGCCCGCTTTCCGTCACGTTGCGACGGCCGATGAGGTAGGTCTGTCCCTCGTGGCTGAACAGCAACGGGGAGTCGTATTTCCTGGGGTCGGCGGTGCATTCCCACTTGCCGAGGTCGTCCGCCTCCGCCCGGCAGATTTTCGAGCCGAAACCGGTTTCATCGCCCTCCTCGTTGCGAGCTACGGCAACCACGGAGCCGTCGTCGAGGAAGGAGAAATCGGTCTCGGACACCGCGCCCTCAAGCACCGCGGGCTGCCCGGGAATCACCGGCTCCCACTGGATTCCGTCCGCGGTGGTGAGCCAGTGCACTTCCATCTGCTGTTCCTGCTCACCGTAGATCGCCGCGCCGCCGACATAGCCGATGAGGTAGGGCGTGCCGTTCACTACTCTGGCCCGCCAGGGGATGAAGCCTTCAAGGTAGCACCACTCGGGATTGCTCCAGGCGCCGTCGGGTTGGCGCTGGGCTACCATCATGCCCTGGGGTTCAAACGCAGACGGGTTGGTGCCCAGGACCGCGAAGTACAGGAACAGGCGGCCGTCAAACGAAAGCAGCCGTGGTTCCCTGAGGTCGGTCTCCAGCGAGAAGCTCGCCTCGTGTTTCCACTCCACCTCGTCTTTGCTGCCCAGCACGTGGAGCATTGCATCCGGAGACGCGAAATGGGAAGGGGCGTTGCGAAAGGCCAGGTAGTAGCGGCCGGAGTGGGCAGTCACATCCAGATTGTTGTTGGCTGGTAGCAGATCGAGGTCATCGGGCAGCGCTTCTGACGGTACGACCTGAATGGTCTCCCCAACTTGAGGGAGAGGTTTGCAGGAAGTCGGGGCGGCATCGCCGAGGTCCGCCACTTCCGCGTCCGGGAGTTGGGCCTTTGGGTCTGTTCCGCCGGCGCACGATGCCGTTACCACAAAAATGGGTGCACCGAGGCAAAGCACCAGTAATGCTCGCCGCGAGTCCATGAAATACGGGGCCTCCTAGAACGGCGTAAACTTGTTCTCGTGCCAGTAGTCTTCCTTGATCGCGTCCAACTGGGTGCTGAGTGCGCGATAGTGCGTCTTTTCCCACTCGTACAGGTCGTTGAACAGATCGCGGATGACCGGTTCGTCAGTCTGCTGGGCGTGTTTGCGGTAGAACGCCATGGAATCCTGTTCCAACTGAATGCCGATGGACAACGCGGTGACTTCGAAATGGGCGTCGCCAAGCCTGGCCTTGAAGCCGGGGGAGAAGATCGGGTTTGCCGCGTCCGGCACCAGAGCCATCTGGGGCAATTTGACGTCGGGGTCCAGCCGGCCCGCGTTCACCGCCGATTCGTACAGCGCTCGCAGGGTCCGGGCATGGACCATTTCGTCGGCGGCGAACTGCTCGAAGACCTCTTTCGCCCGCGGGTCGGTGGCAGTCTGCCCGGCCATGAGGAAGAATGCGTTGCCGGCCAGCTCCGCTTTGATCGCTTCTCCCAAAACAGCAGTAAGTTGTTCGATGTTGTTGCTCACCACGCCTCCTGACTAATGTTGCAACGGCCGAGACAGACAGAATGACCGCCGGGTTCACACACCATCTTGCCAATGATCCGGTTTTGGGGCAAGGTTGTCCGTCGCAGTTCATGTTACTATCTTGTGTGAGACGCCAGGGCAGAAGAGGTTATGCCGGCATGAGGAGAATCCAGGTAGGAATCAGCGCTTGCCTTGTAGGAGAGCGGGTCCGGTACGACGGTGGTCACAAATTTGACCGCACCATCGTCGAAACCCTCGGCGCTGTAGTAGACCTGGTCGCGGTGTGCCCCGAGTTCGAGGCCGGTTTCGGAGTTCCCCGGGAGGCGGTTCACCTTGTTGGAGACCCGGGAGACCCCGCTTTCATGACAGTGGAAACTGGTGTAGACCATACCGCTCGCATCAAGTCGTGGTCTCTTGCCCGGCTGGATGAGCTGGCTGAAACCGGGCTGTGCGGATTTGTGTTGAAGGCTCGGTCGCCTTCCTGCGCGGTGCGAGGGCTCACCGTGTCAAATGGGGAAGGCGAGGAGGTCGGGACCGCCGCCGGTATCTTTGCAAGCGCGCTTGCGCACCGGTTTCCGGGGTTGCCGCTGGAGGACGAAGGCAGGCTGCAGGACCAGGTTGTGCGGGATGATTTCCTGGTGCGGACCCACGAATACTCACGGCAGTTGGACTTGTGAACGAGGAGGTCGAAATGACCGTTGAATTGAAAGAGTATTTTGATACAAAGACCGGCCTGGGCGTATTGTCCACCGCGGACTCAGGAGGGAGGGTCAACAGCGCCCTGTTCTCCCGCCCTCACTTTCTTGAGGAAGGGATGGTCTCTTTTATCACTCGGGAGCGGCTGACCTACTCGAACCTGCAAACCAACCCGGCCGCAGCCTATCTGTTCAAGGAGGATGGCGACGGGTATGAAGGGGTGCGCCTGCACTTGACCAAAGTCTCGGAAAACGACGACCAGCCCTTCATCAACTCGATTCGGCGGGTCAAATATCCGGGCGACGAGGATGTGCGGAGGATACTCATCAACTTCCGTGTCGATCTGAAGATGCCCCTTGTCGGGGGTTAGTCTACCCGCACCGCAATCTCAAACCAGCCGGCGCCGGCACGGCCGTCATCGACCACAAACCACAATTTGCACTCCTCGGGATCTGCGGGCGAGGTCCAGCGGACGGACAGGGTTTTGGCCTCTGCTTCCTCCGCGGTCTCAAATACCGGGTTGGGTTCTTCTGTCTTTGAACTTGCGGAGAAGTTTCCACAGTTTGCGAAGAAGCGCACCGACAACTGCTCCGTGATCTCCTCCAGTTGCGCTGATGCCAGCAGCTCCGCCGGGTCGGTTCCTGCAACCAGGGCAGAGAAGTCGGTGTCGAAGGTAATAACCGTAAAAGTCTCCCGATCTTCCTCCGGTATGTCGGGCAGCAGGCGGTATTCCTGATCTCGCGCAAAGACCACAACTCCTTCCTGGTCGGTCTGCACCGGAGTCTCCTTCTCACGTTCCCCCTCAAGCAGGCGGGATATGCGAGGATTTGCATTGGCTGCTCTGTCGCCCACGAAGTCGGGAGTAACGAGAACCGCCTTCAAAAACGGGGCTTCCCACCCCTCCCCCTTGATCTCGCCCTTGACCCAAATCGCAGCGCCGAATACCCCGCCCCCAATCTCGTTTTCCAGCGAGGCCACAACCAGGTCGGGAGGCAGCTCGATGTCAAGGACGAGCAGCGACGAATCCGCACCTCCCGTGGCCAACTTCACGATGGGCAAGTCCTGGCGGCAGTCCGCCCCGTCCAGTACGCAACCTGAGGCCTCGTATTCGAAAGGCCCGGGAGCACCGTCCGGGCCGACGATCAGGAGTGACAACTGCACCGGCAGCGCCGGAAGTGCGGAGAGAACCAGCGGCGGGCCTTCGGGCGTCCTTCCGGACTCCATGGCCGCCAACGCTTCAGGCGGCACTGGAAAGACGAACTCAGGGGGGTCGGCGGTGATGCCGATCAGCCGCTGGTCAAGGATTTCCCAAGGCTCATCGAAGCCCGGCGAACAGGCCGCAACGAGTACCAGCAGAATTGGAGTCCAACGTATCATCAGAACCTCCCCGTTACGCCGAAGGCCGGAAAAATGGGAATGCCGGGCACGTTCCAGCTCTTGTCCAACCGGTAGTCCCGGATTACGAACTCGGTGTTGGCATGATTGGTCACGTTCTGTACGTCCAGATAGGCTGACAACATCCAGGTTTCGAACAGCCATTGTTTCTCAATTCGTACGTCAATCTGAAAGAAGCCGGGCAGACGGGTAGAGTTGACCGGCCCGTTATCAGCGAGGTAGCCTCCCGAATCGCCCACAAATATGCCACGCTCTACAGGTGTTGTCGGGTTGCCGGAAACCAGGCGCATTCTGGCCCCCGTTTCCCAGCCCCTGCCCAGCTTGACACTCCCCACTGCGTTTAGAATGTGGGTCTGGTCAAACGGACTGATCACCAACTCGTTGCGCTCCGAGTCGGGCGCGTTGTTGTCCGAACCGCGCACTTGTACGAAGCCAGCCAACTCGCTGCGCGACAAAGTATAGGAAATCCATCCAAAGAACCTCTTGGAAGGATTGTGCCGCAGGATAAGCTCCGCTCCGAACGAGCGGCCGAAACCGTCGTTCAGGGCCCGGAAGGGGCTGGTGCCGGCAGAAGATACTTCGACTTCGTTGGTCCGCACCACCAGGTCGTACCACGCCACATAGAAGCCTACCAGGTCCACTTCGATAGATTCGCTGATCCTCCATTCCACGCCGCCGCTGTAGTGCATGGCCCACTGTTCGTCCAAGTCGGGATTCCCGAAGTCCTCGTCGATATAGCGCTCCTCCGGGGCCTGGGAGAATTTGCCGACTCCGCCCTTTACCGCCATGTCGTCGGAAATGCTCCAACGTGCCGTGATTCTGGGGTCCCACATGGGGATCTGGCCTCCCGGGTGCCCGTAGACCTCGAACCGAAAGCCGGGAGCAAGTCGCAGGGAAGGCAGCGGCTTCAAGGCCAGTTCAGCGTACGCCGCGGTCTGCCAGTACTCGGCGTCCAACTCCCAGCGATCCTCTTCAGTCACTGCCTCCCGGGTCTTGCCGTAGACCGAACTCCCGGGAATGTAGTAGTTGGGCGGCAGAGGCACCTGGCCCGAGAAGTCGGCAAATCCGATACGCGCTTCTCCGCCAATTTGCAGGCTGGCCCAGTCGGCAGCTTTCCAATTGATCTCCTGGCGAGAACCCGTCGTCAGAATACGGGCGTCCAACCCGGTGGCATCGGTTTCAAAAGTGAACCGATCGAATCCGAAGTAGGGTTTTACCTCTGCGGACAGACCGGCGCGCGCAAATTTCCAATAGGCAATGAGACGATTGAAGTCGGTGCTCGTGGACAGGTCGATGGCGAGGTCATCTTCGTCGTCTGCGGTGGTAACCAGGCGCAACGCATCGTGGGACCCGACGTAAAACAGGCCGATCCGGTTGCGGTCGTCTATGTCGAAGGAGAGTTCTCCCTGGTAGTCGTAGTATACCGGCGTGACCACGGTTCCGCCCATATCGGTGAAAGCCATGGCGCCTGCGATCACCGCGTCGATGTAGCTGCGCCTCCCGCCCAACCGGAACGAACCTCGGTCACCTATCGAGCCTTCAACATATCCGCCCGCGTTGATCAGATTGACGTCCAGTTCTCCCGACAACTGCTCGACTCGTTCCGTCTTGGGTTCCACGTTAATCATGCCGGCTACCGCATCCCCGTATTTCA
>CAZVFX010000155.1:0-3369 GCA_964626565.1 uncultured Myxococcales bacterium
ACTAGGCCCGGCCGGTGCATTTTGCGGTGGCGCTTGCGACACCTTCGACTGCCCTGATGGATACATGTGCGAAGAGGCCCAGAGCGTGGACGGTTTCTCGTCGCTGCAGTGCGTTCCGGAAGCGGGGGTGTGCGCATGCCAGGAATGGATGGCCGGAGCTGCCACCGACTGCTACATCGAAACCCTGTGGGGAATCTGCCAAGGTGAACGGGAGTGCACGGAATCGGGGCTGTCCGATTGCTCCGCACCAACTCCGGCTGAAGAGAGTTGTAACGGCGTAGACGACGATTGCGACGGAGAGACCGACGAACAGTTGGGCGGAGACATGTGCCTGGTGGCTACCGTTTTCGGCGCCTGCCTGGGGGTCGAGGTATGCACAGGGGGCGAGCTGCTCTGCGATGGCCAGACCCCTGTCGAAGAGGAGTGCGATGGCGAGGACAACGATTGCGACGGCGAAGTGGACGAGGATTTTCCTGACTGTGACAGTGACGGTGTTGCAGATTGCATAAGTGATGACGACGATCAGGATTCGGTGCCCGACCAATTGGACAACTGCCCCTGCGATGCCAACCTCGACCAGCTCGATTTCGATTTCGACGGTTCGGGAGATGTCTGCGACGAAGACGACGACAACGACACCTTCACCGATCTGGCTGACTGCGATCCCCTGGACCCGGAGGTCTTTCCCGGAGCCCTGGAAGTGTGCAACGGCAAGGACGACGACTGCGACCTCCTTTGCGACGAAGGATTCGCTGATTCCGACGCTGACAAATTCGCCGACTGTGTAGACGAAGACGATGACGGCGACGGATTCATCGACCCGCTGGACTGCCTTCCCCTCGATCCCACTGCCCATCCCGGCGCTGACGAGGTGTGCGACGGGCTCGACAACGACTGTGACGATTCGGTGGACGAAGGATACCCGGACACCGATCTGGATGGCGTCGCTGATTGCATGGAGCAGGACAAGGATGCGGACGGCATTGATGACAACGATGACAATTGCCCCGCGGTTCCCAACCCCGCACAGGAGGACCTCGATGGGGACGGCACCGGAGATCCCTGTGACGCAGATGTGGATGGCGACGGAATTCCCAACGGCCCCGACAACTGTCCGCTCCTTTTCAATCCCCAGCAGGGCGACCTCGATGGAGACGGCGAAGGCGATTTGTGCGATCTCGACCGGGACGGCGATGACTTCGACAACCCGGACGATAATTGCCCGGATCATTACAACCCCGACCAGGCCGACTTCGATGATGACGGGGCCGGCGATCAGTGCGATGACGATGACGACGGCGACGGCGCGGATGACGAAGACGACTGTGCGCCGTACGCGGCCGCAGTGCATCCGCTGGCCCAGGAGGAATGCAACGGGCTAGACGATAACTGCAACCTGCTGGTAGACGAAGGCTCCCCCGACACCGACGCTGACATGCTCTCCGACTGCGTAGACGATGACGACGATGGCGACGGTTTCGTCGATTCGGTGGACTGTCTGCCCCTGGCGCCCGCTAGTTTTCCCGGCGCGGCGGAAGCGTGCGACGGGCTGGACAACAACTGCAACGAACAGACGGACGAAGGATTCCCGGACACCGACAACGACGGCACCGCCGATTGCATGGAAGAGGACAAGGATGGCGACGGCGTCGCCGACCCGGAAGACAACTGCCCCGCCGTCTCCAACCCCGAACAGGAAGATGCAGACGACGATGGTGTCGGCGACGCGTGCGACGGCGACTCGGACGGCGACGGCGTGCCCGACAACGCGGACAACTGTGTTGGTGTAAAAAACCCAGCCCAGGACGACCAGGATGAGGACGGCGAAGGGGACCTTTGCGACCCCGACGCGGACGGCGATTTCGTTGACGACGGTGCAGACAACTGTGTCGGTGTAGAGAACCCGGGCCAGGAGGACCTCGATGACGACGGCCAGGGCGACTCATGCGATGACGACGATGACGGTGATTCGGTCACCGACGAAGTGGATAACTGCCCGTACACCGGTAACGCCGGGCAGGAAGACACCGACGGCGACGGCACGGGTGACGCATGCGAAAACGACCTGGACGGCGACCTGGTTCCCGACGCGGATGATAACTGCCCGGCAGCCGGCAACCCGTTCCAGGAAGATTGTGACGGAGATGGAGTCGGAGACGCGTGCCAGGATGACGATGACGGCGACGGTATCGCGGACGATTCCGACAACTGCCTGTGCCTGGAAAACCCCGGGCAAGGCGATCTGGACGACGACGGCACGGGCGACCTTTGCGACCCGGAGATCGATGGCGTCGGCATCTTGAACGGCCTGGACAACTGCCCGGACCAGTTTAATCCGGGACAGGGAGATCTGGACGACGATTCGCTGGGTGACGTTTGCGACGACGACGATGATGACGATGGCGTTCCGGATGACATCGACAACTGCGCCCTGGTGAAGAACAACCAGGACGACCTTGACCAGGACGGACAGGGCGACGCGTGCGACGATGATGACGACGGCGATGGCGATTCCGACCTCACCGACTGTGCCCCCCTTGACTCTTCGATCCACGAGCTGGCGGCTGAGGAATGTGACGGCATCGACAACAACTGTAGCCTGGGCGTCGATGAAGGGTTCGCGGACACCGACATGGACGGCTTCAAGGATTGCGTTGACGCGGACGACGACGGCGACGGAGACCCGGACGACACTGATTGTGCCTCACTGGACCCGGCAATCCACGCCGCGGCGAGTGAAGAATGCAATTCCACCGACGACAATTGCAACGAAGAGGTGGACGAGGGGTTCGGCGTTTTGCAGTGCGGCCTGGGCGAGTGCTTCCATTCGGTGGAAGAGTGCAAAGAGGGCGAACTGCAGTTCTGTAATCCTTTCGAAGGGGCTGCACCCGAGACCTGCGACGGCGTGGACAACGATTGCAACGGCCTGGCCGACGAACCGGGCACCGCGGGCTGCCTTATCTATTTCATGGACGAAGACTCAGACCAGTTCGGCGTCGTGAGCCAGTTCCAATGCCTCTGTTCAGGAGAAGCGCCCTACCTGGCGCTGACCCCCGGTGACTGCAATGACGACGCGCCCGAGGTTTTCCCCGGAGCCCCGGAGCCGTGCAACGGCGTCGACGATGACTGTGACGGCGAGGCCGACGAGACTTACTCCACCAAGGGAGAGCCGTGCGACAGCGCGGACAGCGACTTGTGCGAAAACGGCACCTACACATGTTCGGCCGATGGCTCGGGAGTGGAATGTATCAATGAGAACCCCGCCGGCATCGTAGAGGCGTGCAACGGCGACGACGACGACTGCGACGGCGAAACCGACGAGGATTTTAGCACTAAAGACTTGCCCTGCGATGGCGCTGATGCCGATCT
>CAZVFX010000155.1:3469-14235 GCA_964626565.1 uncultured Myxococcales bacterium
CCGACGAGGATTTTAGCACTAAAGACTTGCCCTGCGATGGCGCTGATGCCGATCTCTGTGCCAACGGCACCTGGACCTGCACCGGAGATGGCCTGAGCGTCGAGTGCGTCAACGAAACAGTGGAAGACATCGTCGACATTTGTAACGGCCTCGACGACGACTGCGACAACTCCATTGACGAAGATTTCAGCACCAAAGACCTCCCCTGCGATGGCGCTGATGCCGATCTTTGCGCGAACGGCACTTTTACCTGCAACGCAGATGGTTCCGGCGTTGAGTGTATCAATGAGGACCCCTCGGAAATCGTCGATATCTGCAACGGTCTCGACGATGATTGCGACGGTGCAGTGGACGAGGATTTTCCCACCAAAGGCCTCTCCTGCGACGGTGGAGATTCCGACCAGTGCGAAAACGGCGCGCTGGTGTGCAACGCCGGAGGAGACGCGCTGGAGTGCGGCGTGGAAGACCCGGCCAACATCGTCGAACTGTGCAACGGCGACGACGATGATTGCGACGGCACGGTGGACGAAGGATTCCCGGACACTGATGAGGACGGCATCGCAGACTGCGTGGATACCGATACCGATGCGGACGGCATAATCGACGTGGACGACAACTGCCCGCTAACTCCCAACCCGCAGCAGGAAGACCAGGACGGCAACGGTGTTGGCGACGCATGCGACGTCGACACCGATGGGGACGGTGAGGCCAACTCCACCGACTGCGGGCCCGACGACCCGGAGGTGTACCACGGGGCGCCGGAAGTTTGCGACGACAAGGACAACGACTGTGACAGCCTGCTCGATGAAGAGGGGGCGACCGGTTGCACCCTGTTCTTTAAGGATGGTGACGGCGATACGTTCGGCGTCACCGC
This sequence comes from uncultured Myxococcales bacterium, assembly GCA_964626565.1. Taxonomy (GTDB): domain Bacteria; phylum Myxococcota_A; class UBA9042; order CAIXZC01; family CAIXZC01; genus CAZVFX01. Next base: position 4,344 of record CAZVFX010000155.1, read on the forward strand.
TGACTTCAAGTGTCTGTGTGCGGCTGCAGGTTCCTACTCCACGTCCAATCCGGGAGACTGCAACGACGACGCCCAATCTATCTATCCGGGAGCCGCCGAATCCTGCAACGGCCTGGATGATGACTGCGACGGCTCCGCCGACGAGTCGTTCAGCAGCAAGAACATGCCATGCGACGGCGCGGATTCCGATGCCTGCAAGAACGGAACACACACCTGCCTGGCCGATGGCTCCGGACTGGAATGCAGCAACGAAGATCCGGTTGATCTCGAAGAGGAGTGCAACGGAGACGACGACGACTGCGACGGAATCATCGACGAGGGTTTCCCCGATACCGATGGCGACAGCACCGCGGACTGCCTCGATGACGATGACGACGGCGACGGGATCCTGGATACCAACGATAACTGCACGCTCAATTCCAACGCGGATCAGTTGGACACCGACCTCGACCAGGAAGGAGATGCATGCGATGACGACGACGACGGCGACTCCGTCGCTGACGCTGCTGACAACTGCCCGCTGCATTCGAATCCGGACCAGGCGGACGCGGATGACGACGGCATTGGCGACCCGTGCGACCTGGACAGCGACGGCGACGGCCTGGTAGACGAAGCAGACAACTGCCCCCTCATTGAGAATGCGGATCAACTGGACACCGACCAGGATGACCTCGGCGACGTATGCGACGACGACGATGACGGCGATGGTGTAGTCGATGATGCCGACAACTGCCCTCTTTCGATCAACTCGGACCAGTTGGACACCGACCTTGACGGAGACGGCAACGTGTGCGACTCCGACGACGACGGCGACGGCGTGGGCGACGGTGCTGACAACTGCCCGCTGAGCGCCAACCCGGACCAGGGCGACACCGATAGCGACGACCTGGGAGACGCCTGCGACGAGGACGACGACGGCGACGGGGTCGCAGACGGCGACGACAATTGCCCGGTGACCTCCAATGCGGACCAGGCGGACAAAGATGGCGACGCGCAGGGCGATGCCTGTGACGCAGACGACGACGGTGACGGCGTGGCCGACGCAGCCGACAACTGCCCCCTCACAGCCAACGGTGACCAACTGGACACCGACCTCGACGATCTGGGCGACGTGTGCGACGACGACGATGACGGTGACGGCGACATCGACAGCGCGGACAACTGCCCGCTGGTGGCCAACGCAGACCAACTCGACACCGACTCCGACGGCGATGGCGACGAGTGCGACACCGACGACGATGGCGACGGTGCGCTGGACGCGGCCGACAACTGCCCGCTGGTCGTGAACCAGGACCAGTTGGACACCGACAACGATGGCGACGGCAACCTGTGCGACGACGATGATGACGATGACGGACTTGGGGACGACTCGGACAACTGCCCCATCAATGCCAACGCCGACCAACTGGATACCGACAGCGACGATGAGGGTAACGCCTGCGATACCGACGATGACAACGACACGGTGCTCGACGACGATGACAACTCCCCCCTCATTCCCAATTTGCACCAACTGGACACCGATAGCGACGACGAGGGCAACCTGTGTGACGATGATGACGACGGCGACGGCGTGGTCGACGCGGGGGACAACTGCCCCCTCCACGCCAACACCAACCAGAAGGACACCGACAACGACGACGATGGGGATGCGTGCGACACCGACGACGATAACGACGGGGTGCTTGACGACGAGGACAACTGCCAGGTGGACGTAAACGTCGATCAGGCAGACAACGACCAGGACAACTATGGCGACGTTTGTGACACCGACGACGACAACGACGGCCGCGCGGACGCGGCGGACAACTGCCCGCTAACCGCTAATGCCGACCAACTCGACACCGACAGCGACGGTGCCGGCGATGAGTGCGATACCGACGACGACGGCGACGGGGTGCTGGATGGGGACGACAACTGCCCGCTGACGGCCAATGCAGACCAGTCGGACCTGGACGAAAACGGCGTGGGCGACGTATGCGACACCGACGCGGACGGCGACGGGTACGAGGAGCCTGAAGACTGCAACGACGACGACGAGAACATCAACCCCGGCGTGGATGAGAAATGCGACGGCATTGACAACGACTGCAACAACCTGGTGGACGACACTTGCGACGACGATGGCGACGGCTATTGCGACGAAAACGTGGAAATCGTGGGCAGCCCCGCGATATGCACCCACGGCGGCGGCGATTGCAACGACCTGAACTCCAACATCTATCCTGCCTCCAGCGAAATCTGTGACGGCATTGACAACGACTGCGGCGGTGCGGACGAAGGATGCGACGACGATGGCGACGACTACTGTGACGGCAACATGACCGTCGTGGCCTGCCCCGAGGGAACTCCGCCGGAAGACTGCTGGTGCCCCAACGGCGGCAACGACTGCAACGACGGCAACGCCAACATCTATCCCGGAGCTGACGAGGCCTGCAACAATCTGGACGTGGACTGCGACGGGGTCGTGGACAGCGGCTGCGATGACGACGACGACGACTACTGCGACGGTGACATGATGGTTGTGAAACCGGGAGGAGCCTGGCCGTCAATCTGTCCCCTCGGCAAAGACGACTGCGACGACACCACCGAGACCATCGCACCGGGCGCGCCGGAGTACTGCAACGGCGCGGACGAGAACTGCAACCAGGTGATGGATGAGGGTTGCGATGACGACAACGACGGCTTCTGCGACGCCAACATGAACACCGTGGGATTCCCCCTGGCGTGCCCCAGCGGCGGTGGCGATTGCAACGATACCGACTCGGAGATCAACCCCATGGCGGACGAGAGTTGCAACGGCATCGATGACAACTGCAGCGACACCACCGACGAGGGTTGCGACGACGACAATGACACCTACTGCGACCACAACATGAACGTGGACGAGTGCCCTCCCGAGTTGCCGCCGGCGCAATGCTGGTGCACCGGAGGAACAGGTGACTGCAACGATGAAAACGACGCCATCCACCCGGGGGTCACTGAGATCTGCAACGGGCTGGACGAAAACTGTAACGACGAGTTTGACGAAGGTTGCGACGACGACAACGACAACTACTGCGACGGCACTCTTTCCGTAGTAGAATGTCCTCCCGAACTCCCAGCCGAAGATTGCTGGTGCACCGAGGGCGGAGACGACTGCGACGACACTATCTTCTCCATCAATCCCGGGGCCGCAGAACAGTGCAACGGCAAAGACGATGATTGCGATTCATTTGTGGATGAGGATTGCTAGAATAACGGCTAGTTTTCCTGCATGAACTCGTCGTCGTACAGGCGCTCCAATCTGCCCTTGTGGGCCAGCTCTTCCGCCACCAGCGCATTCATGAGGTCCGCCAGTTCAGTGCCTTCGTAGGCCGCGGCTGATTCCGAGTAGAACTTGATCGCCCTCATCTCGGACTTGATGGCCACTACCAGCACCTCGCCCGGAGTGGACGATGGGGTAAGAGGCTTCTCTTCCAGATACTCGCCAATCTTCAGGTCCTGTCCGGGCGCGGGAGCACCGGCGCCCAGGTCAACCGGCCGGCCGGCCAACATGTCCTCGAACAACTTGACATGCACCTCTTCTTCCGCCTGCAACTCCCGCAACAGCACCTTCGCTCCCGGGTGGGCCAGAGCCTCTGCCTGACGGCCGTAAAAGTCGCGGGCTCCCTGTTCCATTTTCAAGCCGATTTCCAGGATTTCCTTTTTTGTCGCCATATCACCCTCGCCTGAACAATTCCATTCGCGTCAACAAAACCACGCCATGATAATGAAGCCGTATCAATCTGGCAATAGTTAAGGCATCGGGCTGAATCTGGACAAGGGGATCAACCGCCCCTATAATTCCAGTCGGAGGATTGAACTCTCCGGAGGATCGACGTGAAAAACGTGGCTCGACTGCAGGCATTTTTTTGCGCCCTGGTTGCATCTGTCGCGCTTTCCATCCTGACCCCGGGGTGCGAGCCGCCGCAGGAGGACCAACTGGCCGGAAACGGCGCCGCAGACGTGGTCACGGGGAGCGAGTTGCCCGGCACCGGGTTCATGTACGAGGAGGTGGTGGCCGATGATTCCTGGCCCTCGCCCATGCTGGCATTGCTGGAGGCCACTGCCGCATGCCCCCAGGACGACGTCGAGGGCGCGCCGGTGCCCGGCTGGCAGCCGGTGCTGGTCTCTACCGGCGGCTGCACCCAATGGATCCCGCCCGACTGGCTGATCCTGGGCGAAGCGGACCAGATGTTCTTCGCATCCACGCAATCGCAGAATGCCGCCGCGTTCAGCATCAATCTGAAACTCGCCTATGGCGTCTATACGCTGCAAGAACTGGCCGACATGACCCTGGCGGAGCTGGGAGTCCGGTACGGCACCGACAAACCCGAGGTGCTGGTGTACATGGAGTACCTCGACGACTCAATTCCAGCAGCCGACCTTATCTACTCTTTCGACAATCTCGGTACTCCCCTGGTGGGGTACCTGAGAGTTTTGTATCCGGGCTGCAGCGAGCAGAGCCAGCAGTGCTTTGCCTGGCTTGCAGGCTACTGGATGCCGGAAGCGAACATCTCAACTTACGCCTGCGCAATGGTTCAGGTCGATTCGTCACTGAACTGCCCGGGAAAATAGGAGAAGAACATGGAACCGACACAGGTGCCTCTGGACTGGGCGTACAGGCTCATCAACCACGGCCCGGTACTCCTCGTGAGCTCCACCGACGGCCTGAAACGTAACGTCTGCACCGTGGCCTGGGCCTGCCCATGCTCCAAGAAGCCGCCCACCTTCGCCATCGCACTGGGCAAAGGACACCGCACTTACAAGAACATCATGCAGACCGGCTACTTCGGGCTGAACATCCCCACCGCCGACCTGTTGGACCTCGTCTGGTTCTGCGGCAGCAAGAGCGGCCACCGGGTTGATAAAGTTGCGGAAGGGAACATCCCCATGCGCCTGGGCTCTGCATACGACAAGCTGCCCCTGGTGGATTCATGCGCGGCGTGGCTGGAGTGTAAGATGGTGCCGGGGGCGGAAGCCGGCGACCACGGCGTCATCGTGGCCCAGGCGGTCGCGGCCAGTTGCCGTCCGGGAGTGCTCAACGACGACCACACCTGGAACACCGCCGAATTCCCCACCCTCCATCACGTCGGCGGCAGGCGCTTTGTCATGGGCAAGGATCAGGTAGTGGCGGAGTCGTAGAGTAGGCCCGGGATTTCGGCCTTCCTGGCACGGTAGCTCTGCATGTAGGACAGGTAGTTGCCGCCATACATTTTGATCAACTCAACATCTTCTTCACCCAACTCCTTCTTCACCTTCGCAGGCACACCCGCCACCAGGCTCCGGCGCGGGATCTTCATCCCCTCCCGCACCACCGAACCAGCCGCGATAATCGACCCTGCTCCGACTACCGCACCGTTAAGCACCCTCGCACCCATGCCGATGAGGCAGCCGTCCTCGATTACACAGCCGTGCAGGATCGCACAGTGCCCCACCGTAACGTCATCACCAACCACCACCGGGAACTTCCCCAGCATGCCATGGCACAAAGTGAGGTCCTGCACGTTGGTACGCTTGCCTATACTGATGCTGTGCACGTCGCCCCGCAACACGCAGTTGAACCACACGCTTGCCTCCTCGGCCAGAGTAACGTCCCCGAGTAGCACCGCACCGGGAGCCACATACGCAGTGGGGTGAACCACCGGCTCTTTGTCCAATCTCAGCTTCCGTTCCACCGCAACCTCCTCTCTTTGCGCCGATTGTATGTCCCGTCGACGCCGAATGCAATCCCCGTAGTCTGCCGCAATCCTTCCTTGACTTGCCCGGGAAAATGTCTAGTGTGTTGATCGATCTTTGGTTTGATTACTTAGGAGCGTGACCATGAGCAAATCAATCAGCCACTCGAACATGACGCCAGGTGCGGTGAGAGCCGCGCTTGTCCTATTCACCCTGCTGTTCGCGGCCACCGCTGCCGCCGGCTGCAAGGAAGAACCGAAGACGGAAGCCGCAGCAGCCGATCCGGCTGCGGAGATTCCCGCAGGTGAGGCCCTCACCCCCACCGGTGGCGGATGGACCGGTATCGTCAAAGAGACCATGAACAGCGGCGGCTACACCTACCTCCAGATTGACACCGGCAGGGGCTCACTGTGGGCCGCAGCTCCCGAGTTCAAAATCCAGGTTGGTACCCAGGTAACTCTGCCCGCCGGGTTGGCCATGGAGAACTACCACAGCAAGACGCTCAACCGCACCTTCGAAGTAGTCTACTTCGTCGACAAGGTCCAGACCGGCGCTTCCGGAAGGCCCGCAGCAGCACTGCCTCCCGGCATGGCCCATCCCCCCGTTGGCGCACAGGCTGCAGAAGCAGGGAAAACCATGGACTACTCCGGGCTGACTAAGCCCGAAGGCGGCCACACCGTGGCCGAGATTTTTGCCGGCAAAAAAGAACTCACCGGCAAGGAAGTTACCTTCAGAGGCAAGGTGGTGCGCTTCAATCCCCAGATTATGGGCGTCAACTGGATGCACGTTCGGGACGGCACCGGAGCCGAAGGCTCCAACGACCTCACCGTAACCACCGCCGGCATGGCGGCCAAAGGCGACACCGTCCTGGTCAAAGGCACCCTCGCAGCCGACCGGGACTTCGGCCACGGCTACAAGTACGCCCTCATCGTTGAAGGCGGACAGGTGACCGTGGAAGAGTCCGCGGCCGCAGCGTGCGGTGACCCTTCTACCTGCGGCGAATAGCCGCTCTTTTCTCCCCATCCAAAATGTAGTACCCTTTGTCCTTGAACCGGCCGAGGCGCGTTATGCATGTGAAGACATCCTCACTCGCTCATGTAATCGCCACGCCCGAGATGCTCTTCGATGACGGCCTGCCCCACATTGCATTTGCCGGCAGATCCAACATCGGCAAGTCGAGCCTGATCAACGCGCTGCTCAAGCGCCGCAAGCTGGCATTCACCAGTTCCACTCCGGGAAAGACCCGCAAGATCTACTACTTCCTGGTCAACGACTCTTTCTACTTCGTGGACCTGCCCGGCTACGGTTACGCCAGAATATCCAGGGGTGAGAGGGCATACTTTAAAGTATTAGTTGAGCGTTACATGGACAAGGGCGGGGACATGCGGGCTTGTGTGTTGCTGGTGGACCCGAAGCGCCCGGTGGGGCAGGAAGAGCAGGATTTCCTGAACTATTTGGACGCCCGGGGGGTTGCTGCGGTGGTGGTATTCACCCGCTGCGACCGGGTGAAATCCTCCAAGCGTCACAAGCTCATGCGGGAGCGAAAACAGGAACTGTCTGGGGGCGGACGAGAGATCCATCTGGTGAGCGCCAGGTCAAAAGAGGGTCTCGAGGGTCTGTGGAAATCACTGGAGAGAAAGTTGGGAGGTAAAGAGGCATGAAGGGTTGGAATTTGATTGTGATGGTTATGGCATTGGCCTTTGGGCTTGGATCCGCAGCGGCAGATTCCGGCGGGCGCAAACCATCCAAGAAGGACCGTAAAGCCGCGGCAAAAGCCGCGGCCGAGTTCCTCGAATGTGCGAAGAATAAGGACGTAGCCTGCCTGGAGGGGAAGCTGGAGGAACTGAAGCAGAAGCCGAAGCTTGCGTGCGACGAATTGCTGGGCCACTTGGAGGCCAAGCAGTTGGAGGTGCACCGGTGGGTGGCCCGCGCGCTGGTGGCCTGCAAGTGCAAGGAGGGGGTGGACATCGCAATTGATCTGCTGGGACTCCCCGACTGGGAGTTCAAGGCGGAACTGGCCGCTGAGTTCGCCGCTTCGAAGGATAAGCGCCTCCTCGAACCGTTGTCCAGGCTGGTGGACAACGGGCGCCCTTACGAGCGGGAGATGGGATGCAAGGCGTTGGGCGTGCTCGGCCTGGCCGAAGCCGTTCCAGTGCTGGCAAGAGCCACCACTCACTCTATGTTTTCAGTTCGCCTGGAGGCTGCCCGCTCGTTAGGAGAGTTCAAGGGCAAGGTCGCCACGGAAACCCTCTGCGCACTGGTGACAAACGACAACAACGCAGGCGTGAAGAAGCAGAGTGCCGACTCTCTGGCCAAGCTGAAAGACCTGCAGTCGGTGCCTTGCCTCACCAAGGGGCTGGGCGACCGGGTCGGCCTGGTGGTCACCGCCTGCCACGAGGCGCTGAAGACCGTAACCGGAGTGGACGTCGGTATCGCACCAATGGCGTGGGAGCAATGGTGGGAGAAGAACAAGCCGGCCAAGAAGCGCGGCAGGCCGTAAACCCGGAGGTACCATGAGCGGACTGGCCACGTTGACGACCGCCGAACTGCTTTGCGCAGTTGCGGCCTTCACTGTTGCTGTTGTGCTGGTGCTCATCAAGCTCTTCAAGAAAGAAGATTACAAGTCTGGGACCCGTTCGAGATCCGACCATTACTCCAGCCGCCATCAGCGCAAGCCGGAGATGGATGAAGAGCCTGCCCCAGCGGAGGTCCCGGCCCAAGTCGAGGAGTCCGTCGAGGGCACCGGCGCTCCCATCTGGTATCCCCTCTGGCTGTTCGGTCATGAGGAGGCGGAGAAGTGGCTCCTGCCGCCCCGCAGAGATGCCGGCCCGCCCGCCATCCTCATCGACCTGTCCGACCCGCACAACCAGGGCTCCGAGGAAGGAAGGGCATGGATCGCTGATAGCGGGGCCTTTCTCATCGCGGAAGAGATCTGGATGACCACCGATATCCGCATCGCTGCCGCAGTTCTGGTCAACGTAGAAGCCGGGAAGCTCGTTCAACCTACGGGGCAGCTCTCGGAATACGAAGACTTCGCCCCGTTCATCGACTGCCAGGATGAGCGACCCGTTGCAGTCTGGGGCGTTGCCGGGGCAGACCTCGAGGCCGACGATGGCATCGAGCTGAGACTCCGCTGGCCGCTGGACGAAGAGGACCAATCCCTCAAGGGACCGTTCAGCCGCATTGGCGCCCTTCTGGCCAGACGATTCATCGACCGCCTCGTATGCGCCGAACGGGCCCATCCGGAGTGGTGGTCAACGGTAACCGGGGAACAACGAGAAATCTACGCGGCCATGTTGGATCACCACCTACTGCAGATCCTCGCAGACAAGAAGAACAAGGCGCTGCCTACTCTCGACCCTGACATGCACCAGGGGTTCACGGATGTCGCCTTGGAGGCCGCAGGAAAATTCCCCGAGGTCGAGCAACTCAAGATGGTCGCCTTGAACATCGCACTCTACTCAGCCCGCGCCGATTGCCTCACCGAGGAACACCGGAAGGCCGCGACTGACCTGTGCATGGCGGTTACCTATCGAGAGAGCCCCATCTACAAGCTGGCCCCCAACTACCTGCGCTACTTCGGCGAACGGGCCAAAGCAGTGGAGCGCTTCCAGGAGCTCAACGAAACAGACGACCCGACTTTCCTGGCCTGGCTTGAATCACTGGAGCTTTAGACGGGCAACTCTACGCCCGGTCAACCTTCCTTTCCAGCCCTCAGGCGCTAGAGTCAGGGTCCGCCCGGCCTTGGCTCAACTTGAAATAGCGAGCAACCTCCGAGGCGAATGTCCTTGTGTCCAGCGGCTTGGTGATGCATCCGATGCAGCCGGCGTCCAGCGCGGTCTGCCGCTGGTGGGCCATTACGGAAGCAGTGACCGCGATGATTCCGATGTGGCGGGTCCTCGGATCCGCCTTCAGTTCCCTAGTCACCGCGATCCCGTCCCGCAACGGCAACTCCACGTCCATCAAGATTAGGTCCGGCAAATGCTCCTGCGCCATCTCCAGCCCTTCCTCGCCGTTCACCGCCTCCAGAAGAGCATAGCCGGCGTTTCTCAGCAGGATTCTCACCAGCTTCATGTTCACTTCGTTGTCTTCTACAATGAGCACTCGCACCGGATTCCGGCCCTCACCTGAGGTCATAAGGCCTCCACCTCCCAATCTTCATTGGCCCCCGACCAGGGAGATCACCAATGTG
>CAZVFX010000156.1:0-13896 GCA_964626565.1 uncultured Myxococcales bacterium
TCTAGGTACCTTCATCCAGGACCCGGAAGTGTACAAGCAGTCAGCCCAGAAGCTCGCCCAGTTCGCCAATCAGATCCGAGAAGAGCACGGAATAACCATCGGCTTCATCGACCTGGGCGGTGGCATTGCGTCTAAGAACACGCTGCAGGCCCAATACCTGCCGGGAGACCAGGCCACGCCGCCCTTTTCCCGCTACGCGGAAGCTATCGCAGAGGGGATCGGCGATCTGACCTGCCCGTCCGAGGACCTGCCCACGCTCGTCTTGGAGACGGGGCGGGCGCTGGTGGATGAGGCGGGCTATCTCATCACCACGGTACATGCGAACAAGCGCCTGCCGGACAAGCGGCGGGCGCTGGTTGTGGATGCAGGAGTGAACGTTCTGTTCACGTCGTTCTGGTACAATCATGACGTCATTCCGGCCCAGGAGTTCAGCGGTATCCCGGAGCCTACGGTGATCTTTGGGCCGTTGTGCATGAACATCGACGTGGTGCGCAATACGTTGCTCTTCCCGCCCATGCGGCCCGGGGACCGGCTGGTGTTCAAAGACGTGGGTGCGTACAATGTGACCCAATGGATGCAGTTCATCATGTATCGGCCCGCGGTCGCGCTGGTATCTCCCGATGGCAAGCACGGCCTCATGCGCAGGCGTGAGGATCTTGATGTCGTAATCGGACAGGAAGAGGTACCCGAGTGGCTCTAGCCCTTCCTTCCCCTGCCGAGGACGCGGGCCCGGTAGTCAGTCGCAGCAGGTTTCTGCTCGATGCGCTCCTGGGCAGCTACTCCCAGATCTTGTTCAGCCATTCACGGCCGGTGGGGATTATGCTGGCGGCCGCTACTTCTGTGGCCCCGGTGCCGGCCCTGTTCGGGCTGGGCTCAATCCTGGTGGCCCTGGTATTTGCCCGGCTGTTTTCGTTCAACAGCGAGTCGATTCGGGCCGGGTTGTTCAGCTACAACGCGTTGTTGGTGGGGCTGGGTATTGGGGCACTGTATGAGCCGGGCGCCGCCATTGTTTTCCTGGCCATCGCCGCGGCCCTGTTTTCGGTGCTCGCCACGGCTACTTTGAACTCCGCCCTCGGCGCGACCTTTAACCTCCCTTCACTCACCCTCCCGTTCCTGCTCGTCTTCTACTTAGTCACTGCGTTCGCTCACAATCTGGACGGCGTAACCGTGTTGCCGTTCGCCTACAGTCCGCTGTTGCAAGGGGAACACCTGCCCCACATTGTAGCCTCTTACCTCAAATCCATGGGCGCGCTGTTCTTCCTGCCCAGGGTGGATGCGGGAGTGCTGGTAGCCGCGGCCTTGCTGCTCTACAGCCGCACCGGTTTCGTGCTGTCGCTGCTGGGGTTTGCGGTGGCCTATCCGCTCAGCCTCCACATGGTGGCTGTGCCGGACGCTCACCTGCACTTGATGATGGGCTACAACCTGGTGCTGGTCTCGGTGGCTCTGGGCGGCGTGTGGTTTGTACCCAGCGTGTATTCGTTCCTGTTTGCGCTCTCCGGGGTGCTCGTGGGAGCGATCTTTACCCTTGCCTCGAAGCAACTGCTCGGAAGATTCGGTCTCTCGGTTCTGATTCTCCCCTTCAATTTCACCGTCATCCCGATGTTGTACGCGATGCGTCAGCGGATCAGGGACGGAAAGCCCAAAGCCGTGGATTTCATGATGGGCACACCGGAACAGAATCTTAACTACTTCCAAACAAGAATGGCCAGGTTCGGGTACCTCTACTACGTGCAGTTCAGCTTGCCTTTTTTAGGCAAGTGGGTTTGCACTCAGGGGAACGACGGAGATCACACCCACAAAGAGCACTGGCGACACGGGTTTGATTTCGAGGTGCAGGGTGGGGACGGCAAGACCCACCGGGGTGCGGGCAAGCGGTTGGAGGACTACTACTGCCATCGGCTGCCGGTGCTGGCCGCCGCGGACGGCACGGTGGTGAAGGTCGTGGATGGGGTGCCCGACAACAACATCGGCGAGGTGAACACCCGGGAGAACTGGGGCAACCTCGTCCTGCTATATCACGGGATCGGGCTTTACTCGCTGGTGGCTCATCTGGGCCGTGGCTCCATCAAAGTGAAGGAGGGGGAGGCTGTGCGCCGCGGGGAGCAACTGGGGCTGTGCGGTAACTCGGGGCGTTCGCCCACTCCGCACATTCATTTCCAGCTTCAGGGGACTCACCGTATCGGAGCGCCGACCATCGAGGCTGCATTCCACGAAACTGTCGTGGTCGAGGAAAACCTGGAGGAACTGCACACCACCGCGGTGCCGGAGGAGGGGCAGGTGGTGCGTAATCTGGAGCCGGAGCCTGAGTTGGCCAGGGTGTTCTCCTTCCCCATCGGTGACAGGTTTGTGCTTCAGGGAGAGGCGGGTGAGGGGCGAAAGGAGACCATAGAATCACAAATCGATCTTTACGGCAATCTGTCCCTCAAATCGTCACGGAGCAGGGCGTTGCTGTTCTTTGAAAACAAGGACACAACTTTTACCGTCTACGACTATCTGGGACCGCCCGATTCTGCGCTGGGCCTGGTGGCTCTCGCGTTGCCCCGGGTGCCGTTGGAACCGGGCCGTGACCTCACCTGGTCCGACCACCTGGTGTCCCGTACGCTTTACCCGCTTCCTGTGAGGTTCTTCCGCGACTTCCTGTCCCCCTTCCTGGGGCTCGGGGGCGTGAAGATGAAGTATCGAATGAAGCGGGAAGGGATGAACGTCGTTATTGCCGGTGCATCGGTACGCAACGGCCGGGACGGCGAGTCGCTACTCAAAACCGTGGCCGAAGCGAAGGAAGGGGTTGGATTGGTCCGCGTGACGGTAACTTTCCGGGGACAGACCAGAACTGCGGTGTACCTGGACGAGGGGAAGGAAGAATGAAACGACTCGGAGGATTTGATATGAAAAAGCAACTGCTCACCACGTGCTGTGCAACGCTGCTGTTCGTGCTGGTGGCCACCCCATCGGTGGCGGAAGACGAGCAAGCCGGTCATTTCGCCTCGTCGGTGGAGTTGGAAACCAAGGGGAAGTACCAGGACGCCCTGGACTCGCTGCTGAAAGTCACGGACCAGCGCAAAAACAGCTATATGTACCACCTGAGAAAGGGGTGGTTGCTCTACCTGTTGGGCAAATACGACGATTCCATTACCGCGTACAAGGCGGCCATTGCCAAGGACTCCGGTTCTCTCGAGGCGAAACTGGGCATCATTGTGCCGCAGTTGGCGGCCCGCAAGTGGGTGGATGCCGAGCGGGCCGCGCTGGAGGTGTTGAAACTCGACGCCAGGAGTTACCTGGGCCTCAGCCGTCTGGCATACGCCTACTACAACCTCACCCGTTACTCCGATGCGGAGAAGGCGTACAAAAGGGTGGTGGACCTTTATCCCGGAGACGTAGACATGCGTTCCGGCTATGCCTGGGCCCTGTTCAAGCAAGGTAAATACGAGGCGGCGAAAAAGGAGTTCAAGCATATCTTGCGATTTGCTCCCAAGCACTCGGCATCACTCCAGGGGATCGGCCTCTGCCCGTAGCGCGGCTCTTGACGGACCTTGATGGACACCAACCTCAAGAAAGTCTATCTGTTCAAATTCCTGGTCAGCCTTCACTTCTTTGGCGGCGTGCTCATCCCGTTCTTCACCCTGTGGGGGCGGGTCAGTTTCACCCAGATCATGCTGCTGCAATCGATTTTCATGTTGTCGATCCTGGTCCTCGAGGTGCCCACCGGGGCGGTGGCGGACTACCTGGGGAGGAAGTACTCCCTGGCGTTGGGCGCACTGTTCATCGCGTTGGGCGCTGTTCTTTATTCCATCTGGCGTGATTTCACCGGATTTGCTGTTGCTGAGGTGGCCTGGGCTGCCGGCGGGGCGCTGTTTTCCGGCGCGGACGAGGCGTACGTCTACGATACGCTGAAACGATTGCGCAAGGTCTCCACCTCCAAGGAGGTGCTGGGCAGGTTTGGGGCTATCGGGATTGTGGGCATCCTCGTCGCCGCGCCCTTAGGCAGCCTCATGGCAGACCTGGTATCGGTGCGGTTCACCATGATTGCGTTTATCCCCTGTTCGGTGTTGGCCGCGGTGGTGGCCATGACGCTGCAGGAGCCGCCCCGGGACAGCGGTCCCCGCACCCGGTATCGCGAGCTCGTGAAGAAGGGGTTCATCCAAATCCGGCAGAGCCGTGCGCTTCAACTGCTGACGTTGGATCGCGTCATCCTTGCGGCGTTGCTCATGTTCGTCATTTGGCTCTACCAGCCGCTGTTGGAGCAGTTGGGTGTTCCCATCATCTACTTCGGTCTGTTCCATGCAGCGCTAGCCGCGGTCCAGATTCCGGTGATGCGGAGCTACGGCACGATGGAGCGCTGGTTCGGCGGTAGACGCAGGTACGTCGTGGCCTCCGCGGCCATCCCCGGTCTTTGTCTCCTCGCCATGGGTTGGGTCTCATCCATCGTTGCCGTGACCTTCTTCCTGCTGGTGACCGCGGCCTTGGGTCTTACCCGCACTGCGTTGTTGTCAAACTACATCAACAAGCACGTCGAGTCGGACAACCGCGCGACGGTGCTGTCCGTGGTGAGCATGGCGCAACGAGTGGCATTTGCGGTGCTATATCCGGTGGTCGGACTGGTGGTGGATTACTCTCTGCGGATGGGATTCATACTGGTGGGAGCCCTGGCCATCGCCAGCGCTCTGCTGTCACCAGTTCGGGAGGAGCACCTGCTGGATTGACCTACCGCCAGCGGTAGTCGATGCCGATGGAGACAACGGGGCCGCCGTAAGCTTCCTGGTCCCAATCGGTGACCGTGGCTTTCTCCCACTTGGTGGAATCGGGGTTGCAGTGGGCTTCTTCGACGTCGGTGCCTTCGTAGTCGAAGACGACGCCGCCGCCGATGCTCACCGGGATGATTAGGGTGCCGTCTCCGCCGTTGCCCATAACCAGCGTTCTGATGCCGAGGTCGCTGTGGATCCAACCGGCCTGGGACCAGGAGAAATCCCAGGCCAGGGTCACCCGGTCCGTGACGGGAAGGCTCAGGCTGGCGTCAAGACCGTTCCACTCGAATTCGGAGCCGTCCGGCTCACCCGAATCCCAGTCCGGATCGCAGTCGTTGCCGGCCAGTGACACCGACGCCCCGTCGCCCCACCCCCAGAATTCGTCGTGCTTCTCCTGGTAGATGAAGGAGTTCCACATGGTGAAGTTGACGCCGTCAATGGTGCCGAGTCGAACCTTCTGCATGAACAGGAAACCCCGCTTCTTGTCGTGGGCTGAGTACGAGAACCCGGTGCCCAGGCCCACTTCAAAGAAGTCGGTATCGTAGGAGGGAATCACGTCGAATTGAAACGGGGCTCCGAAGTTCTCACCGAAAAGGAATCCGACGTTGCGTACGCCGGTTTCTACCCTCAACGGAATGTCGAAGGTGCGGTCGTACATGACCTTGCCGAACGTGCCCACCGTGAGGGTGGAAAGCCCCAGAAAGGGTGCGACCCGGGCCTGCACCCGGTTGAGGTTCCGTTCGTACCCGGGGAACAATCGGGACTGAGTGAGTTTGCGAGCAGTGCCCACGGCCTTGTCCCCGACCTGGGCCCGGTCGCCCCGGCCCAACACTACCATCGCCTTGCCCGGCGCCACCTGGATCACCTTGACTACCCCGGTCACCTTGTCCGAGGGCATCATCTTGTCGGTCCCTGTCTTCAGGTTGAACCGTTTCACCAACTGCTGGGAGCGGATTTCGAAGCGCATGCCTTTCTCTACGCCGTCATCCGCACCCACATCAATAACCGCGTTTTCTGCATGGATTTCGGTTACTGTTCCGGAAATTCCGTCGGTGGGTGCGGTGGGTTTGGCCTGAGGTTCCGGAGTAATGGCCGGTGCGGCGATGACGGCCGTGCTCCCTTGTTTTGCCGGCGCCAGCAGACCTGACAGGCTCTCCGGGGCCAGTCCCCCTTCCGGAGTCGAAACCAGCGGCACCAGCTTCAGTTTCGCCATTACCGCCATCACTCTGCCCCCTTCCAGCCGCACTCGAACCACCTCGCCGGCGTCGGGTTTCCAGGTGGTCTTCAATACTGGGGCAGGCTCTCCCAGTTGGTATACGGCGACTCCGGCCACTCCCAGGGCCACGTACACCACATCCCCGGCAACGACGCAGTCGTAGGCTGTGCCGGTCAGTTCGATGGCGGTGCTCTTTTCGCCCGCGGTCACCACCACCTTCGCACCGTCCGGAGCGCAGGTCTGTCCCTGGGCCGATGCCGGAGCAGGAAGGCACAACAGCAGTGCAGGTATGATTGCCAGAAGTTGCTTATGTCTCATGTCAGCCTCCAAGTATCGGGTCATCATATTGCCAAACTCCTACCCCGTACAATCATTATTCGTGCCAAAACACCTCTTCGTCGGAAGGGTGTTGGCGTGCGGTGGCAGTTGGAGTGCTGGTGCTCCAGGTTTATTCAAAGGTATGGCACTGCGGGATCATGAGGGAATCCACTTCAATCGCGCCCGGCTTGCTGAACGATAGCTGGCCGAGACAGATGCTGGAGCCCGGCTCCTGAGCCTCGAATTCCAGGATCACCAGGGTCTCGTTGCCCACGGGGATTTTTTCCTGCCCCGGCCCGAGGCCCATGAGCATGGTGCCCGCGTCTCCCTTGATAATGTCAAACCCGGCCGTCTCTGCTGAGCCGCCATACGCGGCGGTAAGGGACAGACCTGAGATGGAGAACTGGAAGCTGGTGATGGCCACCTGATTCTCCATGTTGATTTCCATGGTTGATGAAGTGGCCGGACCGAAGCTCAGCAGAGCGTCCGGTTTGTCGATGTAGTACACACATGCGTCTTCGTGGCAGAACTGCTGCCACTCGCAGCAGACCCCGGCGCATTCTTCATAGGAGCATTCACACACGTTGCCCACTTTGCAGGTCTGGTTTTCCGGGCACGCCCCGCAATCTCCTCCGCAACCGTCGGACCCGCACTCTTTACCCTCGCAGTCAGGCTGGCAGATGCAAGCGCCCTCTATGCAATCATCCTGCGGACCGGTGCACACGCCGCACAGGGAGTCGCAACCGTCGTCGCCGCATTCCTTACCCTCGCAAGCGGGTGCGCACATGCAGGAACCGCCGAAGCAAACGTCCTGCGGCCCCTCACAGGTGCCGCAGTCGCCGCCGCAGCCGTCGTCGCCGCATTCCTTGCCGTCGCACTGGGGAACGCACACGCACTCTCCCTCCTGGCATTCCCACACGCCTTCCTCGCCGGTGCAGGTTGTTCCATTCTCCACGGGCAGGTTCTGGCAACCTGTGTCCGCCAGGCAGGTATCTTCAGTGCACTCTTTTTCATCGTCGCAGGTACCGTTGTCCGGTTCATGCAGGCAACCGTCCGCCGGGTCGCATGAATCCACAGTGCAATCGACGGCATCTTCGCAGACGAGCACCGAGTCGGCGTCAACCTGGCACAGCCCCGTCTCTGCCTCCCCCTCCAGCAGGCAAACCAGAGTGCCGTTGCACACGTCACCGTCTTCCAGTGGCCCGCAGTCCTCGTCCGCGGCGCAGACGCATTCTTCGATGTCGATTTCCTCGAGTGGAAGGATTTCGCCGGCGCACACTCCGTCGCCGCACACGTCGGGTCCGGTGCATGGGTTGCCGTCGTCGCAATCGGCCGTGTTGGGCGTGAAGACGCAAATCTTGGGTTCGTTTTCCTCTTCCTGGCAGGCGTCATCGGTGCACAGGTTGCCGTCGTCGCATCCCCCACAGTCGCAATTCTGCTCTGTTTCATCTTCGGGAGAAATGAAGGTTACGGAGCCGCACTCGCCGGCTTCGGAGCAAGCGAATTCACAGGTCACGAGGCAGTAGGACCAGGCCGGCTTCTCCCAAACCTCAGACTCGATGCACTCCAGGCCTCCCGGACATGGGCAAGCTCCTCCGCAGCCGTCGTCCCAGCCGCACCCCTCCTCTTCCCAGGGCGGGCAGTCGGGCACGCACTCTTCGCACTGTCCGTCGTCGTTGCAGATGGGCTTCTCGTCGGGGCATTCGCCGCAGGACAGGCCGCACGGATCCGGGCCGCACTCCCGGTCTCCGCAGTCGAGGGCGCACGGTTCACACATGTCCGATATGCACTCCTTGCCGGTGGGGCACTCTCCGCAGGTCACGCCGCACTTCTGGTCCTTGCCGCATTCCCGGTCTCCGCATTCGGGCTGGCAGACAAAACATATGCCACCGATGCATTCGAGCTTGCCCATGCACTGCTCGACGAGGCTCCACTCACTGCCGTCGTTTTTGCACTGGAAGACGCCGTTGTTCAGGCATTTCTTCTCGCCCGCGTTGCACACGGGAGGGGGGACGTCGTATTCGGGTGGGGCTCCTTTGTCGGCAGTCTTCACATCCCCGGCCGAACCGTCGGCCACCGCGTCCTGCTTGTCTCCGCCCGAGCCGTTACCGCTGCACGCAGCCAGCAGCACGGTCGTCATCAAGAGCACACATCTGAACCCAAATCCCGTCTTTCCCATGTCGTCTCCTCCGCAAGGACGGCGCTTATCCTACCACGGCTGCATCCACGCGCCAAACGCTACGCAGCGCCAACTCTCTCGGTCTTCGTACTCACTCAAATACTCTTATTAAGGGCAATTCAAGATTTGGGCGGCTCCCTTGCACCCCGGTATGCATTGTAATATTCTGGCGGTGGTGGAATCTCACCGGGAACAATAGCGCCTGGAGAAAGGGAATGAAAACTCAAATCACGGTCACAAATCTGGGAATGGTCGTCACTTTGACATTTTGCCTCGGGCTTGTGGCCTGCGGTGGTGGCTCGGCTGAGATCATCTCTACGGATGGCGGAACGGACTGGCGGGTGCCTGACGAAGGCGGAGAGGATGAAGTCGTCCGGCCCGTTGACACGGTCTTTGAGACCGAGGTGTTCCTCCCGGATATCGTGGACTTGGCGGGCGCCGATTTTCCGTCTGAGCCCGGACCTGGCGAGCCGGGTTACCCTTGCCTCGAGAACGATGAGTGCGACTCCGGCTACTGTATCCTCACGGGGGAAGGTACGCAGTGCACCCAGACCTGCCAGGAGGAATGTCCATTCGGCTGGAGCTGTTTTTTACACACCCCGAGTTTGCCTGATCAGGTGTTCATATGTGCCCCCACCATGCTGGATCTGTGCCGGCCTTGCACGATCAATATGGACTGCATGACCAACGGCGTCGACGCCGGCCAGGCGTGCGTTGAGTATGGGCCGGGGGGGAACTTTTGTGGCGAGGAGTGCGCCTCGGCCGAAGATTGTCCCGATGGGTACGATTGCCAAGAGATGTCAGATGTGTCCGGCGCGACGGCCACCCAGTGTGTTTCTCCCGCCGGTAATTGTGACTGCAGCCAACTGCACGTGGACCAGGGAGCGTTTACCTCCTGCTATCATGAGAACGAGTGGGGCAAGTGCCTCGGGGAGCGGCATTGTACTGCGGAAGGCCTTGGCGATTGCTCGGCCCTGGCGCCTCAGGCGGAGACGTGCAACGGTGCCGATGACGATTGCGACGAAGCGGTGGACGAGGAGACGGGGGGCGCTGACTGTCTCAACACAAATGAGTATGGAAGCTGCATCGGCGCCGAGGTATGTCAGGGGGGTGTGCTGTCGTGTGTCGGAGACGAGGCGGCGCCGGAGCAGTGCGACGGTCTCGACAACAACTGCGACGGCGAAGTCGACGAGGGTTATCCCGACACCGATGAAGACGGGACCGCTGACTGCCTCGAAACGGACAAGGACGACGACGGAGTAGTCGATGGTGAGGACAATTGTGTTGGTGTGAAAAATCCGGGACAGGAGGACTTCGACCTTGATGCGTTAGGGGATGTGTGCGACCCCGACGACGACGACGACCAGGTGGCCGATGGGGAAGATTGCGCCCCTCTGGACGCGTCCGCCTTCCCGGGGGCTCCCGAGTTGTGCGACGGCAAGGACAACGACTGCAATTTCGTCGTCGACGAAGGGTATCCCGATTTTGATGGGGACGGGTGGAAGGACTGCCTCGATGACGACGACGATGGGGATGGAGTGGAAGACGGCCTCGACTGCGCACCGCTGGACCCCGGAGTGTATTTCGGCGCGCCCGAGGCGTGCGACGATGTCGACAACGACTGCGACGGCGAAATCGATGAGATCTTCCCCGACGCCGACGGTGACGGAATTGCCGATTGCGTCGACCTGGACGCTGACGGCGACGGGATCCCGAATAACGAAGACAATTGCCCTGAAGCTTCCAACGCCGACCAGGCCGATCTCGACGGCGACGGGCTGGGAGACCTTTGCGACGTCGACGCGGACGGAGATGCCATACCCGACGGCGCAGACAACTGTGTTGGTGTGAAGAACCCCATGCAGGTGGACGTGGATGGCGATGGTCTGGGCAACGCTTGTGACGACGACGACGACAACGATGGTGTGGTTGACAGCGAGGACAATTGTGTTGGTGTGGATAATCCGTTGCAGGAGGACGACAACGGCAACGGCATTGGGGATGCCTGTGAAGACGACAAGGACGGGGATGGCGACCCCGACTCCACCGACTGCGACCCGGCTAACTACACTGTCTACAACGGCGCGCCCGAGGTCTGCGACGGTTTGGACAACGACTGCGACGACATCGTGGACGAGGAACAGGGGACCCTTTCGTGCGGGAAGGGTGTGTGTAGCCACACCGTGGATGCGTGTATCGAGGGTGTCGTGCAGATATGTGATCCGACGCAGGGTGCGGAGGTTGAAGCGTGTGACGGTCTGGACAACGACTGTGACGGTATCGTTGACGAAGATCTGGGTTCCACAACCTGTGGCCTGGGAGGGTGTCTCCACACCGTGTCCAATTGCGTCGGTGGTACGGCTCAGGACTGCGATCCGGAGGAAGGTGCTGACGTGGAAGAATGCGACGGCTTGGACAATGATTGCGACGGCAAGGTCGACGAGGATTTCGGTCAGCTGACCTGCGGGCAGGGCCAGTGTCTGCACTCGGTTCAGGGGTGTGTGGGCGGCGTTGTCCAGGAGTGCGACCCTCAGGAAGGGGCGTCGGCCGAGACCTGCAATGGAGTTGACGACGATTGTGACGGCGAGGTGGACGAGGGGTTGGGCACCACTACCTGTGGCCTGGGGCAGTGCCTGCAAACGGTGGAGAACTGCCAGAACGCAGTACCGGTAATCTGCAACCCGTTCGTGGGCGCGGCCGTAGAAGTGTGCGACGGCTTTGACAACGACTGCGACGGCATAGTTGACGAGGACTTGGGAATGACTACCTGCGGGCTGGGAGTCTGCGTCCACACGGTAGACAACTGCGTGGGTGGTATCCCTCAGGCCTGCGATCCCATGGAAGGTGTTGGTGTAGAAGAGTGTGACGGGGTGGACAACGATTGCGACGGACCTGTGGACGAGGAGCTGGGAACGGTCACCTGCGGGCTGGGTCAGTGCGAGCATACGGTGGCCAACTGCATCGGAGGAGTGCCTCAGGTGTGCGATCCCATGGCGGAGGCGGAACCGGAGGAGTGCGATGGGCTGGACAACGATTGCGACGGCGACATTGATGAGGGATTTAGCGACAACGACCTCGACGCTGTGCCGGATTGTGTCGACGACGACGACGACAATGATGGGGATCCGGATGAAACCGATTGCGGACCATTGAACCCGGAAGTAAATCACGACCAGGAAGAAGTGTGCTACAACGGCCTAGACGACAATTGTGACGGGCAGGTGGACCTGGATGGAGGTTGCATCTGGAGCGACTGTCAGGAGCTTCTGGATGCCGATCCCGGCCTTGCCAGCGGCGAATATGCCATCGACCCCGATGGCCCGGAAGGGGAAGCGCCTTTCACAGTCTACTGCGACATGGAAACCGATGGCGGGGGCTGGATCGTGGTGTCTCATGATAGGGAGGAGTGGTCGGGCGACAGCAACTGTGAAAACCACGACTGCAAAGTGTTCGACGTGAACTACGAGCTTCCGGATGCTACTGTCATCGTGCTGGCAGACGCCGCAGGGGAGATCACCCAGACCTTCTCCAAGAAGTGCTTTGGCTCGGACATGGACTGTGGTGGTGCGGAGACCCACTTCGTAAACATCTGGGGCCTTGCTCTGTGCCCCTTTGCCGTGCTGGGCATTCCCTTCGAATGCAATCACAATGACAACGTATGGCGTGAGGATCATCTGACCTTGATCAAGGGGACCAACCTCACGCCCCTGAAGAGCCTCATGGGTGGCGATTCCGGCGATCCGGGGGAGATTTCCTACTATCAGATCGGCAAGCTGTTCTTGCGCTAATTTGCGGAGGGCCTGGTGATAAGAGTCGTTACCCTACTGACTGTGTTTCTGTTCGCTTCGACCGCTCTGGCGCAAATAGGGCCCGGCAGGTCCTTTGAGAATCGGGACACTTTCGCCCGGAAATGCAAGCGCGGCGACGCGATGGCCTGCACGAAACTTGGCCTGTTCTGGTACGAGGGCCACATGGGTCCCAAGGATCCTGCCCGCGCCATGGAGTTCTTTGAGAAGGGCTGCGAGTTGGGAGAGGCCTTGGGGTGTGGCGGCGTGTCCATGTTGTACTACCTGGGAGAGGGGGTTGAAGCTGACCGTGGGAAAGCCCGTGAGTATGCCGGGAAAGCCTGCAGCAAGGGTGACTCCGAAAGCTGCCACAACGCCGCGGTAATGTGGTGGGAGGAGCAAACGGAGGAAGGGGTGAAGAAGGCGATGGAATTGTATGCGGGGGCGTGCGAACAGAAGTACGCACCTTCTTGCTACGAACTTGCCGTCCTGGTCAAATACGGGGGCGGTGGGACGAAGGACCACGCCGGTGCTGAGGAATTGGCGAAGCAGGCTTGCGCCGGGGGCATACTCGATGGCTGCAACATGGCCGGCTGGTATGCTTTCGGGCGCGGAGAATTCAAGAGTGCGGCAAAGACCTTCGATCAGGCATGCAAGTCGGAAGGGCAGGAAGGGGCGTCCACGGCCTGTTTCAACGCGGGCACCGTCGCCATGATAGCCAACAAGGACGCGGCTGCGGCCGCAGCCTACTACCGTCTGGCGTGCAAATCGGGTGAGTGGGCTGGTTGCGTCAAAGCGGCTGCGCTACTCTGGGCGCAAGATGAGCAGGAGGCGAAGAAACTTGCCTCCGCCGGTCGTAAGCAGACCGCGGAATGCTGCGAAAAGATCGGGGACGGGGAGTGCTGTCTGGCCCTGGCTGAATGGAGCACAGCCGCCGGGGAAAAGGAGCAGGCGGAGAAGTACGGGAAGTTGGGGACAGACCTGCTTGAAAAGGAGTGCAAAACTGGCGACAAAGGCGCCTGCCGGTTGGTCAAGCCTTAGAAGCCATAGCCCACAGCCAGGCCTCCGTACAACATTTCGATCCCTTCGCCTGAGCACTTCGGAGAACCGCCGGTGTCGTCGGCCCCGCGGCATTCTGCAGCCGCTAGCGTTGTGCCCATGCCACCGTATGCCCTCACTCTAATGCCGCCGGAGCACAGGTACTCCAACCCCAGGTCCACTTTTGTCCACACTGCTCCGTCAACCGTCTGTCTGACATCGTGAAAGAAGCCGCCGTATTCCTTGAAGTCGCCGTACGATATTCCGCCCGAGAGGGTGGGCGCAAACCGGCCGAACGGGTACCTTGTACGCAGCATAAGGGCAGATTGCAATCCGTCCATGCCCGCGCCGGCGCCGGCGTTGAGGGACAGCCAGCGAATTGGAGTGTAGTCGACGGCCAAACCGCCGAGGCCGTAAGGTGTCCCTACCCCGGCGTGGGCTTCGATAGCCAGCGGCCGCTCGGTCCAGACGTCGTTGGCCGCGGGCTTGCCCTGCGCATAGGCTGAAGCGGCGAGCGTTATGGTCATTGCAATTGTCGTTACGATGGTGATGCTTCGCATGTGACTTCCTCCGTTGGATTCAATGCTCAGCAGTATATGCAAGCAAGATGCCACTAGA
>CAZVFX010000157.1:0-13485 GCA_964626565.1 uncultured Myxococcales bacterium
TAGCCGGCAAAGTAAAATCACGTGTGTACCGCATCGTTGCACCTCCCTCTTTTTTTGTTGGCTTCTCTACTATTATCGTGAGTTTGAAAAGATCTGTACCATTAATTCGACATTTTGTCGTCGAGCGGCGCTGGGGCGTATTTTCGCCCCCCGTCCCCTGCAGTTCGCGGGGCAAGAATACGCCCCCCGTCCCCTGCCGTTCGCGGGGCAAGAATACGCCCCCCGTCCCTTGCAGTTCGCGGGCGGGATTTGGCCCTCCGTCCCTGTTGTTTGCCGGTTGTTTGGGCGTCCCTGGTGGGTGTATTTGTTGTGTTGGGATTCGGGGAGTGTTGGCTTTCGCCTTTTTTTCCCCCTTTGTAGAGGCATGGTAAAGTGATTATAATATAGGGCAGCTTTTTGTCTTTTTGACGGCCTGAGTCTAAGAATCGGTATTTCACAGGGAGCCGAGTATGAGATATTGGAGAATCCTTCTGGTTGTATTTAGCGTGCTCACTTACGGGGCGGGGCTGTTTGGATGTTCTCCCTCCAGCAAGACCGAAACGAAAGATCCCGGGATTGTGGATGACCTGGGTAAGAAAGCTGACGGTAATCCCGGTGAGGACGTGAAGAAGGAGGATGACGAATTCAGCTTCGACGGGTGGAAGCTTGGGGATTACGACATTCCGTCGGTGGACTTGGCCGGTGAATGTATGGAGGCTCCCTACGAGTTCGGCTGTCCGTGCGAATCCAACCTCGAGTGTGGTTCCGGTTACTGCGTGGAAGGGCCGTTCGGTTTCGTATGTACCGACACTTGTTTTGAAGAGTGTCCGGAGGGCTGGCATTGCAAGGGGTTGAGCGGGTTTGGTGTGGACATGGTGTTCCTGTGTGTGCCTCAGTCGAAGAAGCTGTGCTATCCCTGTGCTGCGGACAGCCAGTGCGGGGGCGGTGTCTGTGTGGAACTGGACGAAGCCAGCTATTGCGCCTACCAATGCGATCCCAAGTCCCCGTGTCCTGCCAGTTTCTCTTGCCAGGGCATCATCAAGAACGAAGTCTCAATGGAGGTGTGCCTTCCCGACAGCGGGTCTTGCGAATGCACCTCGAACACCGAGGGGCAACTTCGTCCCTGCACCAAGGAGAACGATTTTGGTGCCTGCGTCGGCTATGAGAAATGCGATTCTGCCGTGGGTTGGGTGGAGTGCAACGCACCTGAGCCGGAAGGGGAAAGCTGTGACGGCAAGGACAACGACTGCGACGGCCTTTTCGATGAGGAGGTTCCGGAGTCGATGGAGTGCGAAAACACCGTGGATGGTGTCGGTACCTGTGCCGGCATGTCGGTTTGCAACGGCCCGTTCGGTTGGGTTTGCAACGCGGCGGTGCCGGAGCCGGAGATTTGCGATTTCAAGGACAACAACTGCGACGGAGAGGTCGACGAGGATTACAAGACCGACGGCCTGTATACTCACCACAACCATTGCGGCACCTGTAACGTAGATTGTACCGGCGCCATTAACAATGCCACCGCGATTTGCGATTCAACCGGCGGGTCGGCCCAGTGTGTTGTGGAGGAGTGTGAAGAGGGGTACTACAAACTCAACGATTTCCAGTGCATGCCCGAAGGGCAGACCCTGTGCAAGCCGTGCCTCAACGACCTCGGTTGCGAGGGAGGCAAGTGCGTCACTATTTTCGGTGGCCAATACTGTACCCAGAGTTGTGCGATTAATCCTTGTCCCGACACATTCGAATGCCTTGCCATGGACGATCTTTCCGGCAAGTGGTGCGTACCTGTGAGCGGTTCCTGCGACTGCAGTAAGGATACTGCTGGAGCCACCAAGCCGTGTAGTTCTGCAAACGGGTTTGGAACGTGCTACGGCTTCGAGGTGTGCGACCCGGAGATAGGTTGGGTGGACTGTACTGCGGGAGAGGCCGAGGCGGAGGTTTGTGACGGTGTGGACAATGACTGCAACGCGGTCCCCGACGATGGCTTGCCGCCCAGTCAGCCGTGCGAGTTGGAGGAACCCGGAATAGGGACTTGCGAAGGGCAGGAAGTGTGCCTGGGGGGCCAGGGTTGGGTTTGCGACGCGCAGAAGCCGGAGCCGGAGTCGTGCGACTTCAAGGACAACGACTGCAATGGCGAAGTCGACGAGGATTTCATCATCAACGGCAAGTATGGGACCCTCCATCATTGCGGCACCTGCAACGAGGACTGCGAAGGTTCGCTGCCCAACGGAGTGGCCTACTGTGACGTGGATATCGCGACCCCCGAGTGCAAGATCCAGGAGTGTTTTCCGGGTTTCTTCAAGCTCAATGAATTCCAGTGCATTCTTCCTCCCGACGTGCAGTGCAAGGAGTGCGAAACCGACGGGGACTGTTACTTCGACAAGTGCATTCCGCTCGATCTTGGCGCCTACTGCCTGAGCGCATGTGACGATGGTCAGTGCGGCGAGGGGTACCATTGCGAGGAGATCCCGCCCTTTGGTGACACCTGTGTCCCCGACACTGCGAGTTGCGAGTGTAGTGCGGAGAATGCGGGCGTGAAGCGTAGCTGCTCAATGGCCAACGATCTCGGTACCTGCTTCGGATTCGAAACCTGTGACCCGGATGTGGGGTGGACGCCCTGCGATGCGTCGCCGCCGGTGCCGGAGATTTGTGACGGCATAGACAACGACTGCAACGGGCTTATCGACGACGCATTGCCGCCCACGCAGCCTTGTGAGAAGAGCAATGATTTCGGGACCTGCCCGGGGGTTTCGGTATGCACCGGGATTGCCGGCTGGGTGTGCCAGGCGCCGGAGCCTTCTACGGAGATCTGTGACTACCAGGACAACGATTGCGACGGCCAGGTGGATGAGGAGTTCAAGCAGGAGGACGAGAAGTACTATCTCGATTCTCATTGCGGTACCTGCAACAACGGTTGCCTTGATGCGATCCCCCATGCTACCGGCGAATGCGACCCGACCTACCTTATTCCAAAGTGTGTGGTCGCTCAGTGCGATGATGATTACTTCCAGGTGAGCCCCTTCCAGTGCGTGGTGCCGCCTGACACAACCTGCCAGGTGTGCGAAGTGGATGCGGACTGCGTCGGTTCGCTGTGCGTAGACATCGATGGCGCTATGCGCTGCGCTGCGCAATGCTCCGGCAATGCCGAATGTGGCGGCGAAACCGAGTGCATCATGTACCCCGGCAAGGGCAAGCTGTGCCAGCCCACGTCCGGGAGCTGTGAGTGCAACTCGTTTACCGTTGGCACCAAGCGGAGTTGCTCGACCAGCAATTTTGTGGGCACGTGCTTTGGATTCCAGACCTGCGACCCGGATGACGGTTGGTCCGATTGCGACGCGCTGGTTCCTGCGATTGAGTCGTGCAACGGTGTCGACGACGACTGCAACGGGATGATCGACGATGGCCTTCCCCAGGCCATGCCCTGCGACATCACCAATGCCTGGGGTCAGTGCAGCGGAGTGGCGGTGTGCATGGGAAATGTGGGGTGGATCTGCCAGGCGCCTGAGCCCGGCGAAGACATCTGCGACTACATTGACAACGATTGCGCCGACGGCGTGGACGAAGATTTCAAGAATGCGGAAGGCAAATACAACGCGATGGCCCACTGCGGCTCCTGCACCATTTCTTGCGAGGCCGGCTTTCCCAACGCGGTGGCCAAGTGCGATGATACGAAGGAGACGCCGCAGTGTGTGGTGGAGTCGTGTGACGACGGCTACTTCAAGCTCAACGAATTCCAGTGCATCCCTGACACCGCAAATCTTTGCGAGCCTTGCTCTACCGACGACAACTGCGTGTTGTCCGGTGCCAAGTGTGTGCAGCTTGCGGACGGGAAATTCTGTTCGAAGCACTGCGAAGATGCTCAGGACTGTCCGTCCGGGTATACCTGCGAATCATATGACGGAGACAAGCAGTGCATGCCGGAAACCAACGCCTGTACCTGCGACGGCTCCAATCCGGACTTGAGTAAGAGTTGTTCGGCGACCTGGCCTCCAAATCCTGTCCCCGGGGAACCCTTCGTTACCTGCTATGGCACCGAGTTCTGTACTGCGGAGGGCTGGTCCGATTGCGAGTTGCCCGAGGAGGTATGCGACGGCCAGGACAACGACTGCAACGGAGTGAATGACGACGGCTTCCTGGTGAACGGCAAGTACGTGGGCAACACCAACTGCGGCCAGTGCGGCAACAACTGCACGTTCCTCGTGTACCCCAATGCCAGCGGGGTGTGCGACGGGTCCAAGCCGGTCCCGGACTGCGTAATGGAGTGTCAGAACGGCTTCCACGATGTCAACTCCAACCCGGCCGATGGCTGCGAGTGCCAGTACGCCGGGGCGCAGGACAAGCCGGACGGCATCGACCAGAATTGCGACGGTGTAGACGGAGAACTGGACAACTCCGTGTTTGTAGCCAAGAACGGCTCTGATCAAAGTTCGGGAGCCATTGACCAGCCGATGCTTACTATTCAAGCTGCGGTTGACGAGGCTGCGGCGACCGGCAAGCGGGATGTCTACGTGGCCACCGGGGTCTACTCTGAGTCGGTGAAACTGAAGCAGGGCGTACAGGTGTACGGCGGCTACTCTTCCGACTTCATGCAGCGCAACATCGTGCTGTATGAAACTGTCATCATGGGCAAGAGTTTCACTCAGCAGCTTCCCGGGGCCATCAACGCAGTGTCGTTAGGCGGTGCTGCAAATTCAACCGTCGTGGACGGATTCACCATCTTCGGCCATAACAACAACGGAGCCGGGGGCAGCAGCTACTCCATCTATATCAAGGACACTACCCAGGGCTTGAAGCTCTCGAACAACCACGTCGTGGCCGGCAACGGCGGCGTAGGACAGCCCGGGGACAATGGTTCCGACGGGCAGGACGGCAATTCCGGCAGTGCCGGCCAACCCGCGTTCTATTACAGTTCCAAGATCTGCAACGTAGGCAAGGTGAAGGACGGCGGCGGTGGTGGCCAGCGTATTTGCTCAGGCTCCAGTGTGGCCGGGGGCAAAGGGGGCGACAGCTACTGCCCCGCCTACGGCAACCCCCAGGCCGCAGAATTCGGCAATGACGGCAGTGGCGCCGGCGGCGGTGACGGAGGCCAGGCGGGCTGGGATGGGCAGATCACGCAGAACTGCGGTCTTTGCAACGTGCCCACCGAGAATCACCCCATGGAGGGTGGTGACGGGTATAAGGGTTCCAACGGCCAGAACGGCACTACCGGCGGGGGATGCTCCCAGGGAGCCGGTTCGGTGGTCAACGGTTTCTGGCAGTCGTACATCGGCACTAGTGGCGGAACCGGCGCTCCCGGCGGCGGCGGTGGCGGTGGCGGCGGTGGCGGCGGCGCGGACGTAGTCAATCCGTGGGGCTGCAACGATCATATCGGCGGCACTGGCGGCGGTGCCGGCAGTGGCGGATGCCACGGCACGGGTGGTGGCGGCGGCAGTGGCGGTGGCGGTTCGTTTGGTGTGTTTGTCTACTTCTCCATTCCGCCTTCATCGATCCCCACAATCACCGGTAACTTCATCGAAGGAGGCTTCGGCGGTGCGGGTGGCTATGGCGCCAACGGCGGCACCGGCGGTGTGGGTGGCACCGGTGCGACCGGCGGAGCCCCGGGCAGCGGCAGCGCCTGGTGTGCCAACGGCGGTGGTACTGGCGGCGACGGCGGCACGGGTGGTCATGGCGGCGGCGGTGGTGGCGGCTGCGGCGGCGTCTCCTACTGTGTCTACGCCTGGGGCCAGGGCAACAAGGATCTCAGTTCCTATAAGGCTCCCGGTAATACCTGTGCATTGGGGTCTGCCGGCGGCGGTGGAGCAGGCGGGCCATCAATTGGAAACAACGGCGACCCCGGCGATTCCGGCGTATCGGCCTCGACCAACTTCTAGAAATATTTCACGTTTAGGCCTTCCCGGGAGATAAATCTCCCAGGGAAGCAAAAAAAAGTTCATCCAAAGTGCAAATAATTTGGCCATCTGGTGTGCGAACTCCCGATAACACTATTGGGACATCCCAAAAAAGAGGAGTTCGATGCAGGCAGAGGCAAATCCTACATCAGCGCGCAAATGTCTCCCCCAAAAAGGCGGGGAAGGCGTGCCCCGAGAGCACACCCCGGTGCTGGTGCGCAACCGTCGGGGCGTGGTGCGCCAGGTGCAGCCCTTTTCGGGCGATGACGCGGGCCCGGGACATCTTGTGCGCGTGGAGTACGATGATGCTCGCGAGCCTCAAAGCGATTGGCTGCTTTGGGAGGTGGAGAATCCATCGGCTCGCCGGATAGTGCACCCGAACGTGGCGGGTTCCCCTCCCCTGCCACCAGCCGAGTTCCACTCCCTGGTCCGCACCGCGCAGTGGAACTCGGCTCTTCCCCTTCCCGGTATGCCGGGCGCGCCGGAACAGGCTCTCGTTCTGGGGCCGGCCCTTGCCGCCGTCTCCCTCGAGGGGTACCAGTTGGTGCCTTTGGAGATGGCCTTGGAGATGCCTCGCATCAGACTGCTCATCGCCGATGACGTGGGCCTGGGCAAGACGGTGGAGGCCGGGCTGATTGTCAGCGAACTGCTGATTCGTCGGCGTATCCGTCGGGTGCTGGTGCTTTGTCCGCCCGGACTCAGGCGGCAGTGGCAACAGGAACTGGCGGACAAGTTCGGGCTCGGCTTCCAACTGGTGGATGGGCCCGGCTCCCGGCGGCTGGCGCAGGCCGCCGGAAAGGAGGCAACCCCCTGGAAATCGTACGACCGGATCATCGCCTCCTACTACTACCTGAGGCAGGCCAGCGTAATGGAGCAGTTCCTGCGCTCTTGCGATTCGCTGGCGAAGCCCCAGTTGCCGTGGGATCTGCTTATCGTCGACGAAGTACACAACCTGACTCCGAATCCCCACGGTGAAGACAGTGAGCTGACAAACATGCTTCGGAGGCTGACGCAGTGGTTTGAGCACCGGTTGTTCATTACCGCGACTCCGCACAACGGCTATCCTTCGTCTTTTCACGGGCTTCTGGAGATTCTGGATCCTTCCTCCTTTACCAGGACCTCCCTTCCCACGCTGGAGCAGGAGGCCAGGGTTCCGGGAGCGGTTGTCCGGCGCCTCAAGCACGAAGTAAGGCCACCCGGGGCCAGTCCGGGAAGGGTGATCAGCGCCCTTCTTCCGGCCTTCAACTCTCGGGAGCTAGCCTTGTTCGCCGCGGTCAACGCGTTGCGGCGCCGCCTGCTGGGCTGGGGCGCTCTGCCGGGCCCGGAGGGACGGCACACTCCTGCCCTGGCCATCGAAGTGCTGGGCAAGCGTCTGCTCTCGTCGGCGCCTGCTTTTTCGGCCAGCTTCCGGGCGCTCCTGGAAGGGCTGGAAGGCGGCCTTTCGGCCCGGAGCGGGGCGGTGGCCAGGGCATCCCGAAAGGCAGGAGAACCGGCTCCGGACGAAAGCTCAGCAGACCGGCGTTGGCTCTCAACGGCCTGCACCATCGGGAGATGGATGAGGCGGTGCTATCCGAACGTCGCCGGTGACATAACAGAGATCTGCGATGCTCTTGCCGGCCTCGGTGTCGATGCCAGGGGAGCAAAGCCCGTTTCTCCCACCGAGGACGCTCGGTACGACTGTTTCGCCGCATGGCTGCGGGCCCACCTGCGCCTCGACGAGCCGGGTAGCCCGCCGGAGACCGCGGTGGTCTTCACCGAGTACCGAACGACTCTTGACTACCTGCTGCAACTTCTAACTGCTGAGTTTGCCGGCGACAGGGTGAAGATTCTCGCGCTCCACGGTGATTTGCGGGAATCTGAGCGAATCTCGGTGGTGGAACAGTTCACCCGCGGCTCGGCCGAAGCGTTGATACTACTGACTACCGACGTAGGCTCTGAGGGGTTGAACCTTCACATGTCCTGCCGCTACCTGTTTCACTACGACATTCCATGGAATCCGGCACGGCTGGAGCAGCGGCTTGGCCGGCTCGACCGCCACGGGCAGCGTCGGAAGGTTAAAGCGTTTCACTTCGCTCCGGGGGACGAGGCTGCGGCTCGTCTTATGGCCACGGTCTCGGAGAAGGCTGAGCGCATGGAGCGGGATCTGGGGCGGGCCACCGCGGTGCTCAGCGCACCACCTCTTGGCATTTCCCACGACCTGCAAACGGCCTTGTTTCCTGCGCCTCCGTCCTCGGGCAGCGAAGCCGTCCGCCCCCCGGGGGCGTGCGCCCGCGAGGAGGCAAGTTCTCTGGCTGAAGCGTTGCGAGTGACCCGTCGACTTGTGGGGCTCAACGCGACCGAGGTTACCGCGATTTTGGAGCAAGGGCTTCGGGTCCGCAGCCCCGACGCCAGGGTGGTGCCGGGGCCCGAAATGGGCGGGTACGCAATTTCCGGGCTTACCAGGGAAGCCCGCGTCAGTCTGTCTGAGCTGGTGGGCAGCGGGCACAACGAGGGGGCGGCCCCTCTGTTCCCGCAAGTACTGCAGTGGGCGGCGCGCCTGGTTCAGTTGCGGGCGGATAGCCGTTGGACCGTGCACAGCCACCCACTCCCGCTCGGGGTTGACGCCGCGCTGCTGCTGTTCGTGAGCATCAGTGTGGACAATTCGTTGGGGTATCCCCTTCACTCGTGGGTCTCGCCTTCTCTGGCATTTCTGGCCCGGCGGGGTATTTGGCGATTGTTGGAGGAGAGGTTCCAGCCACCGGGCCTGCTGGAGTTGCTGGTCGATGCGGTCACTGTTGTTCCCGCATCACGCCCGGTCACCGCCGGGGCGGTGCAGCAGGCCCGGAGTGTTTGGGCCGCGACCGAAACGTGGGTGGAGCGGTTTATGAGCGAATATCGCGACCACGCCGACCTCGCGCTAGCAAAGGTGCTCCAGGAAAGGAAGGAGTCGCAGGCGGCCTGTCTGAAGGAAGCTTTTGCGCACCGTCGCGCGGAGCTGGCCAAGGCCGCGGGAAGCCGGGGAGACGCAAACCTGGTGAGTCGTTGGCAGGGGCTGCTCAATCAGCGGGATTCGCTGGGGTTGCTGTTGCCCTCGGTGGCGCGCTTTGTCCACGGGGAGATAGCGGCGCTGGAGCGTGAAATCGGGCGTCGCCACGCGGGGTTGCGGCGGCTGGAGATGCATCTAGAGAGAGAGGAAGAGAGGCTGCTGAAACGAGTGATTCCGGCTGAGTACACGGCGGCAGGTCCGGTCACTGTCGCGCTTGAAGCGGCGGCGGTGATTCTGGACGACGCTTGAAGGAGGGAAACGGATGAATGTTCGAAGCAGAAAACGGGCGGGGGAGTCGGCCAGGGACGCGGTTGAAGTGCTGGTGCGCAGCACCCCCGAGTTTGAGCATGGGGAAGAGAAGGTGGGGGTGGACGGCCTGTATAGGGCGGCCGTGAGGATCGTCATGCGGCTGGTGACGGTAATGTTTGCCGAGGAGCGGCGGCTGTTGCCCGTGGGCAACCGGTTCTACGACGCATCCTATTCACTGAGCACTCTGTCGGACAGACTGGCCGACGCGGCAGTGAGGGCGCCGGGCGGGCTGGCGGCTCACTATACTGCCTGGCCAGCCCTGTGTGCCCTGTTCAGGTTGATTTATGAGGGCAGTTCCCACCCGGCGCTCGCTTCCCGCGCCTACGGCGGCGAGTTGTTTCGGCCGGCCAAGTCCGATTCAGCCGACGAGGGCGAGCGGGCGCTGGCCATGTTTGAGCGCCCCTGCCATTGCCCCGACGACCTTGCTGTCAGCCGCATTCTCAGTGCGTTGCAATGCGCAGTCGGGCAGGGTGGTGAGGGCCGTTTTGCCCGGACCCAATTCATCGGGTCCCTATACGAAGCGTTACTTGATTATTCGCTGAAGAGGGCTGCGGCCGGCGAGACGCTCCTGGTTCTCAATAACCCGCGCCGCACCGTGGTCCCGCTCTCAATCCTGGAGTCTCTTCCCGACGACAAGTTGAGGAAGCTCCTGTCGGTCAAGGTGGCGGCCCGACGGAGCAGGCAGAGCGAAAAAGAACCATCGGCATCCGATGAGACTCCGGGGCAGGAAAGCGGCCAGGAGTCGGCTTCGAAGGCGCGGCAGTGGGCTCGTGCCGTTGGTTTGAGGCTGGGGGTTGCCGGGCCTTTGTTTGTCGACCATATTCGCCCCGGGGAGCTGTATCTGGTTCGGCACGATGGGACCAGAAAAAGCGGTGGTGTTTTCTATACCCCTTCCACGCTGACAGCGCCTACCGTGCGGCGGGTGCTGGAGCCCCTCTGCCGGAGCCAGGGGGGCGAGGTCCGCACACCAGAGGAGATTCTGGGCCTGAAGGTGTGTGACCCGGCCATGGGGTCGGGCTCTTTTCTCGTGGCGGCCCTCGGGTTCCTGACCGGCCAGATGTTGGGCGCGCTAAAAGCGCACGGGCGGCTGACCCCGATGACGGGCGAGGAGGGCAAGGGAGGGGCAACCCTGGTTTCATTGCGCCCCGGTCTGGAGTTCGACCTTCCCGGGCGTCCCGGTGAGCCTGAGTTCGACGGCCTGCTCGAGGCACATGCAAAACGGCACGTGGTCGAGAACTGCATCTACGGCGTGGACCTCGATGCTCTCACCGTTGAACTGGCGCGCCTGAGCCTCTGGCTGGAGACCATGGACCACCGACTTCCGTTTACATTCCTCGACCACAAGCTGAAATGTGGCAACTCCCTCATAGGATGCCGATATGAGGACCTGCCAGTCTATCCTGCTGCGGCTTGGAAGAGAGGCGGAGGCGATTTGAGCCACCGGGAAGGGGTGCATTATCCCCCCCGGAGACGCACGAACAAGCTGAAGCAGAAGGCGCAGAGTGTGGCGTCGGAGATGGCCATGGTCATCAACGAGGCGAGGTCTCCACTGCTTCCGTTCGTCAAGGACCGTCACCGCATAGAGAGCTTTCAGCGCTCTCTCGGTCAACTCATGCAGGAGATTCACTTTCTCCCGGTGCAACTCCCCGACCGTAAGCGGGAGCTGTACCGGCGCTCGTTTGTGAATTCTTCTGCTGTGCAGGAGATGAGGAACCGACTGGACAACTGGTGCAGGCTGTGGTTCTGGAAGGCGGAGGAGGCCGGGGATGCGCCCGGGCCCCTCGATTTCTACCGGCACCAGGGGAGGTCGATGAACAACAAGCGGGGTGCGGGGCGGGCCACCTCCTTTTTTCACTGGCAACTGGAGTTCCCCGACGTGTTCAAGGACCGGAAGGGGGGGTTTGATGCTCTCCTCGCCAATCCGCCGTGGGACGTGGCTAAGCCTGGAGCGGGCGAGTTTTTTCCTCGTCATGATCCGGTGTACAGGATCCTTCGAGCCGGGGAGGCCGGTGCGGTCCGCCGGCAGTTGTTCGAGCGGTCGCCCGAAGTAGAGAAGGAGTGGCTGGATTACAACGAGCAATTCCGGGCGCTGTCCAACTGGTTTTTGAATTCGCATCAGCCGGCCGGTCGCTTCGAAAACGCGCTGAACGCTGCGCTCTCGGTGGGCGGAGAATCGGCGCTCCGGCCGTTCCGGAGGCAGGGGGCGGCGGACATAAACAAGTACAAGCTGTTCACGGAAATGGCTCACTCCTTGTGCCGAGATGGGGGACGATTGGGCCTGGTCTTGCCCTCGGGAATCTATAGCGATCGGGGAACCTCCGCCCTGCGGGAGTTGCTGGTGAATGAGTGCCGCCTCGAGTGGCTGGTTGGATTCGAGAACAAGAAGGGTGTGTTCGATATCCATCGCAGTTTCAAGTTCTGTGTGTTGGTCGCAGAGAAAGGGGGGGCTACTCAAGCGGTAAAGGCCGCGTTCATGGTTCGTGAGCCTTCGGCCTGGGAGCGAGGCGAGGAGATCGCTTTTCCCTACCCTCTGGCCGCGGCTCGGGCGGTGAGTCCCGAATTCGGTGCATTCGCGGAGGTGAATTCACCTCGACACCTGGAAGTCCTCGCGGCGCTGCTGAAGCGCGGCACGCGCCTGTTTCCGCCCGCGGGCGCTTGGCAAGGAAGGTATGCGCGGGAGTTTGACTCCGGAAACGCTTCCGACACGCTGAAGTCTGTGGAATGGTGGGAGAAGCGAGGTTTCGCACCCGACGAAACGGGCCTCTGGCGAAGGGGCGATGAGGTCGCCTATCCGGTGACTCACGGCGCGATGGTGGGGCAGTTTGAACCGTTCAAGCAGCCCCGACCCCGGTTCCTCATGGCGGACGAGCAATATGCAGCCTCAGGCAAGGCTGTACCCGGGCCCAAAGTGGCGGTGAGGCGGATCGCACGCAATACCGATGTCAGGACAGCTATCGCCGCAATCGTCCCGGACGTACCGTGTAGCGACAACGCGGCGGTGCTCCAGGTGGGATCGTCGCTCGAGGCGCTGGCTCTGGTCGGTGCATTGAACTCGTTCTGCGTCGATTTTGCGGCTCGCACGATATGCAGCGGAACCCATCTGGACCGTCACCATTTGGCCCGTCTCCCCCTCCCTTTTCCGGACGCCCCGGGAATGAGGGATACGCTGCCGTTGCTCTGCCTGCGCCTGAATTGCGGTCACGCCGCGTTTTCTTCGTTATGGTTGGAGATGCTCGCGCACTTTCCACATCTGGCAGACAGGCCGTGGCAAGAGTGGTGGGCGAAATCTCCCCATGAGCGGCTGCGGCTCCGCTGCATGGCAGATGCCCTCGTTGCTACCGCGTTCGGCCTTACCGGCCATGAGTTGCACCATATCCTCTCGGAATGTGAGCACCCTTCCGGGGAGTTGGCGTCCCCCGGGTTCGCCGGCTCCCTGGCCCCTTCCGGTTTCTGGCGGGTCGACAAGGACCGCGACCCGGAGCTGCGTCATAGCGTGCTGGTCCGGGAAGCGCTGGAAAGCTTGACTGAGTGGGGAACCGACAGGGTCGCGGAATGGGATTGGCAACTGCCGGACACGCTCACCCTGCGTGGCCGGGCCTTCAGGGTCCGCGAACGGATGGGGCCACAGCTTCTACCGCAGCAAGAAAAAACGTTCCAACCGGGCGGATGGGACGAGTGTCGCCGGCTTGCGGAGCAAATTCAGTCGGACCGGGAGAAACTGGATGGCCTTCGCCGGGACGCCCGGGGGGCCTCGATACCGACACTGATTGCAGATGTTGGGGGCTAGCGGCCCGGGGGACTCTGGGGCTTACAGCACGAGTTAGTCTCTGTGCGAGGCTTGATCACTCTTCCCTGCGGGAACTGTTCGTCTTCGGCCGGACCCGGCCGATGCCTGGGGTGAGCTCACGTAGGAACCCCGAGGCGGGGCAGCAGGTAGGCTTGGACAAATACCCAGGCGCCGATTAGAAGTACGATAAAAAGAAAGTCGTTCATGGTCCCCTCCGGGTCCCCTGAAAAGGAACTGCACACTACCACAGAGCCGCCAGTCTCGCAAATGTTACCAGTGCAAACCTACCGCAGGTATTGAGGTCTGTCCCCATTCATCTTTCGATTGCCCTCGGTTGTTCTGGCGGCAACTGATTCCTACTGTGGGTGTAAGCCAGAGACGCTTCATGCGACTAGACCTGGTGAATGAGGAGGCGGTTATGGAAATCACATTGCAAAGAGCGCTGCTGGTAGTGTTCCTGGTTTTCGTGGGGCTCACCCTTTACGTGGGCCGGGTCAGTG
>CAZVFX010000158.1:0-13371 GCA_964626565.1 uncultured Myxococcales bacterium
TCTAGGAGCTTGGGAGCCGACATGAACCAACCCCTTCGACCGGTGTTTCCCGTTGTGTTGGTGTTCTTCTTCTTCATGGCGGGATGCGACTACCATATCAATGCATTCGACCCCCAACTGCAGCCGCCGAAAACCACCGACGAAGGTGCCGCGGCAGAGGTGGTGCCAGACGACTTGAGCGAGTCGGTCGATGTGGTGGAGGACACTGCTGAGATCGCAGTGCCCGAAGTCGTTTCGGACTTGGCGGTGAAGCCGGAGACCAGCCCCGACGAGGTGGAAGAAATTCCTGGCTGCACCGACCCTGAAGCCCTTAACTACGATCCAACGGCCACCGTGGACGACGGGTCCTGCATGAATAACGTCACCATCACGTTCAATGTCGACATGTCGTGCACCGGCGACGTCGTGGCGCCTCAGATCGCCGGTGGGGAGACCTTCGGCATGCCCGGTGACTATCCAATGGAAGACCCGGACGGCGACGACGTGTGGACCGTCTCCGTCACCCTGCCGCCGGGGCTCACCACCGCGTACACTTACACCAGCGACGTGTGCGAGAACTGGTCGTGCAAAGAGAACATTGCAGGCCAACCGTGCGCGACCGACCCCTACTTTGACCGCTCCTTCAATACCGGCATGGAGGATCAAACCATCAACGCCTGTTTCGGCAACTGCGGTGATGGGTTGTGCGGCCAGTGCCCGGTGGGCAGCCCGCCTTCCGACACGGTCGAATCGTGCGAGTCACCAAAGGTGAAGGTGGTTTTTTACACCGATCTCGCCGAGGTGTGGGAGTTGGCCATGGCCAACGTCATCGCGCTGCAGGGCTCTTTCGACGGGGAAGGCTTCTGGCCCGGTATCGTGATGGAGCGAATTCCGGCGACCAGACTGTTCCGAGTGGCCGTATGCCTGGCCCCGGACGCAGACCACACGTATAAATTCGCTTCCTACGAGTTCGCCAATGACGTCAGCGAATTCCCCAACGGAGCCTACGCGGTGGAAGACAACCCCTGCCCCGACGGCACAGTGACCACCGACTGCGAATTCGGCACCTGCACCGACCGTATCCTCACCACCGCCGATGAAGACATGGTTCTCGGGGTCTACCCCTGGGGAGAATGCGATGGCTATCCATTTGAGGGATAGATGGCTTAGGGTTTGGGACCGAGGCCGGCTGCGGTTGGTTGCATGCACTCGCCGCAGTCGCCGGGGATGGAGCGCTGGGCAGGCACTCAGTCGCACTGACCCGGCGAATCATTGACTCCTTTCATCAGTAGTCGGTGGGCCAATGACCGATTTCGATGGAAACGGTGGGTGTAAGGTCGTTACTGTGGATCAGAATGAGCCCCTCTCCTGGACCGGTGCAGGTCATCCGGAACTCGGCATCAAGTTCTCCAGGCTCGACGGTGAAGCTCCCGGGAGGAGGTTCGAGGTAGAGAAAGTCGGAGTCGAGGTCGAGCTCTATGGAGAACTCCAGGGTAGCGTCGCCGTCATTGCCGATCCGAATGTCGGAGCCGCACACGGTGCCGGATATGGGAGACGGCTCGTAACTGCGGCAACCGGTACAACCGGTGGAGCCGGGGGTATAGGTGATAATCGGCTGGGGAGACGGGACCGGTTTCTCAGACTCCAGACCCGGCTCGCCGATTATCCACGGTCCGCCCTGGCCTGCGAAATTGGTCCACGTCCCACATCCGCCCCGTCCATCGAGGTTTCCGTAGAATGCGCCCTCGATTTTTGTGCCCCCCGAGAAGGCATCGAAATGCCCGTTCAGTGATGCGCCTGAGTTCAGGTGGCCACCGATCTCGCCCTTGTATGAGTTCTTTGAATCGCTAAAGGCCAGCGCACCCGCTATTCTTCCCTTGGCGATGTCCAACTCAATCTCAATGGGAAAGGTGATGGGGTCTGTGTCGGAGAAGGCCATGCGGCCCACAAACTTCCCGGACACGAGCGGGTATGTGGCGGGGTCGACGGAGCAGAGTCGGACGGGCCCCGTATCCTCGCCGCCCGGTGAAAGCCCTCCCGCATCAGACGAGTCGCCGCAGGCTCCGACGGCCGCAGCAGCAATGGCAAAGATAGCGAACAGAAACATCCGGCCTGAATTCATGTCGTCCTCGGCATACGATTCGTCCCTAATTACACGTCACGGTTGGGTTTCCGGTGACGTTGAAATCGCTGTCGGTGGAGTTACTGCACGCGGTGTTGGGACCGGGGCAGGCCGCGGTCAGTTGCATGCACTCGCCGCAGTCACCCGGGACGGAACATTCGGCAGGCACTTGCTTGCAGACCCCCGGTTCGTCTATGCCTCCTTCGAGGATGCAGTAGAGGCCGTCGGCACAGTTCGGGCCGAATTCACACTCCTCCCCCGCCGCGGCCGGACCGCCGCCGCCTCCACCGTCGTCCGAACACGCCCAGACCGAGGCGGAAATGGCCAGTGCTGTCAACACAATCAAGGACATTCTCATTGTCTATTCCTCCTGAGCTGGCTTTCACAATAAGCCGAAAGCTGAGCGAGGGCAAGGTCATGGCAGACCGAACATTCTCGTGCGCCCCAAGATCTGGTATAGTGATTCGGGCGCCAACGGCTGCGCCCAAAGGAGGGTGCATGCGGCTGTTTTCGAGTCTAGCGGTTTCTGCATTACTGGTCCTGCTTGTGGGGTGCTCGTCCGACGGAGGGACCTCCCTTCTGGAGCCCGATAACGGCGTGACGCCGGTTGACGAGGTGGTGGAGGTTGCCGGGGTGCCCGATGTGGTGATCCTGCCGGACACCCCCGTGGCTGAGACGTTGCCGGAGTTGGTGTTTGACTCGGGGCCGGATCTTTCCGGCTGTGCACCCGGGGAAGGGTGTTTCCTGGACAAGTGCCTCGAAAACTCCGACTGCCTGTCGGGCTGGTGCGTGAACCACATGGGCGAAGGGGTCTGCACTGTCCAGTGCGAGGAGGAGTGCCCTTCAGGATGGTTGTGCCAACAGGCTGCCGGGGGCCCTGACCTGACCTATGTTTGCGTGTCGAATTTCACCAACCTGTGCCGCCCGTGCTCCGATGGCAACGACTGCAAAACGGCCGTCGCAGAAGACGTTTGCGTGCAGTACGGAGAAGGTGAAAACTTCTGTGGCGGAGCATGTGCCGGAGTGGATGGGGAGGGTGAAGAATGCCCATGGGGATTCTCGTGCAAGGAGGTTCAGACGGTGGCGGGTGTCACGCTGCAACAATGTGTCGCGGACGCAGGCGCCTGCCCATGCACGACCCAGTCAGTGGCGTTGGGGTTGTTCACCCCTTGTAAGTCGGAGAACGAGTGGGGAACGTGTTCCGGTATCCGCGTGTGCGAAGATGCGGGGCTGTCGGATTGCGACGCAGCCACGCCGGCCATGGAAACCTGCAACGGCCAGGACGACAATTGCGACGGCCAGGTGGACGAACCGGTGGCCGTGGAAGGTGAGTATCTTAACCTGTGCGATGATGCCAATCCCTGCACCGACGACGGGTGTATGGGGGCGGACGGTTGCGAGCACCTGCCTCTGTCCGGCACAGAGTGCATCGATGGCAACCCGTGCACCATCGCGGACAACTGCCAGGACGGCGTGTGCGCCGGCACAGCCGTTGAT
The DNA here is from genome assembly GCA_964626565.1 of uncultured Myxococcales bacterium. GTDB lineage: Bacteria > Myxococcota_A > UBA9042 > CAIXZC01 > CAIXZC01 > CAZVFX01. The sequence continues at coordinate 3,599 of CAZVFX010000158.1, forward strand.
TGCGACGACGAAAACCCTTGCACCGACGACGGCTGCGATGAAGAAGGCGGCTGTCTTTTCAACGCCAACACATTGCCCTGCGATGACGGAGAAGTATGTACTGTGGCGGACCAGTGCGCCGGGGGCGAGTGCACCGGTTTTCCGGTGGACTGCCAATGTCAGGCCGATGAGGACTGCGCCCAATTGGAGGATGGGGACGTCTGCAACGGCACCCTGTTTTGCGACACCGGGAAATTCCCTTACCTGTGTCAGGTGAAGCCCGACACGACTGTGGTCTGTCCCCTTCCCCAAGGCGCTGACGCACCCTGTCTTGCGGCAACCTGTGAGCCGGCTACGGGCGAGTGCGGTTTTTCGCCGAAGGAAGGCCTAATCGCTTGCGATGATGGCGACACTTGCACCATCAACGATGTGTGCGCCGACGGTGCATGCGCGGGCGGGCCGCAGGCCAACTGCTTCGACGGCAATCCGTGCACCGCGGACATGTGCGATCCGGCCACCGGCTGCTACCACGAGGATGTGGAAGGGCAGTGCGATGATGGTAACGCATGCACCACGGGGGATCAGTGCTCGGAAGGTGTCTGTGCAGCCACCGGCCTGGTTGACTGCGACGACGGCAATGCTTGCACTAAGGATAGTTGCCAATTGGACGGTCAGTGCCTGAATGCGGCGATAGATGGCTCGTGCAGCGACGGCGATCCGTGCACCGCCAACGATTTTTGCCAGGAAGGGCTCTGTGTCCCGGGTCCGGCGCTGCTTTGTAACGACGGCAATCCATGTACCAATGATTCGTGCAGCCCCGTCGCCGGTTGTCTGCACGAGCCGGCGCAACTCCCATGCACCGACGGGAACGAATGTACTACCGGAGACCATTGCGAAGGGGGCGAGTGCACCCACGATGCGCTGCTGGACTGTGATGACGGGAACGTGTGTACGTCTGACGGATGCGACCCGGTGAACGGATGCGTACACACGCTCAACGATTCGCCCTGTGACGACGGCGATGTCTGCACCACGGGCGACCATTGCCACCTGGGCGGCTGCATTTCCTCAAGTGAGTTGACCTGCGACGATTCCAATCCGTGCACCGACGATTCCTGTTCCCCAGCCACGGGCTGCCTGTTCCAGCCCAACACCATACCCTGCGATGACGGCAATGAGTGCACGTACGACGATGCGTGCAACGGCGGGGTATGCCAGGGCGGCGGCTGGGATGATTGCGACGACGGAAATCCGTGCACCGAAGATTCCTGCAATGGACTTATCGGCTGCGTTCACATGAACAACGCTCTGGAGTGCGATGACGGCGATGCCTGTACCGCGGGCGAGTTCTGCTCCGGCGGATTGTGCGGTGGCGGTGGTCCGGTGGTGTGCAATGACGGAAACGTCTGCACCGACGACACCTGCCATCCGGGTGCGGGCTGTATCTACCCCAACAATTCCGTGCCTTGCGACGATGACGAGGTATGTACCCAGGGCGACGTCTGCCAGGACGGCGAGTGCACGTCCGGTGAGCCGGTAGTCTGCAACGACAACGTCGGCTGTACTGTGGACGTCTGCATTCCCGGCGGGGGCTGCGACTACACACCGGACAACTCGGCGTGCGCAGATGGCAACGAGTGCACATCAGACCTGTGCGATCTTGCCAACGGATGCTCCAATCCCCCCGTAGCCAACCAGACTCCTTGCGGGCAGGAAGGGTGGAAGTGCGTAGACGGCCAGTGCGTTGAATCCCAGCCCTGCGACGGCGGGTGGATCTACAAGGGCCGCTGCTGGTACCAGGGGCCCGTGATGACCAACGGCAACTGCCCCACGTGCGACGAAATCTGCTCCGGCCACGGCGGCTGCCACGCACCGCTTCTGGCCGAAGGATGGGACCAGTCGTGTACCGCGTGCAAAGCCACCGGCTGTCCCAATTGCGGTTGTCAGGATGGCCCCGGCAACGTGGCCGCTCACGAAGCCGCACCCATGCACAACGGCTCCACCTGCGAGTACACCGACCACCCCAACTATCCGCCCATTTGCGGCAAGAACCACTGCAATAGCACAGTGTGGGGCAGATACCGCCTCTGCCCGTGCAACGAAACGCCGTAGCTGGCCCGTCAGCCCGATTGCCGGGCTACTTCTCGCACATATAGGCCACGGAAGCGCTGCAGGGCAGATCGTTCCAATGGCTGTTCGTATAGACGTGCATACAGTCCTCGTTGCCCGAGTTGTTGGGTTCGCCGCCACTCCAACTGGACCAGTTGTACGGACTGCCGTCGGTCCATTTCCAGCTTCCTTCCGAGGCCTGGTCGTTGAGGCCGGTCCAGAAGGTTGCGGCCGCGATGGAGACGGCGAAGCTGTTCTCGGCAGAATTAGCGGTGGACACCAGGTCCGCACCTTCCGCCTGGCACGCTGTGCGCGCATCCCCCCACGTTTTTGTTTCCGAGAAGTACTTGTAGCAGTGCCCGCTGTAGTGCGTCCACCCGGTTCCGGTGGCCACACATTCCCCCGCAGTGCAGGTGGCTGCGGTGCACGGATCGCCGTCGTCTTGCTCGCAGCTCGTCCCATCTTCCACCGCCTCGTTGAGGCAGCCGTCCACCGCATCGCAGCTATCGGTAGTGCACTCGTTCTGGTCTTCGCAGTCCAGAGCCGGGCCGGGCACACATGCGCCGTCAACGCACAGGTCGCCGTCGGTGCACACGTCGGCATCGTCGCAGACCTCGTCGTTGGCAACGTGGGTGCACCCTGTGTTCGGGTCGCAGGCGTCCTCTGTGCACAGGTTTTCGTCGTCGCATTCGAGTTCCGGTCCGCCCATGCAAGCGCCCGCATCACACTTGTCGCTGGTGGTGCACACATTGCCGTCGTCGCAGGGTGCGGTGTTCGTGGAGAAGACGCACCCGTCGAGCGGCGTGCAACTGTCCGTTGTGCACACGTCGTCATCGTTGCAATCGAGCGCCGCGCCCGGCAGACAAAGGCCGCCTCCGCACTGGTCGTCCGTCGTGCACGCATTTCCGTCATCGCAGGGCAAGGCGTTGGCGACAAACAGACATCCCGAGTCGGGGGCGCACGAATCATCGGTGCAAAGGTTGTTGTCGTTGCACACCACCACCTCGCCGACGCACAGGCCTTCCGCACAGGTGTCGCCGGAGGTACATGCACTGCCGTCATTGCAGGGCGCGGTGTTGGTTTCGAAAACGCAGCCGATTGCCGGGTCGCAATAGTCGCTGGTGCACACGTCGTCATCGCTGCAATTTAGTATTGCGGGTGCCTTGCACCAGCCGTCGACACACGTGTCACCGATGGTGCATTCGTTTCCGTCGTCGCACTCCGTGTCCACCGGTTCGTGCCCGCAGACGCCGGCCTCGGTGCATGCATCTTCGGTGCACGGATTCCCGTCGTCGCAATCAAGCAGGACCCCGGGGACGCACAGGCCGTCCGCACATTGGTCGTTCACCGTGCACGGATTGCCGTCGCTGCACGCGGCTTCGATGTTCTCGTGCTGGCAGCCGCCGCCGGGCAGGCAGATATCTTTGGTGCACGGGTTGTCATCATCGCACTCCAACGAACCGCTGCCTTTGCACTGACCGTTTTCGCACTGGTCGTCCACCGTGCACGTGTTCAGGTCGTCGCACGGGTCTTGGTTGGCAGCGTGTACACAGCCCGAAGTAGGGTCGCAGGAGTCGTCGGTGCAAACGTTGCCGTCGTCGCATCCGATGGTGTCGCCGGGAACGCAAACTCCACCTGAGCACTTGTCAGCCGCGGTGCACACATCGTCATCGGTGCACGGGTTGGAGTTGTTCAGGTGAGAGCATCCGGCCATGGGTATGCAGATGTCGTCGGTGCAGGGGTTGTCGTCACCGCATTCTTTGGGTGAGGCCCCCACGCACAGGCCGCCGAAACACGCGTCACCTTCGGTGCATGGGTCAAAGTCGTCGCACGGGTCCTGGTTGTTTACCTGGGTGCAGCCCACCAGCGGATTGCACGCGTCGTCGGTGCACGCATTACCGTCGTCGCAGTCCACGGTTTTGCCCGGGGCGCAGGATCCGGCCTCGCAAGCGTCCCCTTCAGTGCACTGGTTGTTGTCGGTGCACGGTGCGCCGTTGAATTCGTGGATACAGCCAGACTCGGGCAAGCAGATATCGTCGGTGCAAAGGTTGCTGTCGTCGCACTGGGTGATCCCGGTTGGAATGCAGAAGCCTCCTTCGCAATGGTCTCCCGCAGTGCACTCGTTCCCGTCGTCGCAGCCCCCTCCGAGGGCTGTATGGGTGCAGCCGGTGGAGAGTTCGCAGGCATCGGCGGTGCATGGGTTGTTGTCGTCGCAGGAGACCTCCGGCCCCGGTACACACTCCCCGTCCGCGCACAGGTCCGGGTGAGTGCACGCGCTGCCGTCGTTACACGGACCGGCTACGTTCACGTATGTACAGCCTGTGGCCTCGCTGCAGCCGTCCTCGGTGCAGTCGTTGCCGTCGTTGCAGTTGGTTTCCACGCCGCCGCTGCATTCCCCTTCCAGGCAAACTTCGCCATAGGTGCACGCATTGCCATCGCTGCAGGCGAAGCCGTCGTTGGACGGAACCAGGGAGCACTCCCCGGTGGCGGGGTCGCACAAGCTCTTCAAGCACAGCGCATCGTCTCCTTCCGGAAGCGGGCACTCCGCCACCGAGTCGGGCTCCAGCGCGCATTGGTGGGGGACAACACTTTCGTCGCAGAACAAAGTGCCCGTGCATACGTTGCCATCGTCGAATTCCGCGCAATCATCGTCGGTATTGCATTCGCACGAGACAGGCGTGCCCGCGCACTCCCCCGCCTCGCACGCGTCCCCCACTGTGCACGGGTCGCCGTCGTCACAAGCCGCGTGATTGTCCTCGAACGTGCAGCCGAAAACACCGTCGCATGCATCGTCGGTGCACGGGTCCCCGTCGTCGCATGCAATGACAGTCCCGGTGCATTCACCTTCGTCGCAGTGGTCGGTTACAGTGCAGGCATCCCCGTCGTCGCAGTTGACCCCGGTGAGCGGATCGTGCCCGCAGCCGGATTCCCCACCGCACGAATCCTCCGTGCACGGGTTATCGTCGTCACAGGTGCCCTCGTCTACCTCGCCGTCGCAATCGTCGTCCACGATGTTGCACGATTCCGCCTTGGCCGCGAGCGCGTCACATTCGGTGAGACCTTCATCAGTGCACACCCTCGTCCCCGCACACACGCCGACTTCGTTGGCGTGTTCGCAGGCGGTGAACAGCCCCAACTCCACCGACAAGCCACTGCACTCGCATGTCCCCGAAGTCGACAGGCACTGTGAGGTTTCGTTGCCGTTCTCATCCGCGACGAGTTGACAGTCGTACCCTTCCGGACACGCATCCTCTGCACCGCATATCGCACCGCAGTATTTTTCGCCTGCGCCATAATCCACGCACGCATCCTCCTGACCGGACATGCCTGTGCAATCCGCATTCGTGACGCACGGCCGGCATAATACCCGGAAGTTCGAAACACAAATGAAGGTTACGTCCGGTCCGCCCGCCAACTGCTGGCACGACCAGCCGGAAGGGCACTCCTCTATGCACGTTTCGGTGCATACCGAATCGCCCAGGTGGCTGACACAAAAGCCGGACAGGCAATCGGAACCCTCGTTGCAAGGCTCTCCGAAACACCCTTCCCCCGGCCAGCAACTTACAAACGCGTCTTGAGTCTCTGCACCGCCTCCCGGGTCCGCCCTTACGTCTGCCGGCCGCCAGATTTCGGCGGCCACTTCAATGGCGCCGGCCGCTCCGTCCCCACCGACGTCAGCGCCGACGTCCGTAAGTAGAGCCGTATCCGCTTCCCCGCCGCACCGGGCAGCCACAAGCAGCAAGAGAACAACACAGAATCGCATGTACATGATTACCTCCGATTGACGAGATTATAGAACGAAGAGTTGCAGCATGCCAGCGTGTCGAATCTGCGTCTCAGCTACGGGCCGTCGGGGCTGACCCCTTCTTCCGACGGCTCCCGAGGTTCACCTTAAGTTCTACCCAAAGCCGCATCCACGGCTTCCCCCTCAACCCCCAACCCCGCACCACCACCCACCACCCACTGGTCTGGCGGGAGGGCAGGGCACACGTCTCCATTGAGGGGATGATGGGTGATGCGGTTTATGTTGGGTGGGGTCCTGCTTCTTGTTTTCTCCTTTTTGGGACAGAGGTATGTTTCGCTGCGGGTGCTGGAAAGGCAGTTCCCGGGTGCATATTTTGGGCCGACTTACCCACCATAGGAACCGGCGCCCACGGCCGAACGACGAAACCCCCATGCCAGTTCAAAGAACGAGCCAACTGCCGGGCCAGGCGGGGCCCGCGGTCCCCGCGCTGAGGCCAATTGACCTTCACCTTTCTTTATCGGGGTTTTGGATCGGATGTGGCCAAAAAATCTGCACTTGGCGACATTTTTCTTTGGCGCCTCGTCGGAAGCCCTTTCCGGTTGCAAGGGGCAGTCCCTTCGGTTCAGCCGTCTTCGTTGTCCCACGAGTCTTCGCCGCACCGTATGCCCTCCCATATTGTGACACCCAGCCCTGCTCGCTTTCGGGACACCTGCTCTGTTCACCTGAACTCCGTTCCCAGCATTGGGTACGTCTGTCCTTGCGAACGAGTGCGCCTCTCCGTAACATGTTTCAGTACCCGGAAGGATTGTTCATGGAGCCTGCTGCCAGAGGAAGTGATATCTTCTCACCAAACGCTATCCGAGGCCGCTCTCATCTAACTGCCGCGACTCTCTTTCTTGTCCTTGGGGGTTTCGCCGCACTGGATTGCGGCGGTACGCCCGGCAGGTACTCCACATGGTGCGAAACCTCGGTCGTTAGCAGAAACATGGAGCCCTCCGGCGTCGTGAATCCGCCATCCCTTCCCTCCATGGCAGGCCGGCCTCTTGACAAGGGGACCGGCCGGGTCGCCTTTGAGCTGAACCCGTACCTGTTGAACGATCCGGCAATACCGGAAGAAGACCGCGTGCACGGGGTGGTCCCAAACTGGTTCCAGCAGTGGAGGCTGGGCCTTCATTGGCAGAAGGCTGTTTCTGACCTTCTTACACTCGGCGTCTACACCCGGCATACGATTAGTTGGCTTGGCGCGCCGCCGGGTGGACCAGGTGAGGACACACCTAGGGTAGACACGGTGCTTTCCATGCTCGGTGGCGGGGCGAGATGGAATTGGAGAGCGGATTCCAGTCCTCTCGCATTGTCGGTCATTCTGGAACTCGGCCTCAGAGAAAGGCAGAACATCAACGACGTCAGTGAACACTTGAAAACCGAGTGTGATACCACGTGCTACGGGGAGGCGCGTGGTGGCTATCCTTCTCCTTCCGTCGACTACGACGAGGTTTCTTTATCGTGGGCCCTGAGGCAGACCGCCGAGGACGAGATTGCGCTCGACGGCTCTCTTTCAGTGCAAACGTCCTGGGCCGTGGACAGTTGGGTTTCGCTTGTCGCTATTTCCACGTTGCAAACACGGAGTATGAACGACACCAGAAGTCTGGTCGCCGAACCCGGGCCGGGCTTGACCAGGCTTCCGCCGCACCGCTGGGAGACGTTTCCCGTCTTGAATCTGGGGGCAGGACTAGATGTCGCAAATGACAAGGTATTCGCGGTCGTGCTGCTGTTTTATCCGTTGGAGATGGAGCCTACGTTGGATTTTGGTCCCGGGTTGACCGTTCTGGCCGGGCGTAGATTATGAACGGGAGGTCCTCTGTGCGACGCCCTTTGATGATCCTCTGCATTCTGAGCTTGACTCTGCTAAACTCTTGCTCCGCCAATCGACAGGACAAGCTTCTTAGTGGAAAGGAGCCTGGTTCGTCAGAAAAGTCAGGCTCGGGTTGCCCCCATGGTTCGCCCCCGGTTTACGATTGGGACTCGGGGGACTGGTTTGCCGAAGAGGACATCATTGATGCCTGGCCCGCTGAGTGGTTCGGTGAAGTTGATGTCTGGGATGCCCGTCCGGCCGATGTGCCGCCCGATTTGGAAGTGACGGACCTGCTCTCCGAGCAGCTGCAAATGGACGCCGAAATCGACGCTGAGGACTCAGAGGTCCCGGCCTCGGACGCAGTTCTTCCTCAGGATCTGATCGTGGACGGGGACCTCGGCTGTTCCCTCTGCAATGACCTCGGCCATGATGTCGGCGAGTTGACCGCCCCGGGCGCTGACTAACCGACTTGAAGCCCGATTACGTCGGCCATGAGGTCGAAGTCCCGGTCTTTGTGGACCAGGGTGAAGCCGTTAGTCTGGCAGAACGTGCCGATGATGACGTCGATGGTCTTGCGCACTGTGACCCCCCGGGAACGCAGCAGCCGGTAGTTCCGGGCAGCCTGCTCCGCTACATGAAAGCCGACCATGTCGAACCTTGGTAAGGCAGAAAACAGTTCGGCGACTGTGCGTCGCTGGTGTGGCGACCTGATCCCCTGCATGACTTCGCACAGCACCAGGTCTCCGATGCCCACCTGCTCTTCTTCCAGGCAACGGTCCACCTTGCCGACAATCCCGGGGTCACCGTCCCGGAAATATTCGATCCAGGCGGAGGTATCTATGATGACCATCTCAATCGCCTCGCATCTCTTCCAGGTCACCTTCCCATTCGATTTTGCCCTTCAGGCTCCTGAGTTTTTTCTGGCCTGCCATTTGGACGAGCAGCCGGAGGCCCGCCTCGATAGCGGATTTCTTGGTGCTGAAACCGCCCAGCCGCTTGGCGCGTTCCATGAGCCGATCATCAATAACCACGTTGGTGCGCATTATGCACCTCCCCTGTGTGTATAGGGTATACACATTGACGCCGGGCAGTCAAGGATTTCTTGACCCGGGTTGGCAGAGCATGCTCTAGTGATTTCGGCGGCAATGGACGCACCGCCGGAAGGAGAAAATGTACAAGAATATCGCTGAGGGGATCTATCTGGTGGGCGGGGGCGGTTATACAGGGTCTTCCGATTGTCTGGTCTACGCTCTGGACCTTGGGGACGCGGTGCTTGTTGACTGCGGCTGTGGGCCGGGGTGGGAGCGCCTGGGTGCGAACATGTCCGAGGCCGGTATCGACCCGGCGCATCTGCACACCCTCATGCTCACGCACATGCACGTGGATCACATAGGTGCGGCGCCTGCGGTCGCCCGGGACACGGGTTGCCGGGTGGTGGCCCACGAATTGGACGCCGACCATATCGAGACAGGGGATTCGCGGCGCACTGCAGCCGGCTGGTACGGCATGCGGCTTGAGCCGATGCAGGTGACCCACCGGTTGGAAAGGAAGGGCGGGGTTCTGGAGTTTTCAGAAGGGAAGTTGCACTACCTCCACACACCCGGGCACACCCCCGGTTCCATTGTCTGTTGGGTGGATACCCCGGACGTCGGCCGAGTCTTGTTCGGGCAGGATATCCACGGTCCGTTCAGCCCCGATTTCGACTCTGACATCGACCAGTGGCGGCAGAGTATGGGCGCGGTGCTGGACCTGAATGCCGACATTCTGTGTGAAGGCCACTACGGCATCTACGAGGGCAAGGACAAGGTCCGTTCATTTATCGAAGAGCAACTTCGCAGCCATTGACGCATCAGCGGCTGGCGTGAAGGTCGCGGGAATGGGGAGAGTTGCCGAGAGATTGCGGGGTCCTTCCACCTCCTCTGGCGAATCAAATCCAAATAGCGTGAGTGGGTGCGTCGGGGGTGTCAGGATGACAGTTCGGTAATTTGATGATCCGGGTGGAAATACCTCGACGCTGGGATCGTCGAGCAACTGATGCAACTGCCGCGCTTGCGGGACGAGATCCGACGCTGGCTGGCGCGCATCTAG
>CAZVFX010000159.1:0-13257 GCA_964626565.1 uncultured Myxococcales bacterium
ATCTCTATTCGCGTACGAGAAAATTGAGCCTCCCCTGATTGGCTTTAGAATGTCTGTTAGTATCGATCTGAATAACAGGTGGAGAGTCTAATGCCCAGCTTCCGGTTCCGCTCCATACATGTTTGGACCGCATTCGCTTTTCTGGCCCTGACTGCGGCGTTCGCCTGCGGGGACAAGGACGAGGGAGGACTGACCACCGATAGGGAGATGCTGAACATCGACACCGACGGCGACGGCGTATGTGACAACGCGGTCAAAGTGGTCTCACCCGGCTGCCGGCCCAACGCTTGTGTTCCCGAACCAGCGTCGGTTTGGTGGCTCACCTGCGAACAGTTGGCTTCCAATGAGGAGTGGTGCGCCGAGGTACCCTTCTGCATGTGGAATGGAGATTTCTGTGACGTAGACTGGCCGGTAATCGACTGCTGGGCCTACAGCGGTAACGAGCAGGCGTGCCACGAGACCGAGTTTTGCCAGTGCGACACACCGTTTTGCGAGGAATGCCGGCCCAACCCCCACGCTGCGTGCGCACAGCTTCAGCCGGAGCAGTGCGGCCAGGGCAGCGCCGCCTGCTTCCTGGATGGGGAGTGGTGCACATACGTTGGTGAGGAGATAGTGGAGTCCTGCGCCAAGCAGAACTCTGAATCGTGCCGGGACAACAACTACTGCCGCCTCACCGAGGGGTGCGAGCCGGATTGGGGCTGGGCCTTCGAAAAGTGCTACGAACGAAGCAACGAGGAGAGCTGCGCTTCTCTCGACTACTGCTTCTGGGCCGGGCACGAGTGCCTGGCCGCCGATGAGAAGGTGGAGCAGTGCTGGGGCCAGGGAGACGAGGAAGCATGCGAGTTCACCGGCCCCTGCGTCTGGTACCAGGAAGAGTGCGTCATCTGCGATTCCGGTTTCGACAACTGCCCCTTCGATTCCAATCCCGACCAGCTCGATAGCGATGGGGACGGAGTGGGAGATGCCTGCGACCAGGACGAAGACAACGACACGGTGCAAAACGCCCTGGACAACTGCCCGGAGACTCCCAATCAGGACCAGAAAGATACCGATGGGGACGGCATCGGTGACGCGTGCGAGAAGCCCGACCTGCTTCCCACTGCCTTCGCAGCCTACCCCCCGGTTCCCCTCGCCGGTGAAACCGTGACCTTCTATTTCGACGTTGAGAACCAGGGAGACGTGCCCGCCGGACCCTTTGAGACCGCGCTCTACATCGGAGGCAGCCAGGTCGCCACGGCATCACACGCTTCTCTGGCCGCGGGCGGCAAGGTGTCGTGGGGAACTTTCAGTTACGGATGGACCGCGAAAAACAACAGTCTCGGCGGTCATACCATCATGCTCAAAGTGGACTGGAAGAAGGAAGTTGGCGAACAGAACGAGAGCAACAACGTCTCGTCCAAACCGTTGCCTGTCACACCGTGCAAAGACCATTGTCAGTGCCCGCAGGGCTCGTTCTGCTATATTGGAACCTGCGTAAAAGACCCGAATATGTCGGTCTACTGCTGTTCCAAGCCTGATACTTGCCCGCCGGGTCACTGGTGCATCACCGGAGCCGGCAAGAAATCCACGTGTCCGGAGAACATCAGCTACACCTGCAAGGATGCTTGCGACTGCGGTCCGGCGCATTGCTGCAAGAACGGTCTCTGCATCAAGGACATCGCGGACCCGCTCTATCCGGGAGGGACACAGGTGGCCACGCCCGGTTGCACGCAGGGTGTTGACGCCACATACTGCTGCTCAGAGCCCGAATGCCACTCGGGGCGGCACGCGTACGCGGACACGGCCAAATACCGCTGCTGGGACGACAACTTGGACAAGTCAGCCAACTTTTGCGGGACGAAGCCTTGCCTGGGTTCGTCGTGCGCCTGTGACCCGGGCGAGAGTTGTGTAGATACTCATTCGATGGCTCCCCCGGGCCGGACTTGCCTGGCCCACAAGGGTGGTGCGTGCGTGTCCTGGACGGCTGCCCAAGCCTTCTATGGTCTCCATCCCGCATGGGCTGTCGGCTGCTGTGGCGATGGGGGGCTGGGCGGTGGGACATGCGAAGCCGGCGTGGAGACTACGGGTAACTATGTCTACACCGGGATCATGGGCAAGTACGGAACCTGCGGCAACGGTAAGTGCGACCCCGGCGAGTACCCCGCCACATGTGCAGCCGACTGCAAGTGCGGTGACGGGGCCTGCGCACCAGCGGAAATCGGGGCGTGCCCGGCAGACTGCCCCTCGTCTTGCGGAAACTCCACTTGCGAGAAGTGGGAATCTCGGCTCACCTGTCCTGAGGACTGCCGACCCACCCCTAAAGACGGCCATTGCGACGAAGAGGAGGAGTGGTCGGCGGAATGCTCCTGCCCCGACTCGCCCTACCTGGCGGGCACGTTCAGCGTGTGCGGTGACGGAGTGTGCCAGAACTCGACGACACAGTCGCCGGAAAGCTGCGCCACCTGCCCCACCGATTGCCAGGGCAAATGTGCGTCATTTACGGCACCCTCACCGGTCACCCTAACCGGCCCCCAGGCCGGCTTTTCGGTGCAACTGGGCGGCAAGGAGGGGGTGGTCGCCGACTACTTCGCTCCCGACAAAGCCCTCGCAGCAACAGTCATGGGCAGCAGCGTCGTTGTTGTGGGCCAGACACAGGCATCTGACTTCCCCGTAACCGACAAGTCCGTTCACTCCGGTGGCTGGGACCCCTTTGTCGCGGTGGTGGACTCAACGGGGAAGACCACCGCGGCGACTTTTGTCGAAACGGGACAATCGGGCACCGACGACTCCGCACTTGACGTCGCGGTTGCCGGCTCCAACGTCTACCTGGCCGGCACGTTCGGGGTCGCCCGCTACTCTCTGTCTGGCGCACTCCTGACTCGAGACACCTCATTCCCCACCGCTACGGGCCTTCACGGGGCCGACTGTTTGGGAGTGGACGTGGACAGCTCCGCCAACAGCTACCTGGCCTGCGACGGCGGCGTCTACAAACTTGGTTCCACCGGCAACGTGATCTTCCACAGTAAGGTGAATGGAAACGCCATCTCCTTCGCCCCCGGGGGAAACCTGTTCGTGGCAACGGGCCAGTCGGTGATCAAGCTCGACGCCAGCGGAAAGACCCTCTCCACCACGACGTTCAAAGGTGAAGTAACGGCTGTGGACGCGACGGCAGGCTATGTCTACCTGGTCGGCACAACCTACTCCGCCTCGCTTGGCGCCACATCCGGCGCCTGGGACACCGCCTACGACGGCGGCGGGGACGCCTATCTGGCCAGAATCGATGCCAAGGGCAAAGTGGACTACACCTCCTACCTCGGGGGCAGCCACCGCGACGTAGCAACGGGCCTTGCCATCGACCCTTCCGGCCTCGTCTATATCTCCGGCTGGACTATGTCCAAGGACTTTCCCATTGAGGTCGGTTCCGTCGGCCCGACTCTCAAGGGCTCCGGTGACATGTTCATCGCAGTGGTTGGTCCGGCCGGCGGCGGCAGCGCGGACTTGAAGTATGCAAGCTTCCTCGGCGGCAGCGACCCGGCAGTGCGCCCGTACTTCATGCCCGACCGGGCCCATGGCATTGCGCTCGACGATAAATGCAACGTATTCCTGGCCGGCGAGAGCGGCTCCCTCGACTTCCCCCTCACCACCGGGACTCCGACGGAAGCGGACTTCACGTCTGCCGCGGTGGTACGCCTGTTGCCACCAGACGCGGACAACGACGGCATCGGCGACGGCTGCGAATAACCTCAGCCCACAGTTGCGTCCGGCCGTCGTTGAAGCCTGGATTGTCATTGACATAAGTTGCACTCGACGGATACTATTCCGGGTTATGTCGAGCACCCGGCCGATCTGAGTGTTCGGCGCCGAAACCGAGAGTTGAGGTTGTGGAAATGAGCACACACGAACAGTTGCTGCAGCAGATGCGCCAGTCGGTGCTGGACGGAGACGACGAGGCCGCGGCTTCCCTGGCGACTCAGGCTCTGGAAGCGGGCATGGCTCCCTTGACCGCAGTTGAGCAGGGATATGCCGCTGGAATCAGCGAGGCCGGTGACTTGTGGGAAGAGGGAGAATTCTTCCTGCCGGAACTGGTGACCGCGGCCCAAGCCATGAAGGCGGCCATGGCGATTATCACCCCGGCACTCAGTGGTGGTGCGGAAGATGCGTCCGCCGGAAAAGTCATTATCGGCACGGTTCAGGGTGACATCCACGACATCGGCAAGACCCTGGTGGCTACCCTGCTGTCCGCGGGCGGTTTCGAGGTCACCGACGTCGGCGCAGACGTGCCGGTAGCTAAGTTCGTTGAGCAAGCCACTGAGTTGGACGCGGACCTGGTGTGTGCGTCCGCACTGCTCACCACCACCATGACCGTGCAGCAGGAGCTCATCGGTGCGCTGCGAGCAGCCGGGTGCAAGGCGAAGGTGATGGTCGGCGGCGCGCCGGTGACTCGACAGTGGGCCGGCGACATCGGCGCGGACGGTTACGCTGACAGCGCGGTGGCCGCGGTGGAAGCAGCCAAGGCTCTGGTTGCCGGCTAGCGGTCGAGGGCGATACAATGACAACAACGGAACTGCTCGATAGATTCGCAACGAGACCACTGCTTCTAGACGGCGGGTTGGGTTCGCTGTTAATCGCGCAGGGGCTGGCTGCGGGACAGGCGCCGGAGGCCTGGGTCTTCGAGCACCCGGACCGCATCGTGGCCGCTCATCGGGCCTATATTGATGCAGGTAGCGACATAATCCAGGCGGTCACTTTCGGCGGCAGTTCGCCAAAGTTGGCCGCAGTGGGACTCGAAGGCCGTTGCCGAGAGCTGAACACCGCGGCGGTCGCTTTGGCCCGTCAGGCCTGTGGCCCGGACACTCTTGTGGCCGGAGACGTGGGGCCAACAGGCAAGTTTCTGCCACCCATGGGAACCGCTTCTGAGGCCGATTTCGACGCGGCTTTCGCAGAGCAGTGCACAGCCCTGGCTGACGCCGGCGCCGACCTCATCTCCATCGAAACCATGGTGGACCTGAGAGAAGCTCTGGCCGCGGTGCGGGCGGCTGCGGCTACCGGCTTGCCGGTACTGGCGTCCATGACGTTTGAGGCGAGAAAGCGCGGCTTCTTCACCATTATGGGTGACCGCCTGCTGCCGTCCCTGAAGGCGATGGCCGAGGCGGGCGCAACGGTTGTGGGATTCAACTGCAGCGTGACCTCGGACCAGATGGTGCCAATGGTGGCGGAGGCGGTAGCCGGCCAGGACGCACCGGTGGTTGCCCAGCCCAACGCGGGGCAACCCCGGATGACCGCTGAGGGCGTGGTCTACGACGCGTCTGCCGAGCGATTCGTGGCCGACTTGATGTCCATGGTAGAAACCGGTGCGAAAGTAGTGGGCGGCTGTTGCGGCTCCGACCCGGAGTTCATCTCCCTGGCCCGGACCGCACTGGATGAAGCGGCAGGTTGATGGAACCGGGGGACGCCAGGGTCGTGGAGCTTTCGATCTCGGTTGAACGGGCGGAAGTGTTGCGCGGCCTGGGTTACGGAAGGAAGGGCTCGCCCAGGGAAGATGTTGCCCGGCGACTTGATGAGTTGTGGCAGGTGTCCGAGGAGCTCCTGGCTCCCAGAGGCGCTTACGTTTTGATAACCGGTGAAGAGGCGGTTGCCGCGGGGATGCCTCGGGCGACCGACCTTGTGGGTGCGGGCGTCTGCACCATCGGCCCCGCACTGGAAGAAGAGGCGGCCCGGCACTCCGCAGCCGGCAAGGTGCTCGACGCGTTGTTGTTGGACACCTTCGGGTCCGCTGCGGCCGAGGCTGCCGCCCGGACCCTTGACCGCACCCTTTGCAGCGCGGCAGCGAGCAAAGGCCTGCGGGCGGGCGGGCGAATCAGCCCCGGCTATGGCGAATGGCATGTGCGCTGCCAGGGGCAGTGGCTGTCGCTCCTTCCGGCCGCAGAGTTGGGCATCACCCTGACGGAAGGGATGATGATGGTGCCGGCCAAGTCGGTGAGTTTCGCAGTGCGGCTGGAGCCGGGAGCCGGGCCCGGGAAACCCCGGAGCATGTGCGAAGAATGTGATTTTGACGATTGTCCATACAGGAGGCATAGCTGAAATGTCCAACACCCTGAGACCGAAGACCCTGCTTCTTTCCGAAGCACAGGTCCCGAAGATTATCGACCAGGCCATCCAGGTTCTTGCCACGGTCGGCGTTTTTGTGGAGAACGAAGAAGCGCTGGCCTTGCTCGACGGGGCGGGCCAACGAATAGACAGCGGCCGTGCCTATCTTACCGAAGAGGTGATCCGCGAAGCCGTGGCCAGCGCGCCGTCACAGATCCGGCTGTACGACCGTGACGGTAACCTGGCCGTGGATATGTCGGGCGATAATGTCCACTTCGACCCGGGCTCAGCAGCCATTCATATTCTGGACCCCGAGACCCGGCGACGGCGCGCACCAACGACTGACGATGCGATCCACCTGGCCTGGGTAACTCAAAGTTGTAAGAACATTGCCGCGCAATCCACCGGGCTGGTTCCGGGCGACGTAGATGGCGATTTCGCGGACCGCTTCCGCCTGTACCTGGCTTTGAGCAACTGCAGCAAACCGGTGGTTACCGGCACCTTCGTCACCGAGGCTTTCGACGTGATGAAGAAAATGCTCATTGCAGTGCGAGGTAGCGAGCAGGCGTTGCGGGAGAAACCGCTGGCCATCTTCGACGCCGCTCCCACGCCGCCTCTCAAGTGGAGCAACCTCATCGCCCAAGCGCTGGTGGACGCGGCTAAGGCGGGCATCCCGGCGGAGATGGTTTCCATGCCCATGACCGGCGCGACCTCACCGGTCACCCTGCGGGAGACCGTAGTGCAGCATTGTGCCGAATGCCTGTCCGGCGTGGTGATCAACCAACTCGCCGCACCGGGTGCGCCTATCATTTGGGGCGGGTCGCCTTCCGGCTTCGACATGCGCCACGGCGCGACACCCATGGGCGCCATCGAAACCATGATGATCGATATGGCCTACGCACAGGTGGGCAAGCATTTGGGGCTGCCCACCCACGCCTACATGGGCCTTTCCGACTCCAAGTGCGCCGGGTGGCAGGCCGGAGCCGAATCTGGAATCGGCGCAGTGCTGGCCGCGCTGGCAGGAGTCAACATGATCTCCGGACCCGGCATGCTTGATTTCGAAAGTTGCCAGAGCCTGGAAAAACTGCTGCTCGACAACGAGGCGTGCGGCATGGCGCTGAGGCTCGTACAGGGCATTTCCCACGGTTCAGCGGACGAGGCGGTAAGCCTCATCGGCTCGGTAGTCAAGACCGGCCATTTCCTGGCCCACCCGCACACCCGGAAGAACTTCCGTAACGAGCTGTACCTGCCTGGAAAAGTGTTGGACCGGGCCAGCTACGACGCCTGGGAAACCGCCGGGGCGCCCGATTCCGCCGCGGTCGCCGCACAGGAGGTGCAACGAATCATTGCCAAGGGCAATCCCGCACCATTGTCTGTGGAGTTGAAATCGGAATTGGACGGACTGATCAAGTCAGAAGCAAGCCGCCTCGGACTGGGTTCCCTTCCCGGAATCTAGTTGCACTCTGCCGCGTAGAGATCACCGCAGTAGTCGCAGACGTCGTCACAGCAGGTGCCGTTCTGCCAACACTGGAAATCGCAGTCGCAGTCGGAGTTAGCGCTGATCTGGCCGCAATTGTTCTGGCAACTCACCTGGACGCACTCGCCCGTCTGGCACTCATGCCCGGACTCGCACGCCCCGCAATAGCCACCACAGCCGTCGTCACCGCACTCCAATCCGTCGCACTGAGGATCGCAGCCAGTATTGCGGACGCACCTGACGTACTGGTTCGCTGTTACCGAGTAAACATGGTCATAGCTGCCATTGCCGTAGTCGACCCGCCACGGGAATACCGTGGGGCTGATGTTCTCCGACCAGGAACTGGTCCAGTACCCCCAGCTGCATTGGCCCCAAAGCCCTTCCGCCCAATAGCAGTTGGTCGCCGGGTCCTTTGCGTCCGTCAAAATGGTCAGCGCCTCGCCCACGGTGGGCAGGTGCCAGTCGGTGTGGCCACCGAAATCCAGGTCAAAGCAGCGCGCAAGGGCCTCCTCCCAGTCGTACCCAGCAGACTGGAAGGGGTTCTCCCAAATGTAACCGGTACCGGGATCGAGCCAGCCGTCAACACACTCGCCGTCCTCGCAGAACTGGAATTGACCGCACTCCCCCTGGCACTCACCGGGAGCCAGACATTGTCCTGAATTGCAGACTTCATCCGGCGCACACGTTCCGCAAACATCACCACAGCCGTCATCGCCGCAGTCCATACCAGCGCATTCCGGAGTGCACACGCACGAGCCGTTGACGCACGTCCCGTTGCCGCAACTCCCGCACTCACCGAGGCAGCCGTCACTGCCGCACTCCTTGCCGGTGCAGTCGGGCATGCACGTAAACTGGCACAAGTCGGCAATGCAGGAATACATGTCGTCGCACTCACCGCACAAGCCGCCGCAGCCGTCGTCGCCGCAGTCCTTGCCGTCGCAGTTGGGGTCACAGGCTTCCTCGACACAGTTGTTGTTCTCACACACAAGACCCTCACCGCAGGTGCCGCAATTGCCGCCACAACCGTCATCGCCGCAGGTCTTGCCGTTGCACTGGGGATCACACCCCTCTTCCACGCAACTGCCGCCCTCGCAATTGAACCCGAAGTCGCAGGCTCCGCAGGAGCCGCCGCAACCATCGTCCCCGCACTCTAATCCTGCACAACTGGGGTCGCAGCCGGTGCCACGCACACACCTGACGTAGCCCAGGGTATACTTGGCCACCCAGTCGGTGGAGCCGGTCTGGAACCACACCTTGGCGGCCAGAGCGCTATTGCCGTTGTCTTCGGAACTGGACCAGTTAGCCGCGGCGCAGGGGCCTGACAGCCCGTCCTTCCAGTAGCACGCACCATTGAGGTTCCCTGTCACCAAAGTCTGGAGTTCGCCATGGGTGGGCAGGTGCCAATCGGTGTAGCCCGCCCAGTCCAGGTCGTAACAGTAGGCAAGGGCTTCCGTCCATTTGTGGGTCTCTTCCGAGTTTGGATTGGTCCACATATACCCGGTCTGTGGATCTTCGTACGGGACCCCGCAATCGGGCCCCTCGCAGACGCACCCTCCGTCGACGCAGGAGAAGCCGGCCTCACACGAACCGCAACTCCCCCCGCAGCCGTCATCGCCACAGTCCTTACCAGTACACTCCGGCGAACATTCCGGGACGTTGCGCACACACCGTACGTAGGCCTGCTGGCTCTGGTCCAGACTGATCTCCGAGCCGGAGAGGAAGTAGTACGTATACGCCTTGTCCCCATCGGCCGGGTCGACCGTCGTCGACCAGTAGTTGCTGCACGCACCGACCAGACCTTCATGCCAGTAACAGTTATTGTACTTCTCGGCGCTATACAAAGTCCCCAACTGTTCCACGGTCGGCATCTGCCAGTCGGTTTGCCCTCCCAGGTCCAGGGTGTCGCAGTACGAACCGGCGCTCGCCCAGGTTTGCTTGGGAGCCGCGACCGGGTTTTCCCAGACATATCCCGTCAAAGGGTCAAGCCAGCCGTCCTCGCACTGGCCGTTCTCGCAGTACTCGTAGGTTCCGCACTCGGGATTGCATTCGCCCGTTCCAACGCACTGACCATCAACGCACCCTTCCCCGGCGCCACAAGTGCCGCAATTGCCGCCACAACCGTCATCGCCGCAATCCTTACCGCCGCATTGGGGCACGCAAGCTTCCTCCACACACGTTCCGTTCTGACACTCGTAGCCCGGTTGGCAGCTACCGCAACTGCCTCCGCAACCGTCGTCGCCACAGTCGGCGCCGTCGCAGCCGTGGAAAATGCACGCGCCTCCGTCGCAGGTTTCGCCGCAACCACAGGTGCCGCAATTGCCGCCGCAGCCATCGTCGCCACATTCATTGCCGCCGCAGTCGGGCGCACACCCCTCGCACTGGAACTCGACGCACTCCTGGCCCGGGGCGCACTCGCCGCAAGAGTTTCCGCAGTCGTCAAAACCGCACTCCTTACCGTCGCACATTGGCGGACAAGCGATCTTGCATTTGAAGTTAATACAATAGGGCTTGGCCGGAGGGCATTCACCACATACGCCGCCGCAGCCATCGTCACCGCACTGTTTCTGCCCACACTGCGGCTGGCACTGACCCTCGACACACGCGCCCTGCTGGCAGAAGAAGCCGGGCTGGCACCCGCCGCAGTGTCCGCCGCAGCCATCCTGGCCGCATTCCTTGTCATCGCACGCGGTATCCAGGCAGACGCCGTCGGTGCAGGTTTCTCCGCATCCGCACGAGCCGCAACTACCGCCACAGCCGTCATCCCCGCAGTCCTTGCCATCGCAACCGTGGAATGCACACTGGCTGCCCTCGCAGGTTTCGCCGCAACCGCACGAGCCGCAGCTCCCGCCACAGCCGTCGTCGCCGCACTCCGCGCCAGCACAATTCGGCTCACATCCGACGCATTGGTGATCGATGCATTCTTCATCGGGAGGGCACTCACCACAGGAGCCACCCAACCCGTCATCGCCGCACTCCTTGTTGGTGCAGTCGGGGATATCTTCAGCGAGGCAAACACCATCCTTGCATACGATATCTTCCTCACATTCTCCGCACAGGCCTCCGCAACCGTCGTCACCACATTCCTTGTTCTCGCAGTCTATTTCGCAACCGCCCATTTCGCCGCGCACGCAGCGGGCCAGGTGGTTTTCTGGCTTGGGATAGGTGCCGGAAGCACCCGCCGCGAAATCCACTGCCCACGACTTGCCCTGTTCCGCCTCGTCATGGGTCGAGGTCCAGTAGACGCCACAGTCGCCTTCCAGGCCTGACTTCCAGTAGCAGCCCCCGTTTTCGCTGTCGGTTAGAATCGTTTCCATCTCGTCGATGGTTGGAAACCGCCAGTCCGACTTTCCGCCGAGATCAACGTTTTCGCAAAACGCCTCTGCCTGAGGCCATTTCACCTTGTCGTCCTTGGGAGGATTCATCCAAACCAGGCCCGTATCCGGATCAACCCAGCCTTCGAAGCACTCGTCATCCTCGCAGTACTGTCCGTCGGCGCAAGCCGGGTCACAGCCCTCACCGCCGCCAACGCATTTGCCCTCCTCGCAGGTCTCGTCTCCCCCGCACTCACCGCAATTGCCCTCGCAGCCGTCGGAGCCACACGCTTTTCCGTCGCAGTCCGGCTCGCACACCACTTCTTCAGTGACTTCTTCGGTGACTTCTTCCGTAACTTCTTCCGTAACTTCTTCGCTAACTTCTTCGGCTGTTTCTTCCTCAATCTCCACCGTCGCGTCTTCGCCAACTTCGGGCGAGATGTCTCCGCCACCGCCAACGTCCTGCGTAACCTCCGGCTCCGCCTTGCCGCCATCACCTCCGCCGCCGCCACATCCCGCCGCCAGCGGCAGAACCAGCAGGTACAGGGTCACGATCGTCCACAAACACCAGCGTAATCGGCTCAATTCGCGCATGAGTCTCCTCCTGTCATTGAACTCCATCGGCAATCAGTGGCAAAAAGATACCACGTCTCCCAAATCGACCAAATTATTTCAGTCCATAAATCCGCCTCTGAAATAGGGAAACAGCCGCGGACTGAAAAGGTTTCGGGAAAGAAGTTAATTCCTTCGATATCGTTGACATTTGCCCACGCCCTTGATGTACTGGACCCTCGGCCGCCAACCAATTCGGCCCTTCAGCTTGAAGGTGTAGAAAATGGACTTCACTCTGCCTGACGATGTCTTGCTCATGCGGGACACGGTTCGCCGTTTTGTGGTGGAGAAGCTTGACCCGCTCTCGGACTCGGTTGAAGAAGAGGGCCGGATCCCGGAGTCGATTGTTCAGCAGATGCGGGAGTTGGGGCTTTTCGGCATGGTCATTCCCGAAGAGTATGGGGGCCTGGGCCTGTCTGCACTTGCCCAGTGTGTGGTAATGGAGCAGCTCTCCCGGGCCAACCTGAGCTTCCGCATCATGATTACCACCAACAACGGCATCGGCTCCCTGGGCCTCCTGCTGGGAGGAACCGAGGCGCAGAAGCAGGAGCACCTCCCCCTGCTCGCCTCGGGTGAGCGCATCGGCTGCTTTGCCTTGACCGAACCTGAGGCGGGGTCCGATGTTTCCAACATCCGCACTACCGCCGAGCGCGACGGCACCGACTACATACTCAACGGCACCAAGATCTGGATTACAAATGCGGACATCGCTCACTACTTCACCGTCATGGGGACTGTTGACCGCAAGCTCGGGCCGAAGGGCCTGACCGCCTTCTTCATCGAGCGGGACACGCCAGGCCTCGCCATCGGCCGCAAGGAGCCTAAGATGGGCCTGAGGGGGACCGAGGTGAGGGAGGTCGTGCTGGATGATTGTCGTGTGCCTGCGACTTCACTTTTGGGGGAGGTGGGAAAGGGATTCCGATTGGCCATGAAAGTTCTCGACCACGGGCGTCTCTCAATCGCGGCCAGCGCGGTAGGTGCGGCCCAGAGGCTGGTGGAAGCGATGGTTGAGCACGCCACGACCCGCATTCAGTTCAAGCGGCCCATTTCCGACAACCAGGCGATCCAGTGGGCCATTGCCGACTCAGAGACCGAGGTGGCCGCAGCGCGGGGCCTGGTGTATCACGCCGCGTGGAAGAAGGACGAGGGCCAGTCGGCTACCAAAGAATGCTCCATGGCCAAACTCTACGCCACGGAAATGGCGTCGAGGGTTGCAGACCGGGCCGTGCAGGTTTTCGGCGGCATGGGCTACATGACCGGCAACATCGCGGAGCGCTATTTCCGCGATCTCCGCGTCTACCGCCTATACGAAGGAACTTCCGAAATCCAGCGCTTGATCATCGCCCGCAAAGTGCTGGAAGAATACGGCGGCTAACCTTCGACCAGTCTGTCTACTGCCGACGCCACCGATTCCACCAGCAGATAACCGGGAAGCTGCTCTTCGATCTGGCGGTCGAGGCGGCTGCCGTCGCCGACGGCAGTGTAGATGCGGATCGCCTCCGGGTCGATGTCGAGGGAGGCCAGCACCGCCTTCTCCACGCGGTCGGCGGGCAACCGATCCAGCAACTCGAGGAGGTCGATGCGCTCCTCGTCGCTGCGGGTGTTGTCGAAGCACGCCTCAACCAGCGCCTCGGTCCACTCCGCCGGCAACGGTTTCAGATAACCGTACGCCTCATACAGAGCCGCGCCCTCGTCCTTGCCCGCCCGGGTCAGAAAGTCGTTGAGTACATTGTCTGTTGCCGCATTCTTCATCTTCTCCTCCTGGTCTGTTCAGTTCCCCAATCCTCGTTC
>CAZVFX010000160.1:0-12765 GCA_964626565.1 uncultured Myxococcales bacterium
GACTAGAGGGGCGAAGAACCTCATTTGCCGCCGCCTTTCTTTTTGATCTTGGCCCAGGAGTCCCGAAGGGTGGCGGTGCGGTTGAACACCGGGGCGCCGGGTGCAGAATCGGGGTCGACGCAGAAGTAACCTTTGCGCTCGAACTGGCAGGTGTAACCGGGGTCGGCCGCGGCCACGGAAGGCTCCAACTTGGCGGCCTCGACTACCTGCAGAGAATCGGGGTTGAGGTAGTCCCGGAACTCGCCCCCCTCGTCCGCAGGGTTGGCAACAGTGAGGAGACGGTCGTACTGCCGCACCTCGGCGTCAATCGCGTGTTCGGCGGAAACCCAGTGCAGGGTCGCTTTGACCCGGCGGCCGTCGGGCGCGTCTCCACCCTTTGTGGCAGGGTCGTACGTGCACCTGAGTTCTACTACATTTCCCGCTTCATCCTTGACGACATCCGTGCACGTGACGAAATACGCGTAGCGTAAGCGCACTTCCCGACCCGGCGCGAGCCGGAAGAATTTTTTGGGCGGATCCTCCATGAAATCGTCCCGCTCAATGTATAGCTCCCGAGAGAACGGTACCTTCCGGGTACCCGCGTCGGGGTCGCCAGGATTGTTAATCGCGTCCAACTCCTCCACCTGCCCCTCCGGGTAGTTCTCGATGACCACTTTCAACGGGTCCAGCACCCCCATTACCCGGGGCGCGGTTGCGTTCAGATCCTCTCTCACGCAGTACTCCAGCAACGCCATGTCTACGATGCTGTCCTTCTTGGAGACTCCGATGCGCTCGCAGAAGTTCCGGATCGCTGCCGGCGGATAGCCCCGCCGCCGCATCCCGGAAAGACTGGGCATACGCGGATCGTCCCAGCCGCTCACTTTGCCCTCATCCACAAGTTGGAGCAACTTGCGCTTGCTCATAACCGTGTAGGTGAGATTCAGGCGGGCGAACTCTATCTGCTGGGGTGCAAAGATGCCCAACTCCTGGATGTACCAGTCGTACAAGGGGCGATGGTCTTCGAACTCCAGGGTGCAGATGGAGTGAGTAATGCGCTCCAGAGAGTCCGACTGCCCGTGGGTGAAATCGTACATGGGATAGATGCACCACTTATCCCCGGTACGATGGTGTGTGGCCCGTAAGATCCGATACATGACCGAGTCCCGCATGTTCATGTTGGGATGGGCCATGTCGATCTTTGCTTTCAGAGTTCTGGAACCGTCGGGGAATTCTCCGGCCTTCATGCGGCGAAACAGGTCGAGGTTCTCATCCGGCGAGCGGTCCCGGTAAGGGCTGTTGCGACCCGCTTCGGTCAAAGTGCCGCGATGCGCCCGGGTCTCCTCCGCAGTCAGGTCACACACGTACGCCTTGCCGTCGCCGATGAGCTTTTCGGCCCACAAGTACAGCTGGTCGAAGTAGTCGCTGGCGTAAAAGAGCCGGTCCTCCCAGTCAAATCCGAGCCAACGGACGTCCTCCTGGATGGACTCAACGTACTCCGTCTCTTCCTTGCTGGGGTTGGTGTCATCGAACCGAAGGTTGCACAACCCCGCATAGTCCCGTGCCAATCCGAAATTCAGGCAGATGGACTTGGCGTGCCCGATGTGGAGGTATCCGTTGGGCTCCGGCGGAAAGCGGGTATGGACCCTACCTTCATGTTTGCCGGTCCTGTTGTCCTCGTCAATGATGTCCCGTACGAAATTGGAAGGGGTTGTACTCTTATCATCGCTCATCTGGTGGTCACTCCCGTGCGCTCAATGCAGTTAATACAGCAATGGCGGCCCTGAATGTCAAGGTAATACTCCCCACCGCACCTCCTTACCGCCGCGGCAAGGCAAACACAGGGGGACAGACCCTTTTATATTTGCTTTTCTGCAAAGAGGGGGGCAAACGCATGCCGCACAGAACCTCCCATGACACTGATTCGTCTGGAACGCTCAGGAACTGCCGGCACCTTCCTGAACGACACACAACTCGTACGGCTCTGCGCACTGCTGCGTCCTGGCATTCTGGATGCAGTCCACAGAAGAACCGGGACCGCAGGTAACCTCCACGCAATCATCGAGGGCCTGCGCCAGCGGACAGACCATTAGTCAATTTCAGGACCTACGTTTGCGAATCCCAACGGCCTTCAACGTTTCAATCATAGGTTTTCGAGCGACAACACCGAATCCCGTTGTTATCTGAATTGGTGGTCGCTGGCAAGTAATGACGTTCTGACGTACGGTGGGTATCTCCCCAAATATCGTAGCTGCTGCTGCGCAGCACCCTTATCGGTTCTTCCCCGCACCACAACTCATTGGCCGAGCCATCGTTCGGCGCCATGTTGTAACCCCACAGCCAACAATCCTGGACCCACTCCCGGACATTACCGGCCATGTCCAGAAGCCCATAAGGACTGGCGCCCGCCGGTTTCGTTCCCACTGGCTGACTAGAGTCCGAGCACTCCGGAATGACCGCATGTTCGCAAGCAGGTTCTTCGTTTCCCCACGGATAGACTCTTCCATCAAGGCCACGAGCGGCCTTCTCCCATTCCGCTTCAGTGCACAACCTTTTCCCGGCCCATTCGCAATACGCCTTGGCCTGAAACCAGTCGACGCAGTTGACCGGATGATCAGGCTTGCCCTGTCCCCAGTTGCACCCGGACAAGCTAGTCGAAGGTTGACTGCAAGCTCCGAAATCAACCACGCAACCGCCGTACTCTAATACCGTCACCTCCGTTGCATCAATTTCGAAGGTGCCGATGTGCACCTGGTGATAGGGGTCTTCGCTGACAGAGCAGTCCCAATCTACTTCATGGTTGCAGCCCATCATGAATGGCCCGGCCAGTACTCCGACCATGCCGGGGGATACACATAATCCGTCGTTGCACTGCTTGCCGTTCGGACAGTCACCGCAGGTGCCGCCCTGGCCGTCGTTTCCGCATTCCTTGCCGCCGCAGGGCGGAGGGCACAAGCATTGCCCGGTCTCGCAGAGACACCCCGGCGGGTCTCCGCACTCCTCGCCGTCCTCAACTGCCGCATGCACGCAGCCGGTTTCTCCACCGCAAGAATCAACGGTACAAGGGTTGAAGTCATTGCAGCCGGTTCCGGCCCACTCGCACTCACACGTCTGGATATTGCACGCGTGGTCATTGCACGGTCCTTGACAAAACTTGTCCCAGGCCTCGCAGACCCCAGACTCGGCCTCCGGATACCAATGGCATTTGCGCTCTTGACAGCAATCATCCGGTTGAGGGCAATCGGCATCCTCGACGCAGAGCTGGCATTGGTCCCAATTGTGGACGCAGGGCATCTCATCTTCAGCGGCATTTTCGTCGCATGAGTCCAACGTGCAAGGTATATTGTCATCGCAGTCAGCCACATATATCGCACAGCTCCAGTATTCCCAACTCCACGAATCTATCGTGCAAGGATTTCCGTCGTCACATAGTTCCTCCCAACCACAGGGAGGGCAATCATCAACCCATACCTCGTCATCGCAAATGGATGTGCAGCCCGCCTCGGGGTCACACCCGCTGACAGTGCAGGGGTCCCCATCGTTGCACAGGCCCGCCTTGAGCATGTCGATGTACTCGCACATACCCACTCCTTCCGGGAGATTGTCGAGGTCACTCACGTCAGGACCGGATGGGTCAGTCCATGGTAGGAAACCACCTTGATACTGGCAGGTTTCCTTGGTGCAGGCATTACCGTCATCACATGTCCCATGCGCCTCATCTTCAGTAGCCCCCCAGCAAGGAGCCGACAAGCAATCAAGGTAGTCCTCGACGGGTTCATTGATACAGCCAAAGGTCGGCGGGTCACAGGCGTCAATCGTGCAAGGATCACCGTCGTCGCACGAACCATCCGAGGCAATGTCCATATGCTGGCAGATCCCCGTTGAAGAATCGCAAGAGTCCAGCGTGCATTCGTTGAGGATTTCGCCCGGCAGCATCTCACCGAGGCACAGCGACGTGAAGCCGTACTCGATGTCGTAACAGTCTTCACAATCGGCGTCTTGCTTGCAGCAAGCGCCCGTCAATTCCTTGATCTCGCAGCACCCGTCCTTGCATTCCCATGCCTCGCAGAACTTGAGAGCACCACCTGAGCAGACTTGGGAGGGGTCATCCCCCTGAGAGCAGTCCCCGCCGGTGCAGATGCTGATGCACAGTCCGTCCAGACACTCTTCCGTGTTCCCACAAGTTCCACACTGCCCCCCACAGCCGTCGTCTCCGCATTCCGTGCCTTCGCAATCCGGGACGCAAACATCCGGCACCTCTGCAGTGTCCTCAGCCCCCGGCAGTTCAGCCAGGTCCGAAATCTCCGGCACTTCCGCCGGCGAGACCTCGACTACTTCCGGGGTAACCTCAGCGATGTCCGCCAACCTGCTGTCGACTTCGGGCGAGCCGTCGGCAAAGTCGGGGGTCAGCTCCTCAGCGACTCGCTGGTCGGCAGCCTCGCCCGGCTTGCTCGTTCCCCCGCACGCCATCGTGGTCAGCAAGATGGCCACGGCCGTGACTGACAGCCGCCCTCGTCCCATCCCTTCCTCCGGTTGCTTCTTCGGATTCAGTATACAAGAGCACAGGCGTTGACCGCAACGTCTACGCCGAGAAGCCTGACTGCCCAGCAGATTCCATTCGCGGATCTGCCGGAACAGCCGCCAGCGTACCCCCTCAATCACCGCTCCGTTTCGCAGGGTGAATAAGCCTCCAAGCCGGAAGCCTCTACGGGAACTGCCTGGAAATGAAAGGCAAAGGTGAAGGCATCTTTCTCGCCGATTCCATTGGTGTCAAGCTCCAGAGATTCCGCCAGACAGTCATGAGCCATGCTCAAGATCTGGTGGTCGAAGGAACGACCTCTAGCTTCTTCTCCGGACAAACTGTCAGCGTTCAAACCCTGGGCCAGAAGAGCAACTTGTACGCTGGCGGTCCATGAGGTATTATCCAAAGGGGTAAGAGGAATGGCCGAAGGGAGGCTCAGATGTCCGCAAACGAGCTACTGAAAGCCAGGCGGGCCGAGATCCTGCGCATAGCGGCCCGATATGGCGCCTACAACGTGCGCATATTCGGCTCGGTTGCCCGCGGTGAAGACGACGCCGACAGCGACATCGACGTGCTCGTCGATGTACGCCCGGGGACAAGCTTGCTCGACCTGGGTGGCTTGCTTGTCGAGCTACAGGAACTGCTTCGAAGACGCGTCGACGTTGTCACCAGGAAAGGACTGCGCCCTCGAATTCGAGACCGGGTCCTTCGGGAGGCCGTTGCGCTATGAGAGATGACCGTGAGCGCCTCCTGGATGTTCTGGAAGCCATCGAGCGAATCAACAAGTATGCCTCAAGAGGCAGGGAGGAGTTTGACCGGGACGAGCTTGTTCAAACCTGGACGGTCCACTACCTCCAGACGATCGGCGAAGCGTGCCGGGCGGTGTCCGAATCGTTGAAGAGCGCGCATCCCGAAGTCCCGTGGTTCCAGATCTCGGGCATGCGCAACATCCTGGTCCACGAGTACTTCGCCATAGATGAAGAAGTGGTCTGGGCGGTAGTGGAAAACGACCTTCCCAAGTCGAAGAACAACATGACCGCCATTCTCGAAGACCTTCAGGCCTCGTAGCCGGCGGACAGGGTCAACCCCGAACAGGAAACACCGCGGCGGTATAGTGCCGGTGAGGGAATATCATGGATGAGACCGAAAACAACCGCAACCTGACTCCGGTGGACACCGAGCGAATCTACGCGACTGTGCCGCCGGCTGAGATTCCCTGGGTCTACGAGGAGCCTCCGGTCGAATTGGTGCGCTTGCTGGACGGGGAGTTGGTCGAGCCGGGCCGGGCTGTTGACCTGGGCTGCGGCCGGGGCGCCAACGCAGCATTCCTCGCATCCCGCGGATTTGACGTCACGGGGGTGGATTTTTCACCCAGTGCGGTTGCACAGGCGGAAGCCTCCTATTCGGCCCCCAACTGCCGGTTCGAGGTGATGGACCTTACCCGCCGCGCAGTCCCCGAGATGCCCGGCTTCCACTTCGCCCTCGACTGGCTCACACTGCACCATATCCTCCCCCCCGACCGGCAGCAGTTCATCGCCAACGTGGCCGCGATGCTGAATCCGGGAGGGGTTTATTTCTCGGTGAGTTTCCACGAGCACCACAAGGCTTTTCACGGGGACGGAAAACTGAGGACCACGAAGCTGGGCACCAATCTTTACTTCGCCTCAACCGAAGAGGTGGCAGAGCTTCTTCGGCCACATTTCGAAATAGCCGAACAAACCGTCACCGAAGTGCGTGGAAAGACCTTCCCGCACCTCGTCAACGTGGTGCTGGCCAGACGACTTAAGACCGATAGCTGAGCAATGCTCCTTCCAACTCCCGAGACACCATCTCCTTTAGTTCATCGGGCCCCAGCACCGTCGCTCCCGCACCCCACGACAGCACCCAGCGCATCACCTCCAACAGATGACTGGTGGTGAATTTTAACACCAGACTGCCATCGGGTTGTACTCTGGATTGCTGGGTAGGATGCCACTCCCGCTCCCCCGCATACGGCGCAAGCTGCGGAGCGAATCGCACCTTCACTTCGTAGCTGTCGTCCCCGGCAATGATTCCAAAGGAATCCCCGGCCAATTCCTGGTAGTCGAAATCGTCGGGAATGAAGAACCACTCATCGGTCATTTCCACCGCTTCCATGCGGGAAAAAGCGAAGGTACGCACCGAGTGCTTGTAGTGGCAGTGCCCCGCCAGGTACCACTCCGCCCGATAGCTCACCGCGTGATAAGGGTCCACCTCCCTCCAGTGGACTTTGGACCTCCCGGGAAGCCGATAACGGAATTTTAGCCGCCGGCTCTGCCGCAGCCCCTCGAATACCACCCGCCAGACGTCGGCGTCGAGACGTGGTGCGGGTTCGGCCAGGAAGGTGAAACGATGCTGCAGCCAGGTGGGGTCCACGGAGACCTTCTCCGGCATTGACTCCGCCAGCTTGTCGAACACCGACACCAGGTTGTCGTAGATAGGGGTGTTCTCGTACTGGCGCAACACCTTCTCCGCCACCCAGATGGCGAACAGGTCGCTCCTGCGTATGTTCAAGGCGGGCATCTTGTAGTCGGGTTCGGTGTAAAAATAGCCGTGACGGTACTGGTCATACTCGATGGGGGCGTCCATCTGGTTCTTCATATAGTCGATGTCCCGCATGATCGTCTTGGGGCTCACCTCCCATTCTTCCGCCAGCGTGCGGCAGTTGGGATAACGCCCCAGGCGAGTCCCGTCCCTGAGCTTTTGATCGATGAACATCAACCGTCGATACTGGACTTTCATTGCGGCCCCACTGCGGGGTCAGCCCGGAACATTTCGCAGAGCCTCTGGTGTCCGCGTTTGCACCCCGCGGCCAGAATCCGCCGCCTCGCAAGGTCCCCTTCGGGTCCGTCCGGCGCGGGCAGCAACTCGTTGTCGACGATCATTAAAGTAAGCATCAAGTCAGCGGCCATGGCCTCTTCTCGGGTGAGTGGATCCGCAATGGCGCAATCCAGATTCGCCCTCAGCTCCTTCTCTATGGTGCGCTGCAGCAGATCCTGGCGGCTGGCGGGGTTCACCATGGCGAGCGAGCGGAACGCCTTGCCCATGTGGGTGGCCACCTTCGCCAGACAGCGGCCCCCTTTGCCGGTGTAGCGAGCCAGGTCCGGGGATTCCCAGGTATATCCCGACATGTCCGGCCCACTGGAGTAGGGCACTGTCAGGCCGCCGGCCTTCCCCACCACGACTTCGGTGACCAACGCCTGGCCTGCGAACCAGACCAGCGCGTCGAGTTGGCCGACCTGTCTTGCCAACGCGGCGGCATCCTGGTCCTTTCCTGCAAGCGCGGCGGACAGCAGATGCGGCTGGACCTTGAGCACCGCTAGCAGATGGCCCGCCTTTCGGCTCTTCTGCTGGCCGAACACTTTGGCCGGGTCCGCACCGATGCCTCCCCACACCTTGCCCTTGCCATCAGCGGCCCGGACCTCATACATCATGGAACCGCCCAGCAACTCCTCAAGCAGTGAAAAATTCAGGTCCGCCCCACCGGTTGCCGCAGCCGGCACTTCCGAGGTAAACGCGAAGCTGACGGGTGACTCCGCGTTGGCGGGGTCCAAACCACGGAGTGACAGACTCACAGACGAAGGCAGCCACTGCTCCGCCCTATCGGCGAGACCGCCTTCTTGGGCCGCCCACTTCCACAGGCCGCCGCTACCCCGAACGAAGGAGTAGAGATAGCAGGACGTTCCGCAGTTGTGGAAGGCCATCTGGCTGTCGCTCACATCCCTCCACTGCTCAAGGAACGAAGGGATCTCGACCGCCCTGAAGTAGGCCCCCAGGTCAAAGGTGATCGACAAGTCTACCGCACCCGGCTTCAGCGGGTCCGGGGCCGCAGAGCCGGTCTTGATTCCTTCCCGTACGACTTTGATCCCATATTCGGTGAGGCTGGCAACCGCCTTGAAGCGAAGGCCGGTCTTCACATCAACGCTCACGGCAAGGTCGTCGACTTCGGCGCCCTCCGGCGACATAAGCAGGCCCGCGCTCTGGGCCGCGCTTACCGCCCGGGCAAGCATCGCTTGTTTCTGGTCGGCGGGTGCATATTCAAGCCCGGTGACCGCGGCTGCGACCGCCAGTTGCAACGTCAGGTCTCGCATCATCCACGGGCGAAAATAGGCCACTGCGAAAGGTTCCCCGGACGCGGCGTAGTCGAGAGCCGGAGTGAGGGGCAGATTCACAACGGAAGGGGAGCGCCCGAGATTCTGCCGCCAGTGGGCCAGAACACCCTCTTTCAAGAGGTCGTAATCGAATGTTTCAAACGCAGTCATCTCCAGGCGCACGTGCCCTTCCTCGGGGATAACCGCGAGGCAGCCTTCCAGCAACCCGGGCACGAACAACGCCCCGCCCTTCAGTTCCTTCCAGTCGTCGGCTCCGGCCCGTCGTCTCACTCCCGCGGCTTCGATGGCAGCGACCACCGACGCAGCCAGGGCCGCGGTGTCGCTGGCAGGCAGCAGAACCCGATGTGCAATACCGGGCCCGCCTTCGTGAAGATGACTGAACGCCATGAACCGGGCGGCCATGGCGACCGGACCGGGGTTGGGTTCGAACAGCGCGGCGACTATGGGCCTCGTTTCATCCAGTCCTTCCAGCGGCGGCAACTCCGTGTCCCCTTCGGCCTCTCCCAGACGCAATCGAAAAGCTCTAAGCAGCGTCAACTCGTCAAGAACCTCTACCGGCAGTTGCAGCTCCTTGGCCACGGGGGCCCAAAAAGGACGCACCGCATCCCCGAACTTCTTCCACTGGGCCGGCCTGATAACCAACACCAGCACAGCCCGATCTCCCGCAGCCTTCAACAACTCCAGGGTCTGGTTCTTTGGTGCAGGAGGCGGCTCGACCGTCTTCGGAGCCGGGGAGACCGGCTCTGCGTTGTCCGGTCCGGATGCCTTCGCCGCCACTACTTGCGCCACATCGGCGCCCGGTTGCTCCTTGTTGTCCGCTTCCTCAGCCGCAAGCGCAGCCCCGTCCGTCTGCGCACCCTTTCGACAACCAACGGGCAACGCCAGTAAGCATGCTATGGCAATGACGTTCATCCACGATTTGTAGAGCATCATGCTCCTCCGGTTTGGGGGGATGGTAGCGTAGGTTTCGACTTGAGGGCCAACTTTTTTTTGGTTTTTTTTTACGCTGGGACACCATCTGTCCCACCCCCCTCTGCAAAATAGTGAGCGTGGTTGACAAACCAGTGGAGGGTACAACCTATGAGCAACGAAGCTACCGCACTGATGTTCCTTGATGCAGCCAACGTTTTGAGTGACGAGGGGATCGGGTTTTCCCGGTTCGACCCGGGCACCGGGCCTTTGTGGGTGGGCACGGTTCACGGCTCCGACGCGTTCTGCAACCTCGAGATCTGCGCCGAACCGGATGGGCACTACGCCGTTGTGCTCAACACCTGGTTCACCCACACCGGTGGGAGTGAGGAAGATGCCCGGCGGATCCTGTATTGGACATTCGGGCCGATCATGGGTGAAGAGGTGGAGGTGGGACCCCTGACTTACGATCCGGACGATGAGTTGTGGAAGTGCGCCATGTTACGGGTTTGCGAGGACTTGAGGCAGATGCAGCGCTGGGTGGAGCACACCTTGAATACCGCTTGGGCTGCCGGCTTGCAGTTCTCACAGGACCTGCACGCTTTGCCCGCAGCTTCCTGTTAGTCACATCCGCCGGTACGGCACATCTGGTTGCCGTCGAAGTAGTAGCAGCCGGCTTCGTTACCGGCCTCGTATGACATGTCGTAGTTGCTGCCGTCGCTGTAGGTAAGCGAGATGGTGCCCTTCTGCATGGTCCCGCTCATGCTCCACGAGCCGCTGGAGCCGCCCTGGCCCGCAGCCCCCCAGTTCATGGTCTCGTTGCCGTACTGATCGCTGCTGGACCCGGAGTAGCTCGATTCACTGTACTCCCGGTAGCTGCCGTCGGGGCAGAAGCCGTAGCTGCGCTCGGTGCCGCCGCTTCCGGACAATGTCGAACCGCCCGAATATCCCCAGTATTTGCCGGCGAAGTTCTGGACCAGGGCCGGGTCGCCGGGATTGCCTTTGATCGCGCCCTTTCCGCCGCCGCCTTTTTTGGCGTCCTTGGCAGCTTCTTTCATCGCGTTGGCGAGGTAGTTCATTCTGCCGTCCGCCGCGCTCATGTCCACGTCCAGGCGCAAATTCTCCTGGCCCAGTTGAGCGTCCAGCTTGTGTTTGCCAACCTGCAGAACGTAGTGTCCCGGCTGCAGGTAGGAGAAGACGTACTTGCCCATCATATCCGCGTTCGCGGCCGTCACTTCCTGACCTGTCTTGCCGTCGACCAGTGCGACCCGTTCGCCCACCGCCACGTCGTTGGCCGTCCGGCCCACGTACCCATAGATGCTCCAGCCGGTTTCCGGGCTGCCCGCGGGCACGCCCATGGTGGCACATCCCAAGCCGTAGAATGCTGCAACGATCGAGAGTAGGACAACTGTCTGTTTCATTATGTGCTCCTCCGCTTCGGTTCCCGATTGGGACCACAGTATCGGGAACAACGGGCCAGGTTGTCAAGTCCGGTCCGGACGGCTCAGCGAATCATGAGGCAGAGCAGGCTCGCGTCGCTTTTTTGAACTTTTTTGGTACAACCGCGCTGCCAGGGCCCGATAACAGTTACATACCCATCAAACAAGGAGGCGCATCATGTACGTGAATTGGACGGCTGTATTCATCTGTCTTCTGGCAACGGCTGCATCATGCTCGTCACCCGAGCGAGGCCCGGTACCGATCTTTGCCCGTGACGTCGGCTTTGAAGAAGAAGCCGCACCGGAGGTGCGCGGGCTGTCTGCAAAAAC
Source organism: uncultured Myxococcales bacterium (assembly GCA_964626565.1). GTDB lineage: Bacteria > Myxococcota_A > UBA9042 > CAIXZC01 > CAIXZC01 > CAZVFX01. The sequence continues at coordinate 11,307 of CAZVFX010000160.1, forward strand.
CGCGGAGGAACCGCCTGTGATCGTGGAGTCCGAGGCAAAACTGTACGATCCGCCGCAAAGGGGAGACCTGGTGATCACTGAACTCATGGTCAATCCTCATGCCGTACCCGACCACATGGGCGAATACGTGGAGTTGAAAAGCCTCGCACCCCACACCATCGGTCTCAACGGCCTGGTTCTAAGGGATAACGACGCGGACTTCCACGTCGTCGAAGGCGAGTTTTCGGTTCCGGAAGGGGGCCTCTTTGTGCTGGCCCGCAGCACGGACTTCAAGAACAACGGAGGCGTCAAGGCGGACTACGCGTACGGCGGCTCGTTCTCTCTGGCGAACGGTGACGACGAGGTGATCATCGAATACGCAGAGATCACCGTTGACGAAGTGGAGTACGATTCAACGTGGGCGATGCCCGACGGCGCGGCGCTGGAGCTTGATCCACTGCTTACGGACCCTGGCTGCAATGATATCGAAGACTTGTGGTGCAAGGCGGAAGTGCCGTTGGCCGGCGGAGACACGGGCAGCCCGGGGGTGGAGAACAAAGGTTGTGAGTAGGGGACGATAGGCTGTAGGCGGTAGGCGGAAGGCGGAATGAACGGCCTATGCTTCCAGCGCGGTGCGGACAGCATCCTGCTGGAGGGAGAACAACTGCTGGGTTGCGGCGTCGGCATAGTCCAACATGCTGATCAGTTCCGCTTTCGAAAACGTCGCCTTTTCGCCGGTTCCCTGAACCTCTACGAGGCCGCGGTTTTCGGCAAACACGAAGTTTGTGTCCACGTCGCATCGGCTGTCCTCGTGGTAGTCGAGGTCGGTGAGGACGTTTCCTGTCCTCAGGCCCACGGAAACCGCCGCGATCTGGGCTTTGAGAATGGACTCGGGGAAGACCCCTTTTGCCGCCAGGCGGCGAATGGCGATGGCCAGGGCAACCCACCCGCCGGTGATCGATGCGGTGCGGGTGCCGCCATCCGCCTGCAGGACATCGCAGTCCACGTAGATTTGTCGCTCGCCCATGAGTTCCATGGCGACCGCCTGCCGCAGGCTCCTGGCGATGAGACGCTGGATCTCCTGGGACCGGCCGCCGATGCCCCGTCGCTCCCGGTTGGCCCGGGGGGCAGTTGACCCCGGCAGCATGGAGTACTCGGCCGTGACCCACCCTTTGCCGCTGCGCCGCATCCAGGGCGGCACCCGCTCGTCCAGGGACGCGGTACACAACACCTTGGTTCCGCCCCAGTCCACCAGCACGCTCCCCGCTGCACTATCCACAAAATCGGGCGTGAACTTCACGCTCCGCAAATCTCCCGCTCCTCTGCCGTCATGCCTGCTCATGTCACTCTCCCGTACGCCTGACTCCCCGTTGCCGGCGGCAGGCTCGTGTCCTCCTCCTATACTTCAATGGGCCGACCCACGCAATCTCTATTCGCGTACGAGAAAATTGAGCCTCCCCTGATTGGCTTTAGAATGTCT
>CAZVFX010000161.1:0-12720 GCA_964626565.1 uncultured Myxococcales bacterium
GGGCGGGCGCATTTGACATTCTCCGGGGGGGACTGCTAGACTCCGGCGCGTTCCTGGGGGATGGCTTGGCTATTGCGGAACAGCGAGAAGATGCAGGGATCGGGGCCTACCTGGCCGGCGGGGGAACTGCGGCTCTCTTTGTCGCCCTGGCCGAAGTGCTCATGAGTGATGGTTCGGGCGCGCCGCGCCTGGCGCTGGTTTCGGCCGCCACCTTTCTTCTCCCCCTCGGGCTGCTGGTCGGAGTGACCCTCTGGAGCCTGTTCCGACTGACCGCGTTGTTCCCGACCGTGCGGCGGCTGTTGACAGCCGGCCCCGCTCCTGAATCGCCCATGGCTGCGGCAGCACCGTTTCTGCTGTTCTTTCTACCACTGCTACTCCTGTTTTCCATCCCCAGCCTGTTTGTCGTGAGCGGCTTACTGGGCAAACTGGTGGGTTCTGAGATAATCCGGACCCTGGGAACCGGAGGAGCAGCCGCGGCTGTGGCCGCGGCCATCGGCGCGGCCGGGCTTAGCGCTACGGGTCTCGTTGCGTTGCTGGCGCGCCTGGGGCATATACCGCGACCTACACCTCTGCTCTTCTGGACCGTCGCATTTCCTACGCCCTGGTGCGTGGTTACCTATCTCGTGCTACTGGACATCGCCGAGGCGATGGGGACCGTAGCCCTGCTCCTGTCCGGAGCGACCCTGGTGGCGGTCACGATCTCCGCCCTGCTCGTGATGGGAAGATCCGCCCGCATCGGTGCGTGGGGCGGCATCACCGCGGCGGCCATGACCACCTCTCTGCTGATGGTTTCCGCCACCGGCACGTCGTTCGACCCCGAAGGGTTGGAGCGATCTCTGCTGGCCACTGCGGCCTACGGGGTGATACAGCCCCTGGTGGACCTTGACGGGGACGGACACGCCTATCTGTTCGAACGCCTCGATTGCGATGAATCCGATGCAGAAAGACACAATCTGGCGTTCGACCTGCCCGGGAACGGCATCGATGAGGATTGTGACGGGTCCGATGCTGAAGAGGACGACGAGGCGACCGCGGACATGAACGGTGAACCGGCGGAACACCTGCTGGGAGCCGGACGCTTCAACGTCATCCTTATCCACGCCGATGCGCTCAGAGCCGACCACTCAGGCTTCCTGGGCTACAAGCGCGACACCACTCCCAATATCGACAAGCTGGCTGAATCGTCACTGGTCTTTGCCCATGCGGTGTCACAAAGCTCCGCCACCGGTTATTCCCTCTTCAGCCTGCTGGCCGGCAAGTATCCCAACCGCCTCGACTGGGTGAAGGGGAAGCGCCGCAAGGACTTCGCCTTGTCCGGGGATGACCCGCTGCTGCCCGGACTGCTGCGAGAGCAAGGGTGGGACACTGCCGCTGTCGTCAGCCGCTGGATCACCTTGCACCTGCAGGGGTTTGCCGACGTCTTCGACACTATCTCCCTGCTCTATCCGAAGAAAGGATGGAAGAAGCACGTCCGGCACACTTCGGTGTTCGCCACGGCAAAGGCTATCGCGTACCTGGAGACGCGCCCCGAAGACCAGCCGTTCTTCTTGTACGTGCACTACCCGGATCCACACCACCCGTATGTCAATCACGAAGGAGCGGCGAAGGTGTTCGGCAAGTCGGCCATGGACCGCTACGACAGCGACGTGAGCTTCATGGACATGTGGATGGGAGCGTTCTTTCAGTACCTGGAAACCACAGGTCTCATGGAAGATACCGTAATTGTGCTCGCATCGGATCACGGGGAAGAGTTTGGTGAGCACGGGAAGAAACACCATGGCAAGCAACTCTACGAAGAGAGCGTTCACGTTCCGTTGCTCGTCTACATTCCGGGCGTTCCCCCTTCCCGGATAGAAACCACAGTAGCTCTCGTGGATGTAGTGCCGACGATGCTGGATGCACTGAGTATCCCCGGGCACAGGGAGGAGTTGGACGGAGTGTCCCTCTTCGCTCTGCTGGAAGCGAAGAAGCGGCATCGCATGCGGCCGCTATTCTCGGTGCTGGGAGGCAAACACGCCAAGCCCAAGCGATCTTTGAGCGCCACTTACCTCGGAGACTGGAAGTATATTCTGAACAATCGCACCGGTAGCGAGGAGCTGTACGATCTGAGGAAAGACCCGGAGGAGAGCGAAAACCTGGTTGAGGATGAAACCAAGAGGTTGGGTGAGTTGCGAAGGCTGGCCCGGGAGTTTGCCTCTGACAGCAGCCAGGGATGGGAGGAATTCCACTGGAAATAGATTCGGGGCAAGAAACGGGGAATAAACCCCGACCCTGGACGTCCATGGAGCGCTATGTTACGTTTTGGGGGAGCTAAATTGGAGGAGAACCGAATGGTCAGCAGGTATGCTTTCGTTCTTATTCTGACGCTCTGCTTTGCTCTGGGCATGGGAGTGGGCCCTGCCCGGGCGGACGATGACAGCGGTGTCTCTGCAAAGGACGACCCTCGCAAGAAAGCGAGGGACGCCGACGACGACGCCCGGGACGACGACACTCGGGACGACGATGATGTCCGGGACGACAAGAAGCGGAAAGTCGACGACTCGGCCAAGCGCAAGAAGACCCGCAAGAAGAGCAAGAACATGCGGCTGAAGAACAAGCGGGGCAAGACCACCAGAGTCAAGGCCAAGCGAGGCAAGAAGGGCGATACCCGAGCCACCGACAAGCTGCGGGGAAAAAAGAAAAGGTCGAAGCTGAAACAGAAAGGTAAAATCAAGAAGAGGCCGGTAAAGAAGCCGGTGAAGAAGCCCAAGAAGAAGAAGAAGAAGCCGCGGGAAGAACCGCTGCCCTACGGCCTGGGGCTGAAGGTTGGAGTGATGCCTTACAACTCCATGGAGGCCTACCCCACTGACGGCGGCCGTACCGACTACGACATGCGCATGGCTTACGGCTACGGGCTGGGCGGCCAGATCCGGATCATGCAGAGCTTCTATCTCACCGGCGAGCTGATGTACTGGATTACGGAAGTTCGAAAGCGGGAAGGTGCGACCGGCGGACCGCGGGAGACCGACGGCCTGCTCAACCTCGGCGGAGGCCTGAGGCTGAACGTCTATGGAGGTGACTACACCAAGGACCGCGTTTACATCAAGGGACTGGTAGGCTTCACCAGTTATATCGCAGACGACGCGAACGAAGGCACCACCGGCGGCGACAACCGCAACGGCATCTACTACGGCGGCAGCCTGGGGATCGAGCACAAGCTGGCCCGCACTCTGACCATCTACGCGGACAGCGGTTTCTACTGGAACAAGTTCAACAACCCCGCGCAGGATGAGGACGAAGCCGAGTTCTTCAACTGGCAAGCCGCGGCCGGCTTCATGTATCACTGGAAGTAAGAGTCAGTTTTCAATTCTCAATTTTCAATATCCAAGTTCCCTTTATCGATCTTCACTGTTGAAAAGCCCTTCCGCTTGTCGCACAATGGCCGCGATGAAAGCTAGGGGGTCTCATGCTGCTAAGAGCACTACTCACTGCACTATCCGTTGTCCTTTTGTTGACATCTGCTCCGGTTCAGGCCGCCAGCCCGCGGACGCTGAGTTATTCGGGGTCACTGCGGGACGAAAAGGGCGCGCCCATGGGCGGAGTCTACTGGATCAAGTTCGCGCTGCATCGCACTGCTGACGACGACAAGGAAATCTGGTCCGAGGAGCAGTACATCGCGGTGGAAAAAGGCACATACTCGCTGGAGCTGGGCAAGCAGCGGCCGGTACCCCGGGTCCCGTCCATGACCAGCCTGTTTCTTTCGATCCAGTTGGACGGCACGGAGGTGCAGCGGGTGCCGGTTACGGAGGACATGTTGCCTGCCGACAAAAAGACTTCTGTGGCAGGAGCCACGCCAGACGGTTCTTCCTGCAAAAAATGCGTGCAGGCCGAGACCGCCAAAGACTGTCAGAGGCTGGGCGGCATGACTGTCAAACAACTGGTCAACACCGCGGTGAAGAAGGAGATCGAGGTGGGCGGGACCGCTCATTTCACTTCGTCGGTAGGCGGCGGCGAAGGGACCCCGTTCAGACTCACCTGCCCGCCCGGCTTCGTAGCCACGGGCATCAAGGGCAAGGCCGGCGAGACCATCACCAGCCTGCAACTCGTTTGCTCTCCCCTGGAAGGAAAATGATCGAGACCTTCTCGCAGCCGCTGGTGGTCGGCATCGCCGGAGGCACCGGCTCAGGAAAGACCACCGTAGCAGAGAAGATCGCAGCCGCCATCGGGCACGACAACGTGGCCCGCCTTGACCAGGACTCTTACTACCGGGATCTCAGCCACCTGAGCTCAGCGGAGCGAAGGCAGCACAACTTCGACCATCCCGATGCGTTGGAGTTCGAACTACTGGCCCGGCACGTGGGCCAACTCAAGAACCGAGAGCCGGTGGACAAGCCGGCGTACTCGTTTCACACGTCTACGCGCACGGGCGAAAGCCAGCTTATCCGGCCTGCGGAAGTGGTCATCGTCGAAGGGATCCTGGTGTTGTGGGACGAAGAACTCAGAGAAACTATGGACATCAAGGTGTTCGTGGATACCGACGACGACATCCGCCTGGTCAGAAGATTGCTCAGGGACATCCGCGAGCGAAGCAGGACCTTGGAACGGGTCATAGACCAGTACATGGACACCGTGCGCCCGAGCCACCTGACCTTCGTCGAGCCGACCAAACGGTATGCCGACATTATCATCCCGGAGGGCGGCATGAACCAGGTGGCGATCTCCATTGTCGTGGGAACCTTGAAGCACTGGCTGCAGGATTCGGAAACCAAGCGCAATGCATGCTAGGGTAGGCCGCAAGGCACTGGACCGGTATTTCATTACCGGGATTCTGGCTTCGGGAGGCCAGGCGGTAGTCTATTCCGGGGAAGACCTGCGCACTGGGGAAAAGGTCGCGGTCAAGATGGCCCGCGCCAAGGGACTCGACGGCAAAGGTGCGGAGCGTCTGGAACTCGAATCCCGGGTCCTGGCCTCCGTCCGTTCCCGTTTTGTCGCCAGGTACAAGGCATCCGGCCACGACGCCCACATGGGCTGTTTCTGCTTGGTGGAGGAGTTGGTCCCGGGAGTCTCCCTGGCCATGCTCATGGACCGTACCGAGCAACTGACCCTGGAGGAAATCCTGGCGATTCTGGAGCAGGCTGCGGCGGGTCTGGAAGCTGTGCACCGCACCGGCCACATCATGCGCGACCTGAATCCGGGACAGGTAATGGTGGACGGAGCGGGAGCCGACGTCCGGGCCAAGCTCATTGACCTCGGGCTGAGCCGTTCGCTCACCGAGGGTTCCGACCTCACCGACCCGTTCCACTCGGCGGGCACTCCCGGGTACACCGCCCCTGAGTTGGCCACTGGCAAGCCGGTGAAAGAATCCGCCGACACCTACTCGCTGGCCGCACTGGCGTTCGAGATGTTGGGAGGGGAGCCGCCTTTCCCGTCCGTGGCACCGGAAGCGATTCTGGCGCTCCAGCTATCCAATTCGTTTTCTCCACTGCCCGGCGGCAGGATGATACGGGAAGGAAGGGTGAAGAGAGTGGAGTCAGTCCTTATTGCCGCCATGGACGTGGAGCCTGAGTCACGCCCGGCCAGGCCGACCCGATTTGTCGCCGCACTGCGTGCGGCCCTGGGTCTCAGACGGAGGGGGTGGCGTGAGAAGCTGTTCGGAAGGTAGAGTCTCTCACTTGACATCGCACATGCCCTGTGGCAAACAGTCTGCACCGGAATTGCAGAACCCGAGGTACGGCGACGGCCCCGGGGATTGAGGAGGCTTATCAGTGGGCAACCAGGGAATAACCAAGCTGGACGACAACTCGGGCGAAATCATGGCCCGGCTGGTGGCCAGGATCGTGCACGACTTCAACAACCCGCTGGCCGCGATCATCGGATTCGCCGACTTGCTCAGGAACCCCAGCGTGGCCCCCGAGAAGAAAGATCGCTACGTGGGCCGCATCTATGAGCAGGCGAGCAAGCTGTCCCTGATGGTCGAGAACATGTCTGCTTTTTCGTCGGTGCCGACGCCTCAGAACGGCCGGTTCGACCTGGGCCGCACGGTGATGGACCTCTACGCATTGAAGGTGGACGGTCTGCGCACCGCCGGCATCCGATTCGAGTGTGAAATCCCGGACGAGCCGCTTCATGTTTTCGGAGACAGGGCGGTCACGTCCCGGGTAGTCAATTCCCTACTCACCAACGTGGAACAAGTGTTCAAAGAAAACCCTTCGAGCGAAAAGGAACTACTCATCCGATGCAGCGTCGTAGACGGCACCGGAAGCGTGGACCTTTTCGACAGCGGCCCGGGAGTCACTGCGGGAACCGAGGAGACCATATTCGACCCCTTCGTTTCCACCCGGCGATCGGGAGGTCTCGGCCTCGGCCTGTCGGTTTCTCGAAGCCTGGCGGAAAAGATGGGCGGCACCCTGGATTTGGTGCGGGAGCCCGACCCGCCGCTGTGCGGAGCCCATTTCCGCCTTCGCCTGGGGCTACACAAGGACTAGAACGGAATAGCTTCTTTCACTCCAAGGAGGAAGAAATGCAGGTGGTCAAACAACTCTCGATTTTCCTGAAGAACCGGCCGGGCACCCTGGCAGACGTGGCCGAGCATCTCACTAGAGAAGGGGTGAACATCATCGGTTTCAGCGTTTCGGATACCGTTGACCATGCGGTAGTCAGAATCGTGGTGGACGAACCGATGAAAGCGGTTCATCTCCTCGGTGACGCCGGGGTCCTGGTGGTGGAAAACGAAGTGATCGTAATGGACCTTAGAAACGAACCCGGCCAACTCGCACGGGTGAGCACCCTGCTCTCCGACGCGGGGATCAACATCGAATACGCATACGGCGGACTGCGCCGGGATTCCGACTCCGGCGTACTCTATTTCAGGGTCTCCGATGTAAGAAAAGCCTTCGAAGTACTGTCCTCAGACTACACGTAGACTTCGGTCTCAGGTCTCAGGTTTCAAGTCTCAGCTGTTCCTACCGCCTACAGCCTCTCCTTTGCTACAGCCTGCCTCTCTAATCACACACCGTGACGTTGTCGTTCTTGGAGCAGGAGAAGTCCTTGCAGTCGACGTATCCGTTGCCGTCATTGTCGACCCCGTCGGCGCAGGTGATGTCGTTTCCTTCGCAGAACAGTACGTCCGGGGACTCTGAGCAACTATAGTCATCGCAGTCGAAGAACCCGTTCCAGTTGTTGTCCTTGCCGTCGGAACAGGTCTCCGGGGTATTCTCGTCGGTCTTCTCGGCCGTCTTGCACGCGGTAAGATCAGGGTTCCACTTCCAGCATGACCAGTCTTCGCAGTCGGTATACCCGTTGCCGTCGTTGTCGCAACCGTCGCTGCACGCTTCATCGGTGTCCTCGGGCCCAGCTCCGCCACAGCAGCCGATTCCGTCGCAGTCCGGGTCCACGCAATCCACCAACCCGTCCTCGTCGTTGTCTTCGCCGTCGGCGCACATCTTGGTTTGCAACTCAGACTTGCAGGCCAGACATTCCGATTCCATCCAGTCCAGAGTGTTGTTCTCTTCTATGGTGCAACCCATCGAATGGACCAACACCCAAGATACAACCAGGCAGCCAATCACCGACCCGAAAAAACTCCGCAGGCACCTCAAGGCATCACCTCCCGAGGCACAGAGAGTATCTTGAACGAAGGCAGGTTTCAAGATGTAAAGACGGCCCTCTAAGGACATGGGGCCGAGCGGCCCGGGGCTCTCAGCTCTCAGCTACGACCAGCCTCAGGGCTGAGGTGTTACTGACCGCTGACCGCTGACCGCCCCTCATCGCGAATGCGATAATAGTGTTTAAGCACTTTCCTGACGTATCCATCCGACCCCTGATAGGGAATACCTCCCGCATCGGAGACTGACCGGCCGCCCGCGTGGTAGGCTGCCAGCACCTTGGGGATATCGCCGTTGAACCGGTTGGCCAGAATACGCAAGAACTTCGTGCCGCCCATGACGTTCTGAAATGGGTCGTAGGCGTTGGTGACACCCATGTCCCCGGCGGTGCCGGGCATAAGCTGCATCAAGCCCATGGCCCCTTTGTGGGACAAAGCTTTCACCTTGTAGCTGGATTCGATCTCTATGACCCCGCGAATAAACGCTTCCGGAATATTGTACGTTTCCGAGGCCTTCTTGATAATTACGTCGATGTCCTTCAGTTTTCCGTCCGCGGCAACGTCACTCTTCTTCCAATACACCGTGTGGGGAGGCTTCCATCGCTTCTTGGATTTGGCCTTCGGCTTGCCCGAGGAGGAAGCCGAATTGCCCACCTTCTTGCCCGCGCTCCTGTCCCCTCTCAACACCAGCTTGCACTTGCGCGGTTTAGGAGGCAGACGATTACGGGTAACCATCCACTCTCTTCCGTCCTTTACGCAAAAGAATATGTCGGAATCCTGGGCAAAGGCCTGGACCGGCAAGAACATAATGGTAGCTAGCAACAGCAGTAACAGGCGCAAAACCGCCTCCTCTCATCACTTCCTATCCTAGACCAATGTGATTCCCCTGCCAAAAATTCCCCGGGGAGATGGCCTCTTTCTTGTGGCTTGACGGCCGCCGGTGGCCTACAATGTAAGCTGATGAACAAGCTCGCCACCACCGAGACGATGTGGTTCCTGGCGCTGTTCGTAGTTCTTTGCGGGTGCCACAGCGTTGTAGAGAACGGTCCCTCCATGAAGTCGGACACCGGCTGGCACTTCGAGGGCACGGGAGTGGCGGCCGCGGACGGTGGAACCGGAACCTACGCCACTGACACCGCGACACCTCATGACGGTACAGACCCCGGTGTGGACGCCCTTGCCGACCTCTGGAGCGACGCTCCGATTCCCGACGACAATGCCGGCACCCAACCGGAGACGACATCCCCGGAACTGAAAGAGGACGTACCCGCCTGTATTCCCCAGGCCGAACAGTGCAACGGCCAGGACGACGACTGCGACGATGAAATTGATGAAGATTTTCCCGACTTCGACGGAGACTGGATAGCCGATTGCATCGATACGGATGATGACAATGACGGCTGGATGGATCAGAACGACTGTGCTCCCCTCGACGCTGAGCGACACCCTTCTGCGGACGAGCAATGCAACGGCCTCGACGACGACTGCGACGGAGAAGTGGACGAAGGAGCCGGGGATGCAGACGGTGACGGCCTCACCGACTGTGTCGACCCGGACGACGACAACGACGGTTCTCCCGACACAGTGGACTGCGAACCGGTTGACCCCGACGTACATCCGGGACAAACCGAACTGTGCAACGAAAAAGACGACGACTGCGACGGCAATGTAGACGAGCAGGGGGCAGAGGGCTGCACCACCTTCTACCTCGACATGGACGGCGACGGATACGGCGTGGCCGACAGCTCGGGCTGCCTGTGCGGCCCCACCTTCCCCTACACCTCCATCTTCAGTACCGACTGCGATGACGACAACATCACGGTGAGCCCCGGTTCCATGGAAGAGTGCAACCAGAAGGACGACGACTGCGACGGTATCGTGGACGACGGCACCTGCCTGCTGAACTGCGAGGACGATAGCGGATGCCTGGAAGGTTGGAAGTGCAATGTAGACACCGGCGTATGCTACAACCTCGCTTGCCTCTCCCAGATCGAGCCCGGCGATTTTGACCCTGTGCAGGAATGGGCGTGGTCAGGCAGCGCGCAGTCTCCCGCACACCATCAGGTGATGGCCTCACCCGTCGTGGCCGACCTCGACCTGGACGGCCTCCCCGAGGTGATCTTCAACACCTTCTCCGGGAGCAGCTACAACACCAACGGAGTTTTGCGCGCCATTCGCGGCAACAGCGGCCAGGACGTGTTCGCAACGTCCGGCCATCCCACCTACCCCGGCAGCACGCCGGCGGTGGGGGATGTGCAGGGCGACGGATTCCCCGAAATTGCGTCTACGGCTGCGGGCAACGGTGTGCACGTGTGGAACCATGAGGGCCAGCACCTCTGGAGCGGCGGCGCAGCCGCGGGCGACGCAGCCATGGCAGACCTCAACGGAGACGGCTCTCCCGAAGTGATCCAGGACTACTACGTCTTTAGCGGAACCGGGAATCTACTCTGGTCTCATGAAAAGGAGCCGTCCACCGGAAGGGTCAAAGTCTCGGTGGCCGACCTCAACGGAGACGGCTTTCTGGACCTCACCCTGGGCGCCCGGGCCTACAGCCCGTTTACACCGGACTGTCCCGACGCTCCATGCGGGCAACTGCTTTGGGATGCCGGCGGCAACGGTGGATTCACTGCCATCGCAGACATGACCGGGGGCGGGCTTCCCCAGGTGGTGGCCGTCAGAGGTGGCAAAGTTATCGTCCGGGACGGCGCCACCGGCGCCTTCGTGTGGGAGGTAAACGTACCCGGCGGCGGGGGCGGGCCGCCCAACGTGGCCGATTTCGACGGGGACGGGGGGGCCGAATTGGGCATCGCAGGCAAGGACTTCTACACCGTCTATGACGGAGTTGATGGCTCCATTATCTGGTCGGTAAAAACCACCGACCACAGCTCCTCGGTCACCGGTTCGTCAGTGTTTGATTTTGACGGGGATGAAGAGGCGGAAGTGGTATACAACGACGAGTACCATCTGCGCATCTACCGGGGCACGGACGGAGTTGTGCTCTATTCGACCCCAAACCCCAGCGGCACCCTCTTCGAGTACCCGGTCATTGTCGACGTGGACGGTGATAACAATGCAGAGATTGTGGTCGCGGCCAACGACTACGCCTGGGGCTCGCACCACGGAATCCGGGTCTTCGGGGATGCTTCCGACCACTGGGTCTCCACCAGGAGGATCTGGAACCAGCACGCATACTCCATCACCAACGTAAATGTGGACGGCTCGATTCCGGCGGCGCAGCTACCCTCCTGGGAGGCCCACAACACTTACCGCTGCAATTTGCAAATGGACTACGATCCGCTGGCCTCACCCGATGTGTTGTCAGACAATCCAACGGTGGACACACTGCTCTGTCCGGAGCAGATCATCATCATGGTATTAGTCAGAAACATCGGCACCATTTCGCTGCCGGTAGGACTGGAGGTTGGCTTCTACATCGGAGACCCCCAGGCCGGAGGCATCTTCGCGGGCACTGCGCTGACCGAAGATCCGCTGGAACCGGGCAGCGAAACCATGGTCGATTTCGTGCTGGACGCGAGCCTGGTCCCCGAGCCTGCGGACATCTACATCGTTGTGGACCCCTTCGGCACCCTCTCGGAGTGCGACGAAGGCAACAACACCATCATAATCCCCATGGTGGGATGCTAACTCCTGACCATCACGCAAGTGTAATGGCAATCGGCTCCAAACAGGGACGGGGGGACTAGAAGGTCCCCCTCCGCAGTCCTCAATGCCTCGTCGGGAAGGGCAAACTTGACCCGGGCGAATTGGGGATTTGTTGCAAGGAATTCCTTCACCACCAGCGGACCCTCGGCGGGAGTGAAAGTGCATACTGCATAGATGAGCCTCCCCCCTTGCTTGACGAGGGGGGCCGCGCCTGCGAGGAGCGAAGACTGCAACCGGGCGTTGGTTGCGACATCTTCGCGCGTCCGGCGCCACTTCAACTCCGGGTGCCGACGAATTGTGCCGAGGCCCGAGCAGGGGGCATCAACCAGGACGCAGTCGAAGGCTTCTTCTTCAAGGGAGGAGTTGGCTAGATTGACCACGTCGGTGCGAACGTTGTCGAGGCCTGCGGACTGACAGCGCTCGCGAAGCGTCTCGATTCTGGCCTCATTAACGTCCGCGGCGAAGATTTGAGCCTGCGGGCCCGCATCGAGGGCCATGGCCAGGGTCTTGGTGCCGAACCCCGCGCAGCCGTCCAGTAGCGCCCGGCCTTCCCCGGGAACCGCCAGGCCGGCAACCAGTTGGGAGCTGACATCCTGGGGCCAGAAGAGACCACGCACAAAGGGCACAGTCCTGTACGGCGGCTCGTCGGGTGAGAACACCAGGGCGTGGGGCAGAAACGGCACCCGTCGGGGGCGCATACCCAGGCCCGACAGTTCCTGTTCGAGGTTTTCGGCGCTGATGGCCGCGGTGTTGACCCGCACCGCGATGTCGGAAGGCTGATTCATCGATTCCAGTTCGGTGTCGGCAGCATCACCGAATGCCGACCGGGCCTCTTCCATGACCCACTCTGGATAAGACAGCCGAACCGCGGGAGGCAGCTTCGCCACCTCGGTCCGCACCGACTCGGGGTCCAGCGCGGCAAGTTTGCGCAGCATAGCGTTGACGAACCCGGCGACCCGTTTGCCCTTCACCGCCTTGGCCAACTCCACGATGCTCGACACGGTGGCATAGGCCCGGGAGCGCTGTACGAACAGCAACTCGTACGCGCCGATTCGCAAGATGTCCAGCAGGCGCCGGTCCTTAGCAGGTAGACCGCGCTGCGCAGCCGCGGCCAGGAAATGGTCGAGGAGGGTGCGATTTCTAAGCACTCCCAGCGCCAGCGCGTTGGCGGTAGCTGCGATTTTCGGCTCGGGGTCGCGGCTATTCAATTCCGCGCGCAGCGCGGCGGTTGCCAGCATGTTCTTCGACCGCACCGAATCGAGCACGGACAGCGCTATGGAGCGTGCGTTGGGTTGTCCCATGGGACGTCCTTCCCTGATGGCGCACCACCGACGAAATGACGGCGGAAGGCCGCGGTGCAGACTATAGTCCAGTAGCGGCTCTCTTTGCAACATCGCCCTTGTACCGACCGGCTGGCTATTCTAGTATGACGGCAAGTATGAAGGGGGCACCTATGAAAAAGTCAGTTGCGTTGT
>CAZVFX010000162.1:0-12690 GCA_964626565.1 uncultured Myxococcales bacterium
TCGGTTTGGTTGTGGCAAGAAAAAACTCGTGCGGTTCGATCCTGACGTGCTAGTCTCGTTCCTGAAGGCTCCCAGGGACGGGAGGATGCTCTTTGACAAGAAGGAGGAAAACAGCCATGTCAGTCAAAGAGATACAGCCTGGAAAGTACAGAATCAGCCTTTGGTGGACCGAGAACGGACGGCGAAGAAAGCGAGAGCTTACGGTCTGCGGCTCGCTCCGGGACGCCAAAAGGTTCGAGAGAGACCTGAAGAACGAAATGAAGGCGGGTAAGCTGGTTGCCCAACAGGAAGAACAGCGGCCAATCCCGACCTTCAAGGAGTTCAGCAACGAGTGGTTCCAGGCCTACGTCATACCCAACAACAAGCCGTCGGAGCAGGACAACAAGAGAATTACCCTCAACAAGCACCTTGTGCCCTTCTTCGGCCATCTCACTATCGACAACATCGACGCATACGGTATTGAGCAGTTCAAAGCGCAGCAGACCCGCAAGGGATATGCACCGGCCAGTATCAACCTGCACCTGCGATGTCTAAGCAAGTGCCTGCAATGTGCGATGGACTGGGGACTCATCGAGACCAACCCCGCCAGAGCCGTGAAGAAGGTAAGGGACGACGAAGAGAAATGGACCTTCCTCGATTTTGACGAGGCCGAGGTCTTCCTGGCCGCAGCCTCGGACAAGTGGAGGCCGGTGTTCGTGGTTACCATGGACACAGGGCTTCGCCGGGGGGAGACCCTCGCCCTCCGTTGGAGGGACATCGACTGGACAAACCGTTTGGTGAACGTACGGCACACGCTGTACAAAGGTACCCTGCAGACACCCAAATCTAAGGGGTCCCGGCGATCCATCCCGATGACCGAGCGAGTATTTGAGACCCTGACTGCCTTGCGAAGGACCCCGGCCGCACTGGAGGCGGAGTACGTGTTTTCATCGGAGATCAGCACACCGCTGGACCCCGGCAACTTGCGGAGAGCGCTGACAGCGACCTTGAAGCGGGCGAAGATGCGCAAGATCCGCTATCACGATATTCGTCACACCTTTGCCAGTCACCTGGCCATGGCAGGCGTGCCCATCCGGACCATACAGGAACTGATGGGGCACCAAACCATGGATATGACCCTCAAATACGCACACCTTACGGAGGGGCATCGGCGGGAAGCAATGGACAAACTCGAACAGCAACTGCAACGATTTCGCAACACCCCCGGGTGTTGCAGTGAATCAAGTAGTCGCATCAGCCGCCTTCCGGCACACTCCGGGAACGGTGGCAACGAGGCAGACAAGTAGACAGATAAATCCTGTGATATCGGTGGAATACAGCAGGTTTGGCCAACGAAAAAAGGGCCGCCCATACGGACGACCCTTTTAAGTCGGGGCGACTGGATTTGAACCAGCGACTCCTTGCTCCCGAAGCAAGTGCGCTACCAGGCTGCGCTACGCCCCGATGAATCAGCGAGGAAAATAATTACTCCCTGACGAGCAGGTTGTCAACTCTTTTGTCGTTGATCAGTAATTGAAAATTGGTAATTGAAAATTGGTAATTGCCTCTACGGCAGTTCTTTGATCTTCTTCAGTTCCGCGAGCAATGCTGCTTTGCGAGCCTCAAAATCCTTCTTCACTTCGCCTACTCTAGTGGCGTGGGCTACCTCGAGTTCACGCTTCTTTTCTTCGCCCGCCTTAGCCACCTTATCCAACGTCTTTTGACGCTCTTCCTTAGCCGTAGCGAGTTGGGCTTCGTAGCCTCGATTCAGCTCATCCATCTCTTTCACGAACGACTCGCTCATGAAGCTGACAAGTTTCTCTTCTGCGTCCGGATGTTCCTTGAGATATGCGGACAGCGCCTCCGGGTCGGTCTCGTGGCGCTTGCAGATTGACGTCACCGTCTCCAGCTTCTTGGCCGCTGAAGAACCTTCCTGGCCGACGAGCTCCGTGGCCAGTTCCTTCAAGATGGCCTCGGCGGTTCCTTCAGGGATGGACTTCTTGCACGACGGCACCAGCAGCAACAGCGTGATGAGTACCAGCAAGGTGGTCGGCCTTCGCATCTAACAGTCCTCCTGTCTGTAACACTTAATTCCACAACTGAGCGCAACTGTAAAGAAAAATCAGTGTACTACCCGCATATTGCGCTTGCGCATCTCCCGCTCTTTTCGAAGTCCGGCGCTCCGGTCCTGCAGCCACTTCTTCAGCTTGTTGGGCCGCCAGCGCCCGGTAACGAGAAGCCAGCCAGCCAGCAGCCCGCCGGCCTGGACGCCGAAAAACGGGTTGGTCCCGGCAATGAAAAACACCACCTCCAGCCCCAACAGCAGGTAAAAAACCGTCTTTCCCTTCATGGGCTTTGAGCCGAGGATGGAGACCGGCATGTCGCCATAGACAAAGTAGAACGCGGTGAACAGCCCGAACGCGGCTCCGGACGACCCCATCACCGGCATGAAGAAGGTCCCCGGAAACAACCAGTACAACAGGCCGTCCACAAGAGCCGCAATCACGCCGCACGCCACATAGAAGAACAAGAAGTGGTTGGAGCGCCAGCGCGCCGCGAACAAGCCGCCCAGGCTCCACAGAATTATCACATCAAAAATGAAGCCGAACAGGTCCCGCCCGTAGTGGAACCACATATAGGTCAGCGGCAGCCACGCCCGGCCGTGACCGAACCGCGCCGGGTCGAAGGCAAACTGCGCGCCCAGCCATTGTCCCAGGTCGCCGCCGCTAAGGATAAGCATCAGCAGCCAGAGGGCCGCCTGCACGATGATGAGGGTCTTGACTACCCTGGGGAGTCCCAGAAAAGAGTACTTTATGCGGTGCCACATCGACCCGGACCTATACGCCATCCTCCGCCTTCCTCCTGACCGCAATCAGTTCACCCGCAATACTCACCGCAATCTCTTCCACGGTCACGGAGCCGATGTCCAGCCCCACAGGCATGTGGACCGAGTCCGCTACTGCCTTGTCGACTCCTTCTTGGGCCAGCCGAACGCGCAGTTCGCCGGCCTTTTTACGGCTGGCCATGACGCCGAGGTAACGTACATTCCTGTCGACAAAGTGACGCAAGACACTGTAGTCGAAGGCGTGCCCCCGGGTCACGACCACCACGTACAGATCGTCCAGCTCGTCACCCAGGCCGGCCATATAGTCTTCGAAAGATGTGCACACCACGTTCACACCGGGAGGAAAGCCGGCCTCGTCGGCCCACTCGGGGCGGTCGTCCACCACCGTGACCCGGAAGCCCACCCGCGCCAGTGCGGGAGCGAGCGCACGGCATACGTGCCCGCACCCGAAGATCGACACCGGTTCGCCTGCTCCCGAAGGCTCGATGTACGCGGTCATCTCGCCGCCGCAGATCATGCCGGCATCCTCTTTGAGGCTGTACCTCACCAGCTTCGCTTCACCTGCGGAAAGTGCGACCAGCGTATCTTTGATGATCTTGTGCTCGATAGCCCCGCCGCCCACGGTGCCTTCGATGGAGCCGTCTCCAAAGACGATCATCTTGGCGCCTGGTTTCTGAGGGCTGGAGCCCCCGGTACCTACGATGGTAACCAGTGCAAAGGGCCGCTCTCCGGCCAGTGCTTCGCGCAATTTGTCGGTAAACTGAAGGTCCATTGCCATCTCCCACTAGTTGCTGTCTGCCAGGCCCCCTTGCACACGAATGACATAGGGCGTACGGGGAGGCCGCCCCTTCCCCCCTTTCAAGGCCACGCAGACGCGGCTTGATGCTTCCGCCAGCTCAACCGGCAGCTCCTTTCCGGGCCGGGCTGTCTCCTGGAAGATAAGATTCCCAAGGGGCCCGTAGGCCGACACCAGCATGTCCGCACCCGTGGGGCCTTCGATGGACAACTTCGCGTCCCCGCCCGCCAGCACAAAACAATCCCGGTCTCCCCGGGGAAGCAGATAGCCCGCAGTGTCGCTGTCGCCGGGCAGCGTGCTCGCCTGCTCCATGGTGTTGTTGGGTTCTATCTCCTTGCCCACGGTGGTTACCGCACGAGCCTCCAGCGCATACTGAAGACCGGGGTTGGCCCCTTCTCTGGCCGAAACCCGCAGCAGCAATGGCCGCACCGGCATGGCCAGGTTGGGGATCTCCTCCCCTTCACCCTTGCTGCCCGAGTCGAATTTGCCTACCGATATTTCGCCGTCGGCCTCGAACGCGGTCAGGACCAGGTCCAGCCCCGGGACGCCTGAAAGCACAACGTTCAGGGCCGGCTGCTCGGGATTGCCCTCGTCGTCGGTGCCCCAGTCCGCGCCCGGCTCCAGGCGGTACCAGTCTTCGTCGCCTTCGATCGCCAGCCAGCCCGACGTCGCTTCTTCGTAGTACAAGCGCACCGCCAGGTCCGCGGTTCCGTTGGGCTCCAATTCCACCCGCTCCTTGGTGGACACGCTGCGAACGACCAGGGTGTACTCGCCCTGGCGCTTCTCTCCATCTGCGGTGCCCACCACCACGTAGTAGGCGCTCGCTCTGTCAATCACTGCGACGTTGGGGAAGAGCAGCTTTCGCCCCTCTTCCGCGGTGCCGATAAGCAGCAGTTCCCGGGCCGAGGTATATACCTCCATGGTTGCGGAGCGACCCATGCCCGGCAGCAGCTCAAACGAAAGGTAGGAGTAGGTTGAGACCTGGAGCAGGTCAAGCAGGTACCAGTCCCGGTCCGCCGGACCGTTGAGCACGCCCGACACTTCCAACGGCGCGGCTGCGACCACTGCATGGGCGTAGTCGTCGTTGGGCTCCGTCTCTTCCACCTTGCCGCTCAACTCTTCAAGGGACAGCTCGATGCGATAGGGCCTCACCACGTCGTATTTCGTCTTGCCCTTTTTGTCCGGAATCTGGTGAATGTGGAGGAAGTAGCGGCCGTTCGTCAACCTGAAGTTGGGGAGTTTCTCCCCTTGTCCGGGACCCGCATTATTGAGTTGGAGCAGCCTGTTTCGCCCTCCGACTCCATCGTGGTACACCTCCAGCCCGAGGTCGATCCGTTTGACCCCGGACAGACTCAGCTTCAAGATGGCGGGCTTGTCCCGCTCCACTACAAACATGTACCAGTCGTGGTCTCCGTCTACCGACGTCGGCAGCGGGTCCATATGGCCGGAGAAGGTCCCGGGCACCCGCACTTGAGTAGCGGTGGCCAGGGTGTTGTTGGGCTCAGCCTCGGGATGGAAGAACGAAGCTGTCGGGTCCACTTCGTCGCCGGGAAAGGCAAGGGTGCGAGGCGGCGGCACAAGCACGCCGGCAAGCTCCTTAAAGGCCACGAATGCGGGCTCGACTTTGCCCCGGTCGAGGGACTCTTCCTTGTCCAGGGAAAGCCGTAAAGGGGGACGCTCTATGGTCGTCGCGGGCGGGGGGCTTGGATCGCAGGCCGCCACGGCCAGAACCGCGGCTGTCAGCAGGGTCAGTCTCACTTGGTCTTGTTGTAGCGCTTGATCACTTCGGCGGTCAAATCGATGGCCGGGTCGTGGTAAAGAACGGTGCCGTCAGCTTTGTCCAGAATCACCGTATACCCCTCAGACAACGCCAGGTCCTGGACGATGCCGCTCATCTTTTGCAAGATCGGCTCCAGAAGCTGGCCCTTCTGCTTGGCCAATGCCATCTGATTGTCCTGGTACATCTGCTGCAGTTCCATCATCTCTTTTCGGTAGCGCTCGAGCATGTCCTTCTTGCCGCCCTCACTCATAAGCGGCATCTGCTTCTGCATCTCCTCTTCCATCTTCTTTATCTTCTCGACCTTTTCGTCCAGTTCCTTCTGCTTCTTCTTGGTGACCTTCTCCAGCTTCTCCTTGGCCTTCTTGCCTGCCTTGGTGGAAGCGATGGCGAGCTGCAGGTCTACAACGCCGTATTTGTGCTGGGCAAAGACGCTGGGCGCAAAGGCAAGGCCCGTCGCCACGACAACCGCGACGGCGATGATCAAGAAACGGGTTTTCGTAAGCATATCTAGTCTCCTATGAACTCACGGTATACGTGATGCAAATGGCTACACCATATCCCAATTGCGCACCCTTTCTACATCATATGATCTAACGCGTCAAGGACGTGGGATATTCCTCAGGAATCGAGATCCTTCTTCAATTTGAACAGCTGATTGAGAGCCTCTATGGGAGTCATGGTGTCCAACGACAGATTCTTGACCCGGTTCTTCAATTCTTCCAACTTCGGATTGGGCCTTCCCGCAGCCGCGGCCGGAGTGAAGAGACTGGGCTGCTCAGGCCCCAGACCCTTCTTCTTGCGTCCCGGGCGGGGGCGCTCGATTTCGATGTCCCCGGTGCCTTCCTCCAGCGACGAGAGAATCTCCTTGGCCCGGTCGATAACGGGCCTGGGCACCCCGGCCAGGCGAGCCACCTGGACCCCGTACGAGCGGTTGGTGGCGCCGTCCACCAGCTTGTGAAGGAAGAGGATTTCGTCGTTAAACTCCTTCACCGCGATATTGAGGTTGCGGACGCGTTTCTTGTATTGGGTGAGCTGAGTCAGTTCGTGGTAGTGAGTGGCGAACATGGCCCGGGTGCGCAGGAAGTCGTGGATGTATTCGGCCATGGACCAGGCGATGGAGAGTCCGTCGTAGGTGCTGGTCCCCCTTCCCAACTCGTCCAGAATCACCAGGCTGCGCCGGGATGCCCGCTTCAGGATCTCCGCCGCCTCCTTCATCTCGACCATAAAGGTGGAAAGCCCCCGGGCGAGGCTGTCGGTGGCGCCCACCCGGGTGAAGACACGGTCGACCATGCCGATCCGGGCCCCGGTGGCAGGCACGAAACTTCCCATCTGGGCCATGATGGCGATGAGCGCCACCTGCCGCATCACCGTGGATTTGCCCGCCATGTTGGGCCCGGTGATAATGAGCAGTTGCTCTTTTTCGCAGTCGATGTACAGGTCGTTGGGCACGAACCTGCCCGCGCCCATGAGTTTCTCCACCACCGGATGCCGGGAGTCTTTGAGTTCGATGACGTCGGAAAGGTCCAGGTCGGGCCGGCAATAGCTGCTCTGGTGCGCGAGTTCGGCAAAGGAGACGTACACGTCCAGCCTCGCCACCGCAGCCGCCGCGGCCAGGATCACCTCCCGGTGCTCCGCGGTTCTCCCCAGCAGCTCCTCGAATAGCTGAGATTCGAGGGCATGGGCCCGTTCCTGAGCGTGTAAGACCTTCTCCTCATGCTCCTTCAATTCGGGGGTGAAGTAGCGCTCGGCATTGACCAGGGTCTGCTTGCGAATGAACTCTTCCGGCACCAGGTGAAGGTTGGCCCGGGTGACTTCGATGTAATAGCCGAACACCTTATTGAACCGAATCTTCAGCGAGCTGATGGTGGTGGACTCCCGAAGCTCTGCTTCGTAGGCGAGCAACCACTCCCTTCCGCCCTTGGTGAGCGCCAGCAATTCACCCAGATCTTCATTGTACTCTGGTGTAAAGATGCCCCCTTCCCGGCTGATGGAAGGGGCGGCCTCACGCATGAACTCCAACGCCTCGGCCAAGGGCTCGGGCAGTTCGCACAGCGCGCTGGCGACTTCACCGAGTTCGTAACACTTGAACACACCGAGCATGGCTCTCAGCGCCTGCATCTCAGCCATGGACGTGGCCAGGGAACGCAGCTCACGGGGGTTCGCCTGGCGGGTCACAACCCGGGCGCTCAACCGCTCGATGTCGTAGAGCTTCTTCAGCACCTCCCTCAAGTCGGAACGGGTGATGCTGTCGTTCTTCAATTCCCCCACCGAATCAAGACGGCGGTCGATCTGGTCCTTATCGACGAGGGGGTAGGCCAGCCACCGCTTGAGCAGCCGCGCCCCCATGGGGGTGCTGGTGTGATCCATGAGCCATAAGAGCGAGCCTCGTCGCTGCCCGCCCGAAATGGTGCGGAACAACTCCAGGTCGGACACCGCAGTCTCGTCCAGCACGAGATAGTTCTGCAGCTCATACACTTCCAGCGGCTCGAGTTGCAAAGTGCCGGTTCGTTGCATCTGGCGCAAATACCCCACCAGGCCACCTGCGGCCTGGGCCAGTTCCGGCGACAGTTCGGTAAGGTCTGCCAGGTCCGCCAACATCTCCCGGGAAGGCCCCGGTTCGAACAGAGCGTCGTCCGCGGCCCTCATGGCCAGTTCAGTCGCCATGGAAGACAGTTTTTCAACCTTCTCCGTGAGCCGGCCGGGATAGACAAGCTCGCGGGGCTCGATGCGGGCCAGTTCGATGCGAAGCTGAGAGAAATCGTTGGCCCGGCAGGCGCGAAAGACACCGGTGGAAGCGTCCACATAAGCCAGCCCGATCCCTTCCATTCCGTAGACGATAGCGGCCAGGTAGTTGTTGGAGGATGAGTCGAGTGCGTCGATATCAAGGACGACACCGGGGGACACGACCCGCACCACCTCCCTCTTCACGATCCCTTTGGCGAGGGCTGGGTCCTCCACCTGCTCGCAGATGGCCACCTTCTTCCCGGCTTCAAGCAGCTTGCCCACATAGGTGTTGAGCGCATGATGGGGCACGCCGCACATGGGAATCGGGTTTTCAGACCCCTTGTCCCGGGAGGTGAGCACCACCTCCATCAACGGTGCGGCTTCCTCGGCGTCTTCGAAGAAGAGTTCGTAAAAATCGCCCATCCGGAAGAGCATGATCGCGTCGGGCACCTGGCCCTTGGCTTCCATATACTGGCGCATAGCGGGCGTCAGCTCTTTGCTTTTCCGTGCGGTCATGAGGGGCCGGGGTTATTCGTTCTCGTTCCAGAAATTGACCTCCACCAACTCCGAAGAGAGCCGGAAGGTGGAGAAGATGCCGTTTTCATCCAGGTCGCCCCGGGCTTCGGCGAACCACCAGCGCCGCTCGGGATCTTTGATGTAGGTGGCCGGTGGATCCGGATCGTCTATCTGCCAGCCCACGGTAACGTACTGGTAGTTCACCTCTTCCGCGGTGGGCCGGGCGCCCAGCGAGCACCAGCCGGGATGCGCACCTTTGTCCTGGGGGCACTGGATGCCCCAATCTCTGTTGCCACCGCCGATAGGGCTGGGGTACAGGTCCGAATTGGTGAACGACGAGGGCGAAGAGCTGGTGTCGACGTACTGGCCGTAGGTTTGGAAATAGGTCTCCTGTTTCAGCTTGATGTCGGACAGGAAAGTGATGGCCTCGGTGGAGCGGGCTTTTCGAATGTACTTCTTGTACGCGACCGTGGCCACTACGGAGAGGATGGCGAGGATAACCACCCCGATCATCAGTTCCACAAGCGTAAATCCGGCTACTTTGCGATGTTTCATAGTCCTCCTCCAGGACTGGGGCTAGTCTTCATTCTCATTATAGCTGTTCGCCGGGGCAATGTCATCGGATTTGTCGCCTTCAAATGTGACGATGGTGCCGTGCTTCAGCCGGCCGCCGCGAGTCTTGCCGTCGGCCAGAAAACGAGGGGCGAAGACGACGGCGAGGCCCGACGGAGTGCACACATGGTAGTTGAACCCCTTCTTCACGCGCCGCGGAAAGCTCACTATGCGACCCCAATTTCCGGGCATGGCCGGAGCCATCTGCGCCGTGGGCGACATGGACAGGTACGAGAAATTCACCTCATGGCGGTTCAGCCCACACCTGGCGGACACGCTCTGGAGCAACGGCGACATGGGCACGCCCGCAGAGTGGAAGCAAAAACCCCCTTTGCGTTCGATGGCGGGACAGACTCCGCCTGTGGAGCACGGGCCGTACACTGCACCGCCGGAGCGAGCGTGGCCCGTACCCACCTGGCTCAACAGCTCCGACACTTTCTTCAATGCAGGCTCAACCAGCACCAGAAAGCCGGTGCGTTTCACCTTGTCTTTTAGCAGCCTTGCGGCGAGAGACCCGACGCCTTCCACGTAGTCCTGACGGGGGAACATCTCGGTGAGCACGTCCAGCATCAGCACCAGGTCGTACCGGTCAGGCAGGCGAGCCCGCAAAAAACCGTCGACATCCTCTCCCCTAACGTTGTGGCTGAAACGCAGTTCGCACACTTCGTTGAGCGACCTCAGCGCCGACGTGGCCAGCCGGGCAACGGTGCGATCAGGCTCGACCAGGGTCAAAGACAGCTTGCCCTGAAAGCCAAGCTTGGAGAGCAGCATCACCAGGCCGATGGACGCGGTCCCGGTGCCCGCACCCAGGTCGAGTATGGAGAGCATCTTACGGCGCTGGACTCCCACCGCCGAGGCCAACTCGCCGAAGGGGAGCCAGATCTTGGTGAGATCGGTGGGCATGAAATAGTGCAACCGAGCATCGGAGAGGTCGGGCCGGTTGGCCGAGCGCTCGTCGATAAAACTGTTGTAGATGGCCGATACGACGCCCGCGTCCCTGGCCAGACGTTCCGGCGGGGGCGGGGGCGCCCGGCGTTGCAGCGCGTCGACGAACGCGCGGTGCATGGCGGCCAGATCATCCCAATGGTCGAGGTAAAGGGGCGGGGTCGCTGACAGGATTGTGCGTCTCATGTATGCCGGACGCCGGTACTAATGGTCCGTGATGAAGAACTCGACGCGGCGGTTCATCTCGCGTCCTTCCTCATCGCTGTTGTCCGCGATGGGCTTGGTTTCGCCATAGCCGATGGCCACCATGCGATCCGCGGCTACTCCACGCTCCAGCAAGAACATACGCACCGACTTGGCGCGCTTGTCTGAGAGCTTCAGGTTGTACCGGTCTCTACCCTTCGAGTCGGTGTGACCCTCGATACGCACCTTGATCTTCGGGTGGTCCTTCAACGCCATGGCCACTTCCTCCAGCATGGCGAATGACTGGGCCTTGATCTTGGCCTTGTTGAAGGCGAAGAAGATCTTCTGTTTCAGTTCGATCTTGTCTTCCTTGATCACGATGCTCTTGTACAGGTCGGGACAGCCGTCGTCGTCCTGGTCGCCGTCGAAGTCTTCCGGCTGATTGGGGCATTTGTCCTTTACGTCCGGAATGCCGTCGGCATCGTTGTCCGGATCGGGACAACCGTCCTCATCCTGGAACTTGTCGAAGTCCTCGGGCTGATTCGCGCACTTGTCGGTCTTGTCGGGGATGCCGTCAAGATCGTTGTCCATATCGGGGCAGCCGTCCGCGTCTTCGAATCCGTCCTTGTCTTCAGGATCGTTGGGGCACTGGTCCTTGTCATCGGGGATGCCGTCGCCGTCTTTGTCCCATTCAGGGCAGCCGTCGTGGTCCTGGTCGCCGTCGTAATCCTCCGGCTCCTGGGGGCAGCGGTCCTTGGAGTTCAGGACGCTATCATCGTCGTCGTCGCCTTCGCAGCCTTCACGTACGGTGCGGTCGGGATAATGGCTCTGCTTGTACGCTACCTCGTACCACTTCACCGCTTCCTTCAGGTGCGATTTCGCCTTGAGAGTGTCCCCATGATCCGACTCTGTGCGGGAGAAGTAAGTGTGAGACATGGCCTTGGCGTAGGCCTCCGGAGCGCAGATATATCCCGGCTCCTTCATCTCTTCCATCTTCTTCAGCAAATCGTCGGAGGTGGTGTAGACATCCCCCCTGGTGATACACCCGGCGGCAAGGGCCAGAACGGTCACCACAACCGCAACGTGAGCGGCCAGACAAGATTGACTCTTCATGTCGTTCCTCAATTGCACTTACGATTACCCGCTACCTGTTCTGGAAGAAGACCTTGCCGGCCCGAATCTGCTGCCGGCGGATGATACGGCGTTCTTCTTCGGTTTTGTTCTTGGCCGCATTCTTGGAGAGTTCCGCTGCTTGCAGCGCGTAGAACTCGGCCGCCTCGAACTTGGAGAAACCCTGCAGTTCCTTCGATTTTTCCAGGTAGTGGTGAGCCAGTTGGTACTCGTACTGAGCCGGGGTAATGTACTTCTCACCTGTCTTCACTTCCTGGGCTCCGGCGAGCCTGGCCTTGAACATGTTGTCCTTAGCCTGGGAGATGGCCGACGTCGCCCGAATCGGAGCGCACGCCCCCAGCGCCGTCGCACCAACGAGAAACAGGATAAGCAGACTTGCTTTGGTTCTCATGTATCCACCCGGTTCTATTTCAAAACCCTCGTTATCGTGCCTTCTATTTAGCAAAGCACCAAGAAGATTGTCAACACTATTAATATGGGGAACAACCGCCCTTGAAACCGTTGTCGCTGATGTGGTAGATAGGTGGAGGAGGAAAGGAGGTCAACATGTCGGGACACAGTAAGTGGAGTACAATCAAGCACAAAAAGGGAAGGGCCGACGCAGCCCGGGGACGCTTGTTTACGAAACTTATCAAGGAGATCACCATCGCGGCTAGAATGGGCGGCGGCAGCGAAGACGCCAACCCACGCCTGCGCTCCGCGGTCGCGACGGCCAAGGCCGCGAACATGCCCATGGACAACATCGGCCGGGCCATCAAGAAAGGCACCGGCGAGTTGGAAGGGGTCACGTACGAAGAGATTACCTACGAAGGCTACGGCCCGGAAGGTGTGGCCATCCTCGTCGACTGCCTCACCGACAACAAGAACCGGTGTGTTTCCGAGATCCGCCATATCTTCTCCAAGCACAACTGCAAGATGGCCGAGCCGGGCGCGGTGGCCTGGATATTCTCCGACTCCGGACGGGTGGTCGTGGAAGGGGAAGATATCGACGAAGAGGCGCTCATGGAGGCGGTGATGGACGCGGGGGCCACCGACCTGGAAGACGACGGCTCGGGTTTCACCGTATATAGCGCGGTTGAAGACGTCGAAGCCGTTCGCAGCGCGTGCGAAGAAGCCGGCTACACCGTTGCCGAGTCGGGTAGAGTCAAGCTGCCGTCAAACTCGGTGAAGATCGAGGGG
>CAZVFX010000163.1:0-12530 GCA_964626565.1 uncultured Myxococcales bacterium
GTCTAGCGACATCTCCGGGTAGGGTGTGCATCCGGTTGCAGGGTCCAGTGCCACTGCGGTAGTCGGAGTTTCTGCGTCAGCGAGGGTCAACAGTGTTTCGCTGCGGCGATTGCGAAGCTGATAGTGGTGGGCCACGCTCGGGTGGGCCTCGAAGATCCACTCGGCCTCGGATACGTAGCTGTCGTCCACGAGGGTGATATCCGATTCCAACTGCGTGGCCCGCCCGAGTGATCCCTCGTTGTCGACCAGATATCCCCGTTCGACATCGTAGAGGAGATAGGTTTCCAGGTCCGAAGGCTGCAGGTAGAAGCGGGCCGCGGATGAGGCATCGGCGCCGAAGGCGAAGATGTCTCCGGTTGTGGTTTGCAACCACTGTTTATTCATGCGCACGGACACACACTGTGCGCCAAGGCCTTGCAGCTCTACGGGGGGCAGGTCGGGTACGACATCGGTAGTGTCGCTGGTTTCCGCACTATCGAGGACAACTGCGTCCGGTGCGTTGTTGTCGGTGGCCTGATCAAGCTCAGCGGTGTCCGGGGGGCTGCCGGTGCTGTCTGACTTACAGGCCCACGCCCCGGTTGCAACAATGCCCAGCAGGGCCAGGCCGGCAAGTTGTGGCCAGACCGTCAGCCGTCTCGGTTTGTTGGTTGCGCGTGTCTGCTTCATGTTCCTCCGCGGCTACGATGAAAAGACTACATTGGTGCAGGTGACGTTACCAGCAGATTTGTGAGCAAAGGTATGGCGGGCTTTTCGTCGTGGCGACGCTTGACACTAGCTCCATCGACAACAACTTGTGCCTTACGCATGGTCACCAGCCCTTCGACTTGCGGCTGAAGCCGCGGCGCTCAGGGTAAACCCGTAATTGAAATAACGTCCGATGTTTGATTCCTTTCGCGACCGCCGCAGGCGGCCGACTGAAGAATTAGGAGTTTAGCCAGAGCGCAGCCGCCTTGGCGGCAAGTCGAAGGCCTGGTGACGTTCGGTTACACATCCGGTTGGCAACAAGGAGCCTGTTCATCGCCTGACAGGGTACCGCTCTATTTGTCCACTCTCACCTTGATGCCCAGTGCGGGGTCGTACATGTCCATGCCTGCTGTCCTTTCGGTTCTGTTTGCCACCAGGCGCAGGAAGCCCAGGTATTGCCCCTGGTCCTTGTCAAGAGCCTCTGCCTCGGAGGGGAAGATGCCCTTGCCCGCGGTTTCGAGAGCCTTTTCGAAATCGCGCCAGTGACGCCAGCCGTCCTCCAGCGCGTCCACCCGGGTGTCTGCCACGTAGGGGCATCCGGCCCAGAGCGCCTGCCAGAATTCCCGGGTCTTGAAGCAGCGGCACGATTCCTCCCAGAATACTCTGCCGTTGGACTGCGGGTCGGTCAGGTAGCTCGGTGGCCCTGAGGTCATCTCCTGCATCAGTCCTACCACTACGATGCCCAGCGAACCTCCCGGCCGTACGAACCGGGTCAGGTAGTCCAGGTACAGATCGTCGGTGCCGAAGTACTGGTATGCATCGATGGAGACCACCGCGTCGAAGAAGCCCTCAGCAAACGGAAGGGAGTGAGCTTCAGCCTTGATGGGGCAAATGAGATCCGAAACTCCTGCCTCCACCGCCCGCGTCCAGTTCTGGTCCGGACTCATCCACAGGTCCGCGGCCCAGACCCGTACGCCGAATTCACGGGCCAGGAAGACACTGCTCATCGCCTTGCCACATCCCAGGTCGAGGATGCGCATTCCCGGCTTCAACTTGAGCTTCTCGCAAAGCCACTCAGTCAGCCAGACCGCGCTGGGGCCCATCTGATTGTCCATCATCCAGTCCGGGTCGTACGTGGCCGACCTGGGGAACTCCGGTCTTGTGAGAATCTTGCCTCTATCGGACATCGTCGGTACCTCCTGCCCGGCCTTTCAGAACCAGGATGCAACCATCCTACACGAGACGGGCCGCGAAAAGAAGGTCCGTGGGAACGGTCCAGCGCCGGAAGGCGAGGCCCGACTTGAGTGGGTTGCGTGATACTGACTTCGAGAATTCCATGATCGGGTGGCGCTACTCCCCCTGGTAAGAAGAAGCTACTTCTCAGACGTCAGCCGGCGCGGTACAATAGTCTGGTTCTATTGATCCGGGAGGCATGCCATGAGACGGAGAATCTCTCAGTTGATAGCGGCAGTAGTGTTCGCGGGCGCGCTGGTTACTTGCGATGGCGGTTCGGAAACGGTGCTCAGCGGACCTGGAGAGAGCTGCACCAAGACTGCGGACTGTGAATCCGGCTACAAGTGCATCAATCAGGTTTGCCAGCAGGCAGGGGCAGACTGTCCGGGAGACCTGGATTGCGCCGGCCTGGAGTGCGGCCCGGACCCGGTGTGCGGGGAGTCGTGCGGGACGTGCGGCGATGGCTCGGCGTGCGAGGAGGGTGGGTGCGTGGAACTGGAGTCGTGCGGGAACGGTGCGTGCGATACCGGGGAAAACTACTCGTCGTGCCCGCAGGATTGCGAGTGCGAACCCGATTGCTCGGGCCTGGACTGCGGCCCGGATCCGGTGTGCGGGGAGTCGTGCGGGACGTGCCCTTCAAGCGAGGGGTGCGTGGATGGAGCATGTGCCGCTATGACGTGGACGGACCCGGCCTCCGGGCTCACCTGGCAGGTGACGCCCACGGGCGGGGGGGGCGGATCGATGAACTGGGAAAATGCGGAGTCTCACTGCTCGGACCTGGAGCTGGCGGGCGGCGGCTGGCATCTGCCGACCATCGGGGAACTCCGGTCTTTGATCCGGGGGTGCCCGGCCACGGAAAGCGGAGGTAGCTGCAACGTTGAAGAGGGCGTTTGTCTGGCATGGTCGTGCCGAGACGCCTCGTGTATCGGTTGCGAAATCAACGAAGGGCCTGCAGGCGGTTGTTACTGGCCTGATCAGGTGGAAGGCAAGTGTAATTGGTACTGGTCGTCATCGCCCATGGAGAACGACACCGGTGGGTGGGTCGTCGCCTTCATGTACGGCCTCGTCGACAAGGCCGCGCCCAACCACTCCTGGCACGTTCGTTGTGTCCGTTAGCTGCGTTCCGTCAGCCGGGTCAGACCCTGGCGGATCCCCCAAGTCGCACCGCCCGGTCCGGCACCGCGTTGCAGTGGGATTCTTCCAGCTCTTCTGATAGCTTTCAGCAAGTGAGGCAGAAGATGAAGGAATGGGAAAGCAAAGACATCTCTCCGAAACTTGCGCGCTTCTACCACCGCGATGTATGGGGGGCCCGGGATGTCCCACCGCTGGGCGTTGTCGTCAGCGTGGGGAGAAACGGAATCAGGGTGTGGGAGCGTGACACCGGCCGGTGCCTGAGCTGGCGGGCCCCATGCGCTGGGAAAGGGATGAAATCTCTACAGAACGTCAAAGTCTTCTCGATTTCTCCCAAAGGCGATTTTGTCTTCCTCCATGACCGGGCCATCTGGCGGCTTCCGCCGGGGGGGCTGACGGCCGAGGTTTGTGTAGCAGACGTACCGGAACACTACTGCCGGCTTGTACTTGCCGACGACGGGGACACTGTGGGTGCTTGCACGACCTTGTATGTCTATGAAAAGGGAGTTCACGTGTACAGCCTGGCCAGCGGCAAGACCATCTGGTCCGCCGGGATTGAGGCGGACAGAATCGAGTTTTCGCCCGACAGCAAACTGATGTTGTGGGAGTTCACCCGGCTGTGGCATTCCGGGTCCGACGTCCTGGAATTCGTGGTCGTCCGGCTTGCTGACGGAGAGAGTCTTCTGACAGAGGAGCGCACCACATATAACCGGAGTGCGTACTTCGCCCATGACGGCAAGGCAGTGCTGTGCGGCTGGCCGGGAGAGCTTACGCGGGTAATCTATCCTCTCCCGAACGAAGAGAAGATTCAAGAAGCCCGGATGGTCGGTGCTTTGGGGCTTGATTCCATTCCACCGTTCCATAATTCTCTCAAGACGGTCAAGGCTCAGTTCGGGAGGTGGAAGACGGGTCGACGGCCTTGACGGGTGCGTTGGTGTCGCTGCAACATCAGGCTGAGCATGTAGCACATCACAATCCCATTCAGTACAATGCACGGGACAGGAGGTTCCGGACATGCGGTTTGTGCATATTCTTGCGGCAATCCTGATGCTTGCCTGCAGCACCGGGCGTGAGGCGATCAACAAGGACGTCTCAGTAACTGCTGACGCGGCCCTTGAGAAGGATTCTATGTCACGGTCGGATGGCGGTAAGCCTAATGTGGTCGAAGATATTCCTGCTGATCTGCCTGAACCACCTGCGGGATGCTGTCATACCGATGCTGATTGCCCCCTCACTGAGTCAGGGGAGTCAATGACCTGCGTTACCGATGAATCTGTTGGTTGGCCGCAGGACTTTGGTATCTGTATCGGTCCGGCATCAAAGGAGGGCTGGTGCTTCGTCGCCAGCCAGTGTCCCGACGGTCAGGTCTGTCACGGCAGCGCGGTGTGTGGCTGTCAGATGGACTGCGACTGGGAGGGGCCGGGGATATGCGTGCCCACAGATGGAAGTTGTGCTCCCATCAAAGAGAGCTGGGTGGAAGAGACCTGCAATGCCGCCTCGATTGTTATCTTCGATGGTGAAAAATGTGTTGTTACCGGCCCGGGAAGTTGTGGTTGTTCCCAGTTCTGCGAATACACTTTTGAGACCATTCAGCAATGCGAGTACGCCTGCCTGAACGGCACTTGCGCAAAATGGGGGGGCGGGTGTGATGGCGCCATACCGGAGAATCCCTGGTGGTATTTCGACGGATATTCCTGTGTCTCAGAAGACTCATGCATGTGCGATGGTTGCCCGGGGGTTTTCCAAACGAAAGAAGCCTGCAAGGAAGCCTGTTTCGGAATTTCCTGCCCCCCTTACATCGGCGCCCTGGCCGAATCCCCATACGGGTACTTTGCACCCACGGGTGAATGTCCCCAGGCTCTTGGACTTCCGGAGTGGTGCGCCGGCGACAAGGACTGTCCGATCCCGGTTCCTTCCCCCGGGGAACCGGGCAGCTTCTGCGTTTTCGGCAACTGCGTCTATTGCTGGGAGGACTCCCAGTGCGATCCATGGGAATTGTGCAGGGGGGGGAGATGTGTCCCCAATAACCTTGCCGGGTGTCATACCGCGGTCTGTGCTCAGGAAGGGTGCAAGCTGGTCAACGTCTCGGAAAAACCATGTCCCGTGTGTGAGTGTGAATCGTTCTATCCATACGGTTGCAGCGAGGATGCTCACTGCCAGAACTTCAGTGTCTTCCCCTTCAAACACTGTGTGTACGGCCGTTGTGCGGAGTGCCGCACCGATTCTGAGTGTGATTATGGTCGCTGCCTGCCACCGGGGATCTGCTACGAGATGACTCCCAACGTTGATTATCTGTACGGGTCCTGGCTCATCGGCTGGTCGGGAGGAATGGACCACTTCAGCTATTTCAGGTTTGAGCCTGATGGCTCTCTTCGGCGCGGCTCATATGCTGAAGGGGGAGCCTGGGCGGATGATATCCCTGCGTTCCCTTGCTGGCCGGATGGAGTCATCCCTTTTCCGCTCATCGGGACCTGGGAACCAGAGGTGACTCAGTCCGGCTTCCTCATTGTCCGGGTGCGTCTCAACATCTCGTGCGATTCGGGAGAGGGCTGGACTGCCCGCCTTGCAGTATATCCCTCCGATGACGGAATCTCAGCGACGTTTGACGACATTGACACTGACTGGGAGTACATGGCCCGGAAGGTCCCAACCGAAGCTTGCACGCCGGACTTTTCCACCTGTGAAATACCCGTTGGCCCCTGGTAGGTTTCGGTGAGCAATGCGGGGGGCGAAAGGCTTGAGCAGCGCCCGCCGGAGGCGAAGGCCCCGACATCAAACAGCAAATATCATGTCTTTCGCCCCGCAGAAACAGAGAGTCGCTTGAATCTCAACAGCCGCGCCGAATTGGTCCGCTTCGCGATTGACAACGGACTGCCCTAGGTGGATTCCCCGCAGGGGGCCCCGCTGGATGCAGTAGTCTCTACTGCACGCTGCGCGCTTTCCCCGCTGTTCCGGCTCAAAAACAGCGCAGTTTGCCCCAATTGCCTGCGAGCACATCTGCGCTATTATGCCATCGCTTATGGTACTTAGTAACCCGCCGGCGCAATGGCGAGATTCTAGCTTATTGATAGACTTTGTTGACTATTTGCTTGCGAAAAAGGAGGACGCATGGCGAAGAAATTGGACAAGGACAAAATTTCAAGGAGGGACCTGATTAGGCTTGGTGGGCTCGGGCTCGCCGCGGCTGCGCTGAATGCGGCTTGTGGCGATGATGCTTGCAAAACTCCCGCCGGATGCCCCGATGCCGCAGGTTCTGACGCCGTAGGCCAGGATGGCTTCGGCTCTGACGTAGGCCAGGATGTCGGCCAGGATGTCGGCCAGGATGTGGGCCAGGATGTCGGCCAGGATGTGGGCCAGGATGTCGGCCCCGGTCCCGACGTAAGTCCCGACATTCCCATTCCGGTGGACCTGGATGACGCGAAGCTAGGGATGGTGATCGACCTGCATCGTTGCACGGGATGCGGAGCGTGTATCTTCGCCTGCAAGAGCGAGAACAACATCCAGGACGGCGTCCTGTGGGGCAACAGGACCAGCAACTCCGAGGGTGAGTTCCCGAACGTCAAGTACTCATTTTATCCAACTCTCTGTAATCAGTGTGATGACGCTCCGTGCATCCAGGCCAACCCCGATGGCTGCCTCTACAAGGGGCCGGGCGGTATCACAATGATTGACGCCGCGACCTGCGACGAGTCTTCCGAAGTCTCCTCCCAGGTATGTCCCTACGGCCGGATTACTTACAATGCCGGGGAGACTCACGAATCCTGGAAGAACGAAGATGCCCTGATCGATGGTATCACTTCACCTTCGTCCGAGGTGGCCGAAGAAGTGGGAGGAAAGGTCATTCCTCACTACAATCCAGACAAGGAACCGTCCCCCTCCGGTTCCGGGATATCGAACGCCGGCGGAATCGAGAAATGCACCTTCTGTGACCACCGGGTCCTGAAGGGTGCGTTGCCGTATTGCGTCGTGGCGTGCCCGTCGAAGGCGCGAACGTTCGGAGACCTGGCCACACCGTATAGCGATGTGAGCAAGCTTCTCCAGAAACACGATTCGTGGCGAGACAAAGAAGATCTCGGAACCGAACCGAAGGTTTACTACATCAGAAAGTACAACAAAGATTCCTAGGTGAGCGGGCAGTGGCACCTATCGAGGGACACGGACATCTACCAACGAACAGGCGACGAGACACAGGAGCGTGAAAATGAATAAAATAGGCTTTACCCGAAGAACATTTTTAAAGACTACGCTGGCTGCCGGCGCCGGAGCGAGCGTGCTACTTGGCAATCCCCTGAGCCCCACGCTGCGGGCACTGGCCGACGACCACGACGACGAGCCCTTTTTGAGCGGAAGTGGACAGTGGCTCCCGACGACTTGCCAGGGTTGCACGTCCTGGTGTTCGGCACAGGCGTATATCGTCGATGGACGGGCTGTCAAAGTCAGAGGGAACGAACACTCCCAGGTGAGTGTCGGAAATGCGTGCCCGAAGATGCACATGGCTCTTCAGCAGGTCTATGATCCCGACAGGATCAAGACACCGATGAAGAGGACCAACGCTGCGAAGGGCCGCAACGAAGACCCGGGGTTCGTTCCCATTACCTGGGACGAGGCGATCGACACTATCGCCGACAAGATCATGGAACTGAGGAACGCCGGGGAGACCCACAAGTACATGCTCATGAGGGGCAGATACTCCTACATGCGCGATATCATCTACGATCGCATGACCAAAATCATCGGTTCACCCAACAACATCTCCCACAGCGCCATATGCGCCGAGGCAGAGAAGTTCGGAGCTTATTACACTGAAGGCGAATGGACCTACCGGCAGTACGACATCAAGAACGCGAACTACGTGCTTCTGTGGGGCGCGGACCCGCTCGCGGCTAACCGGCAGATCAGCTACTACGAGCGGTACTGGGGAGACCTGCAGGACCGCGGCACGGTTGCGGCGATCGATCCGCGGCTGTCTTCTGCGGGTGCCAAGGCGGACGAATGGCTGCCCCTCAAGCCCGGCACGGACGGCGCTCTTGCGGTGGCGATGGCGCACGTGATCGTGACCGAAGGACTCTGGTACAAGAGCTTCGTCGGTGACTTCCACGCAGACTCACCGGTTCAGGAGTTCACACCAGGGGAAACCATCGAGGAAGAGTTCGACCTCGACGGCGTCATGACCCCGACGTTCGAGGACGCGGACGCCTACGGGCTCCTCAAGTGGTGGAATCTCGAGCTCCACGACAAGACAGCCGCATGGGCAGCCGACATCACGGGGTTGCCTGCCGAGCAGATCACGAAGGTCGCCAAAGGATATGGCGAGGCGGCGCCCCATGCCATCAGCTGGCTGGGCGGCGGTCCCGCCATGCAGGTGAGAGGCGCGTACGGCGCCATGGCGGTTCACGCCCTCAACGGCTTGGTGGGCGCGGTGGACAACATCGGCGGAACTCTCAAGGCCAACAAGGAGTACACGAAGAAGTTCCCGAAGCCGGACGACTTCATCGACGCAATCGCCGCCGAAGGAAAGTCCAACTCGAAGATCGACCACCGCGGTCGGCTCGAGTTCCCTGCTCTCACGAAGGGGAAGTCCGGTGGCGGCGTCGTCACCAACAATGCGGCCGCCGGTATCCTGGCCGATGACCCCTACGATATCAAGGTCCTCATCGGCTACATGGCCAACTTCGCGTTCTCCTGCCCCGGAACCGACCGGTGGGAAGACGCGCTGAGCAAGATCCCGTTCTCCGTCAACCTCTCTACCCATGCGTCGGAGATCACCTGGTTCGCTGACATCGTTCTCCCGTGCACGCATCACATGTTCGAGAAGTGGGCCTATGTCAAATCCCACGCGAACGGCTACCGTCACGTGACCCTGAACCAGCCGGTGGCTGACAGAGTGTGGGATGTCAAGTCGGACGAGACCGAGATCCCCTGGATGATCGCCGAGAAACTAGCGGAAAAGGGCTTTGACAACCTGCTCAATCACTACAAGGAGTACAAGGACCCGGAGACGGGCCAGGCTCCCACCACCGGGGCGGAGCTCGCCCTCTATGCCCTCAAGCACGCGACCGAGGACCTCTGGAATCCGGACAACTACCAGGGGGGAGACAAATTCAACGGGTGGGACGACTTCATCGCGGCCGGCGTCTGGAACTCTGCCCCCTACGCTTACAGAGAGCGCTGGGGCAACATGAAGACCGTGACCAAGAAGTTCGAGTTCTACAGTGAAACCCTGAAGACGGCGTTGGAAGGGCACGCCGAGAAGCACGAGACGACCGTCGACGACGTCCTGGATGTCTGCAACTACCAGGCGACCGGCGAGCTTGCCTTCGTACCTCACTATGAGGAGCCTTTCGTCCACGGAGACGAGGCGGAGTATCCCCTGGTGTTCGTGGATTACAAGTCGAAGCTCAATCGGGAGGGCCGGTCTGCCAACTGCAGCTGGTACCACGAGCTGAAGGACCTCGATCCCGGCGATATGGCCGGGGAGGATGTCGCCCGGATCAACCCCGTAGATGCCAACGGGATCGAGACGGGAGACAAGATCAAGCTGACTTCGCCGACCGGCTCCATCGAGTGCACGGCGAAGCTCTGGGAAGGCAACCGACCGGGAACGATCTCGAAGAGCTATGGCCAGGGCCACTGGGCCTATGGCTCTATCGCGTCCCAGGAGTTCGGTGTCAAGCCCAGAGGCGGCAACAACAACGATCTCATCCCGGCCGACTACGATCGCTTGAGCGGCAGCACAGCGTACTACAGTACCGTGCGCGTCAAGATCGAGAAGTTGTAGGCAAGGTTGGGCATGAACGAACTAATTTCCCATGCGAAAGGAAGGGGGGAAGCATATGCGCTGCTGGCGAATTGCTTCCACCTTCCTGACGAGGGGCTGATTCAAGCTCTCAACGAGTTGCCGGAATCGGACAGTGAGTTGTATTCGGTTTTGGCGAACGCTGTCGAGATTCGTGATGTAGATTCGTTGAGGATTGACTACTCGAAACTGTTTGTTGGACCGTACAAGCTCCTCGCCCCTCCCTATGGTTCGGTGTACCTCGAAGGTACGAGCGCGGTCATGGGGAGGTCGACCGTGGACGTGTTGGCCCGATACAAGGTGGAGGGTGTAGCCGTTCGCCTGAAGGAGGCGCCCGACCACATCGCCATCGAGCTGGAGTTCATGTTCTTCCTGATCTCGAAGGAGATCGAAGGACTCAGGGATTCCGACCTTGGCAGCGCTGAAGCGTATCAGAAGAAGCAGAAGGACTTTCTGGAAGTCCATTTGGGCAAGTGGATCCCGCAGTTCACGGAGAAGGTGGAGACGCTCGCCCAGACTCAGTTCTACAAGGACCTGGCGCGCTCGACGAGGGATTTCGTTCTGGGAGACCTTCGCCGCGCAAACACCGGGGACTAACCCAAGATACCGCATCAGAGCTGATTCACCCCACGTCCCAACCCCGCCGTATCCCAAAACTCAGCCCACCTACAACCACATTGCTTTCGAGGGCATCCGTTCTAAGAATGGACGCATCACAGCAACTGATATGATGAAAGGGTGTGGTGCTCGATCACCAGCCCTTCGACTTGCCGCCATGGCGGCGGCGCTCAGGGTGAACCCGTATTGAGGCCTTGGCCGATCCCGAACACAGGCAGCGTCCGCCAGAGGCGGCCGACCAAAGAACTTGGAGTTTAGCCTGAGCGCCGCGGCTTCCAGCCGCAAGTCGAAGGCCTGGTGACGTTCGTTTACACATCCGGTCAGCAGCAAGGGGCTCCCCGGGCAGGGGCCCGGAAGCGCCGACACGAAAAACGGGCCCGCGCCCTAGGGCGAGGCCCGTTTTGAGTGGAGGAAACGTCCCTGGGGTCGAACTTTCTCCAGTTCGCGCAGGTCCTTTTTCAATGTGCCGCAAACCCTCTTGCCGCCTGGGTTTCCGGACCATCGCCCCATTCTCTGTTTGCCTGGAGTTTGAAACCGGACTTTCGGTGAGTACCTGGGTCGTTCAAACTCGCGCTCGGGTCCGAAATGCGTAACTGGCTGGAATTGCTGGATTCCCATTTTCGGGCTGCTGGCCGGTGAAAAAAAAGACCTGCGCGGGGAAGTCCACACCTGCAGCACAGATGCTCAAATTATTTGAGCGTTTGTGCTTGACGGGGCTCTCTTGACGGTCCATTATAGTCATGGAAGGCGCGGGACGAAGCAATGGCCAACAACACCGACAAATCTCGCCGGCTGTGGGACATAGCGTCTCTGCAGGACGGTTACTTCACGGCCAGACAGGCGCGTGCCGTCGGCTACGACACCAACGGCCAATCGTACCAGGTGAAGGCGGGAAATTGGGTTCGCGAGCATCGCGGCATCTACCGCTTCGCCGGCTACCCCCTCGGTGAGCATCCGGACCTGACGAAGTGGTACCTCTGGTCCTGCAACCGAAATGGAGAGCCGCAGGGCGTGTATTCGCACGAAACCGCGCTGTCTCTGTACGAGGTCAGCGATGTCAACCCTGCAAAGATCCACATGACGGTTCCCAGGGGCTTTCGGCGAAGCGCTGCGATTCCCCGGATACTGGTTCTTCATTTCGGTCACCTTCCCCGGATGGATGTTGGAAACGTGCATGGAGTGGACGTGACAACGCCGATTCGCACTCTTGTCGACGTTGTCACAGCGAGGACGCTCTCACGCGACATCCTTGAGCAGGCAGCCGACGATTTCCTTCGACTCGGTTTGGTGACGCTCCTTGAAGTCGCCAGCGCTCGAGAACTGCACCCGACGCTCGACCGGCTTCTGAAGGACATGGGCAGATGAGTACATCCCGTAGCTATGAATCCGCCAGGGCGTTTCGCCAAGCCCTTGAGACCCGCCTGAAGCGGCTGGCGGAAGCTGAGAGTGCGGACATCCAGCGCCTGCGCAGGCAGGTTGCATTCGACCGATTGCTCGCTCGGCTGCTCTCTGACTCAGACCCTCAGTGGGCTCTCAAGGGAGGCTACGCTCTGGAACTTCGTTTCGCCTCGGCCAGAGCAACCCGGGACGTCGACCTGACGCTGGCACATCCGCGGACCTTGCCCCTCCCGGGGTCTCCAGTGGATGAAAGGCTTTTGGAGGAACTGCGCCAGCGGGCTACGCGGAATCTCGCCGATTTCTTCGCCTTCCTGATCGGCCAACCCACGATGGACATTGAGGCGGCCCCATACGGGGGTTCTCGCTACCCGGTCGCGGCCCGGATGGATGGCCGCACCTTCGTGAAGTTCCACGTCGACATAGGCATCGGTGACCCGCTCCTGGAGCCAACGGATGAGCTGTCGGGCCGGGACTGGCTGGCATTCGCGGGTATCCCGGCACCGACCTTCACCTGCATCTCCAAAGAACAGCAGTTCGCTGAGAAGCTGCATGCGTACACCATGCCCGACCGGCCGCGTCCGAACTCACGGGTGAAGGACCTGGTAGACATGGTATTGATGATCCGGCGGTTCGACCTGGACAATGACCTGCTTGCCGACGCAATAAATGT
>CAZVFX010000164.1:0-12457 GCA_964626565.1 uncultured Myxococcales bacterium
GCGGGTTTGGGGGTTGCTTCGGGGTCGGGTTTAGGCTCGGGGGTGGGTTCGGGGTCGGGTTTGGGTTCGGGTTTGGGTTCGGGGGTGGGTTTGGGTTCGGGGGGTGGGGGAGGCGGTGGTGGAGGCATGGGTTTGTAGCAGGTCACGGGATAGAGGTGTTCCGGCGGGGGGGCATCGCCTTCGTCGGGTTCTGCGACCTCGGTGGGTTTTTCCTGGGCGGTGGCGGCCGAGGCCATGGGAGCGCCGGCGATCAGGGCTACGGCGAGGCTCCACAGTGCGAGTCTCCAGCCGTAGATTCTAGTGCCCCGCTTCTTGCCTCTTCCCGAAACGGTAAGCAGCATCGCGGCGCCGAGGAGCGCTGCAATCAAGATCCATCTACCTGATGCGAATATCCATTCTCTCATGGGATTTTGCGCCTCCTTTCCAAGGTTGCTGAATACCAGTCTACGCTCAAAGGCCTCTCCGGTTCTAGGGAAACCCGCGCCATTGACGAGCCACATGTGCGAGCGTATGATTATTCCCGGCTACAACAGTGGAGAGAAACATGTTGATTAGGACGTTACTTGCACTCATGACTGCGCTGCTGATGGCAGCCTGCGGTTCCTCCAGCGACCCCATCGAGAAGGATTTGACGGACGACGCACCAACCTCTCTGGACGGTGAGGTTGTACCGGAAGAGGTGGGGGCGCCGCCGGACGAAGTCGACGCCTGTGTGCCGGACTGTGAAGGGAAGGAGTGTGGGCACGACGGTTGCGGCGGTCCTTGCGGTGAATGCGACCAGGAAGGCAACTGGGGTTGTGTTGACGGCTTGTGTCTGTGTGAGCCTGCTTGCGAGGGCAAACTGTGTGGTGATGACGGGTGTGGTGGGGAGTGCGGGGAGTGCCACGAGAATGCAGACTGTGTTGACGATTCCTGCCAGTGCAAATATGCCTACTGCGCCGAATCGGCGGGCGTGGAGGAAGGGGGCGGGTGCTGCGACAGCGGGCAGGTGTGTAATCTTGAGGATATGTGTTGCTGGCCCGATTGTGACGGCAAGGAGTGTGGGGAAGACGGTTGCGGCGGCTCTTGCGGGGAGTGCGACGACGGCAAGTTGTGCACGGAGGACGGTGCGTGCGGGTGCGAGTACGAAGGGTGCGACGGAGCGTGCTGCGAAGAGGGTGAAGGGTGTATTGACGGAGTGTGCTGTCAGCCTGACTGTGAGGGCAAGGAGTGTGGGGATGACGGTTGCGGCCAGAGTTGCGGGGATTGCCTGGAGTTGTACGCATGCTCCGACGAAGGTCTGTGCGCATGTGAGTTCGAGTTCTGTGGTGGCGCATGCTGTGGTGAAGGAGAGGTATGTGCGGAGGGCCTGTGCTGCCTGCCAGATTGCGAGGGCAAGGTGTGCGGTCTCGATTCCTGTGGGGTAGCAAGTTGCGGGGAATGTAATGACGGCTACGACTGCGCGGTAACTGAGGACGGCACCGAATGCTCTGCCTTGTGCGGGGAACTGTGCGGTGGTTTTGAGTGTGGCAGCGCCGGGACTGGAGATGAATGCGACTGCGGGGTTTGCGATGACGGCAATCTGTGTACCGACGATACGTGTGGCGAGGACCACGCCTGCGTGTTCGCACCCAACGCGGAGGCGTGCGACGATGGGAACCTGTGCACGGGCGGGGATGTGTGCGCTGACGGCGCTTGTGCGGGCGTGTTGCTGCCGGTTGAGGAGTTGGCGGGTCTGGATTGCCTTTGCGCGGATGACGCCGAGTGTCTGCCCCTTGAGGACGGAGATGTGTGCAACGGCACCCTTCACTGCGATCTGGGTTCGGAGTCTCCGGTTTGCGTGGTGGATCCCGACACGATTCTCGATTGTGACGACGGGGTGGAGTGCACGGAGGACTCCTGCGACGCTGAAGACGGTTGTGAGCACGTGGCTGTTCCCGACCTGTGTGATGATGGAAACGAATGCACAACCGAGGTCTGCATTCCCCTCGCCGGTTGTATCACGGGCAAGCTTGATGACGGCACTCCCTGTGGAGACGGTGGCAACTGGCAGTGTGTCGAGGCCGAGTGCGTCTGTCTGTCCACTTGCAACGGTGCGGAGTGTGGCGAGGACGGCTGTGGGGGAGTTTGCGGTGAGTGTGACGTGGGGTGTGTTTGCGCCGGTGGCATGTGCCTCGGGTCGTGTGGGCCCTGCGAGCCTGAGTGCGATGGCAAGGCGTGCGGGCCTGATGGCTGCGGGGCTGAGTGCGGAGTTTGTGGGGCGAATGAGAACTGCAACACCGAAACCTGGGCGTGCGATCCGGGGGAATGCTCTTACCCCACCGAATTTCCGGGGACCGGCCTCAAATTCACCTACCTCAAGGCAGGCACCAGCGGTCATGCGGGCGAGGCGATCGACGTGGACAACGACCCCGACACGTGCGCACCCTCGTTCGGCTGCAGCCAGGGACGGGACAACCAGTTTGCAGCTTTCCTGAAATCCATCGCCATCGCACTGGGTGGCTCCGAGCCGCTGGTGGAGTCGGTGGAGAGTGGCAAGATGGTGTTGATGTTCGAATTGAAGGAACCTGCGGTGGATGGTACTCAGTTCATGGCCAACATCTACCGTGGCCAGCCGTTGCTTCCCAAGGAGGAGTGCGATTTCCAGGCTGAGACGTGCGATTTCTACGTGCTGGAAGAGTCTTTCAGGGAGGAAACCTGTCTGCCGGTGACTTCATTCGACAACGCCCAGATGCTTGATGGGAAGCTCACTGCGGGCGGCCCGGGGTTCTACTTCGCGTTCCCGTTCGTTCTCGGCCTTGCAGAGGGCCAGGCGATTACGTTCACCGCTTCACACACCCGCATCATCGCCGACTACGAACTGGATGAGGAAGGGAACGTGGTGTTGCTGGACGGAATTATCGGCTGTGCCATCACCAAGGAAGAGATGCTCTCCATCGCATACGAGATCCCTGAAGACAAGCTACCGGGCTTCCTGACTCAGGAAATCGTGGCTCAGCTTCTCGACATGGTTGCGATTCCCGACATCGACGCGGACGGCGACGGAGTAAAAGAGTCGGTGTCTGCGGGGATGAAGTTTACCGCTATTCCGGGAAATCTCGTTGGCCTTGAGCCCTAAGGCAGCACGCCCTGCCACAGTTCCCAGCCGCCTTGTGAACTGAGATTGAAGGGGTTGGCAGTGCCGAGCCACAGGCTTTCTCCGTCGGAAATCATCTGCCTTGCTCCCCAGTTGAATTCGTTGCCGAAACCGTCGATGCCGACTGACTGCCAGTTGACCCCATCGTCGGTGGCCCACAAGTCGAATCCGAAAGCCTCGTAGGGTTTGAAAATGCCGGGAATGAAGGGCAGGCCGTAGGCCGCCAGGGCGTCCACGAGGAACCGGCTGAAGTCCATGGTGCCCACGTAGAGCCAACCGTCGTGTACCG
Source organism: uncultured Myxococcales bacterium (assembly GCA_964626565.1). Taxonomy (GTDB): domain Bacteria; phylum Myxococcota_A; class UBA9042; order CAIXZC01; family CAIXZC01; genus CAZVFX01. The sequence goes on from CAZVFX010000164.1 coordinate 3,405, forward strand.
ACACGGACCAGAAGTAGTTGTTGTACGGGTTTCCGAATCCCGGGGCGCCAAGGGTCGGAACCAGGGCGCCGCCCTTGTCCTCGCCGAACAGGCACTCAACGTCCACTGTTCCCTCGTCGTCCTCAACCAGCTTGAAGACGCTGAATGCGTCGGTGTGGCTGTATTTCTCGAGTGAGCAGTTGATCATGTCTGCCGGGTTGGCGCATTTGTGCTGGAACGGTACATGCATTGATCCGAAATAGAGTGCGTCCTGATACACGATCATGGCGCCGCCGCCGGCAAGCTGGTTGCTGACCGGGTCGGGGTCGTAGTCGCTGTAGGAGAACACCAGTTCCCATTCGAATGCGTTCTCTTCGGTGAGGCCGCAATCGGGGATCACCGGGCTGCGGAAGAGTTTGAATCCGTCGCCGCCGCCGATGAATGCTGAGGGCCAGGTAATGGCGTAGATGCGCCCCTTGTAGCTCTCCAGCCACGCGGCCTCGCCGTCGATGATGCCCACTTCGGCAAACTCGAACAGTGAGTCGGGGAGGTCGGATTCGTCGCCGTTCCAGCGAAGTATGACGCCGTCTGCGTTCCACTTCTGTGAGCCCAGGTAGAGGTAGCCGCCCATCTCGAGGAACTTGCGCGCCTCGTTGTTCTCCGTGAGTTTCTTGGCGCCCATAAACTCGCCATTCTTGAAGATGGCGATGGAGGTGCCGTAGCCTTCCATTCCCCACAGTACCCCGGTGCCGGGGCCTGCGGCCAGGTAGTAGTCGCCGAAGACGACGGATGCCCGCCAGCCAAGGGTCGTGTCCGAGATACCGTCCTCGTCTGCGCTGCCCATAACTTCCGTTCGTACTGCCCAGTTCCCGGTGGCCTTGTCGTAGGTCAGGATTTCAGGTTCCCGCCAGTCGGGGAAGATATCTACGGGTTCCTCGCCGCCGGCGCTCAGCTCCTCGCACACAGCGTTGACGCTTTTGAAGGTAAGGTCGGAGCCGCCCAGCGGCCCGAAGGCCAGGCACAGCACGTTGGGCACGCTGCCTACCCAGACTCGCTCATCGTCTGCCGACAGAGACCAGGTGTAGGCCTGGTTGGTCTTGGGGATGTCTTGGCCGTTGTTGTTGTAGATTTCGTCTGGCTGGGCTTTGCCCACCTTGGTGAAATCGGCCTCGACCAGTTTGGCCCCGGGCACGTGGTAGGGATGGGGTTCCGGTGGTCCGAGGCATTCTTCGACGACCTCTGCTTCCACCTCGAGGAGGTCTTCCACTTCTACGATATCCTCCACCTCTTCCGGCACGTCCTGTATGTCGACGATGTCGAGAATTTCTTCGTCGAGGATATCTTCCGCCACCTCGACCTCTTCGGCCCCTGCTTCGTCTTCGGCAATGTCGGGCAGGTCGGGGAGTTCCGGGCCGGTGTCTTCGACTTCGGGAAGCACGTCCACCAGGTCCGGTTCCAGAGCATCCTGGATGATGATTTCCTCCTGTTCTACGATTTCCGGCTCAGGCTCGGGCAGCGCCTCAAAAATGTCGGGTTCCACTACTTCCGGCGCTGTTTCCACCACCTCGATGATTTCAGGTCCCGGTTCCTCCACGACCTCCGGGGCCGGTTCCGGCTTGGCTTCCACATCTTCGGTGTCGGGTCCGATCTCGGGTTGTAGTTCTTTGTGGTCTTCCGCCACCAGGTCTTTCAAGTCCGGGGAGGTCTCGTCCGTGCCGACGTCAGGTTTGATTTCTACGCCCGGATCCGCGGGGGTGTCAGTGGGCGCCGGTGCGTCATTTTTGACATCCTTCAGATCAAAGGTCCCGGGGTCGCCGGACAGGTCCTTCATAATGGGCAGGGAAGCGGACTGACCGCCGCATGAAGAGAGGCACAAACCGGAACAGGCGAGCAGGGTAAGCGCAACGAGGGAATGGCGAAATGGATGCTTCATCATCGTGTCTCCTCCAACAACCGGACTGACAGGAATTATAGCAGTCGGTGGGAATCGGTGCAATCGGAGTGTTGTGTAGAGCTACGGGAAGAAGTAGGGGTTCTGGTATTTGGGGGTAATCTTGAGACTGCCACTCTCGTCTGTTGCAGGAGTGATCGTCTTGTTGGCCCAATCGATGGTGCACACCTCCCAGAAGTCACCGTCTTCCATTGTCACGTATTCCTCGGAGTACACTACCGACTCACCGAACAGGATCCGGACTGTGGCGTAGGAGGTGCCGTAACCGTGATCGCTCCAGTAGTGAGCGCCGACCCGGTAGACCAGCTCTTCAGGCTCGGGCGCCACGATCACCTCGGGCCCGGCGCCATCGCGGTCTTCTCTCACGAGTTGTGGCCCGTGGGGTTCCCCATTGACCCAACCCCAGTTCGGATAGGGGTTGAACCAGAAGCAGTCGAATGGCATGTCAAACCAGGGGTCCGGATAGCCGTCTCCATCGACATCAGGGCCGTCGGCTTCCGGGTGAGCGAAGTGAAGGTCAAAATCAGCGCCTGCATCCGGCCCGATATCTTGTTCATCCGGGTCTCCGGGGGTGTGCCAGGTCAGCTCGATTCGGATCAGAGGATAATTGGTAGCATCGATTTCTGCGCAAGCGGGAGTACACGACGGCTGGCCTGAGGAATCCGTGACAGCGAGGCAGAAGCGGTAGCTGTCTTCAACATCAAAGGTGACTGCAGGGTTCGGTATGTCGTCGGAAGGCACAAACTGTACGCTCGATTCAGGGGGCTTTTCCAGGGTCCACTTGTACCCTGTCACAACTTCGCCGGCCGACATTGCGAAACTGCTGTATCCATTCAAGACGGTGGTCTTCCCAACGTAGTAGTTCGCTGCATAATCCAATGCGATCACAGCTATGGGGCAGGTGTCCTCCACCGGTGTACCCAACAGCAGGAGGGACGAAGACCAGGGGAAGGCGTCGTGGGTGACGCGAACCTCGCCGACTTCACCCACGAGGTAGCCCGATTCAGCGGTGTCGCCGGCAGTGGTGGGTGCATAGTTGACGGTGAAGGTGTACTGCTGGCCGGGATTGAGGATCAGAGGATGTTCTTGTGAAGGCTCGGCCGGGAGATTGTCATGAATCAGAGTAAATTTCGCCGAGGTGGTGGGCGACAAGCTGATTCCGGTAATCTCCACCGGTCGCCAACCACAGATTTTCAACCGCCCGGTCGCGTAATGGGAGGTGCCCACGAGCACCACGCCGAAGTCGATGTCGTTTTCCGAGAAAGCGAGGCAATTCTCGATGGCGGGAGGGGCCGTCCCGCCTCCCCCACCACCGCCGCCGCCGTTGCCGGGAGGTGTCTGCCAGTTGACGGTTGCACCATATTTCTCAGGTTCTGATTCGGAGTTGTGGTTTTCGCCGACCGCGTCTGCGTCATCGGATGAGCCGAAGCAACGGGGAAGGGCGAGGGAAACGCCCAGCAATCCAGCTATTACGGCGAGCACAAAGGCTGGCGATCGTTCCATAGCGGGCTCCGTCTTGAAATCCTAATACCATTGTAGAAGAATCCAACGGCCGCTGCAACAGGGTGGTTTGCCTACTTTGGATGAACAAGAATCGCGGTATGCACGGGACGGACTTCGGTGGCGTCTGCAGAATCGGCCACCACTTCGGTGCTGGGGAGGTCGACGGTTTTGCCCGAGACAACCATTCGCTTGGATGCTCCACCGTCGAGATTCAAAGCGTTGGAGCAGCCGAGCAGGCGCATGAGGCGGGCGGTGCGATGCAGGGTCAGCCCCAGGGCCCGGTCGAAATTGCGGCCGTCCACTGCGGCGAAGATCAGATGATGGTCCGGGGTTGTTCCCACCGCCAGTCGGGGCAGCAGATTCTGGTCGAAAGTCTCATCCGTCGAGAAGGTGACGGGGGGCGCTCCGCCGGCAAAATCCTCCCTTTGCAGGTCAACACTGACGCGGTCATTCTCCACTAGCATCGGCCCGCCCGCCATGGCCTCACGGACCCTGGCCATCCCATGAATTTTGGGCAGCCGGAATTCCACCCGCTGGCCGGGGCGAAGTACCTCCGAAAATGCTTCCCACTCGTGGCGGTCGGGGAGGGTCACGACGAACCCGTTGACGGGAATTGGGACCGGGCCTTCACAGTCCACTTTCACCAGTGTGTCGCGAACGAAGGTAAGGCATTTGGCCGGGTGGGGCGGGGTGTCGTCATTGCCGGCGCGGGTGAACGCGACGGGCTCGTGCCTTGTGCGGCCTGCCTTGTTGACCGCGGAGATGCGGATGCTCTTGCCGTCGGACAGTCTAATGACTACGCCCTTGAGTCCCAACCTGACGATATGACTGTGGGTGAGGCCATCCACCACGAGCGCGCCGCGAAAGAACGTGGGCGGATTCAGCACTTTGCCCTTGTGAACCAATAGTCCTACGGGGTCGAACTGAGCAGCGGGTTCTTCGATGTCTGTTTCAGAGTAGAGGAAGAAACCTCCGGAAATGGCAGCCAGCGCCTCCTCCCGGTGGGCGAACGCCTCGAAATCATGCCCGTTTCCCGATGTCCGGCAATCCCTTGCGGTGACAAGAGCTTTGGCGCGTTCAACTTTGAGAATGTTGACGTTCACCGGGCCTCGGGCGGTAAGGCCGGCAAGCCTTCCGTGGAACACTCCCCGGGAGATCTTTTGCCACCGCATACTGTCGTGAAGAGCGGCAAGGGGGCGAACGGGAGAGCGGTCTTTGCGGGCCTCATGCGCGTAGTGCAATATTCCGGCCTGGCTGTAGTAGAAATCGGTTATCGCCCTGATGCGGAGGACCCTGGGCGGAGGTGCGAGGAGAATCTCTTCCGCCCGGTGGGTCAAGCCGGCGAGATATACCCTCGCTTCGCCCAGGTTGGAGCCTAAGGAGCGGATGAAGTCAGCGACTGCGCGCCAGCGTCGTGCGAACATCTCGGCCTGGGGCCGGTCCACTTCTTCAGCCACTGCGGCGGCAATCCGGGCAGGCAAACTTTCCAGCAGGGAAATCGAGGAGTTTTCGACCTCGGCGAAGTCGGGGGTGCGCTCGACCTGAGAGGCAGGCGCAGCGCCGTCTTCTTCGTCGAGCCTGGGGAATGCAGTGAGGACCTTGAGGCAGGCCTGGTCCAACTTGTTTGCCAGAACAAACTGTTCGCAACTGGTCTGCCAGGGCCGGGCATTCATCGAACATTTCCCCTGCGGCGTCGTGCTAGATACAGTGAATTTGGGCGCCGTCAAAGTCAAGTTAAGAATGGGTCCGACCGTGTGCAAATGCGGTGTGGTGTCGCATGGGGGTTTTCAAACGCACTGCGGAACACTAGAATGAACGGGTGTTGATAGGGGAGAAGGGATGAGAATTGGAAAATGCACGACTGGAATGGCATTGATGATTGGGCTGGTTCTTGTGGGGGTCCCGAAGATTGCACTGGCGCAGCCGCACGGCAGTCACCCGGATCCGTATTGGGATTCGGATGGAGTTCGTGAGTTGCGGCCTGTGTCACTGCCCGAACTTGCGAACGTCGAGAAGGCTGGCATCCCGGCTTACGATGAAACGAGCCGGAGTTGGTTCGCGTCAGCCAACGGCAGCCTGGTAAGGGTTGTTGATGAGGGTGGGCTTGAGGTAGTGGCCGACGATGTGCAGGGGATCGATGTGGACGTCCACTTTGCGGCCGGCGTGGCGGTTTCCAGAGAGCCGGGGGACAAGATAGTGCTGCACCGGTTCGGCAGGGGTACCACGAGCCACGTTGTGCTGGTTGCCGGCCCCGGTTTTTTCCACCCCCGCTTTTCTCCCGGCGGGGATTCCGTTGTGGTGTCCGAGAGCCGGGCGGGCGGCGGTCACATCTGGCTGTTAAGGGAAGGGGCGGCGCCAAAGGATCTGGGGCAAGGTTACGGTCCCTGCTGGCACCCTAACGGCAAACATGTGATGTTCTCCAGGATAGAGCATGACGGCGACCGCGTCCTGGCTGCGGACCTGTGGTCCGTGGAGTTGAAGACGGGGGCGGTGACTCAAATCACCGACTCGGCCGAGGTGGCGGAGACGGAGCCTGCATTCTCGCCCAACGGAGAGGAGCTTGCGTTTGTGGATGCGATGACCGGTGAACTGAGGGTGGTGCCAGCTTCGGAAGTGCACGCTCAGGAAGGGAGGTGAGGGGATGAGGAACTTCACTTTCGCGATTTCGTTCCTGGCGGTTCTCCTGGCGGCCAATCACTCGTTAGCCCAGAAGGTGTATTTGAACCCAAGCGACCAGACGGGCAACGCGGTGGCCGGGGGCGGCAACGAGGCTCAGTACGCGTTGATCATCGCCAATCTCACCGAGGACATTGTCGATGCAGCAGGACTGAATTCCAAAGTTGACCAGGACTTCTACAACGCCCCGTACAACGCCAATTCGTGGGGCGCTGACATTTTCGTGAGCATCCATTCCAACGCAGGCGGCGGCCACGGCATTGAGACGTTGTACAAGTCGGAGGGCGGCAAGAACCTGGCCGGTTTCGTGCAGAACGGTCTTCTGTCCAAGCTGCCGTACCAGAGCCGCGGTCTGAAATACCGCGCCGACCTTCACGTTTTAAACGCGACCGATATGTACGCGGTGTTGCCGGAGGTATTGTTCCACGATTGCGCCACCAACTCGGGCCCCCAGGGCCACCCGCCATCGGAGTCGGCGTTCCTAAAGAGCGCCGACGGGCAGGCCAAGATCTCCCAGGGGTTGGCCAGCGGTATTTGCAGCTACTACGGCAAGGACTGCGGCGGCGGGGCTCCCCCGCAGCAGAAGGGAACGCTTATCGGCGTGGTCTTCAAGGAACCGGATATGGAAGATCGTCTGCCCGGAGCAACGGTGACGCTCAACACCGGTGAGTCCGTGGTCGCTTCTCCCGATACGGCGGCCTGGCAATTTGAGCTTGCGCCCGGCACCTACACCGCGACGGCTACCCTGGACGGTTACCAGCCCAACTCCGTGGTGCGAACGGTGGTGGCGGGTCAGGAGGTGTGGGGCAGCATCGGGCTGAAGCCCGGGCAGCCGCCAGCGCCGGACAAGGACAACGACACGATTCCCGATGTCGACGACAACTGTCCCGATACGCCTAACCAGGATCAACAGGACACCGACGGCGACGGGAAAGGCGATGCCTGCGACCCGGTTGACCCTCCTGTGGATGAGCCGGGTCCCGAGCCGGCGGAGAACGACGTAGTGCAACCTCCGCCCGAGGAGGTTGTGTCAGAGAACGACACCGGCTCCGGGCCGAACTATCCCGACGCCGAAGTTGCGGGCGCTGAAACCTGCCCCCAGTGGTACAAGTGCCCGGGTTGTGATTGCGAGTGCGATCAACCCAGTGGGTGCGGCATCAGTCCGCAAGCTGACGGGCTGCCGGTGGGACTGCTGGTGGGGCTGAGTCTGGCACTGTTGTTGCTGGTCAGGAACCGTCGGGAGCGTAAACCGGAAAGGTGCAGGTAAAAGAGGTGCCCTGGTTGTGGCCGTCGCTGTGTACTTCGATGGTGCCGTCAAGGAGTCCCACCAGGCTTGCGGTGAGTGTAAGCCCGAGTCCGGTTCCGGCGAATTTCCGTGTCAATGAGCTATCAACCTGCTCAAACGGTGCGAAGATGCGCTCTGCGTCTTCCGGACTAAGTCCTGCGCCGGTATCGGTCACCGAGACGACCAGTTGCTCACCTGTTTGAGAGGACGATGCCTCGACTCTTGCCGACAACGTGACCCGCCCGCCTTCGGGAGTGAACTTCACGGCATTGGACAGGAGGTTGAGGAGAATCTGTTTGAACCTCCGGTCGTCGGTTTTCACCGAAGGGGGGAGCGGCCCGATTTCGGACTCAAGAAAGACGCCCATCCGGCTCGCCTGGTCCTTCATCAAGGACAGGCACTCGTCGAGGAGCCCGGACGGATCGGCCGGGGTCAGATGCAGGTTCATCTTCCCGGCTTCGATTTTGGAGAGGTCCAGGATGTCGTTGATGAGGGAGAGCAGGTGCTCGGCCCCGGTGAGTACATCGTTGAGGAACTCCTCCTGAGTCTCATTGATCTCTCCAGCCTGCCTGTCAACGAGCATCTCTGTGAATCCGATGATCGCATTCATCGGTGTTCTAAGTTCATGACTCATGTTGGCAAGGAAGGAGCTTTTCGCAACGTTGGCCGAGTCCGCCTCACGGGCCATCGTTTCCGCGTGCTCGAGCGCCGCGACCAGCTCTTCAGTGCGTCTTGCCACTTCGGACTCGAGGTTCCTGCGATGTTGGTTCACTGTGTCGCGGTACTGTCGCTGTTTTTCAAGCATCTTCTGGAACGCGCGGGCCAGGTCTGCTACCTCATCGTGTGTTCGGACATTTACATTATACCCCAGGTTGCCTCTGGCCACTTCATCTGCGACTCTGCTGAGTTCACGTATCGGTGCGGTGATTCGCTTGGACAACAGCGTCGAGATGCCCATGGCCGCCAGCGTCAGCAGGGCCGCGAAGACCGCCGTGACGATCAGGAACCGGCGAGCCTGTGCGAAGAACGTCCCTCGGGAGAGGCCAACGCGAACGTAGCCGACATTGTGTTGCCGGATCCCCGCATGCCCCGCATCCGGCACGAGTTCGAGGGAGGTGACGGGCAATTCTGACAAGATCGGGGCGATCACCTCCAAAACGGTTTCCCCACCGTCACCCGGTTCCCGGTGAGTGACCCTTTCCGTCCGGACGGGGATGTCCTCACGGTTCGTAGGGGGAAGCCGCCCCGCTTTCGATCTGGTCGCCATGGCAAGCGGATCAAGGTTCTGGTCCAGAACAGCTACGTATGTGACATCGCCGTATTCGAGTATTGCTTGCAGCGCTGCTTGGAGGGAGCCTCTGTCCTGAGTAAGGACGAGGACTTCAGATGTGCGGGCGAGTGACCGCGCCAGTGCGCGCCCGTGAGCGACGACGGCTTCCCCGCGCATTCGAGACATCTCGTAGACCACGAAAGAGGTGATGGCCACCCCGGGGAGGAGAACGAGAGAGATGGTCAAGATGTTGACTTTGGCCAGTATCCCCATTCTGCGTGAAGTCGGCATCTCAAGCTGCCTCCGTTGGTACTTGTACCGCGATTCCGACTAGCAACATAGAAGAACTTGCATTCCCGTCGCGTGGGGGCCATCATGAGGAAGATACA
>CAZVFX010000165.1:0-12448 GCA_964626565.1 uncultured Myxococcales bacterium
TCATGCGGCCTTGCGCCTTCCGAACATCCAAATCCGAATCAGCCGCAGAGCGGCGGGGGCCCTAGCGGGGCTGTGTTTGGATTGGGGTGTCTACGGACGGAGCCAAGCCGGCAGGCATAATCTGCGCCGACCGGGGCTAAACAGACCCTACTTCAATAACTCTTCCATCTCATCGAGGGTGGTGGCGAACAGGTCGTAGGTGGACTGGACGATCTCCTTGTCCTTGAAGTCGATGCCTGATTTCTCGAGGATGGTCAGCGGATAGTCGGAGCCGCCCGCGGCCAGCAGGTTCTTGTACTGCTGCAACGCGCCTCGCTTACCCTCGAGGATGCGCTTGGAAAACACGATGGCGGACATGAGGCCGGTGGAGTATTTGTACACGTAGAAATTGTAGTAGAAGTGGGGGATGTAGGCCCACTCGGCCGCGTCGAATTCATCGATAACAAACTCCGGCCCAAAGTACTTCTTCACGAGTCCCAGATATATCTCGTGCATCCGATCCGCGGTGAGGGCGCCGCCGCTTTCGACCTCGGCATGTATGAGCATTTCGAACTCGGCGAACATGGTCTGCCGGGTGATGGTGAGCCGGATGTTTTCAACCCTCTTGCCCAGAAGAATCAGGCGTGCGTCTTTCTCCGTCACCTGGCCCAACAAATGGTGAAGCAGCAACTCTTCCTGGAATGTAGATGCGATCTCGGCCAGGAAGATAGACGCGTCCGCGGTGGGATACGGCTGAGCTTGACTGGAGAGATAGAAATGCATGGCGTGGCCGTACTCGTGCGCGGTGGTGAATACGTCGTCAAGCTCGTTCATGTAGTTGAGGAACACAAACGGGTGGGTGCCGTACGCCGCGTTGCAGTACGCGCCGCCCTTTTTGCCCTTGTTGGGATAAACATCGGCCCACCCGGAACCGGGCTGCGCGCCCGCGTGCAGCACCGCGATGTAGTCACCGCCCATGGGCTTCAACGACTGCTCCATCAGCTTGAGACCATCGTCGTAAGTGTACTCCTTCGACATCTTGGGGAAGAGGGGGTTGTACATGTCGTAGTAGTGGACCTCGTCCAGCCCCAGGATCTTCTTTCGCAGAGCCACGTAGCGGTGCAACGTACGGGGGAGGTTTTCCGCAGTGGTGGCCAGGAGGTTCTTGTAGACTGCGACGGGTACATTGTCCGCGTCCAAGGACATCTCCAGTGAAGAGCTGTACCCCCTCGCTTTCGCCTCGAACATCGCGCCCTTTACCGAGGTGGCCAACGAGGTGCCCAGGGTGCTGCGGTAGTGATGAAGGGTTGAAAAGAACGCGTTCACCGCATCTTTACGCACCCGCCGGTCCTTGGAGCCGCGGTACTTTGAGAAGCTGGCATAGTTGAGTTCTACCTCTTTGCCTTCCTCGTCCTTGATCTTGGGGAAGACCATGTCCTGGGTCATGGCCTGCATGATGAAGTAGGGGCCTTCCCGCATGGGCATGGTGAGTGCCAGGAGGGCCTCCTGCTCCGCGTCCAGCAGGTGCTTTTGACGGCGCTTGAGGTCCTTGAAGTGGAAGTTGTAAGCGGCCAGCCCTTTCTCTTCCTTCGCCATCTCGTCCCAGCGGGCCACCGATATCTTCATGAGCTCCGGGTCCACGAACGCGGTCGCTTCCGAAAACACCGCGGCCAGGCCGGTGGCTTTTTCCCGCAACTGTTGCCGCTTGTTGTCGCTCATGAGCACCGACCACCACTGGAACGCAAACGCGGACAACTCGTCGAAGCGGCGCTTGATCTCGTAGATGTTGTCCAGGCACTGCAGCGTCTCCTTGGCAGACGACCCCAGCTTGCCCTTGCACATCCCGATGCCGCTGATGTCTCCCTTCACTCCGGCGAAGGACTTCTCCCATTCGTCTGCGTTGGGGAACAGCGCGTTAAGGCTCCACTTGTAGTCCGTTGGGATTTTGGTCCGGTCCGCGTCTGCGGACGGCTTTTTCACGCCAACACCATCTCCGCCTTCCCCGGCCAGAGTGGAGAAGCTCAGAAGCATTACGCAAGTGAGAATCCAGGTGATTCGTTTCATATCAACAACCTCCTCGGGTCAAATCTCTACAATCCCCACGGCACCGAGCCGCTCGATGAGTGGCCACACATCCTCGGCCGTTATCTTCCGCCGTTTGGCGCCCCTTCCCAACTGCACATTGGCCTTGTTGCGGCCGTGATAGTCGGAGCCGCCGGAAACCAGCATGCCTGAACCTGCTGCAAACTTCAGCACCCTCTCGGTTTGCTCGCCGGTCAGGTCGGGATGGTACGCCTCGACACCGTCCGCCCCCAACTCCCTGAGCTCGTGGAGCCGACGCTCCATGCCACCGGCTTCGTCATCCAACGTATGGGGATGAGCAACGATGGCCAGCGCTCCAGCCTCATGGAGAGAAGCGAACACTTCCCCCGGCTGCGCTTTGCGCTTGGCCACATACGCGGGCGCATGGTCCGCGAGCAGGCGGTCGAAAGCCTCCTTCAGGTTCTTCACATACCCCTTCTTCACCAACGCCCTGCCGAAATGAGGCCTCCCTACCACCGCGCCTGCAGCCTCGGCCACGACCTCGTCGTAGCTGACCGGAAACTCCAGTTCAACCAGACACCGGACCATCTTCAGGTTGCGCTCGTGACGCCAATCCCGCATCTGCTGCAACAGTTTTTCCACGGACTGCGCCGCGGCCGGAACGATCCCCAAGCCGACAATGTGCAGTCGGCAGCCGTCGTGAATAGATGACACCTCTACACCGCCGAGACCGCGCAGGCCATCTTCCGCGGCGCGGGTCAAGAAGGGTTGGACCCCTTCCAGCGTATCATGGTCGGTAAGCGCCAGCAGACCGAGCTTCTTCCGGTTCCCGGCGGCCACCAACTCAGCGGGCGAATCAGTCCCATCGGAACAAGTGGAGTGCGCATGCAGATCGACTATGTCCGTCTTCTGAATCATCAATAATCAACCAACGCCGGCTTCACACCCCGAACGCCGCCCCTGGGCTCGTCGCAATCTCCCTCATACCTGGGGATAACATGTACGTGGCAGTGGAACACGGTCTGGCCGGCGACTCCCTCGACGTTGACGCCAACGTTGTAGCCGTCGGGCTGATATTCCTGGTCCAGGTGCTTTTTCACCTTCTGCACCAGCCGCCAGATGTCGCACACCTCCTCCTCGCTGCAGTCGAACAGTGTGCGCCGGTGCGCCTTGGGCACGATCAACACATGCCCCTTGTTCACCGGGAAGATATCGAACAGCGCGGCCGCGCTTCCTTCTTCCATGAAGAACCTGACTTTGCCGGAACAAAACGGACAGTCTCTACCCATTCCCGCCTCCAAGTAAGGAGCGACTAGTATAGCCTCGCCGGGGCAAAATTCAATGCCCCGGTTGCGGCTGGGGCGGGCGTGTGCTAAAAAGTCTCTCTTCGACCGGCAAAGCCGGTGAAGGAGGTGAATGATGAGCGACAAGAGACGGATTCTGGTGACCAGTGCACTGCCCTATGCCAACGGCAGCATCCACATCGGCCACCTCGTGGAGTACCTCCAAACCGATATCTGGGTGAGATTCCAGAACATGCGAGGGCACGACTGCTACTACATCTGCGCCGATGACACCCACGGCACGCCCATCATGCTGTCCGCCAAGCGCCAGGGGATCACCCCCGACGAACTGGTGGAGCGCATGAACAAGGAGCACTTGCAGGACTTCACCGATTTCAATATCAGGTTTGACAACTACTACACCACCAACTCCGAGGAGAATCGGGAGTTGTCGGAACTGATCTACAACCGGTTGAATGAGAAGGGCCATATCGTCAGACGCAAAATCGAGCAGGCCTTCTGCCCGGAAGACAAGATGTTTCTCCCCGACCGCCTCATTCGCGGCACCTGCCCATCTTGCAAGGCGGAAGACCAGTACGGTGATTCGTGTGAAGTGTGCTCGTCCACCTACAACCCCACCGACCTGAAAGATGCGCGCTGCGCCGAATGCGGCACCGCGCCCGTCACCAAGACTTCCGAACACCATTTCTTCACCCTTTCCCATTTTGAGGAGCAGCTCAGGGAGTGGGTTGGAACGGGGCTGGTACAGCCCGAGGTGGTGAACAAGCTCAACGAATGGTTCGAGACGGGGCTTAGAGACTGGGACATCTCCCGGGACGCGCCCTACTTCGGGTTCAAAATTCCCGGCACCGACGACAAGTATTTTTACGTCTGGCTGGATGCGCCCGTAGGCTATATGGCATCCACTAAGAACTGGTGCGACCGCGAGGGTAAGAACTTCGACGACTACTGGCTGGATCCTGAGTGCGAGATTGTCCACTTCATCGGCAAAGACATCGCCTATTTTCACACTCTGTTCTGGCCCGCCATGCTCATGGGCGCCGATTTCTCTACCCCTTCCCGCGTCTACATTCATGGTTTCCTGACGGTGGATGGGCAGAAGATGTCCAAGAGCCGGGGCACCTTTATTTCGGCTCGGGAGTACCTGAACCACCTGGAGCCGGAGTACCTGAGATATTACTATGCGTGCAAACTCACCGGGTCCGCCAACGACCTGGACTTGAACCTCGCCGACTTCGTGCAGCGGGTGAATTCCGATGTGGGCAATCAGTTCGTGAACCTGGGTTCCCGCGCCATTTCGTTCCTGGGCAAACGCCTGGAAGGGACTCTGGGCGAAATCGACGAAGAAGGGAACGAGCTTCTCGCCGAAATCGAAGCCGGCGTGGAAGAGGTGGCGAAATACTACGAGGAGCGGGAGTACTCCCGGGCCATGAAGCTCATCACCGCGTTCGCGCACAAGGCCAACCAGTTCATCGCCAACCGGGCGCCGTGGGCAGAGATCAAGGATGATCCCGAGCGCGCACGCGCGACGTGCACCGCCGCGACCAACGCGTTCGCCAAGCTCAACGTGCTTCTCACACCGGTAATGCCCGCCTTGACAAGGAGGGTGGAAGAAATTCTTGACCGGGGCGAAGTGACGTTTGCATCGGCCCATGAACGCCTGACCAACCGCAAGGTGAACCGGTTCTACCCAATCTACGACAAAGCCACCGACGAAGCGGTGGAGAAAATGGTAGAGGCCTCCCTGGAGCGGCCGGCGGAAGAGGCGGCCGCCTACAATGTAGAACCGCTGGCTGAGACCATCACGTTCGACCAGTTCCTGAACGTGGACCTGCGGGTCGCTAAGGTGTTGGAGGCCAAAGACGTCAAAGGTGCATCAAAGTTGCTGGAACTTCGCATCGACCTGGGACCGCTGGGCCAGCGCACCATCTTCGCCGGCATCAAGAAGACTCACGACCCGGAAGCTCTCACGGGCAGCCACATCGCGGTGGTGGCCAACCTGGCCGCGCGCAAGATGAAGTTCGGCGTTTCGGAAGGAATGCTCCTGGCCGGTAACGGCGAGCAGGAAACCGATGTCTTTTTGTGTGTGCTTGAAGAGGGCGCGCTGCCGGGGACGAAGATCAGCTAGGCTTGGAGACCTGGAGGCTTGGAGACCTTTAGGAACGGCCCGCCGCACGTTGTCGTACCTTCACGCCTTCACGCCTTCACGCCTGTTTCTAATCTCGAATTTGTCTCTTGATCAACTCAATCTGAACCGGAGTGAGGCGGTCGCCCATTATCTTCAGGTATTTCTTGAGGTGGGTGGCGCCCTTGCCGTAGTCGCCTTTGGCGTTGTAGGCTTTGCCCAGGCGCTTGTGGAGGTCGGCGGAGCCGTATGCTTTGAGGGCCTGGCGGTAGTAGAGGATTGCGGTGGAGTAGTCGCCGTTACCCATGGCTTCGTTGCCCTTTGACTTGAGTTCGGCCGACTTCTGTTTGGCGACCTCTTTCTGGGATGCGGCAGCTTCCTCGGCTTTGCGCTCCTCCTCTTCCTTCTTGCGCTTCTCGGCTTCGACGCGCTTCTTCTCCTCTTCTTCTTTGCGCTTCTTGTCAGCCTGCTCCTTCTTCTTCTTCTCTTCCTGGCGACGCTTCTCTTCCTCTGCCTTGAGGCGAGCGAGTTCCTCCTTGGAAGGAGCCACCGATTCTTTGAGCGCGGCGATGACTTCCGGCTCCAGGGAGTCCCTGCGGACGAGGGATTTTCCAAAGTCTACGGCTACCCGGGACACATCCTCGGTGCCGAGCCGCGACTGGAGGGTTTCGAACTCCCCGTCCAGTTCGGTAAGCTGCTGAAGCAGCGGCGCGAACTCCTGCCCTTTGTCCTCGTAGCCGGCCTCGACCCAGGCGGTTTGTCGTTCCTCAACTTCCTTCTTCAGCTTGGCTACCACGTCTCGATGTCCGGCAATTTCGGTGGTCAACGCTTCGACCTTTTTCTTGCGCTCCTCCTCGCCCAACGGGACCACTTCGGCCAGCAGCGGTTCCGCGCCGGCATGGAGTCGCACCAGCCCTTCCTTCTCCGAGACCACCGCCTTCTCCGCTTCCTCCAGGCGCCCCTCATGCACCTTGTCCAGCGCCTGCTGCATCCGGTCCCTTCCGGAAAGACACTCATCCAGAATGGCCTGAATTGCGTCCACCTTGTCCTGCCTTGAAATGCTCTTCCACTGGTCGCGACGCTCGGTCAGACCGCGGCAGGTGGCTTCCGCCTCCTCCTTGACTTTCTGCATATCGGTGAGCACCGCTGCGGTGCGCTGGAGCACCTTGTGTTTCTCAGCTTCGCTGGCGGAACCCCCGGTCTTGGGCCCGTCCCCTACCACCGGCGGCGTCTCCGGGGCCGCATCGGGCTGCGGCGCGGTCACATCCGCCGCAACCGGGCGCACTTCTTCGGGAGGGTCGTCACGGGCGACAACCTGTTCTTCAGCGGACTTCACATCCTCCTCAACCGCGACCTCTCCCAACCAGCCGGTGCCGGCGAGGAAACGATCGTAGGCGAACCAACCGCCCGCGCCCAGTACTGCAAGCACCAGCAGGGTGATCACCACCTTGGCTCCCGCCCCCATGCCGGTGTGAGGCATGAGCGCTTCGTCCTCGTAGGTCGCCTCCTCCATAAGCTCATCAAGGGCGGCACGGGGAGTGTAGGGAGTGGTGGCGTCGGTAGGAATTCGCTTGGGCGTTTCAGCGGTCCCTGCGCTCTTGTCCATCTGCGCAGTGCTCGGGCGATTCATGGGCGCAGTCTGGGAGAACGCAGCGTCATCAGACTCGACTATCTGGCGCACGGAAACCAACTCGTCCTTCACTTCCATGCAACTGGCGGGACGCAGCTCTTTTTCCTTCGCCATGAGGGTGAAGATGAGTTGCTCGATGGCAGGATGGATGTTGGGGTTGATCTCCCGGGGAGCCGTCGGCTCCTGAGTCAGGTGTTTGGTCACCACACCGATGGGCGTGTCCCCGGTAAACGGCAGCTTACCGGTGGAGAGCTGATAGATAATCACTCCCAACGAGTAGATGTCGGAGCGGGCGTCCAGCACCTCGCCCCGGGCCTGCTCGGGAGACATGTATTCCGGGGTGCCGCAAACGATGCCGGCCATGGTATGGAAGGTCTCGGGGTTCTCGCCGCCGGGGTCCCGAATCTTGGCGATACCGAAGTCGAGAACGGTGACGAAGTCCTTCTGGTGCCGCCGGTCCTCCACCATGATGTTCTCAGGCTTCAAATCCCGGTGGATGATGCCCTGAGCATGGGCTTCGTCGAGAGCTGAGCAAATCTGCTCCGTCAATCCCAGCATGCGCGCCGGATGGAGCGGGAACTCCTTCTTCAGCAACTGCGCAAGGTCCCGCCCATCGATGAAATCCATCGCGATGTAGTGGGTGCCGTCCTTGGTGGTGCCGAAATCGATGATGTTGATGGCGTTGGGATGCTTCAGGCGGCTGGCCGCCCTCGCCTCACGATGAAAACGCTTTGACAGCGTCACGTCGCCGGTAAGGTGCGGATGGAGCACTTTGATGCAGACGATTTTGCCTAAGGTTATCTGCTCGGCCCGGTAGATGCTGCCCATGGCGCCTTCGCCCACGAGCTCCTGGACCAGGAATTTCTCCGCAATGGTCCGGCCTACCAGACCGTGCTCTTCAGCATCCTGTGCGGGGATAGCCTCACCACAGTTCGGACAGAACCTGGTGCTATCGGCGACATCAGTAAAACACTTGGGGCAATTCTTCACGCGGCAGCCATCCGTCAATTAACGCGTACTTCTTATAAACCCATTTAACAGGGTTATCAAGTTTTGTTGGACACACCGCGGCGAAATTGCTACACAGATTAGCGGTTTATCTGCTCTTTTCTCCAAAGGCGAGGTGACGCGATGCGAAATGTGTACATAGTCGGTAGCGCCAGAACCCCTCTCGGCAGTTTTCAGGGCAGTCTCTCTTCAGTTTCAGCAGCCAACCTGGGCGCGGTAGCGATCAAGGCTGCACTCGAACGCGCCGGAGTACCGGGCGACAAAGTGGACGAACTGGTCATGGGCAACGTTCTGCTCGGCGGCCAGGGACAAGCGCCGGCGCGGCAGGCCTGCATCTATGCGGGGGTGCCCCGTTCAGTGCCCTGCGTCACGCTGGCCAAGGTGTGCGGTTCCGGATTGCGGACCGTCATGATGGGTGCCGCATCGATCAAGGCGGGTGACGCCGACGTGGTGGTTGCGGGCGGTATGGAGAACATGACCCAGGTCCCCTATGCGCTGCCCAAGGCGCGGGCCGGCTATCGCATGGGCAATGGCCAACTAATAGACCTCATGGTCAATGACGGACTGTGGGATGTATACAACGACGTCCACATGGGCGTCGCTGCAGAAATGTGTGCGGAAGAGATGAACATCTCCCGCGAGGAGCAGGACGACTTCGCCATTGCCAGTTACAAGAAGGCGATTGCGTCCATCGAGAGCGGGGATTTCCAACGGGAAATTGCGCCGGTGGAAGTGAAGGGCAGAAAGGGGCAGGTTACGGTGGTAGACTCCGACGAAGAACCTTTCCGCGCCAAGCTGGACAAGATCCCTTCCCTGCGGCCGGCGTTCAAGAAAGACGGGACCGTGACCGCGGCCAACGCCTCCAGTATCAATGATGGGGCTGCCGCGGTGGTGCTGGCTTCCGAGGAAAAAGTCAACGAATTGGGACTGACGCCGAAGTTCAAAATCACCGGCTATGCCGGCTTCGCCCAGGCTCCCGAACTGTTCACTACCGCACCGGCCGGGGCTATCAAGAAAGTGTTCGCCCAGACCGGCCTCAACGACTCGGACATCGACCTGTACGAGATCAACGAGGCGTTCTCCGTGGTGGGCATCGCCAACAACCGGCTGTGCGAGTTGGATCCTGCCAAAGTGAACGTTCGTGGCGGCGCGGTCGCGCTGGGTCACCCCATCGGGGCCAGCGGCGCCCGCATTCTGGTGACGCTGCTCCACACGCTGGAAGATACCGGCGGGAACCGTGGCCTGGCGAGCCTGTGCATCGGCGGCGGCGAGGGCGTAGCCCTCATCGTCGAATCGGTCTAGTTTAGGAGGAAGAAAATGACTGACTGCGTGGTAAAATATGGCGTTGACGGCGGGGCTGCGATTGTCACCATCGACCGCCCCAAGGCTCTTAACGCGTTGAATCCCACGGTGCTGGAGCAGTTGGCCGACGCACTGCGCAAAGCGGGAGCAGACGGCGACGTCCGCGGCGTCATCATCACCGGCGGCGGGGACAAAGCGTTTGTGGCCGGCGCAGACATCGCGGCCATGTCCAACATGACCCCTGAAGAAGGACTGCAGTTTGCCGGTTTCGGCTTGTCCGTGCTGGGGCTCATCGAGGAGTTGCCCAAGCCGGTTATTGCCGCGGTGAACGGTTTTGCGCTGGGCGGCGGCACCGAATTGGCTCTGGCATGCGACATGATCTATGCCTCTCCCCGGGCCAAAATGGGGCAGCCCGAGGTCAAGCTGGGGATCATCCCCGGTTTCGGGGGGACTCAGCGGCTGGCCCGCCTGGTGGGCCGCAACCGGGCCAAGGAGTTGGTGTTGACGGGCGACATCATCGATGCGGAAACCGCGCTTGGCTACGGCCTGGTGCAAAAGATCGTACCTTCCGAAGAGCTGATGGACTATTGTAAAGGGGTAATCGCCCGCATCGGCGGCAACGGGCCGCTGGCAGTGGCCCGGTCCAAGTCCGCGATCAATGATGGCGTGGACCTGCCGCTGGCGGAAGGGCTGGAAGTTGAGAAGCAGGCCTTCAGCGGCCTGTTCGGTACTCATGGGCAGCGGGAAGGCATGTCGGCATTTCTGGAGAAGCGGGCGCCTGAGTTCAAGAACGAGTAGTACGGAGGAGTCATGACGGATACAAGAATTCGAGTGTTGGTGGCCAAGCCTGGATTAGATGGGCACGATCGCGGCGCCAAGGTAGTGGCGCGGGCGCTGAGAGACGGTGGGATGGAGGTTATCTATACCGGCCTGCACCAGACCCCCGAGATGATAGTCAACGCTGCGATCCAGGAAGACGCCGACGTGGTGGGTATATCCGTCATGTCCGGCGCCCACAATCATCTCATCCCGGAAATCTGCCGGCTGCTCACCGAAAAAGGGGCCAAGGACATTCCGGTGGTGTTGGGCGGCATCATCCCCCAAACCGATTTTGACGCCATGGAAGAAGCCGGAGTGAGGGCTATCTACACCCCCGGCACCTCACTGGCCGAGTTGGTGGACGGGGTGAAGAACCTGGGCGAGCAGAAACGCCAGGCCGAGATTTGACCGAGCCGGCGGTCTCCCGCCCCTTCATCTCAGCCAGCCGCCGTACCGACATACCTGCCTGGTATGCCCCATGGTTCATGAACCGGATACGAGCCGGCTGGTGCCGCACCCGGAACCCTTTCAGACCTACCCAGACCTTCCGAATCAGCCTTGACCCTGAAGACGTAAAGGCCATCTTCTTCTGGACTCGCTGGCCCACGCCGATGTTTCCCCACCTCGACGAGCTTACCAGCCTGGGACACCGGTTCATCTTCCACGTCACGCTCACGGGGCTGCCGGCCCCCCTCGAACCCGAGCACTGGCGCATCGAAGAACGCATCGCGGCGATCCGGAAGCTCGCCACTCTCATCGGCAGAGAGAGGGTCTGGTGGCGCTACGACCCGATTATCCTCGGCGAACAATTTCCACCCTCCCTTCACCTCTCGACCTTCTCCCGGCTGTCGGCTGAATTGGCCGACAGCACCTCCCGAGTCACCATGTCGGTGATCGACTGGTATCGAAAGACCGAGCGCCGCACTGCTCCGGTCGCGGCGGAGACGGGGGAACTCCACCGGCTGCGCGGCGACGAGGGGCAGGTGAAGGAGCTGGCCCGCACCCTGGCCGACCACGCCCGCATGCGGGGCATCGAGCCGTATTCCTGTTGCGAGCCGGGGCTGGCGGAGGCAGGTATTCCACGCGGCGCGTGCATCGATGGTGCGGCTGCGGACCGACTGTTCGGCACCACGACCGCCAGGGACCGGGACAAGGGACAGCGGCCTCACTGCCTCTGCGCACCCAGCTTCGACATCGGTGCAAACTCCACCTGCCTGGGTGGATGCCCTTATTGCTACAGCACATCGAACCATGAAACCGCGCTCTCAAATCACGCCCGCCATAACCGGGACGGAGAGTACCTGATCGACCCTCCAATTAAGCGCTGACCTCCTGATATTGCAGTTTTTTGTCCGCCTCCTATTGCATTGCGTCAGTACCCCGCCTATAATGAGTTCGATTCTGTCAGTTCCTTAACTTTGGAAGTCTTTATGGTCCGTGACCGGGATGAGCTTTTAGAGCACGTAGAATGGCTCCTGAATGAAGGTGAGCCGGAGCGCGCCTGGATGCTGTGTAAGCGCGGCTTGCGCCGGTTCCCCAAGGACCCGGAGTTGTGGTTCTGCCTCGGTGATTCACTGCTGGAATCAGGCCGGTTCGGTTCCTCGGATAAGGCATTTCGAAGGGCGTGCGAATTGCGGACAAACTGGGCGTTCCCCATGGCCAAGCGGGCGGAAGCGCTGCTGATGCAGGGAAGGGTACGCAAGGCCGCAGACCTGGCAGAGCTTGCCCACGAGGCGGACCGGGACCTGCCCCACTCCTCGTACGTAAAGGCGCTCATTCATGACGTAGAAGGAGATGAAGGCGCAGCCTACTTCTTCTATCGACGGGCCCAGAAGCTCTCCCCCGATGAGTACTTTGCCCCGGCGCGGGTTTCCTACGAGCGCTTCATGAAGGAGTTCGATGCCGCGCTAAAGCACCTCAACTCGGCCTGCTGCATGACGGAACAGATTGAAGGCACGCGCTGGCTGGTGCTGGAGCGGGTCGACCACTCCATTCCCGAACTGAAGAAGCTCCAACCCATGGCCCTGTGCCACCTGGAGACCAAGCCTGCACCTGAAAACACCGAGGACGGGCCCTCTGAGCTTCCCCTCATCGAAACCGGATTCATCTTCCGCCGCAATATCGAGCGTATCTGCCGCACCGCGGACGACATCTGCACCCAGATCTACTTCTCCATTCTGGACGAATTGGAAGCGCTGGCCGAAGAAGCGGAAGAGGATGAGGAGAAGGACTAGACCT
>CAZVFX010000166.1:0-12281 GCA_964626565.1 uncultured Myxococcales bacterium
ATGAGGATAGCCCACGGATTTCACCAAGTCGTGCACGCTCACCGGAAGGACACAGATTTCCACCCAAACCGGAGGGTATACCCCTGAAACTTCACATCACCACTGCCACTCTACTGTTCGCTCTCCTGGTGGGTTCCGGCGTCCGGGCAAGTCCTTTCGATTATGATGACTCCTTTCGCCTCGAGGGCAGTATCATCGCACTTCAAGGACCCGAGATCGTCTCCCTCGCGTCCAACGACTTGTCCTACTACAGAGTGGAGCCGGGCATTTTGTGGCTGAAAATGTGGTATCTTACCGCGGGAACTTTCGCTGCAGCCGGGGAGGAGATGGCGTTGTGGGAGTTGGCCGGCGCCGACCCACACAGCTGGTATTTGGAGTTGTTTCGTGCCGGCTATTTGTGGAGGGGCGACGACTTCGCTTTTCTGTTCGGGCTTAGCTATGCCTGGGGAGAGTACGGGGTTCCGAAACCCGTCCACAAGATGGCTGAGGGCATGGACGCGACTATCGAGGAGTTTGGTGCTGGCCCCGCGTTCGGTGCTGAAATGGGCTACATCCTGGGAAACAAGGACGGCTTGATGATAAAGGTCCATGTCATCGGTTCCGGTGAGCAAGGGTCAGACGAGGTGAAGCGGGGAATGGGTGAGATCTTCGCCGATTGTTCATTTGGGTCCATCAGTTCGGGGGCAAGAAGTGGGGTAGGATTTACCGCCGCGATCCGCAGCCAGAAGCACACTGACCTGGACGACAATACTGAACCGGAGTTCTCTCTTTCCCACTACGGAATCCAACTGTACTTCGAAGCTCTAGGCCCCCTCAGCTATTGGCTGAAGGTTGGCGCCGAATACCGAGGTCTCGGCTATGGAGTGGATGTGTATGAACCTCACATTATGGAAGATGACTTGCAGAAGGGGCAGTGGGCCTTCTTGCTTTCGCTCCATCCATAGGAAGCGAGCACATCGGTGTTCGCACGCAACAATTGCTTTTTCGCCGCCCCTCCATCATCTGCCCCTCGTATAAATACGGAGTCGGCGTGCTTGCGCGCTGCTACGCAATTTTAGTATACTTTCTGCGAAGAAAAAGAAGAGGGGAAAATGCGACACGTGCGGTTGTTTGCCCCGGCTCTTGCTGTCTTGTTGGTAGTAGCGTCCTGTGGGCAGGCGGGAAATGGGAAAAAGACTCCTGACCAGCATGTCGCTCCGGAGGTCGCGGAAGACGTCGCCGACCTTTCCGCTCGCGTCGATGCGAAATTCGCAGATTCTACGGACATCAGCCCGACCCCGGTTGATCTGACTCCGGACGACGTGGGGACCGAGCAGGTGACGCCGGCCGATGCGGTTCCGGATGAAGTGGAGCCGCCCGATGTGTCGCCGGACGAAGTGAATCCGTCTGACGCGCCCCTGGTTGATGTGCCCCCGACTGATGTGCCTCCGGTCGATGTGCCTCCGGTCGATGTGCCTCCAGTCGACGTGCCCCCGGTTGATGTACCTCCGGTTGATGTACCTCCGGTTGATGTGCCTCCGGTTGATGTACCTCCGGTTGATGTACCTCCGGTTGATGTACCCCTGGTCGATGTGGTCCCGGAACTGGCCGACATGGCTGACGTTTGTGCGCCCGACTGCGAAGGCAAAGAGTGCGGGCCGGACGGTTGCGGCGGGAACTGCGGGGAGTGCTCGGACGACGAATTGTGCTGCGCGGACGCCTGCCACCCGCAGGTGTGCGCAGCCGTCAACGAATTCGGCGCTTGCGCCGGCCTCAATACATGCGTCGACCTGGAACTCTCTTGCGACGCCGCTGTTCCCACCGAAGAGGAGTGCAACGGACTGGATGAAGATTGCGACGGCGAAGCGGACAACGGCTTCTCCGACATTGATGATGACGGCGCTGCCGATTGCGTCGATGAGGATGATGACAACGATCTGATCCCCGACCTCCAGGACAACTGCCCGGCGACGCCGAATCCGGACCAGATGGATTCCGATGGCGATGGTTTCGGCGACGCGTGCGATTTCGGCTGCTGGCTCGTGGAGTTCCAGGAATGGGACGACGACTGTGACGGGTGGCCCGACGCATTGGACTGCATTCCGTACGACCCCGAAATCAACCCGGGTGCGGTGGAGTTCTGTGACGAAGTAGACAACGACTGCAACGGGATTGTGGACGATGATTGTATCTGTATCCCCGACTGTTGGGGAAAAGAGTGCGGCGATGACGGGTGTGACGGGAGTTGCGGAGAATGTGGTCCGGGAGAAGAGTGTGACGGCGGAACCTGTCAGGGCGTTCCTGGTCAGTTGGGTGACCCCTGCCAGTACGGCAACCAGTGCCAGTCAGGTCTCTGTCTTCTGTCCGATGCGGGTAAGATCTGCACCATCCATTGCGAGCCCGGGGAATGCCCTGAGGGCTACTCTTGTCAGGATGTTCCCATCGGCGGCGGTGGGGTACTCCACGTCTGTTTCGCTGCGGACGACCCCTGCGAGCCCGAATGCGTGGGCAAGGAGTGCGGGGAGGACGGGTGTGGTGGAAGTTGCGGCGAGTGCGCACCGGAGGAGGAGTGCGTCGCGGGAAAATGCGAGGGCAGCCTCGGCCAACTCGGTGACTCCTGCCAGTACGGAAAGCAGTGCCAGTCGGGCCTTTGCCTCCTTTCTGACGCCGGGAAGATCTGTACCATAACCTGCGAGCCTGGAGAATGTCCCGAAGGCTATTCGTGCCAGGACGTGGCCATCGGTGGCGGTGGAGTATTGCACGTTTGTTTCGCAGGAGACGGCCCGTGCGAGCCTTCCTGTGTTGGTCACGATTGCGGGGATGATGGCTGCGGCGGGAGTTGTGGAACGTGCAATTTGTGCGGCGAGCAATGCATTCAGGGTGTGTGCTTGTTCACTGCCTGCGAAGATTTGGAGTGCGGCGATGACGGTTGTGGCGGCAGTTGTGGTCAGTGCGGTCCGGGAGATAAGTGCGTCGCAGGAAATTGCGAAGGCGCCCTGGGTCAACTCGGCCACCTTTGCCAGTACGGCAACCAGTGCGAATCCGGACTCTGCCTCATGTCGGATGCCGGCAAGATCTGCACCATCTATTGTGAGCCGGGGGGGTGCCCCCAAGGGTACTCGTGCCAGGATGTGGTCGTGGGTGGTGGAGGAATCTTGCATGTCTGCTTTGCCAGTGACGAAGCTTGCGACCCTGGTTGCGGGCAACTTGAGGAGTGTATTGAGGTGCCGTCAGGTGACTCGGTTTGTGCTTCCGCAGCCATCGAAATCCCTTCCGGTCCTTTCTGGATGGGCTGCAATGACTGGATGAATCCGCCGGTCGACGACGAGTGTGCTGACGACGAACATCCCTATCACGAGGTGTTCGTCGAAGTCTACGAAATCGATACGACGGAGGTGACTCTCTCACAGTATGCGGCCTGCGTGGAGGGAGGAGGGTGTGCAGCTGCGGGCACTTTTGAGGACTCCTGCAACTGGTTGTCGCCGGCCAAGGTGGATCATCCCATCAACTGCGTGTCATCGCTGGAAGCGGAAGCGTACTGTTCTTGGGCCGGTAAGCGCCTCTGCTCAGAGGCGGAATGGGAGAAAGCGGCGCGGGGTGGCTGTGAGTGGTATGAAGCCAAGGGATTGGACTGTAAGGCGGACGCCTACAAGTATCCGTGGGGGTACGAAGAGCCGTCCTGCGATTTGACCGTGGTCGGCTGCCCGGGCAGCGCGTTCACGGAGGAGGTATGCTCCAGGTCTCCGGCAGGCGACAGTCCATATGGGCTGTGCGACATGGCGGGGAACTTGTGGGAGTTCGTTGCAGATGGCTACCATGACTCCTACGAAGGTGCGCCCAGCGACGGAAGCGTCTGGAATCTGCCGGGGGATTCCGTACGGGTGGTTCGCGGGGGCGGCAACGTTCTTTTCCAGGGCATCTCCAAGCCTCGCGTATCTTTGCGTCAGGACTACCCTCCGCAAGTGGGCGAGGACTTCTTCGGTTTCCGCTGCTGCAGGGACGATAAGTGCGGCCAGTGCCTTCCGGGGCACGTTTGCCAGGATGGGGTTTGCTCACCGGTTTGCGGTGACGGGCTGTGCGTCGACGGTGAGAACTGCGCCTCTTGCGAGGCCGACTGCGGCTGTGCGCCGCCCGCCATCTGTTTCCTTGAGCAATGCTGCACGGCCCTCTGCGACGGTAAGGAGTGTGGGGGCGACGGCTGTGGTGGAAGTTGTGGAGAATGCGACCAGTGCGGTGAGGTTTGCGCGATCAGTCTGTGCGCGTTCACGGGGTGTTTTGGCAAGGAATGCGGGGAAGACGGGTGTGGTGGCGAGTGCGGGCAGTGTGCGCCGGCTGAGGATTGCGTCGACGGTAATTGCGAAACCACCGTCGGCCAACTCGGTGATGCGTGTCAGTACGGGACCCAGTGCGAATCCGGACTCTGCCTGCTCTCGGGCGAGGGGAAGATCTGCACCATCTATTGCGAACCCGGGGAATGCCCCGCAGGCTATTATTGCCAGGATGTAGTTGTAGGGGGCGGGGACGTATTGCAAGTCTGCTTCCCGGGTGACGAGCCCTGTCAACCCGATTGCACCGGCAAGGAGTGCGGGGGCGACGGCTGCGAGGGTTCGTGCGGAACGTGTCAGCCCGGGCTCAACTGCAGCGGCGGTACCTGCACCGACTGCATACCCGACTGCGACGGCAAGGAGTGCGGTTATGACGGGTGCAATGGGGTATGTGGTGAGTGTGTCGGCAATGGGGTTTGTGAGCCAGCGTGCGCTCCGCAACACGAATTCTCGACGGCCTTCGGGCAGGAGGGGCACCAATCGGCTCAGGTGGTCGCCACCGGACCCGACGGAGCGATCTACGTGGCGGGATCATTCGTCGCATCTTACGGCCTCGACATGGGCGGTGGCCCCTTAGCCACCTATGGCGGCAGCGATGTCTTTGTTGCGAAGCTCTCTGAGGACGGTCAGCACATCTGGTCCCGCGGATTCGGGGGACCCAGTTCCGACAAGGTCCGCGGCATCGCTGTCGACGGCGAAGGCTCAGTATACCTCACCGGACAGTTCCGGTTCTCCGGTGCCGATTATGGTGGCGGGCCCATGACCTCAAACGGAGAACGTGATGTGTACGTCGCCAAGCTGGACAACGACGGCAACCATGTGTGGTCGAAGAGCTTCGGCGGAGAGGACAATGATGAAGGAGTCGACATTGCTGTTGGTGACAAGGTAGTTCTGGTTGGAACCATGGATTCCGACGAAATCAACTTTGGAGGTGGTTTCATCGGGGACGGTGTCCATAAGAAGGCATTCATGGTCAAGCTGGACGCGGAAGGGGACCACGTCTGGTCCGCCGCGTACGCCACCAACAGCGGCAACGTCTCTGCCTATTCGGTGGCGGTAAGTGATGCAGGCGCCGTGCACTTCCTGGGCAGGTTCTCGGGAGTAGGTCCCATCGATCTCGGCGGGGGGCCGATCGTCGGTGCCGGTAGTGAAGACCTGGTTGTGGGCAAGTTCAATTCAGGCGGCGAGCATCTCTGGTCCGCAGGCTTTGGCGGTGAAGGTAGCGAAATGGGACGGGATATCGCAGTTGGACCCGGAGGGAGTGTCTTCATCACCGGCAACTTCTACCACGACGACCCCCTCGATTTCGGCGGCGGTCCCCTTACCTATCTGGACGGAGCAGAAGGGTTCCTGCTCGCCCTCGACTCCGCAGGAGACCATCTCTGGTCCACGAGTTTCAACTCGATGGGGTCGGTGAACGCACTTTCGGTTGCGGTCGACGAAGGGGGCGATGTCTATGCTCTTGGGACGTACGACGATGCGCCGGTCGATCTGGGCTCGGGCCCGGTTTTGAACGCGGGCAATCTGGACATCTTCCTCACTCGGTGGTCGGGAAGCGGGGAGATGAGTTGGGCGGTCGGCTTCGGTGGGGTGGAGAGCGACTTCGGAACCTCAGTAACCCTGCTGGGGTCCGACGAAGTCGTAGTCGTTGGCGGCTACCGGAGCCCAGGATTGGATCTGGGGGGCGGAGAACTGCCCGCGCCGGCGCTGGCGAAAAACGATGTTCTCGTCGCCTCGTTCTCAACCGTCTGCGGCCTGACCGCGTGCACCTGCATTCCCGACTGCACCGGCAAGGAATGCGGCACTGACGGATGCTGGGGCGAGTGCGGTGATTGTGGTTGCGAGGAAAGCTGTGATGATGGGGGATGTGTCTTCCATGGTTGCGACGGAAAGGAGTGCGGTGACGACGGGTGTGGTGGCGGTTGCGGAGTTTGCGCACCCTCAGAGGTCTGCCTGGACCATATCTGCCTTCCTGGGCTGGACAACATCTGGGTGGATGCCTCCAACGCCGATGACCCTCTGGAAAACGGGTCCGACGAACATCCGTTCGACACTCTGGCTGAAGCTTTCGAAATGGCCAGCGCGGGGGCAATGGTCTTCGTGCTGCCGGGCACCTATGATGGCGCCAACGTGATCGACGCCCCCGGCGTTGCGGTGATAGGCGCCGGCATCGATTTGGTGGCAGTGGTATCACCGACCCTTCTCGGAGGGTTCGAGGCGATAACCGAAGACCCGGCCTTCCTCATCACCGCCGATGCGGTGTCGCTGGAAGGGATGTTCATACTTGGAGGCAGTGTCGGCATCAGTTTCCTGGGTGGAGCGGGCGCGCCACTGCTGGGCGGGACGGTCACGGATCTCCGGATTTCGTTGCCTGCTGAAGACGACAAGTTTGATGGGATGTGTGAGGATTGGAAGGTCGGAATCATCGCCCGCCATGTTGATGGCCTCGTACTGACCGGTCTGGAACTGGACGGCATTGAGTCGGAAGAGAGTTGGTACACCGGTTGCCCTGCAACGGGGATCCGGCTTGAGGATTGCACGTCCTGCGTGGCAGTGAGCAACGTCATCTCGTCCCTCAGCGGAGGGCACGCACTTGAGGGTGGTGACGCTTCCTGCGCTCATCCGAGTGGAGGTGCCTTCGGAATCGACGCCCTGGGCTGCATTGACTGCCAGTTCCTGGACAACGAGATCACCGATGTTGTCGGAGGTTCAGTGAACGTGGGTGGTAGCGGAGCGGTGTTTGGTATTCGGGTCACGGACGGCAGCGGTTGCTCCATTGCCGGCAACTCGGTGACAACGGTGGATAGCCAGTCGGCTTCGGACGGCATTGCCGGAACCGCCGTAGGCATTGGCCTCATCGGCGCCGACGGGTGCGTGGTGGACGGCAACACCGTATCTGGCATTTCTGGGGCGGGTGCATCCAGTAGCTGGCAGTGCTGGGGGCCGGTGGCGTCGGGGGGCGGCCATGGAATAGTGCTTTCCGAAGCACCTTTGAATTGCACAGTGTCGCGCAACGACGTGTCTCTCGTGACCGTAGGGTGGGGGTCGGCCGAGATTGGAGATACCAACGGAATCTACCTTGAGGCTCCCACTTCCTGCACCCTGTCGGGGAACTCTGTGTCGGAGGTAAGCGGACCTGAAGCGAGCTGCGATGGAATGCAGGCATCGGGCATCCGGCTGTCTGGCGCAACGGACTGCAAAGTGTTGAGTTCAACCATTGAATCGATTAATGGGGGCTGTGGAAAGGCCGGGTCGGCTCGCGGCCTGTCCCTGACGGAGGTTCAGGCGACGCCGGTGGCTGTGTCCGACGCGATTATCAGCAACGTGGATGGCCCTTGCCTCGACAATCATCCGGCGAATCCCGCCGGCATGCTGGTTGCCGAATATTCCAATCTGTTTGCCTGCGCAGGCGTTCAGCAGAACGCGACTGTACAACCCACCTGTATCCAGGCGGACCCGATGTTCGTCGACGCAGCAGGTGGCGATTTGCACCTGCTGCCCACCTCCCCGTGTGTCGACACGGGCGACCCGGCACAACTGTGCACCGACGAACCCGCACCCAACGGGTGCCGGGTCAACATGGGAGCGTATGGAAATACGCCGGAAGCGACTTCGGCGCCGGGGGCGCCGGATTGTGGGGTGTGCCCGGAAGGGTAAGCGCGGTGAAAGGTGACTTTCGTAGGAGGGACCAACGCAGTGAGTAGACGGCCGATTTTCCACTCCGTGCTGGCGTTCAGTATTGCCGGGATTGTCTCGGCGACCGGCCTGGCCGGCTGCGGACCGGCCGAGTCGCCCGCAACCGACTCGTCTGCTCCCGACATCGGCGCCGACGTGAACGGCCCATGTGACGCGTGCCAACGCTCTCCGGTTTGCGACGCAGGCGACTGCTTCGGCGACGGGCACAACGCGGACGTCGGTCATGACGCTCCGGAGCAGGTCAATCTCGACACCAAGGACGAGTTTGTTCCGGGGCAACTTGGGGACGCCTGCCAGTCGGCCGCCGATTGCGATTCGGGCCTCTGTGTCAGTCTTGAACACGGCAAGATCTGCACCACCAAATGCGAAACGGAGAGCTGCCCGGCCGGATACTCCTGCGGGAAGGAGTATCCAGGCCACCTGAGGAAGCCAAGCGTTTGCCTTCCTTGCGGTGGTTCTTGCAAGGGTAAGCAGTGCGGCTACGACGGCTGTGGCGGGAGTTGCGGGAAATGCGGGGAAAGTCAGGAATGTGCCGACGGTCACTGCGTTCCATGCGAGCCAAAATGCGGGAACAAGGAGTGCGGCAGCGATGGTTGCGGGGACAAATGCGGCGAGTGCGATGTCTGCGGCGAGCAATGCGTGCAGGGAATATGCACTTTCACAGCGTGCATCGGCAAAGAGTGCGGGGAAGACGGGTGTGGTGGCACGTGTGGTGAGTGTCCACCAAGCGGAGCGTGTGAACCAAAGTGCGGACCAAAACACGAACTCTCGGCGTCGTTCGGACACTCGGACCACGAATCGGCCAGAGCAGTTGCCATTGGACCCGACGGGGCGATCCTTGTGGCAGGGTCCTATTCGTCCTCAGGCGTCGACTTCGGGAAAGGTCCTCTGGCCTTCTACGGCCCATACGACATATTCATTGCAAAACTATCCGAAACCGGCGATCTCATTTGGGCCAGCGGGTACGGCGGGCCTGAACACGACACCGTTGGCGGCGTAGCGGTCGATGCTGAGGGAGCGGTGTACTTTACCGGAAGCTCCTTTCTCGCCGGTGCGGATTTTGGGGGCGGTCCTTTGGCATCCTTCGGCGATTACGACATGTTTGTCGTCAAGTTGGACAAGGATGGTAACCACGTCTGGTCAAAGAGCTTTGGAGGCGAAAGCCTTGATAGGGGGTCCGACATATCGGTAGGGGACGATGTCGTCCTGGTCGGCAGAACCAAGTCCAAGATGATCGACTTCGGCGGGGGGCCAATCGGAGAGCCGCTGGGGGGAGCGAAGGTTCAAAAGAGCGTCGTGGTCAAGTTGGACGTCGATGGCGATCACGTCTGGTCCCACAGCTTTCGGATGGACAGTGGCGGTTTTGAGAGAGCCAACTCGGTATCGGTGAGCCAAAGCGGCGATGTGCATTTCTTCGGGAGATTCGGGGGAAGCGATCCTATCGACCTTGGCGGAGGGCCGATCTTCAGTGCCGGCAGCCATGACATCGTGGTCGCGAAATTCGATTCGGCCGGCCAACATATCTGGTCGAAGGGCTTTGGCGGCGAGGGCCACGAAACCAGCCGGGATATTGCGGTCGACCCCGCTGGGCGCGTATTCCTGACGGGCGCCTTTTCCAGCGACGAGCCTCTCGATTTCGGCGGCGGCCCACTCCCCTACAATGGCAAGGCCGACGCATTCGTTGTCGGCCTTGACTCTTCCGGTAACCACCTCTGGTCGACCGCCTTCGGCTCGATCTGGGACGTGGAGGGACGCTCGCTTGCGGTCGATGACGGTGGGTACGTCTACGTCGTCGGAACGTATGAGCACGAGCCGGTCGACTTCGGCTCGGGCCCAGTCTTGAACATGGGCAAGGAGGACATCTTCCTGATGCAGATGTCCGGACAGGGGGAGAAGATCTGGGCGGTTGGTTTTGGCGGGATTCATCCTGAATACGGCAACGCCCTGGCGGTACGGGATCCGGACGAAGTGGTCATGGTTGGCAGCTTCGAGAGTTCGGGATTGGACTTGGGCGGCGGGTCGCTTGGAGACCCGTTTCAGGCGCGGGACGACGTATTGGTGGCCTCTTTCTCAGCAGCATGCGATCTGACCTTCTGCAGTTGTCTACCTGATTGCACGGAGAAGGAGTGCGGCTACGACGGCTGTTGGGGGGAGTGCGGAGAATGCGCCTGCGGGAACATCTGCGACGACGCAGTGTGCGTTTTCATCGGATGTGACGGGAAGGAGTGCGGAGACGATGGTTGTGATGGCTCGTGCGGAGTGTGCACGCCAGGTTTCAACTGTCAGGGCGGCATCTGCACTCCATGCACGCCCGAGTGCGTCGGGAAGGACTGCGGGAGCGACAATTGCGGAGGAATCTGCGGGATCTGCGGCGCCGGGCAGGGGTGCCTGATCAACAGTTGCGTACCCCTGGCGGGCGCCTTCTGGGTGGACGCGGCCAACGCCGACGACCCTCTGGAAGATGGGTCTAAAGAGCATCCGTTTGACGCTCTGTCTGAAGCGCTGGCGGTGGTCGTCGAGGGGGCAATGGTCTACGTGCTGCCGGGCAGCTATTCCGGCGCCAACGTGATCGACGCCCCCGGCGTCTCGGTGGTAGGCGCCGGCATCGATTTGGTGACAGTGGTATCACCGACCCTTCTCGGAGGGATGGGGGCGATAACCGAAGACCCGGCCTTCCTCATCACCGCCGACGACGTGTCGTTGGAAGGGATGTTTGTACTCGGAGGCGGCGTCGGCGTTAGTTTCCTGGGTGCGCCGGGCGCACCACTCCAGGGCGGAAGTGCCACCGATTTGCGGGTTTCGTTGCCTGATGCGGAAGAGTACTTCGATGCAATGTGCGATGATTGGAAGGTGGGAATCATGGCCCGGCACGTGGAGGGACTTGTGTTGACCGGGGTGGAATTGAGCAACATCGAATCGGAGAAGGGTGCTTGGGGCGGTTGTCCGGCGACCGGCATTCGCGTGGAGGATTGCACCTCTTGCACAGTCACCGGAAACGTCATTTCCACCGTCAGCGGGGGCGACTCGCCGTGCCAGTTTACCTACTGTTGCGACTATTCCCTCGGACATGCATTCGGAATCGATGTCAACGATTGCACCGATTGCTTCTTCATAGACAACGAAATCAGCGACATCGTCGCCGGGAACAACTCGAAAGGGCATGGACCGGTGGCGTTTGGTTTGCGGCTCTCTGACTGTAGCGGTTGCGAGGTCACCGGGAATACAGTTGTGTCGGTGCACAGCGATGGCGCCTCGGGCGGCCAGGCAGGAACCGCGGCGGGCATTGCCCTCATCGGTGCCGAAGGATGCCAGGTGGGCGGAAACACCGTCTCCGGAGTACACGGTGCGGGGGCGGGCAACGATTGGGATTGCAGCGGCTGGGCGAAGGGCTCGGACGCCTGGGGGATCGCTCTCACCGGTGCGCCTTTCAATTGCTCGGTGACAGACAACGAAGTGTCGAACGTGTCTACTGGGGGAAGTAGCGGCGAGGTGGGGAACTCCGACGGAATCTACCTGGAGGTCCCCACTGCATGCACGCTTTCGGGAAACACGGTGTCACAAGTCAGCGGACCTGACGGGTACTGCGACGGCATGCGGGCAACGGGCATCCGGTTGTCTGGCGCCACAGATTGCAAGGTGTCAAGCTCGACGATCCAATCGATTCTTGCGGGCTGCGGCCAGGCTGGGTCAGCAAGCGGTTTGTACCTGCCGGAAGGTCAGTCGACGCCGGTCGTTGTTTCCAATGCGATCATCAGCAACATCGATGGCGCTTGCCTCGACAACCATTTGTCGAATCCCGCCGGCATGCTGGTTGCCGAATATTCCAATCTGTTTGCCTGCGCAGGCGTTCAGCAGAACGCGACTGTACAACCCACCTGTATCCAGGCGGACCCGATGTTCGTCGACGCAGCAGGTGGCGATTTGCACCTGCTGCCCACCTCCCCGTGTGTCGACACGGGCGACCCGGCACAACTGTGCACCGACGAACCCGCACCCAACGGGTGCCGGGTCAACATGGGAGCGTATGGAAATACGCCGGAAGCGACTTCGGCGCCGGGGGCGCCGCATTGCGGGGTGTGCCCGGAAGGGTAGGGGCAGTCCCTATGGCGACGACACATCCGCACATGCTAGCCCCCCTTCCCGCACTCGATTCACTCGTGCGGTCCTTCACCCTCGGGGGAAGTGCCCGAAAACGTTCCTCCGGACCGTTGAAGGGCGAAGGGGGGCTAGCTTGTTCGCCCCCCACCGTCACCAGCCTTCCCTGCCAAACGGGCACCTGGC
>CAZVFX010000167.1:0-12232 GCA_964626565.1 uncultured Myxococcales bacterium
CAAAGCCGTTTCCGAGGCCGGGCCGGCAGACGTGATCAAGGTGATGGACGACGGCGTTGACGAAACGGACGACTACGTGGAAAACGTCGTGATTCCAGCAGCGCTGGAAGGGCTTACCATCGAACGTTTTGATAGCGACGACACCAAGCCGCATATCAAGTCCGCCGACCCGAACCTCACCGTCATTACGGTCGAAGCGGACGGGGTAACTCTGAAAGGCTTGGAGATCAACGGCGCAGATTGGACCGAGGGCATCCTGTTCGCCTCCGGCACCAAGGACGGCCTGATCCTCCAGTGCAGCTCGGGCTGGCAAGCCGGCCAGAAGAACAAGGAGTTCATCCGCATGGCCGCCGGCTCTTTTAACCACACGGTAAGCCAGTGTGAGATTATTGGCTCCGGCAACTACGCCATCTGGATCCAGGGCGAAAACGGCGAAGAGACCAACCACATCATCGATTCGTGCAACACTCACAACAGCTTTGCTGCGGTGGCCGTCGAGGGCGCAGGTTCCGTGCAGATCCTGGGGCTCACCTCCTGGAACAACACCTACGGCCTGAAGATCAGCGACGGAGGCGGGCACGTCATCCAGGGCAGTGTTTTCGACAATGTGCAGAACTACGTCATTGGGCTGTCCATGTCGGATTTCAACCTGGTGGCCGACAACGAGGTGTTCAACTCGAGCCTGGGCCTGAGTATCGCCAATGCGCACTACAGCGTCTTTGCCAACAACTTGTTCGAGATGAGCAGCGGCACGGGGTTGAGCCTGGAGGGCGGCGGATACAACGTGTTCTACACCAACTTCGTCACTGGCGCCAACAAGGCGGTAACCACGCAGCAGGGAGGAAGCTCGTTCTTCACAAACAACATCTTCTCCAATTGTGGTTCGGAAGGCATGTCCCTGGGCGCCGGGGGCAACCTGGTTGCATTCAATATCTTCGACGACAACGGCGGAGCGGGCATCTCCACGGCGTCCTTTCCCAACACGATTTTCGCTAACAAATTCGACAACAATGCGGGCGGTGACGTGACCTCCACCAACGTGGAAGACGAATGGCGTACTCCCACCCGCGTATCCTACCGCTACCAGGACCAGCGCTTCCACGGCTACGTCGGCAATCTGTACACCAGCTACACCGGCCTTGATGACGGCACCGGCGGGGCGACGGCAGGCGACGGCATTGGCGACACGGAGTTGCCTGTCGCGACCAACGGAGAGGGAGATCTCTACCCCATGGTGGGCAGTTATCCGGGCGACTACTTCCTGGAGATGTTCTATCTGGCCGCGGATTTCATGCTGTACCAGAACACGGGGATCACTGCCATCGAGCACCTGGAGATTCCGGGGGGCGAATCCGCACTCTTCTTCGCCAACAAGGCGGCCGAGGCGACCTTGACTTTTCCGCCGGGAGACCCCGCTGATCAGACTAGCTGGACCTATCGGCTCTCGCTTAACTGGGTGCCCCCCGGAGGAGACTGCACTTTCCAAATGGGCTGGGTGGACGACTCCGGCTTCGAGTATTTTGACCCGGCCGGACCAAAGGTAGTGCTCACCAACGAGAACTACGCAGAGAAGTGGCAAGGCGCCATGGACGCGGCGCCCCTCACAGTGCCTGAAGGTGCGACCCTGGCCTTGCGCGTCACCAACAACACCCCCCAGGAGCTGATCATCATTCCGTGGCACTCCTACATTTCGCCGCCGGGACCGGCTGGGCCCTCCTACCCCGAAGGAGGGGACGTAGACTCCGACATTTCCGTTGACCCCGAGGAGTTGGCATTGGGAGAGGTGGACTTCGGCCAGAGCTATCCGCTGCAGCTTACGGTAACCAACACCGGTGATTCGGATCTCACCGTTCTGGAAGCTCTGCTTTCGGGCCCGGACTCCGGAGAGTTTTCCGTCGAGGCGTCCTCCTGCCTCGACAACGGACCGGTGACTCTGGCAGCCCAGGAGCAATGCCTGATCGAACTGCTCTTCGCACCCCCCGCAGGAGGTGACAAGCAAGCGTCCCTGTACATCGTGTCCGATGACCCCGCTCTGCCCTATCTGCTGGTGCCCATCACAGCCCACGCCGGGCCCCAGTACACCCTGACTGCGGCCATTTCTCCTGCAACTGCCGGCTCGCTTTCCGGCTTGGGCATCGACTGCCCGGACGACTGCCAGGAGGTGCTGGACAAGGGAACTGAACTGACGCTGACTGCCGCCACCCTGGAGAACACAACCCTGACGGGCTTCGAGGGATGCGACTCTACCAACGGCGCGACCTGCACCATTACTCTCGATACCGACCGCACGGTCACCGCACTGTTCGACGAGCTGCTCCCCGATCTTCTGGTGGAGCCGGACAGCTATGACTTCGGCGAAACCTATGTCGGCGTTCCTTCACCAACTCACCTCTTCACCCTGACCAACGTGGGCGATTGGGAGTTGAACCTGGAGAAGGTGGAGATCGCCGGCGCGGACAAACAGCACTTCGCACTTAGCGATGCCAACCCCGCACCCGCAGCCCTCGCACCCGGAGCGTTTGCTACGGTCAGCGTCTGGTTCGACCCCCTTGCCGCCGGGGATAAAACCGCTGACCTGGTGATCACTTCCGACGACCCCGACGAGGGCGAGGTGAAGATCCCGTTGGTCGGCTTTGCCGTCAGCGCGCCCCGCACCCTCACCGTCGCGATTGAACCCGCCGGGGCCGGAACGGTGACCGGGGAAGGGATAGATTGCCCGGGGGACTGCAACGAGGTCTTTCCAATGACCGTTCAGGTGGTGCTCACTGCATCGGCTAATACAGGCTACGACCTGTCTGAGTGGGTCAATTGTGACCAGGTGCAGGGAAATGATTGCACCGTGGAGCTGGACACCAACCTCACGGTTACCGCCAACTTCGTGAAAAGAAACCCCAAAATAGTCGTCAGCGCGAAGCTCATCGATTTCGGAGAAGTCGACGTGGACGACTCCTCGTCACCGCAGACCATAACTGTAACCAACGAGGGCAATTGGGAGTTGAAGACGGGCCAGGCGAAGCTGACCGGCTTGTTCGCCGAAGACTTCGAGCTGGAGCAGGACGACTGCTCGTCAGGCTCCGTCGCGGCCGGCGGCCAGTGCTCAATAACCGTTACCTTTGCTCCCGGAGCCGCCAAAACCCGGGCGGCAACAGTGTACCTGCCTTCCGACGACCCGCTCACCCCCGAGGCGGCTGTGGGGCTAAGGGGGTGGGGAGTTGGCGAAGAACCGGAAACACCGGGGGTCCCCGTGCAACCGGAAATCGACCCTGAGAACCCGCCTGCGGCCGCGGTATCGCCAGACTCGTGGGACTTTGGAGAAGTAGTGGTCAAGGAAGACTCAACCATCGCGCTGTTCACAATGACCAACACCGGCGGCTACGGTCTAGTCGCCCAACCTTCCATTGCGGCAGAAAACGACGATGAGTTCATCGTCACGAAGAACGGCTGCAGCAACCCGCTGGACGCGGGCGGCACATGCGATGTCCGCATCACCTTCATTCCTTACTTCGCGGGCCAGCGCGACGCCGAGTTGAATTTCTCCACCAACAGCAACACCCCGGTCCCGTCTATTCAGCTCACGGGAGTCGGCAAAAAGAAAGGGGGCGGAGGCGGTTGTGCGGTTCCCAACTCAGCTCCTTCCAGCGGCGCGGCGCTATTGCTGCTGGTGATGGTG
The DNA here is from genome assembly GCA_964626565.1 of uncultured Myxococcales bacterium. Classification (GTDB taxonomy): domain Bacteria; phylum Myxococcota_A; class UBA9042; order CAIXZC01; family CAIXZC01; genus CAZVFX01. The sequence goes on from CAZVFX010000167.1 coordinate 3,671, forward strand.
GCGCTCCCGTTTCTGTTGCGGCAGCGGGCTTCTTTAGTAGTGGGCCTTGCCCTCGTCCTGCTCACCACCTTCGGTGCAACCTCCTGCTTCGACGCCACGGGTGAATGCGTGGGCTCCATGCACCTGGAGGGGACCGGTGATTTCGCCGCGGTCAACTCAGTGATGCGGCAGTGGGCAAGAGCCACCCAGTTCGATTGCCACGAGGTGCGTTTCACCCTTGAGGAGTTGGGGCCTTCGCCCTCCTTCGCCTTCGAGTTCAGGGGCCAGACGCCGTTGTGGGTGGGGCGCAAGTACGGCAAGGGCACCCAGTTCACTTTCGGCGGTAAGACTTGTTACGTAGCGGAAGGCGCCATGTACGTATCCGACGTCACCGTGATCGAAGTAGCTGAAGCCTGCTCGGAACACGTGGAGATGCGTTTCGACCTTAGCGCCATGTGCTCCTTTGAGGGCTATCCCAGCTTTGAACAGCTTGTTCCCACCGAGCACCGGCTGGAAGGGGCGGTGAGATTCGCACTTGACCCGGACTGGCAATGTCCGCTGCTGACCCTGTTCGGGCAGGCCGGCTACGGTACGGACAACCTGGCCCCGGAAGGTATCGGCAACGTGCGGGAAATGGAGTGGCCGGTAGAGTATTGGGGCACCGAGGTCAACTTCGTCTACGCCGAGCTTTCGTCGCTGAAAGCCAGTGCCGATGACGGCAGCGCGATAACCGTCGAAGACCTGGCCGTGACGGTGGTTCCCGATACCGGCCTTCCCGGCAACCACTTCTGCTCCTGGTGGTCCGACATGGCCGGCCCGCCCCCAAACCCGGTCAATTGCCCGGCGCCGGGACTGACCGTGGAGCCCATGACCATCTTGCTGGACAATCTGCCCGCAGGACAGTCGGCGGCAGTGACTTTCGGCGATAGGTTCAGCATTTCTCCCACGATGAACTGGCCTGCCCCTGCTGCGGGACAACCGGTGGTGACCTTTCCCACCCCCGGCGGCACTATTTACAATGAAGACCCGCTGGCGCTGGTTTGGAGCAGTGCCGGGGCCGGCGACGAACCGGTTATCGTAAGATTCCGGGACGGAAGCAACGATGTGATCGCTGAATTCGAAGTACCCGACACCGGCTCGGCAGAAGTAGATTTCGCCTTCTTCGGCGGGCAAACCGGTCCCGCCTTCCTGGAAGTGGAGCGCTTCGCGGAAGGGCCGCTGGAGTTGGACTTCCCACTGGCGGCGGGTTCTTCCTTTGTAAGCCGGCAGATTCATCGGTTGCCGGTCATCTTCGAACAGGGATCGGAAGTGATCATACCCGACCCGGTAGGCCCGGACTTTGTGTGGAGCGAGCCCGAAACTCTGGCCGCAGGCACATTCGACTGGTGGGCCCGTTCGCCCCGTCTCGACGCGTCCGGCGACGGCCTGGTTTATCTTGCGTGGCTGGTGGACACGCCGGCAGGAGGCGGGCAGGTGAACGCGACAGCCTTCGACAGTCTTGCCGGCAACTTCGCCCAGTTGAACTTCCTCCCCGAGTGGCTCATTACTGAGGGCCCAATAGGAGTTTCCGCCGGAGACGGCTACGGTCTGGTGTGGGGGTATTCGGACCAGGGCGGAGGCTATCAGCCTACCGCGCTGCTCTTGTCCAGCACCAACAGCTCCGATGCGTCTATTCCGTCCGGTCTGGACCCCCAGAACACAACTTCGGGCCTCAGCGGCATCAAGCTGCAGGATGACAGTTATCTCCTCATCGCAGTGGGGGCAGACCTGAATCTCCACTACAGCCTCACCGGCGAACCGTTTCAATACCTCACCGGAGCCGGGGACGTGCTCTCCGACTCGCCCATACTGTTCCAAACCTCGGCCACCGGTGTCGTGGTGTTGCACTGGGTAACGGGGGGAGTCAACCTGTACGGCTTCGACCCTTACGGTGGGGATGCGGCAGGGGTCCCGCTGGATCAGTTTATCGTTGACCGCGCATGCGCGGGCAGCGGCGTTCCCGGCCCGGACGGATACGCCCATTTCCTCTGCCCGCCGTTGGCTGGGGCCGGAGAGACGCAGCCTACTTACGCCCGGGTCTCGCTGGAAACCGGCGCCCTGGTTGGAGAGGCCGAGCCGGTACCTGCCGACGCATATTTCGTAGAACAGGTTGTAGACCAGAAGTTGGCTGCGTCCCCAGATGGTTCCGTATGGGCCATGTTCGTGATGGAGTGCGACGAGGGGGAAGCGTGCCCGCTGCTGTACCACCGACTCGGGACGGGCGAGTGGGAAGGGCCCCATGAAGGGGGCGAAGCGGTCGGTGACGTGGACATCACGGTGGACAGTTCCGGCATGGTGCACCTGCTGTACACAACGCCGCTGGAGCCCGACGGAGTGAATCCGTCTTCGCTTTACTACACGATGATGGAGGTGAGCCAATGAGATGGTCTTTCATGCTCGCGTTCATCACGGCTGCACTGCTTGCGTCTTCGTGCAGCTACCTGGAATTCAACCAGCCGGAGCCCACGCGATACAAGGTCAAGGTAAAGGTAGAGCAGGCCGGCGCCGGTACTGCATACGGCAAGGAGCTGATGCCCAACTCTCCCGGCGATAAGTGGGTCTATTTCGGTACCGACAAGTCGTACCTTGAAGAGGTCACGGAAGAGGTCATGCCGATAAATATGGTGGAAACCACGGTGAGACGTCGCTCCCACGACCTCGCTGCCTTCGACAGCTATCTGAAGATCAACTCCCGGGGCGCCTGGGATCATGGGGGTGAGGAGTACCTCCACCCGTGCCCGATCCCCCGCCTGGTGTTTCCCGTGCGGGTCGGCAAGAAGTGGAGCTTGTCCAACGGTGACACGGGGCTCGAGGCTTCCGCCGAGGTGGTGGGCGTCGATCAGGTAGGCACCGCCATGGGCCTGTTCGAGGCGGTGAGAGTGCAATACATCGTTAGCAACAGCAACGATGAGAGCTTCTCGCTCGCCGAGGTTTTGTGGTTCGTCCCCGGAGTCGGAATCGTTCAGATTCAGCGGGGGGACGAAACCTATCTGCTCCGCTATTTCGAGATTTCCGGCTTTGAGGCGGAAAGGGCTGCGGCCCGAATCAAGTAGGCTGCCGACCGGTCCCGCAGAATCGCATTGACACCGCAAATCGACAGTGTTACGACCGCTTTCTGAAGGTGGAGAAATCTATGACTTCCCAACGTCGTGTTCTCGAATCGCTGGAGGGTCCCGTCAAGGCGCTGGCGATTCTGGTACTGCTGAACTGCTTCTTCGTCAGCATATCGCTTATGGGCGCATTCAAGGGTATCGGCTCCGGATACGGAAAAGAACTCATTAACTCCCTGGCCCACAACCCGTTCATCGGGCTCTTCATGGGCGTGTTCATAACCAGCGTTATCCAGAGCTCTTCCACCACCACGTCAATCGTTGTCGGCCTGGTCGCAGGGGGGGCGCTGGGAGATTCCCCGGAACAGGCAATTCAACTCGCGATTCCCATCATCATGGGTTCCAACATCGGGACCAGCGTCACCAACACCATCGTTTCCCTGGCGCACGTAAACAACCCCGAGGAGATGAAGCGGGCGTTTTCGTCCGCTGTTGTCCACGACTTCTTCAACATCCTGTGCGTGATCATCTTCTTTCCCTTGCAGCTAGCGACCAACTTCCTGGGCCACTCCGCCAACCTCATGACCAAACTGCTGGCCGGCTCCGGGGGACTGACCTTCAAGAGCCCCATCAAGCTGGCTGTGAGTCCGCAGAAGGCCGCAGTGAAGAGCCTTATGGCCAACGATCTGGCCATCAAATTCGTCATCTATGCAACCCTCGTGTACATCGCGTTTCACTCCATCCAGTTCATCGCCAGGCGGGTCAATTCGGAAACCTCCAACCAGTCGATTTTCCCGGTGGGTGCGCTGCTGTTTGGAGGCCTGTTCGCAGTTTCGGACGTCTATTCAGGAGTGGTCTTCCACCAGTCCACCGCCACGTTTGTGCTTGCGCTGGCAGGGCTGTTCGCTTCCCTGGTGGGATTCGTCAAAGTGATGCGATCCCTGGTGTTCGAGCGGATGGAGAAGCTGTTCCACAACGTGATCTTCAGGACCCCGGCGCTGGGAATCGTGTTCGGCATGGTCGTAACCGCGCTGGTGCAGAGCAGCTCGGTGACGACATCCATCGCGATCCCGCTGGCCGGTGCGGGAATCATCTCCATCTACCAGGTCTTCCCCTACACTCTGGGGGCCAATGTGGGCACCACAATCACCGCAATTCTGGCGGCCCTGGCGGGCGGCCAGATTGCCGGGCTGACGGTTGCATTCGCCCACTTCCTGTTTAATATTTTTGGGATAATTGTGGTCTACCCGCTGAGGAAGATACCGATCGGGATGGCCGTCAAATTGAGCGAGGTAGCCGTAAGGAACCGCCTCATACCGGTGCTTTTCGTGCTGACGGTATATTTGGGAATTCCCTTCCTGTTCATATTCTTGTTCAGGTAGGTTCAATAGGGGGGTAGGTAAATGTTCGGCAAGATATTTGATTCCATGGCAGGGCGCAAGACGCTCCTGGACGACGCACATTCGGACGCCAGGATGATGCTGAATTCGGACCGGCGCATGTTCGAGTTGGTGATGCTGGCGCTCAAAGACGACGCCAGCCAGCAGATTCGAAATCGAATCATGGCCATGGACAAAGACATCAACCGCCAGCAGCGGGACGTACGAAAGAAGGTGTTCGAACACCTCACCCTCTCCCGGGGCAACGACCTGCTCCAGGGACTCGAACTCACTATCGCGGTCATCGACCTGGAGCGCATCGGAGACTACAACAAGAACATATCCGAACTCATCGAGATGATGCCCAACAGCCTCGACTTCGGCGAGTTCGAAGAGGTGTACGGCGAAATCCTCGGGCTCTCTCACGAAATGTTCGACGAGTGCATCGTGGCGTTCTCAAAACACGACACGGCCGCGGCCAACAGCGTCATGGAGAAGTACCAGCGGGTCTCCAACCTCTGCGACGGGACTCTCGAGAAGATTATTTCCGACTCAGGTGACAGCGATGCCATGGAAAAACGGTTCGTAGCCCTGATGCTGCTATTGCGCTACTTGAAGCGCGTCGGAGCACACTTGAAGAACATCGCATCAGCCATTGTGAACCCATATCACCGAATCGGGTTTCGTGGTTAGCTGTCGGCTTGAGTGAGTGTCTTTTCCATTCGAAAATGCTCAATGGTGACTTCGATGAATGCGTCGCCGACTACTTCATAGCCCAGCTTTTTGTAGTAGCCCACGGCGTAGTGACGGCCGTTGAGGAAGAGCTTTTCAACACCCAGCGAGTCAGCCAGTTGTTCCAGGGTCTCCACCAACCTCTTGCCGATGCCGCGGCCGCGGTACTCTGGCAGCACCGCCATCTGGTAGAGTTTCCCTTCCGCCCCTTGCTGATGAAAAAGGACGCACCCGATCACATCGTCTCCGTCCAGCGCCAGGATGTGCACCGATTCATGCTCGAAGGGGAACATCTCAACTTCGGGCCCCAGGCCCAGCGGCACGCGCAAGACCTTCCCCCGCAGCACCCGCGATTTCAGCCACAACTCACCGCACGCAGCGATGGGCCGGATAATTATGGAGTCGCCGGCCAAGCCTAGACTCCGCTGAATTCAACGTCGGTGAACAAGAGGCAGGGCACTCTCCAGGAAGAGTACGGGTTGGGGTCGTTGCCTACCGCGGCCAGGCGCTGCCAAAGCGCTTTCATGTTGCCGGACACGTTCATCTCGTTAATCGGTTTGACGATCTTGCCGTCCTCGATAAGCATGCCCATGACGCCGTACGAGAAATCACCCGTAGTGGAGTTGTTGTTGCCTCCCAGGAACGAGTTGATCAGAATCCCTTTTTTCACCCCTCCCAAACAATCTGTGAGGGAGCGGTTCCCCTGGTCCAGGAGCACGTTGGAATGGGAGCCGGTAGTCGGGTCCTTACCCAGCTTACGGCCATAATAATTGTCGATATAGTAGGACTTCAGCACTCCCTTTTCGATCATCACCCGCCGCTTGGCAGAGATGCCGTCCGAGTCGTAGTGCTTGGACGCCAGGCCGCCGGGTACGAACGGGTCGTCGATGAGAGTGAGCAACTCTCCGGCAACTCCCTTGCCGAGCATGCCGTCCAGGAACGAGCTCTTCTGCTGCAGCGCCCTTCCCGACATGGCGCCAGTGAGGCCGGACAGCACGTATGGCGCTGACCGGTTCTCTATTAGCATGTCGTATTTTCCGGAATCGATTTTGGACTGGCCGATCTTGGCCAACGCCCGCTTGGCCGCAGTCTCGCCCAGAGTCTTTGCGCCAGGAAGTTCGCCGCGTTTTCTAACGCTGGCGTAGTACCAGTCTTCGGGCAAACCGCCGCCGGGGTCCCGCACCGAAACTTCCGCCCCTGCGCTGAACATGGTGGACACCCGTTCGCCTGAAAAACCGTTGCTGTGTACACGCACCGACTCCGACCGGGTGTCTCCGTAGCCGGCGGTGGCGGATATGATCTTGTCGCTGACGGACCGGGCCGCCTCCTCCACTTCCTTTGCCAGGCGCACGCGCCCGGCCGAATCGAGATCCGCGTATCCGGGGTCAAGCGCGCCGAGATCCGCCTGGGACCGCCCCTCATAGAACTTGGGGTCCGGGAGGGCGCGGAACGGATCCTCGGTCAGGAAGCGGGTCATAGCCACCGCTTCCTCGATAAACCCGGTCAGGGAATCCTTCCTCAAGTCGTTGGTGGAGTGGGCAGAGTAGCGCCCGTCGACGTACACCGAAAGGCTCAAGGAATTCTGCACCGACTCTTTGAGCTTGTCCACCTGGCCGTCCCGGTGCTCAACCTCGATTTCCCGCTGATTGGAGATGCCCACCGCAGCATCCTTCGCACCCGTCTTCTTCGCCTGCTCAACCGCCCAGAGGGCCAGGTCCATTCTTTCTTTCGATTTCATTAGCCGACCCCCCCTACCGTAATGGCCGACACCTTGACGGTTGGCAGCCCCATGGACACCGGCACCCCCTGCCCGTTCTTGCCGCAGGTCCCGCCGCCTTCATGGATCTTCAAATCATCCCCCACCATGACGATCTTGCTCAGTACGTCGGGGCCGTTGCCGATGATGTTCACATCCTTGATCGGCTTCGTCAGTTTCCCATCTTCAATGAGGAACCCGGTCTTGACGTAGAAGGTGAAGTCACCGGCGCCGATGAGCACTTGTCCGTTGGTGAAACTCTCGGCATACAGCCCCTTCTTGACGCTGGCGATGATTTCGTCCGGCTTGTGCGGGCCCGGGAGCATGTACGTGTTACGCATGCGCGGCATGGGCGCATACCGGAACGACTGCCGCCGCCCGTTGCCCGTGGGTTTCACTCCATAATGGGCAGCACTGATTCTGTCGTGGAGATAGCCCTTCAAGATGCCGTCCTCCACCAGATACGTCTTCTCCGTATCGTTGCCCTCGTCGTCAACGTTCAGCGACCCGCGCAGGTGGGGGTTGGTGCCGTCGTCAACGATGTTCACAAAAGACTCCGCAACCGACTTACCCACCTTGTCCGCAAAAATGGAGATCTTCTTACGATTGAAGTCCGCTTCCATACCATGGCCGATCGCTTCGTGGAGAAGAATCCCCGAGAAACCGGGCGCCAGCACTACCGGCATCTCCCCCGCCTCGGGTTTCACCGCTTCGAACTGCATGACGGTGCGCTGCACCGCCTCGGTCGCCAATCTCTCTTCAGCCTCAGGCGTGAAGAACTCCATACCGTAACGACCGGACAGGTTGAAACCGTTTTGCTCACGCTTGCCCTCCTGCTCCGCGACGCAGTTGACCATGAGCAACGCCATGGGCCGATAGTCGTAGGTGATTCGCCCCTCAGAAGTCGCGACCAACACGTGGGAACTGGAATCCACAAACCAGATTGACGACTTGATGATCCTCGGGTCGAGGGAGAACACCTTCTCGTTGATCCGCTGCAAACTGGGGATCTTCTCACCGATGCGCACATCCTCCCATGACCGCTCTACCGGGTAGTAATCGGGCACATCGTGGAGTTTCAACTCCGCGGGCGGAGCCCCACTCGCACCATCCGCGATGTTCGCGGCCGTGCCCGCGGCAAGCTTCATCGCTTTCGGCGTCAATTCCTCGGTAAAGGAATATCCGGTCTGGTCACCCTTCAACACCCGGATGCCCACCCCGAGGTCCACGGACGTGTAGGCGCGGTTCACCGCCTTGTCCTCCAACCCCACGTAGCTGGCCACGCCGTGCTCAAAGTACAGGTCGCAGTAATCCCCGCCCTTGGACATCGCCTCGGCCATCACCTCTTTGATGGTCTTTTGATCCAGGCCGAAATGGCCCAGGACATCAGTCGCTCTCATTGTCCCGCCCTCCTTGTGGGCCGGAGTCCCCGCCCAAACGTTCATGGGTAGACCGGCCGCAACGATTCCCGTCGCGGTTTGTTTTAAGAATTTTCGTCTCGAGATTCCACTCATCAATACCTCCCGCCGGAGCACTGCAGAACAGCTTACCTGAGTTGCCTAATTATGCAATGACTAGTAAGGTTGTCACATGCGTCGCGACCCGACATACGTTGTGGAAGGGGAGG
>CAZVFX010000168.1:0-12217 GCA_964626565.1 uncultured Myxococcales bacterium
AAGCGGGGTCAGACCCTTTCGCATTTCATTTCTTTGGCGTGTGAAATCGGAAATCAGTGCACCCTTGACTTAGTTTCTCTCCCCCTCGTATGCTTGTCGGAGCCGGAATCCCAAGGGGTCGCCATGGAATTTGCGTTTACTGAAGAGCAGTTGATGTTTCGGGATGTGGTGATGCGGTTTGCCCGTAAGGAAATTGTCCCCCGCTGCCGTGAGCACGATCTGGAGGCGAAGTTTGACCATCACTCGTTTAAGAAGCTGGCTGAACTGGGGATACTCGGGCTGCATTTGCCCGAGGAGTATGGTGGGAGTGGATCCGACGTTATTACTTCCACCCTGGCCGGCGAGGCGTTGGCCGAGGCGGGCGTGGATGGAGGCCTGACTCTCGCCTATGGCGCCCACACCTTCCTGTGCGCGGATACCATCTTCCAGCACGGCAGCGACGAGATGAAGGACAAGTACCTCCCACGCCTTATTGCCGGAGACCTCATCGGCTGCATGGGCCTCACCGAACCGGGGGCCGGTTCCGATGTCGCCTCCCTGACCACAAAGGCCGAAAGGAGGGGTGAGACTTTTGTCCTCAACGGGAGCAAGATGTTCATTACCAACGGCCCCGTTGCCGACGTCGTGGTGGTCTATGCCAGAACCGAAAGAGACACCAAGCATGCGGGCTTGTCCGCCTTTGTCGTTGAGAAAGGGACGCCCGGTTTCTCCTCGGGCAAGAACCTCAACAAGTTGGGAGTCAGGTCCTCCCATACTTCGGAGCTCACCTTCGAAGACTGCGAAATCCCGGCGGAGAATCTCATCGGCAGGGAAGGGGCCGGCTTTCTAATGGCCATGCAGACGGTGGAGTGGGACCGCAGCGTGCTGCTGGGGTTTGTGGTAGGCGGCATGACGTTCGTGCTCAACAAGTGCATCGAGTACGCACGGGACCGCAGGCAGTTCGGCAAGCCTATCGGCGACTATCCAGCGATCAAGGAGAAGTTGGCCAACATGAAGATCTTCATCGAGGCCGCCCGTTCGCTGTGCTACCGCATCGCCTGGTGCAAGGACCAGGGCAAGCCGTTGAATCACCTGGAAGGAGCCATCGGCAAGCTGTTCGTCGGGGACTGGTGCCTCGGTCCCGCCAACGACGCGGTGATCCTCCACGGCGGATACGGCTATTGTCACGAGTACGACGTGGAGCGGTACCTTAGAGACAGCCGTCTCTTTCCCATCGGCGGCGGCACGTCGGAAATCCAGAAACGAATCATATCGAAGTTCATTTGAGGGTGCGGTCATGAACTACGAATTCGATGAAGCCACACAAGCGCTTAGAAGCAGGCTGAGAAAGCTGTTCGAAGCCGACGCCATTCCGTCAGCAGCGCAGCTTACAGACGCAGGCTACTGCGGCGTTGGCGGTGCGAAGGGCCGAAACAGCGTGTCGCTGGTGGCTGCCAGAGAAGTGGTGGCGGCCGGGGCGCCGTCTCTATTTCTTTCCGTGGAAACCAGCGTCTCAGTGTTCGCCAGTCTGCTGGCAGAAATGGGGGCCAACCGCGACTTGTTGGAACCAATTCGGGCGGGAAGGGCTGTTGGGGCCGTCGCTCCATGTGGGGGCGGGATCACGGCCAACACGAATGACCGCGGGCTGGTGCTGTCCGGCTCGGTTCGCGGTGTCGCCAACGGGCCCATTGCCGACTTCGTAGCGGTTCCGGTGTGCCTTGGCGACAAGAGTTATGTTGCTGTGGTGAGCCGCGGTGACAACGGATTCTCAACCGGGGAGAACGAGTCTACCCTGGGCTTCAAAGGGGTCGAGTTTTGCTCCTTGTCCTTCGACGGTTGCGCTGTCCCCGAACGTAACGTATTCGGCCCCACCACCGCCAACCTCGATGCATTGCTGAACAGTTGGCAGGATGACATTCACACCGCGGCGGCACTGGGGATCATGCAGCGATGCTATGAAGCGGCCAGGGACCACGCCAAGACCCCGGATGCCGGGGGTAAGCCGCCCATCGCTCGCCAGGAAGTGGCTTTTCCCCTGGCCGAGATGCTGACGTTGTTGGACACATCACAACTTCTCGCCTACCGGGCAGCCTGGTTGGCGGAAAGCGGGGACCACGAAGCCCGGGTGGTGGGCCATACGGCAAAGGTGTTCTGCACCGAGTCTGCACTCGAAGTAGCGGGCCACGCGCTGAGGATTCTGGGCGCGGAAGGGCAGCTCGAAGGCAACCGGGCTGAAGAGGGATTCAGGGATAGCCAGTACCTACAGGTCGCGGGCACCTCGGTGGTGCAGACGCGCCTGGCAATCGGAAACACGCTGTTGGGCTGAGGCCCGCTGCGGCGGGTGGGGGGTACATGAACAAGATCGATAGCAAGGTCGATACATCGGGCGAGGAGTATCTGGCGAACTATGCGGCCATGGAAGCGCTGGTGGCCGATCTTGACGCAGAGCTGGAGAAGGCCAGAAATGAGCGCTCAGACAAGGCCCGCGCCCGTGCCGCTCAGCAGAAGAAGCTGTCGGTTCGCCGTCGGCTGGAGCTCCTCCTTGATCGTAACACTCCGTTCCTGGAAATAGCTCCCCTCGCGGCAAAGGGAATGTATGACGGGAAGGTTCACGGCGCAGGAGTTGTCTCCGGGATCGGCGTGGTCGAAGGAAGGGAGGTGCTGGTCTACGCCAACGATTCCATGATCAAGGGCGGGACCATCTACCCCATGGGAGTGAAAAAGGGGTTGAGGACCCAGGCCATCGCGATGGAAAACCGGCTGCCGGTAATCTACCTGGTGGATTCCGGCGGTGCGTTTCTGCCCCTCCAATCGGAGATATTCCCCGATTCCGATGACGGCGGCCGCATCTTCTACAATCAGTCGATCCTGTCGAAGATGGGAGTTCCTCAGTTGTGCGGCGTTATGGGGCTGTGCACCGCTGGTGGAGCGTACATCCCGGCCATGTGTGATGAGGTTGTCCACGTCAAGGGCACCGGCGCCATTTTCCTGGGCGGGCCGCCGCTGGTCAAGGCCGCAACCGGTGAAGAAGTGTCTGCGGACCAACTGGGCGGTGCTGACCTGCACTGCACTGAATCGGGAGTGTCGGACTACTTCGCGGAAGACGACGCTCATTGCATTGAGATACTTCGCAGCCTGGTGGCCAACCTGCCAGGGAATGCCAAGACCGACGTGGGGCTCACAGAGGCGAGGCCCCCGGAATACGACCCGAAGGAGATCTACGGCGTCGTTCCACCGCGGCTCAGTGTGCCTTACGACGTGAGGGAGGTGATCGCACGCATCGTTGACGGCAGCGAGTTCCTCGAGTTCAAGGAACGGTACGCACCCACTCTGGTGTGCGGCACTGCGCGCATCCACGGCTATCCGGTAGGGATTCTGGGCAACAATGGCATCCTCTTCTCGGAAAGCGCACTCAAGGCGACCCACTTCATCCAGTTGTGCGACAAGAGGGGCATACCGCTGGTCTTTCTTCAGAATATCAACGGCTACATAGTGGGCAGCGAGTATGAGCGGGGAGGGATCACCAAGGACGGCCAGAAGATGGTACACGCAGTGGCGACATCCACGGTGCCTAAATTCACCGTGATTATCGGCGCGTCTTTTGGCGCGGGCAACTACGGTATGTGCGGCCGGGCCTATGGCCCGCGCTTCTTGTGGATGTGGCCCAACGCGCAAATCGGAGTCATGGGCGGCGAACAGGCTGCCGACGTGATGGTGACGGTGAAGAACGATCAACTCGAGCGTGAGGGCAAGCCTCCCCTTCCGCCGGAGATGGTCGAGGGAATCAAGAAGCCGATCATCGCCGCGGCGGAAAAGGAGGGCAACGCCTACTACTCCACCGCCAATTTATGGGACGACGGGGTCATCGATCCGGCCAAAACCAGGGATGTGCTGGGGCTGGCCATTGCGGCTGCGCTAAACGCACCGCTGCGAGACGACAACTTCGGGTACGGGACTCTGCGCATGTAGCGGGGTATGCCCGGGCGCTCAGGGAGGGTTTTGGTGTGAAGATGCTGGTGGCAAATCGGGGGGAAATAGCGGTGCGCGTTATGCGCACGTGCCGAGAACTCGGCATCCCCACCGTCGCGGTCTACTCCGATGTAGATGCGGGCGCGCCCCATGTGGTGGCCGCGGACGAGTCTGTCTGCCTGGGCGCTCCGGAGCCCACCGCCAGTTACCTGAACACCGATAAGATACTCGCCGCCGCGGCGGAGACCGGTGCCGACGCGATCCACCCCGGCTACGGTTTCCTGGCCGAGAACGCGGAATTTGCCGAGCGCTGCCTGGAAGCCGGAGTCACGTTTGTCGGTCCGCCCGCTCCGGTGATCCGCATTCTGGGGGACAAAACCGAGGCCCGGCGATTGATGCAGGCCGCGGGAGTGCCCGTGCTCCCGGGAATGGACGAGGCGTGCACCGACCTGGCACAGTTGAAGAGAGAAGCCAAGCGAATCGGCTATCCGCTGTTGGTCAAGGCCGCTGCGGGCGGTGGCGGTAAAGGTATGCACCGGATCGACAGTGAGCAGCAACTGGAGCAAGCCTGTGCCGCCGCGATGAGGGAAGGCGAAAACGCGTTTGATGATGCCTCGGTGTTCCTTGAGAAGTACCTTGAGGCTCCCCGTCACATCGAAGTGCAGATTCTGGCCGACACCCACGGGAACGTGATTCACCTGGGAGAGAGGGAGTGCTCTATCCAGCGGCGCCATCAGAAGCTGGTGGAGGAGACCCCGTCTCCCTTTCTGAACGAAGCTCTAAGAGCCCGCATGACCGACGCCGCGGTTGCTGCGGCCCGGGCGTCGAAGTACGTGAACGCCGGTACGGTGGAGTTTCTGGTGGCTGATGAAGGTGAGGAATTCTACTTCCTGGAGGTCAACACCCGTTTGCAGGTGGAGCACCCCGTGACCGAGATGACTACCGGTCTTGACCTGGTGCGCCTGCAAATTGAAATTGCATCAGGTGAACCGCTGGCGTTGGCCCAGGAAGATGTTGCCCGGAATGGGCACGCAATTGAGTGCCGGGTGTATGCGGAAGATCCTGGCGCGGATTTCCGTCCGTCGCCGGGGCGGATTGCGCTGCATCAACAGCCCGTCGGAGAAGGCGTCCGTACCGACTGCGGAGTTACCGGTGGGTCCATCGTCCCCATGGAGTACGATCCGATTTTGAGCAAAGTGATCACTTTCGGGGGGACGAGGGATGAGGCTCGAGAGCGCATGGCCACGGCCCTGGAAAGCTACGCCGTCCTGGGTATCTCCACTACCATCCCGTTTCTCATCGACGCAATCCGGTCAACCCCGTTTGCCGCGGGCGAGACACGCACCGATTTCATTCCCCGCAACTTCAGCGATTGGAGCCAGGGTGGGGAAGGTGCGGAGTTGGCGGCGATCGCTTTTCTGCTGGACGACCTGTGTGTGCGCGAGGACGTCGTTGCCGGGGAAGCTGCTGCGGTGAAGAATCCGTGGGAGACCCTCGGCTCCTGGAGGTTGTAGATGAAGTACAACCTGCGAGTTGGAGAACGAACCGTAGTCGTCGAGTTTTCGGCTGCCGGCGGTAGTGCCGAAGCGGTGATTGATGGGAAAGAATACCGGATTGCATATGAGAGTGGGGGCGCCAACTGCGTAAAACTCTCGACGAGCGAAGAGGAGTTGGACCTGTATGTGGCCGCCGTTTCGGGTTGGGAGAAACAAGTATCGGTGCGGGGAAGGGGTCTCGGGGGTGCGGCGGCCGCCCGGCCGCCGGGGCGCCGCGGCGCCCGGGGTGCTTCCGCGCCCGGCGACGTCACCCCGCCCATGCCGGCAGTGGTGACCAAGGTGATGGTGGCCGCCGGTGATGAAGTGGTGCGAGGGCAGGGATTGGTGGTGGTGAGTGCGATGAAGATGGAGACCACATTAAGGGCGCCAACCGCCGGCGTCGTTCGCAACGTGGCGGCGGTAGAGGGGCAGAAGACGGGGCCGGGGGATATTCTGGTGGAGATCGAGGAGCGAGAGCAAGATGAGTGATGAGCTTCTGTATGAAGTGAAAGGACGAACCGCGCAGGTGACTCTAAATCGGGCTGCGAAAAGGAACGCGCTGAGTCGCACCTTGATGACGGAGTTCCTGGCGCACCTTGACCGGGCGGAGAGTGACGACGAAGTGCGTGTCGTCTGCATAGCCGGGGCGGGCGGAACGTTCTGTGCCGGGGCGGATTTGGGGGGTGCGTTCAACCAGGACGAAGAAGGGTTCCTTCCCGGGGCTCGGGAGTTCGCCCGTCTGTTGGCGCGGTTGGCCGGGTTTGGCAAACCGACTGTGGCAAAGGTCCACGGCCCCTGTCTTGCCGGAGGCCTCGGGCTGATGTTGGCTTGCGACATAGTGGTGGCCGCGGACGAGGCCTGGTTCTCCGCCCCTGAGGTGAATGTGGGCATCTTCCCCATGATGGTGGGAGCGCTTCTGTTTCGCAATGTAGGCCGGAAGAAGGCGATGGAGTTGGTGCTCACCGGGCGCCGGGTTGCCGCGGCCGAAGCGGAGGCCATGGGCCTCATTACCCAGGTTGTTGCCGCCGCGGCTCTTGACTCCAGGGTGGAAGAAACCGTGGCCCTGTTGGGTGAAAAAAGCCCCAGTGCGTTGCGCATGGGCAAGGAGGCTTTCCACGCCATGGCCGATATGCCGTTTGAAGAAGCGATGGATTTCTTGTGCGGTGAGCTGGGCAGAGTCGTCGCCACCGAGGATGCGGCGGAAGGTATGGCGGCCTTTCGAGAAAAGAGAAAGCCCCGCTTCGGGGGAGGTAAGGAATGAGTTCTTTCTGGACGAGCGAGAATCACGATTTTGAGCGTGCGTGTATGATCACCTGTGCGTTGTCCGGGCTGGTCGCCAATCGCGCTCAGTGTCCGGCTATTCCCTACACGCCGGACGAGTATGCGGCGGAGGCGAAACGGGCGTGGGAGGCTGGCGCTGCGGTGGTGCACATTCATGCACGAAAACCCGACGGGACCCCGAGTCACGAGGTTGCCGACTACCGCAACATCTACGACGCGGTGACCGCTGCATGCCCTGTGATTATTAATTTCTCGACGGGGGCCATCGGCATTCCGGTGGAGAAGAAAATCGCTCCCGTTAAGGAGATCCGCCCTGCCATCGGCGCCCTGAACATGGGGTCGATGAACTACGCTAAGTACAATGCCGGGGCTAAGAAATTCGTCTTTGACTTCGTTTTTGAGAACCCGTTCTCCGAAATTGTGCAACTTGTCACTGTCATGAAGGAGTGCGGGGTGAAGCCGGAAATGGAGTGTTTCGATTCCGGGCATATCGGCAACACCTTTCCTCTTATTGACATGGGTTTGATAGAGCCTCCCTATCAGTTCAGCCTGATTATGGGGGTGTTGGGCGGCATGCCGCCCACTGCAGACAACCTCGCTCACCAGGTGAGGCTGTTGCCCCCGAAGAGCGATTGGGAGGTGATCGGCGTCAGCCATGATCAGTGGCGTATGGTCGCGGCCGCGGTTGCTTTAGGGGGCAACGTGCGGGTAGGATTGGAAGACCATTTCTATGTCTCCCCTGGAGTCATGGCGAAATCAAATGGAGAACTGGTGGAGAAGGCGGCAAGGATGATTAGAGATCAGGGTAGAGAAGTTGCCGGGGTGGACGAGTGCAGGGAACGCCTCGACCTGAAACACACATGAAATACTGGGAGATGGCCTCAACAGGGCTCAGGATGGTCGCGGGATTGTCCGTGCTGGCATTCGCTGCTGTAATGCAGCTCATTATTCTGCTGGTGCTGCTTCCCAGCCGGCTGGCGCGCGTCAAGTCGTGCATCTTCTTTGCCCGGTTCGTGGGAGTCTGCTCCCTTAAGATCCTCGGCTGCCGCATGACCGTGTCGGGAGCAGAGCACCTCGATTCGGACAGGCCTGCACTCTATATCGTCAACCACACCTCCATCGTGGACTTGTTCGTCGGCATGAGCCTTATGCCCTTCCGTTGTGTGGGCATTGCCAAAAAGGAGATCATCTACTATCCGTTCTTTGGCCAGATCTACCTCTTGTCCGGCCATTTGCGGATCGATCGTGGCAGCCGGCAAGCCGCGGTGGCTTCCATGAAGGAACTGGGCGACCTGGTGCAGAGGGGGAAGCTTTCAATCCTCATGAGTCCGGAAGGAACCAGGTCACGGGATGGAAGGCTCCTCCCCTTCAAGAAAGGGTTCGTGCACCTGGCAATGCAGACCGGGCTGCCGGTGGTGCCCATTATCATCCACGGCGCCCACCTTTCCTGGCGAGCCGATTCCATGGCTGTGCACGGCGTTACAGTGCGGGTCGAGGTGCTGCCCGCGGTGGACAGTTCAAAGTGGAGTGCGGAAACTACAGAACAGGCAGTGGAACAGATTCATGCATTATACCGCGGGCGACTGTCCGCGGATCAGCTTCCGGAAGTACAAATCGAAAACGGCATGGGGGAATCATGAGCGAAGGTAAGTTGACCGTGGGAATGGTGGGGTCTTCAACCAAAGAGAATGAAAAGCGGGTTGCACTCCATCCGGTGCATTTCAACAAGTTTGATCCGGAAACCCGGGCTCAGGTTTACGTGGAAAAAGGTTATGGCCGTGAGTTCCGGATTAGTGACGAGGAAATACGACCTCACGTGGCGGGCTTGATGGCGCGCGAGGAGTTGTTCGAGAAGTGCGATTCCGTGATGATCTTTAAACCCACCGAGGCAGATTTTCCGTACCTGAGGGAAGGGCAGACGTTGTGGGGCGCTTTGCACCTGGTCCAGGGTCCGCCCATCACCCAGATGGCAATTGACAAGAAGCTCACCTGCATCCCCATGGAGTCCATGTTCACCTGGCGGCCCGACGGCCGCAAGGGGGTGTGGCTGTTCCATACCCAGAGCGAACTGGCCGGCTACTGCAGCGTTCTTCACTCGTTGCAACTGCTGGGGCTGAAAGGTTGGTACGACCAGCCGCGCAAAGTGGCGATCCTGAGCTTCGGCTCAGTAGGAAGGGGTGCGGTGCATGCGTGCCGAGCACTCGACTACACCGACATTTCGGTGTTCACGCAGCGACCGCCGATGGCGGTGCTGGATACGATTCCCACCGTGAAATACAGCCAGTATCAGCGCGTGGGCGACGGCACGGACAAGGTGCTGCAAAGGTCGCCCGATGGGGACCTGACCCCCATGGGTGAGGTGTTGGCGGACTACGATATCATCGTCAACTGCGTGTTCCAGGATACCGACCGTCCCCTTACGTTTGTCCACAACGATGACTTGCCCGGGTTCAAGAGCGGGACCCTGATCGTGGACGTCAGTTGCGATCTCGGGATGGGGTTCGAGTTTGCCCGACCCACCCGGTTCGATGACCCGCTGTTCGAGGTGGGCGACCGGGTCGTGTACTACGCAGTAGATCATTCGCCGTCATTGCTTTATCAGACGGCCTCTCTCGAGCACAGCAAGGAGCTGTATCCGTACGTTAAGGACTTTGTGGCAGGAAGGGCCGGATGGGACAGGAACCCCACCCTCGGGAAAGCGATAGAGATAGATCGTGGAGTGGTCGTCAATCCGAAGATTCTGACCTATCAGAATCGTTCAGAAGAGTATCCGCACCCGGTTCTTTAGTGGCCGCAGGAGCTCTTGTTCTGGCAGCCGCCGCACCCGACCTGAGCAGGGGCGCCGTCGGCGGCCGTCACTTCCTTGAACGTCAGTTCGGGAACCACTTTTGACAGTGTGGCTTTCATTGCACCGGGACATGCCCCTCCGGCTTTGAACGTGACTTTGAAGAGGCCGGCTTCCTTGTCCGCCTTGGCCGCGACAACACCTTCCCAGTCAGCCAGCGCCAGTGAGAGTTGCTTGGCCACTGCGTCGTCCAATGCCGGGACTGCGTACACAGCTACCCGCAGGTTGGATTCGGCTGCCGGATCGGCAGGTTTCTCCGCGGCAGGTTCTTCCGCCGGTTTCTCCGCGGCAGGTTCTTCCGTCGGTTTTTCGGCTGCCGGTTCTTCCGCGGGTTTTTCGGCCGGTTTTTCCGCTGGTTTTTCCGCTGGTTTTTCCGCGGGCTTCTCGGCTGCAGGCTCTTCGGCCGGCTTCTCAGCAGGCTTCTCAGCAGGCTTCTCAGCCGCCGGCTCTTCGGCCGGTTTTTCAGCGGGCTTTTCCGCCGCGGGTTCTTCCGCTGGTTTTTCGGCCGGTTTTTCGGCCGGCTTTTCCGCCTTCTCAGCCTTCTTTTCTCCCGCCTTGTTCTCCGCCGGAGTCTCCTTCTGGGCGCACGCCGCCACCAGAACCATCGCGGCCACAATGGCCATCAGTGTTGCTGCTCTTCTCATCTTCCTTCTCCTTTGGTCTGTTCCGTTTCGGTCGTGGCCTCGGCCACGGGCTGTCCGTCTATCTCTACCACATCGAAAACGTGAAAAACATACTGGTCGGTTTTCACGTCCAGGACCGGCCCTTCTACCAGCCGCCTCAGCATTGCCGCATCAATAAGCTCCGGATCGTATTCGACTCGGACCAGGTTGCGTGAAGCGTACGCGGTAAAGGAACGCACTCCCTTCATGTCGTCGAACACAGTAGCCGCGATCTTGGCCGTGTCAACGCACTTTATCCCCCGTACTTTGAACTCCACCGCGCTCACGCGGCCTTCGGATGCTGCGTCCGGGTATTCACGGGCGTAGCTGGGCAGAGAGATCCAACTGCCCCCCAACACTCCGATGGCAACCAGCGCGGCCATAAGCACTGGTACGACCCAACCTGAGACTCGCCGCCCCCCCTTCCCCGGAAGCCCCAGTTCCAGGGCGCCATCAGCGGGGCACGCCGCGACGCACTCAAGGCACAGCGTGCATTCTCCCGAACAGAGATCTACACCGTTGGCAACATGTAGCGAGTGGGGACAGACCTCATCGCACCTGCCGCAAGCGGTGCAGCTTTCTGCGTTTCTTCGCAGGCGCAACAGACCTGCTTTGGAGAAGGGCCAGATCAATCCGCCCAGAGGGCACAGATAACGACACCAGATCATTGGTATGACCACAACACCAGCCACAAAGACCGCCAGCAGCCAGAAACTCCAGGTCTCCACGTGAGGCCCTCGAAAACTGAACATCACGTAGTAGGGGCAGAACGGCCTGAAAATGAGCTCGGCGGTGACGAAAGAAAAGTAAAGCACCACCGCGAGCACCGGCACGCGCAGCCACCGCAGCCAGCGGTCAGCCTTGCCGGCCGGGGCGAGAAGACCGTGGATGTTGTGCTTTCGGTCTTTCGCCTTGCGACCCTTTAGTCGTCCCGAGATGCGTCCCAGCCACTCGCTTACCGTGCCCGCGGGGCAGAGCCAGGAACAGAACGACTTCCGGGTGAGGAGAACCAGAACCAACAGGGCGAGCATCAAGGTAAGGTTGAGCTCGCCGGTGGCGCAACTGAAACGCTGCTTCGTGGCAATCGAATAGCTGGTTGCGGCGCCGCCGAAAGGGCAGTACTTCTCGACGGAGGTGAGAGACAGTCCCTGAGCGTATCGCCACCCCGTCACCGCGGCCGCGACGACCAGACCGAACTGCACGAGTTTTCTAAGCCGGGTTGGTGACATGGGAAGGCAGCTATTCGCAGGTAACCTTCAACGCTTTGGCGGACGCCTTGAAACCGTCAAGGGCACTCTGGCACACTTCATCAGTGACGCCGATCTTCTTCAAGTTTTCGCAGTTTTTTGCTGAGTCGGGGTTCTTCGCAGCTTCTGCGACCTTCTCACAGCATGCTACCGCCTGGCCACACACTCCCCCCACGTCCTTGGAACCGAGGCCTACACCCCCGACGTTGACCATCACCACGTAGACTGCGAAGGCCGCGCCGCCCAGGCCGATTACGAGGCCGATAATGGCTCCCAGGGGCATCTTGAACCCACCACCGGCCACCGGGATGGCCGTCATGGGAGCGCCCGCTTCGCCGCCGCTCACGCCCACAGCCTCCAGCGCCATGTTGTTGGGGTTGGCCGGATCGACGCGCACCTGGCACATCGTTCCCGGCTGAATCTGCGGGATTTGAAACTCGGAAATCAACGTGACGAGTTGGGCCTGGTAGGGCTGGCCGCCGGTGGGCTGTACCTCCAGCGTCAACGCAACCTGAGGCTGGCGGTGGCCACCCACGGTAACCGTCGTTCCCGTCGGAGTGATCGCCAGGATCTTGGCTGGAGCGGGGACTCCGGTCTGCAACAGCTTGCGGTTCTGCGCGCCACCCTTCGCCAGTTTCAGAACCATGCGAATGATGGGCAGCACTACCAGCACAACTACTACGGCCACGATAATCCAAG
>CAZVFX010000169.1:0-12134 GCA_964626565.1 uncultured Myxococcales bacterium
CGTGCGCCGGTGCGTACGGGTGCGTGGAAGGTGCGTGTGAGTGTGTGGGTAGCTGCGAAGGGATTGAGTGCGGCCCGGACGAATGCGGCAACTGGTGCGGCATCTGCGAAGAGGGGTGGGCGTGCGTGGACGCGAAATGTGTCTGCACTCCGACCTGTCTCGGCAAGGAATGCGGCGAGGATGGTTGCGGCGGCGAGTGCGGGGTCTGTCCCCCGGGGAAACCGGTGTGTGACAACCACAAGTGCGAGTCCCAGGGGTGCACTTACGACTGTTCTGGGAAGGAATGCGGACCAGATGGCTGCGGCGGGCATTGTGGGGTCTGTCCCCCCGAGAAGCCTGCTTGCGAGGGTCACACCTGCGTGGTACCGCCTTGCGTTCCCTCGTGCAGCGGCAAACAGTGCGGCGAGGACGGTTGCGGGGGCGATTGCGGCCCGTGCGCGGAAGGACAGACCTGCCTCGGCAACCAGTGTGCGGGGCCGTGCGATGCCGCGCTCGGAGTGCCTTCGAACATGGGGTGTGAGTTCTGGGCGGTAGACTTGGACAACGTGTACGAGTGGGGCAACAACGGCGACATCTTCGATGCCCAGGACGCGCAGTTTGCGGTGATCGTGTCCAATGCGTCGGCCGAACCTGCTGCGGTGACAGTGACCTATCCGTCAGGTGAAACCAAGCAGGCCCAGGTGGCTCCTAAGGGGTCTGAAAAATTCGAGCTTCCTCCCGATTGGGGTCTGGACGATACGGTGAAGGGCGATTACGCTTTTCATATCACCAGCAGCAGACCTGTCAGCGCCTACCAGTTCAATCCCCTCTCAAACGAGGCGGTTTTCTCCAACGACGCATCCGTGCTGTTCCCCGTTGCGTACCTGGGCAGCGAATATCGCATCGTGACTTTGCCCCAACTGCACTCCGATTATCCCGGCTATCTCACGATCGTTGGTGCGGACGAAGGGGCGGTGGACGTCGACGTGACTGCAACCACCATGACTTACGGAGGTGTCGGTGTGCCCATTTTCACCGACGGCGACACCTACTCGTTCAAGCTGGACCCGGGGGAGGTGCTGCACATCGAGACGGTCAATCCTTACGGGGATTTGACCGGGAGTCACGTGGTGGCCTCGGGCAAGGTGGCGGTGTTCGGAGGACACGAGGCGGCCAGGACTACCACGGAGATTTGCTGTGGTGATCACCTGGAGCAGCAGCTTCCGCCTGTGGATACGTGGGGGAAGCGCTACCTGGTAACCAGGAGTTGGCCCCGGTGGAACGAAAAAGACCACCTGCGCATTGTGGCTGCTTACGACGACACCGCGGTGGCCTTGGAGCCGCCGTTGGCGAACGTACCCATGCTGGATGCGGGGGAGTTTTTCAGCTTCAAAACGGGAGAAGATGTGGAGGTTGTCTCGTCGCATCCGATTATGGTGGCTCAGTTCCTGGCGTCGAGCCATGAGTTAGTGGGCCCGCCGATACCCGAGATTTGCGTGGACAACGAGAACTGTCCGGCGCCCTACACCTGCGATGGATTCGGCGGATTCTGTATCCCGCCCCAGTGCAGCGACACGCAAGACTGTCCGTCGAGCCACGAGTGCAAGTACTACCCCGACTGGGAGTATTTTGCGTGCGAGCCGCTGGGCGACCCCGCGATGATGATCGTGGCGCCCGTCGATCAGTTTCTGGAGTCTTTCGTCTTTGTGGTTCCGGATGCCTACGCCGAGTCTTACGTAAACATCACTGCACCGCTGGACTTCCAATCGGTCAGTCTCGACGGCAAGGCCCTGGGGACAGACCTGTTCGAGCCGGTCGGCAGCACCGGCTACGGCGTCTATCGAACCGCAGTCGGTGACGGAGCCCACACGCTCACTTCGAACAAAGGCGTGGGAGTTATGGTGCACGGGTACGACAACGACGTCTCCTACGGCTATCCAGCGGGAATGAAGCTCGACAAATTTTAACTCTTAACAGCTCTCCTGTACTAATATATGGTGCGAAGTTCGAGTTGACCTCGGGGGTCCAATGGAAGCGCTTGCGAGATTGAAAGAGACTTTGTTCCTCAGATTGTTCGCCTACATGAAGATTCCGATGCTGGCCTATTTGAGGCCTAAGGTTGTGGAGTTGGATGAGAGCCGTTGCGTGATTCGACTGCCTCTCAACAACCGGTCCAGGAATCACCTTTGTTCCATGTATTTCGGTGCGTTGTGTGCAGGGGCGGATTTGGCTGGAGGCCTGGCCGCCATGCGGTCGATTCAGAAGACGGCGCCCAAGGTCGCGTTCGTGTTCAAGGATTTTGACGCCCAGTTTTTGAAACGCGCCGAAGGCGCCGTGTACTTTACTTGTGATGATGGGGTCAGTATGCTGGACCTGGTCACTCAGGCCGACGCCACCGGCGAGCGGGTCGAGGGAGCGGTGAACGTTGTGGCCACGGTGCCGGACAAGCTGGGCGATGAGCCAGTGGCGAAATTCCGGCTGACAATCTCATTGAAGAAGCGGTAGTTGCCGCAGGAGCGAACATGAAGAGCGCCTTGTTCTGGAAGTTGGTGTTGGTGCTGGCCGTCTCATTTTCCCTGACGTGCGGGGGGGATGACGGCGGTGGAGAGGAAGAACCGGAGGTGAAAGAGTGTAAGGATCCGACACCTTACGAACTAGACGGCAAGTGCGTGAAATGCACCGAGGACGACCATTGCCCCGGGGATCAGACCTGCCTGGCGGACTACAACGAGTGTGCCTGCCCCGACCTGACACCCTATTTTGACGGGGCGGCGTGCCGTGAGTGCGAAAAGGACGCGCACTGCGACGACGGCGATCTTTGTGACGAGTGCACGTTTACCTGTGTATGGCCGGGCGATCCATGCGAGGACGGAGTTGTGTGCGAGGGTAAATGCCTCGGCTGTCTCGACACCGGAGACTGCGATCCCGGCTGGCAGTGCGACCAGAGCGATAACCAGTGCCTGGAGTTGAACTGCGAGTCACCCAACAAATACCTGTTCGCCGGCCAGTGTGTGCAATGCCTGGGCGACGCGCACTGCGGCGGCGGGCTGCTGTGCGACCTCAATAGCCATGAATGTAAGTGCGAGGATGCCTCCCTGGTCCTGGTGGACGGCGACTGCGTGCAGTGCGCTTCTTCGACTCACTGCCCGCCGGGCGAGATGTGCAATACGCAAACCAACGAATGCGAGCCTTTCGAGGGCTCATGTCCGCCGGAGAAGCCGTTCAAACTCGGGGGCGAATGCGTGCAGTGCCTGGACGACTCCAACTGCCCGGAGACCGGCTGCAATATGGAGAAACACAAGTGCTTTCCGCCCCCCTTGGTGTGTGAGCCGCCGACCCCCTACGAACTGGAAGGGGAGTGCGTGGAGTGCCTGGAGGACGTCAATTGCAAACAGGGTCAGATCTGCAAGCCTTACAACCACGAGTGCGGCGCACCGGGGGGCGGCGACTGCGTGCCCAACGGCAACGGCTCGAACAAGGGCAACAAGATCGGTGATTTCACGCTTGAGGATTGTGACGGAAATCCTGTGTCCCTCCATGACTACTGTGGCAACAAGAAGGCGGTCTGGTTCGTGCTGGTGGCGGGTTGGTGCACCGCCTGTGACGCATATGCTTCACAGGCCGAAGGGTTGTGGAAAGAGTACGAGGAAATCGGCGTGCAGTTGATCTTCATCCTGGGCGAGACGCCCTCCGGCGGCGCCCCGACCCTGGGTTACTGCAAGACCTGGGCTATGGACCACGGGGTCACCGCACCGGTGTTGATAGACGCTCACTGGGAGACCATCGATTCCAAGATCACTCCCGGCGGGTTCGACCTTCCGTGGGACTATTTGCTGGACGGGGACGACATGACTTTCACGTGGGAGTCATTGGATCCGTCTCCAGCCGCGTTCATGCAGGCCCTGAACAACCTGCTCTACAACTGATGTGGTTACTGCTGTTCATCGGAGTGCCCGCGGTTGAGCTCTATCTGCTCATTCGGGTCGGCTCTCAGATCGGTCTCTTCTACACCGTAGGAATAATCGTCTTCACGGGAGTCTTGGGCTGGTCTCTGGTCAAGTATCAGGGACTCGCCACCCTGGCGAAGATTCGGGAGGAGATGGCCCGGGGGACCATTCCCGCCAATGAGATGGTGGGCGGCCTGTGTCTTCTGGCCGCGGGGATTGTGCTCTTGACGCCCGGGTTCCTCACTGATGCCGCTGGCTTTCTGCTGCTGGTTCCGCCGGTGCGAGCGCTGCTTGCCCGCTATCTTATCAAGCGCTTCAAATCGCGGGTCGTAACCGTTGGCGCAGGCGGCCCGTTTCAAGGTCCTTTCGGAGCAGGAGGGCCAGGCGAGCGGACCCCTCCACCTTCCGGAAGGGTGATCAGGCCTCGGGAGCGGCTCCCAGACGAGCCATCCCCCGAATAACGACTTCCCCTCCCCCGAGCACCTCGAATAGAGTCGTTTGTGCGTCCCTGTTCCAGGCCCGCACTTGAACGGTGCTGCCGGGGACGACCATCCCGGTGAACCGGCAAGCCAGCTCCCGCAATTGTCCCGGGTCTTCATCGCCCTCCCGATTCACCAGCTCCCGCGCCGCCATAGCCAGGGTGGCGGTGCCGTGGAGGATAATGTCCGGGAGGCCCGCGTTAAGGGCGAAAGCTCTCGAGGTGTGGATGGGGAACACGATGTTGGTGCAGCCGTCGTACAGGTGGGCCGCTTCACGGGGAACCGGGATCTCGGCTTCCCAAGTCGCTTCGGCGCCCCCTTCGGCTGCGACGGCAGGTGCGGGCGATTCACCCGGTAGAACCCTGGCCTCGCAACCGACGCCTCGAAAGATCGCTCCCACGTGCTCGGTGAAGACCTGCTTTCCATCGGTTTCAGTTGCGTCGAACCGGATGATTATCAGAGCGCCAGCTCGGGTAGGCGTCAGGGAAGTGACCTCGCCGCCGATGCGCAAAGTCCTTCCCGGTCGTATGGGCCGGTGGAAGAGCAGGCGCTCCGACGCGTGCACCAGTCGGGGCATAGCTCCGGCCGGAATGGCGTCTCCCAGCACTCCGCTCATACCGACCACGTTGGGGAAGGTTGTCGCCACCGCAAACATGGGCGGAGCCACGATTCCATCCGGTGATGAGTCATCGAAGTAGCGGGAGTTGAGGTCACCCACGGCCGCAGCATAGTTCATGGTCTCCCGCCAGGTGACTCTACGCTCCGCGGTGGGGATCTTGAGGCCCACCACGTCGGAAGAGATACGCAGTTCAGCGCTCATGAATCCCACTCGCCCCGGGCGCGCAGCGCCTTTACCTCTTCGGCAGCCTGTTCCTTCAGCACCACGTAGTCAGTTTTGGCCACCCGATTCAAGGGCAATCCCGCCGGCTCAAGTACGACGTAGTGCAGCGGCCGCATGTACGACGCCATGCCCCGGGCGTGCCCCTGAAGCTCCTCGACGGTCAGGTCGGTGCCGGGCTTCTGCTCCACGAAGCAGACGATTCCTTCGGAAAACACCTCGTGCTCCACGCCTACTACGGCGCAAACCGCGACTTTGTCCCTCAGTTCACAGAAGTGGTCTTCGATCTGGGCGGGGAACACCTGGTAGCCCTTGGGCTTGATGACCAGCTTGGCCCGCCCCGCAAAATGCAACCCTTTGTCGTCGACAAAGCCCAGGTCTCCGGTGTAGATGTAACCGTCGGTCGACACGGTGGCTGCGGTGGCCTCCGGGGCGTTGACATAGCCTAGGAACGTTTGCGGTCCACTAAAGCAGATGTTGCCCGTTTCGCCGGCCGCCATCTCGTCTCCGGCCGACCCGTCGGCCTTCATCTCCTGGCGGATGGTCATGGGGTAGACCGGCATGTCAAAGCCCACGCCGGCCAGGATATCGTCCACAGTGCCATCGAGGGGAGAGTAGGTGGCAAACCCCGCGGTTTCGGTGAGGCCCAAGCCTGTGCCGAAACCGGGGGCCATGGTCGACAATTTCTCAAGGAAGGTGCGGCTGACCTGCTGGCCGCCGTAGAGCGCGAACTTCAGCGTCGACAGGTCGTAGTCATCGTAGTTGGGAAGTCGCCACTGCAAGTTGAAAAGAGCTGGGATCTGGCCGAAGCAGTTCACCTGGTGATCCTGGATCGCCTTCAGCGACAGTTCCGCGTCGAAAATGTGCAGAATCACTGCGGTGCCGCCGAAGAAGAACGTGGTCATCAACTGTTCGGTCTGGCAGCCGACGTGGGAAGGGGGCAGGTTCACCAACATGCGAGCGTCGTCGTCGATCCCGAAAGCCGCGCCCAGGCACATGTTCTGGCAGGTGATGTTGCGGTGCGAGAGTAGCGCCGGCTTCGGATATCCGGTGGACCCGGTGGTGAAGATCACCAGGCAGCCGTCGTTTTCGGTGATTCTACCCGTCGCCTGCATATAGGACTTGAGCAACTCTGACTCGGAAGGGTTGCTCAGCGCGGCCATGGCGAGGCCGCGTGCCTCTTCAGCCAGCACGAACGCGGACACGGCGCCTTCGATGGTCTCGTCGGGGGCGGAGAACTGTACGAAGTGCTCCACGAAGGGGCAGTGGGCCATCACGGCTTTGCCCAATTCGCTGAAGTCCGCCACCGGGGTTTTGCCCAGGAAAGCGTATCCCTTGGCTTTGACCAGGCCGAGGCTGCGGATCACCTCCGGGCCTTTAAGCCGCAAGTCCAGCGGCACGAATATCACGCCGATTTTGAAGCAGGCGTATTCCAGATAGACGTGTTCCGTGAGCAGAGGAAGCGAGGTGCAGAAGAAATCACCGGAAACAAAGCCCATATCCAGTAGTTTCAAAGCCAGCGCGGTGGTGGTCTGGTCGAACTCCTTCCAGGTCACCTGTTTCTCGGTGTTGGCGTTGATCATGGCCAGGGCGTCCGGCTTTTCCGCCGCCCATTTGGCAACGATCCCGTGCAGCAGGTGCAGGTCTTTGAAGTCGTTGTCGAAATTCTCGAGGGAGCACTGTGGTACGCCGTGCCGCTTTTCGAAATCCACCATGGTTTCCTCCTCTGTCAAACCCGCTGATCTTATATCTTGCGCCGGCAGGCGGGACAAGGAATACTTATCAGCGGAGGGGGCGGTGATACGAGTCAACGACAGGGTTTCCATTGCGGAAGACGAAATCACCTTCACCGCGTCGCGTGCGGGAGGGCCCGGGGGCCAGAACGTGAACAAGGTCTCCACCCGTGTGATGTTGCTTTTCGACCTTGCCGGCTCCCCATCCCTCAATCAGGAGCAGAAGCAGCGGATCTCGTCGCGTCTGCGCACCAGGATCAGCAAGGACGGCGTCCTGCGCGTCGTGTGCCAGAAGCATCGCAGCCAGTCGGCTAATAAGGAGGCCGCGGTGGAGCGACTCGCCGAGCTACTCCGGGAATCATTGATCCAACAGAAACCACGGAAGAAGACCAAAGTCTCCAGGGCTGCCAAACAGCGTCGCCTTGAAGAGAAGCGGCACCGCAGCCAGGTGAAAAAGCATCGTTCAAAAAAGATCGACTTCGATTGACCTGCTCGACTGAAAAATTGGGCAGAAAGGAGTTTATCGGGGCTTGCTCGACTGCTACACTGATCGGAAGACGTGCTCTGCAACGAACAAAAAAGGGAGCGTATGAAACCACAGATTGCCACCTTTGTCACTTCGCTGTTGCTGCTGGGGTGTCTTTCGAAGCCGACTCCCTGGGAGCCGGTTTCGAAGGAGGTCGGGCCTCGCCAGGATGTTCCCGGGGAAGAAGTTGAGCCTCTGGACACCCGGGAAGCAGTAGAACTGACCGACCTCCCTGTTGCTCCCGAGGATGTTTCCCAGGAAGTCTTGGATATCGTCGCTGACGAGATAGACGTCTTTGATGCGGTTGACGATGACATCTTTGCTATCGACCTGCTGGTTGATACCAATGATGGCGAGGCAGAAATCGTGGATGTGGCCATGGACGCCACCGATCTGTCGGTCGACGAAACCGACGAGGAGATTCCGTGCGTTCCGGAGTGCGATGGCGTGGACTGCGGTGACGACGGATGTGGCGGTCTCTGCCCTCCGGGCTGCGAAATTGCCAACGAATGCATGGAAGGAGTGTGCCAGGAAGGTGCTTGCGAGTTTGCGCCCGTCGAGGGTGACGTCGCGTGCGAAGACGGCGACCCATGCACCGTAGATGAGCACTGTGTCGGCGGAGTGTGCCAGTCAGGTGGCTATGCACTCCAGTGTCTCGGAGTGTGTGGCGATGGCGATTGCACATATCCCGATAACTACCTCGATTGTCCGGTGGACTGCGGCTACTGCGGTGACGGTATCTGTGGCTTCTCCGAGGTGGGAGCGGACGGTGGAACGTGCCCGAAAGACTGCCTTGCGGCTTGCGGAAACGGCAATTGTGAAGGTGGCGAGACCTCGGAGGATTGTCCTGCAGATTGCGGGTTCTGCGGTGACGGCATCTGCTGGCCCGAGGAACTGGTTTCCGGGTGTGGACCCGATTGTCCGGTGGACTGCGGAAACGATATTTGTGGGATGTCTGAAACGGCGAAGAACTGCCCTGCTGACTGCGCCACTTGCGGTGACGACACTTGCGAGGGCGGCGAGAACCCCTTTGATTGCCCGGAGGATTGCGTTTCGTGCGGTGATGGCAAGTGCTTCCCGCCCGAGACCCCTCAAGGGTGCCCGGCTGACTGTTTGACGCCATGCGGAAACGGTATTTGCGATGGGGTCGAGTCCCCCGACAGTTGCCCCTACGATTGCGGTACACAATGCGGCAACGGTGTGTGCGGCGCCCTGGAGTCAGGGGCTACCTGTCCCCAGGATTGCTGGGTGGGCTGCGGAGACGGGGAGTGCGTCATCGAGGAGGGCGAGACGGAAGGCAACTGCCCCGTCGACTGTGTAGTCGACCAGGATGGGGATGGAATTCCCGACGGGGAGGACAACTGCCCTGTCACTCCGGACCCGGAGGGACTCGATTTCGACAACGACGGCATGGGGGATGTCTGCGATGCCGATGATGATGACGACGGCGATCCCGACGCCTCCGACTGTTCACCACTTGACCCGGAAGCATCGACCCTTGCTGAGGAGATTTGTGACGGGAAAGATAATGACTGTGACGATGATGTGGACGAGGAAACTTGCGATGACCAGAACCCGTGCACTCTCGACTGGTGTTCCGGCGTGTGCGAGCACGAAGAACTGGATGAGAGCGAGCCGTGTCTGGACGGGCTGGAGGGAGTTTGCGCCGCGGGAGAGTGCGTTTGTGCAGGGTCGTGTGTCGGCAAAGAGTGCGGCGACGACGGCTGCGGTGGAGACTGCGGAAACTGTGCGGAGACTCTGGGCGTCAATTGGGTGTGCGTGAATTTCGAGTGTGCCTGCACCCCGGCATGTGAGGAGAAGGAATGTGGAGATGACGGGTGCGGCGATGAGTGCGGGACCTGCCCGGGAGAGCAGGATCAGTGTGTCGAGGGTTTGTGTGAGTGCATTCCCGAATGCGACGGCGTGACGTGCGGCGAGGACGGCTGTGGAGGCTTGTGCACCGATTGCCCGGTGTGTGGCAATGGGGCGCTCGAGGAAGATGAGGAGTGCGACGACGGAAATGACGTAGCCTGGGATGGTTGCCACAAATGCCTGGTGAGTGAGATCCAGGTAAATACGACGGTGGCGGGCCGTCAGGCCGCGCCTGCTGTAGCGACCTTCTGGGACGGGAGCTACGTGGTTGCCTGGGAAGGAGGCAGCGACGACTCTTCCCTTGATGTTTTCGTGCAGTCTTTTTCCGCCGCCGGAGAGCCGGTGTCGGATGAGTTTCTGGTCAACACCACCACCGTCGGAAACCAGCGCAACCCGGCGGTGGCCTCGTGGGGTTTCGGCGCCTTCATCATCGTTTGGGAGGCCGACGGGCAGGATGGCGATGGGTATGGCATATACTCCCGCTTCTTCTTGCCGGGCGGGACCGCCCCGGGAGACGAGACCCAGGTCAACACGACGTTCGCTTTGGACCAGATCAATCCTGCGGTGGCTCCCGGCCAGGGCTCGTCGTTTCTTGTCGCCTGGCAGTGCCTCGTTGACGCTGGTGGGATAGTTGGGGAGAACTACGATATCTGCGCCCGCGCCTACGATGCGGATCCCGACTGGGTCGACAACGATGCGATGGTTCTTCAGTACATTCAGCAGGATCAGCGATTTCCGGCCATCGCTACCTGGGATGACGGGGAGTACGTCATGGTCTGGGACCGGGGGTCGACCGGCCAGGACAAGTACGACATCGGCATTAACTTCTTCGATTCGGACGGCGTGAAGCTGGGGGTTGAGTTTACGGCCACCGGCCAGATCCCCGGTGACCAGGAGAATCCCGGCGTGGCGGTTGCTGATCCAGCGTTTCTTGTGGTTTGGCAGGACGAAACCGGTGACAATTCAGGCGATGGGATCAGCGGGCGTTTTTACCCCACCCAGGAGTCGAGCGGATCCACGAAACAGATCAATCTCGTCGAACTGGGCGACCAGCAAATGCCTTCGGTAGCTGCGTTCCAGGGAACCGTCAATCCGGACGAGTTCCTGGTTGCCTGGCAGAGTCGGGAAACCGTGGCTGATGATTGGGAGGTAGGGGGCCTTAGACTGGATGGCGACGGCAACGCTGACGGCATGGAGTTTTCGCCCCACGGTGAGGGAGCATGGGACCGGGCTGCGCCCGCGGTGGCAACGTTCATGGACGGCAGCTTCGTTATCGCCTGGGAGAGTTGCACGAAGTCGTGGGAGCCGGCAGAGAACGGTCAGGATGGAAACGGCTGTGGCGTCTACGTTCAGCGCTACGAACCGGACGGCACAAAGAAGAACAAGTAGTTCCCTCCCCCTACGGACAAGGGTGACTGTCGCAGCTCGAGCCGGCCAGGAAGAATCCATCAGGGTTCATGATGCAGGAGAGCATATCCCCGGGCATACAGGTTGAACCCATTGGCGACATGATGCAGCAAGCGCCGGTGAAGCAGTTGACCTCACCGCAGCTCTTTCCGCACAGGCAATTGCCGCCCATAGCCTGACATTCGCTTTGCGGCCCGAATACGCAGATCGGAGCTTCGATGTCGGCGAAACAGCAGGCATTGTGCGGATCCCCACAACCGTCGTCGGGGTCCTGAGGGCACGGGTCGCACGCGTCTCCTGCGCTGTCCTGGTCTTCATTCGCCTGGTCCGCATTGGCGTCCAGCGGGCAGTTGTCCGAGCTGCACACGCCGTCTTCGTCGGGGTCAAGCGCCAGGTCCGGGCTATGGACGCAACCATCGAACGCTACGCACTCATCGACGGTGCAGATGTCTCCATCGTCACATATGGCGTCGTCGCCTTCGTACACACAGCCAACCCCGCTCTGGCACGAATCAGTTGTGCAGGGTACGTCGTCGTCACAGCTCAGGGACGGATAGGTGCACTCTCCCGAGGCGGGATCGCAAACATCATCTGTGCACGGGTCGGAGTCATCACAGAAGACGGAGGGGACGCCGTCACAGTCTCCAGTGAAACACAGGTCCTCCGAGGTACACGCATTGCCGTCGTCGCAAGTGGTTCCGTCTTCCGCGGTCGGGTACTCGCAGTCCCCTGTCTGGGCGTTGCAGTCTCCTGCGGTCTGGCACGTCCCGGGGTTGTCGCAAGTGATCGCCTGGCCGGTACATTCCCCTCCGGAGCAGACATCGTTGGTGGTGCACAGGTTTCCGTCGTCACAGGTTCCGTCGTTCGGCGTATTGTCGCATGAGCCGTCGCCGTTGCAGGAGTCATCGGTGCAGACGTTGGCGTCTTCGCACGAGTATGGCTCGCCGGCGCAGGCTTTGTCCTGGCAGACGTCTCCGCTGGTGCAGAGGTCATTGTCATCGCAGACTGCGTTATTGGCAGCGTTGTCGCACGAGCCGTCGCCGTTGCACGAGTCGTCAGTGCAGACGTTGTCGTCGTCACAGGAGTATGGAGTTCCACCGCACGCCTTGGCTGCGCAAACGTCGTTGCTGGTGCATGGGTCGTTATCGTTGCAGGCCGCGTTGTTTGCTGAGTTCGAGCAACCGGCGGCGGGGTCATCGCACGAGTCGTCGGTGCAGACGTTGCCGTCATCGCAATTGGGCGGCGCTCCGCCCACGCACTGTCCGCCCGCACAGGTGTCCTCTGTGGTGCACGCGTTGTTGTCGTTGCACTGGGCTGTATTGTTGCTGTTTGCGCAGCCGATGGCGGGGTCGC
>CAZVFX010000170.1:0-12080 GCA_964626565.1 uncultured Myxococcales bacterium
GACGACATCCAGGCGGTTGTCGTTGACTAGTAAACAAGGTTGCTAAGGGAAAAGATAAGGAGGAATAGCCATGAGTTCAAAGATACTGGTATTTGACGAAGCCGCAAGGCGCCAGCTCCTGGAAGGGGTGAACGTTCTTGCCGACGCCGTAAAGGCGACTTTGGGCCCCAAGGGCCGTAACGTTGTTCTCGAGCGGACCTTCGGCGCCCCCACCGTCACCAAAGACGGTGTCACCGTGGCCAAGGAAGTCGAGCTCGAAGACAAGTTCGAGAATATGGGCGCTCAGATGGTAAAGGAAGTCGCCAGCAAGACCTCCGACGTCGCCGGCGACGGCACGACCACCGCGACGGTTTTGGCCCAGGCCATCTTTACCGAAGGCGTAAAAATGGTGTCCGCCGGACACGACCCCATGGGAATCAAGCGGGGCATCGAGAAGGCCGTTGCCGCCGTGGTGGAGACCCTCCACGGACTGAGCCAGGAGACCCGCGACTTCAAGGAAATCGAGCAGGTGGGAACCATCTCCGCCAACAACGACCCGACCATCGGTAAGATCATCGCCGAGGCGATGGACAAGGTCGGCAAGGAAGGCGTCATCACCGTGGAAGAAGCCAAGTCCATGGAAACCACCCTGGAAGTAGTGGAAGGCATGCAGTTCGATCGCGGCTATCTGTCTCCCTACTTCATCACCGACCCGGAGCGCATGGAGTGCGCACTGGACGATCCTTACATTCTTCTGTACGAGAAGAAGGTCTCCAGCATGAAGGATCTCCTTCCGCTGCTCGAGCAGATCGCCAGAACCGATCGGCCGCTGCTCATTATTGCCGAAGACATCGAAGGCGAAGCGCTGGCCACCCTGGTGGTGAACAAGCTCAGGGGCACCCTTAAAGTGTCTGCAGTCAAGGCCCCCGGGTTCGGCGACCGGCGCAAGGCGATGCTCGAAGACATCGCAGTGCTTACCGGCGGCAAGCTCATCACCGAGGACCTGGGTCTCAAGCTTGAAAACGTGACCCTGGAGGACCTGGGCAACGCCAAGCGCGTGGCCATCGACAAGGAAAACTCCACCATCGTCGACGGCGCCGGCGGCACCGAAGGCATCAAGGCTCGCATCGGCCAGATCAGGGCCCAGATCGAGGAAACCTCCAGCGACTACGACCGTGAGAAGCTGCAGGAACGGCTGGCCAAGTTGCACGGCGGCGTGGCCGTCATCAACGTTGGCGCTGCCACCGAGACCGAGATGAAGGAAAAGAAGGCTCGGGTCGAAGACGCATTGAACGCCACCCGCGCAGCCGTTGAAGAAGGCATCGTGGTCGGCGGCGGCGTCGCCCTGGTGCGCTGCAGCAGCTCCGTAGGGTCGCTGGAAGACAGCCTCGAAGGCGCCCAGCTTATCGGCGTCCAGATCGTGAAAAGGGCGCTGGAAGATCCCCTGCGCTGGATCGCCAACAACGCCGGCTTCGAAGGCTCCATCGTGGTGCAGAAAGTGCGGGAAGGCGAAGGCACCTACGGCTTCAACGCCTTGACCAACACGTACGAGGACCTCACTGCAGCCGGCATCATCGACCCCACCAAGGTCACCCGCTCCGCACTGCAGAACGCGGCCAGCGTGGCCTCCCTCATGATCACCACCCAGTGCATCATCGCCGAAAAACCCAAGGAAGGCGGCGGCGACATGCCCCCCATGGGCGGCGGCGGCGGCATGGGCGGCATGGGCGGCATGGGCGGCATGGGCGGCATGATGTAGAGGCTCGTCTGGAGTCTCAGATGTAATCCTGAGCACTTCGGGTACCCTCTGCATAAACTCCGTCGAAGGATCCCCTTCTTGCAGGTGAAACCAATGGCAAAGATCGACCATATCGGCATCGCGGTCAACGACCTCGACGCAGCAATACCTTTCTTCAGGGACCACCTCAACCTCACTTTGAAAGAGACCAAAGAGCTGCCCGACCGGGGCTTGAAGATAGCTTTCTTTCAGGTAGGTGAAACGTTGGTGGAGCTGCTTGCGCCTCTTTCCGAGGACTCGCAGATCTCCAAGTTCCTGGCCAAGAAGGGTGAGGGGATCCATCACATCGCGTTTACCACTCCCGACATCAAAGGCCACATGGACGACCTGACGGAAGCCGGCGTGCGCATGGCAACCCCCGAGGTCACCATCGGCGCCGAAGGTTTCCCCATCGCATTCCTGCATCCCAAGTTCTCCCACGGCGTTCTGACTGAGCTTATCGAGAAAGACTGATCCAAGCTGCGACGGCTGAGGCAGTACGGCTTCGAGGCGCGAGTCGAGATTCGAGCGAGGCGTACATCCGTACGTTGAAGCGAGAGGCGAGCCGATGAACGTAGAAGACGTGCCGGCTCAGTCGTTGCAGTAGCCGGCGCCTTGTTTGGCGTAGTAGTTAGCGCAATTAGGCTGGTCACTGTCGGGGTCGCAGGAAGGCTCTTCCCCCTTGTCCGTGTTGCACAACTGGAAGCACTTGTAGCCGCCTCCTGAGGGGTCGGAAATGCACATAAGGCCCGGGACACAGTCATTGGGGACGCCGGAACAGGCGGCCCCCAACTCGTTGGCCCCAACCGGCTGGCACACCGGCTTCATCGCAGTGCCGTCGAAATAGCACGCTTCCGTCTCCAACTTGCACTCCTGCTTCAGAAGGTCGCAATCTTCCACCGTCGCACCGCCGCCGCTGCACACCTTGTACGGAGAGTCCATCAACTCGATGCACTGGTTTCCCTCGCCGCAATCTTCGTGCAGCTTGCAAATCTGGAAGCACATGGCGCTGCCTTCTCCAATGGAGATGCAAATCCCTTCCTTGCAGCTATCGGTTCCACCGCACGGGTCTCCGTATCCCTGCTCGCCGGCCACTTCGCATACCGGGGAAGTCCCTCCCGAGGCGTAGGTGCAGTACTGGTCGGGCGGGCACATCGTGTTGGTGATGGGGTCACACGGTCCGCACGTGCCCGTTTCCGGGTTGCAGAATTCACCGTCCGTCACGCAGCCGCCGCAGCTTCCGCCGCAGCCGTCGTCTCCGCAGTCCTTGCCGGTGCAGTCCGGCACACACGGGGAGGTACAGGTAAGGGTCTCCTGGCTGCAGAAACCTGTTGAGCACACTCCGCAGCTTCCGCCGCAGCCGTTGGGCCCGCAGTTCTTGTCCAGGCAGTCGGGTATGCAACCTTCCGGCTTCGGCTCACACGTGAAGGCCGGGAAAACGCACACCAGATCGCCGGTGCAGTCGCCGCACGTCTCACCGCAGCCGTTGGGGCCGCACTCCGCGTCGCCGCAAATCGGGTCGCACACGAACTCCTGGCACTCGCCGCCGTTACACGAAAAACCGGTGGGGCAGGCGCCGCAGCTTCCGCCGCAACCGTCGTCGCCGCACTCTCTTCCGTCGCAAACAAACGCGGAATCGCAGTCCACCTCGCACGATTTATCATCGACGCAGTTCTGGTGCTTTTTGCACGTGTCCTGTTCGTTCCAGGTCATGGCGCCTTCGGTGCCCGATACGATGCAGATCAGCACCGCCTCATCACCACTGAACGACTCGCCGCAAGCAGTAGCCTTGTCCGTCTCGCAGGTCTCTCCCGCCTTAGGTCCTGTCGTTGTCTCGCCGTTGTCGCCATTCCCACCGCCGCCTCCGCAAGCGCTGAAGACCATCGCAAACACTATCGCTGTTGCTGCCCGACAATACATGTCGACCCCCAAATCCTGTTGAGTTTCATCAACAGGATTGTACGCGAAGCCACCCAAAGTGGCAAATCAAAGGTGAAAGGCGGCGGCCAGCTATCAGCCATCAGCGCTCAGCAACATCTCACCAGACCCGTCATGGCTCCTGAAACAGCAGCTCGCTGCGCGCGGCCCAAGCTATTTCGGTGTCCGGCAATGCCTCACCCAGAATGCGGTCGATACGCGGCCCGTTGGCCGCCCACTGTACCTCCACCAGCTCGGTTCCTTTCGGAGCCGGCGGGTCAAAGTGCGGCGGATTCTCAATCCGGGACACTGCACCGAGGTGAGGCACGTCCCCGGAAGCGGCCAGTGCAGTGAGCGTACCCACCGGGTCTGTCCCCCTCAAAGCCAGCAGGAACGTCACCTTCGCCGGCTTGGAGATCTTGCGGCCGCCCGGCTCCGGTTCAATTGCCGAGACGAATTCGATGCCCGGCACCGAAACTTCGTTTAGGGCGGCTGCCAGGCGTGCGATGTCCACTTCGCCCTCGCAGTGTACTTCCACCACTTCCCCGTGCCCGGCAAATCCCAGCGGAAGCGGGGCCGGGAAGTAGAAACGGGGACGGGGGTTGAACCCCCGGGAGCGGGCCACCACAACTCCGGCCCGGCGGAAGATCAGTGTCAGTTGACGCAATAGGTCCAGGTGCCCCAGGAGAACCGCGGGACCCACCTTGCGGTAGGTGAGCCAGATGCGCCGGCTCTCGGGCGGCGCTGGATGGTCGATGGTCGATGGTCGAGAGTCTGTCATCCTGAGCGTGGTCGAAGGACCCCCTGACGGTTGGGAGGGGCGGCAGGGTTGTTGCTCCGGCTCAGGGCAGTCCGCACCGCACTGGTAGCAGATGAATTGCTCGGCGAAGGGGGTGCACGGCTTGGTGGTTTTGCCCGCAAAACCGCGCTCCCGTTCCCGCCACAGGAACTTGTTGGACACCGGGATCTTCATGTGCTCCCAAGGCAGTCGTTCGTCTTGAGGGAACTGCCCCAGGAAACGTAACGGATCAACCCCCGTCGCCTGGAACCCGCCATCCCATACGGCGAGGTTGAAGAACTCGTCCCAGCTATCGAAACGGGCGCCGTTTTTCCACGCCTCCTCGATGACTGCAGCAAGGCTTGCATCGCCTCGCGTCAGAGTCGCCTCCAGCAAGGACATTTCGTGGTTGTGCCACTTCAACTGCAGGTTTTTGCCTCGCCGGGGGAATTTCCCCCTCAGGCGGCTGATCCGTCGGCTCAACTCCTCTCTCGTCGCCATTCCTTCCCACTGGAACGGAGTGTGGGGTCTGGGCACGAACATGGAAACACTGGCCGTCAGGCTTGCCTTGTGCCGGTATCGTTCCCTCAAAATATCGTAGCAGCGCCCGGACAGGCTGGCGATGGCATCCACATCTTCATCGGTCTCTGTGGGCAGGCCGATCATGAAGTACAATTTTACCCTGTTGAAACCCCGGGCCGCAATATCGCCAATAGCGGTCAGCAATTGCTCGTCGGTGACGTTCTTGTTGATGAGGTTGCGCAGCCGCTGGCTGCCCGCCTCCGGCGCCAGAGTCAGGCTGGAAGGCCGGTTGGCGGCCAGAACGTCCAGCACCTCGTCTTCTACGCCATAGGCCCGCAGCGAGGAGATCGACAAAGACACCCTTCTTTCCTTCGCAATCCGGTCCACGTCATCTGCCAGCGGAACGAGTTGTGAGTAGTCGGCGGTAGACAGAGAGGCCAGTGAGAATTCGTCAAATCCGGTGAGGTCCAGGCTCTGCTCAATCCAGGAAACCACCGAGTCGGGAGAGCGCTCACGGGGGCGCCGGTAGGTGAACCCAGCTTCGCAGAAACGGCAGCCCTGCTGGCAACCCCGGGCCAACTCCACCGACAGGCGGTCGAAAATCGTCTCCGTCGCGGGCACCGGGAACTCATGGAACGGAAGGTAGGCGTCCAGGTCAGCTACGGTCTGCTTCTCGATGGCCGCGTCCGGGCCGGGATGAACTGAAGGAACGTAGACCCCGGCCTCACCGGCCAGCGCCTTGAGTACCTCCGTCTTTCCCCCGGCTCTGACGTCCGTCACTTTGTCGAGGAACCTGGGCAGCGCCTCTTCGCCGTCCCCGGGGATGAAGCAATCGAAAAACGGCGCTACAGGCTCCGG
The DNA here is from genome assembly GCA_964626565.1 of uncultured Myxococcales bacterium. Taxonomy (GTDB): domain Bacteria; phylum Myxococcota_A; class UBA9042; order CAIXZC01; family CAIXZC01; genus CAZVFX01. The sequence goes on from CAZVFX010000170.1 coordinate 5,832, forward strand.
ATGGGTCGCGCAAGGCCCCCCGCCAACGATGAGCGGAACGTCATCAGTCCGATCCGCGGCCCGCAGCGGGATGCCCGCCAGATCGAGAATGGTGAGTACATTGGTGTAGGTCAGTTCGTATTGCAGAGAGAACCCGAGCACGTCGAATTCACCCAGGGGGATCTGCCCCTGTCGGGAGCGCAGGGGGGCTCCTTTTTCCTTCAACAATTCCTGCATGTCCGGCCAGGGTGAAAAGGCCATGTCCACATAGACCCCTTCCTTCCTCGCCAGCAGCGAGTACAGAATTCTCATACCCGTGTTGGACATGCCGATCTCGTACAGGTCGGGAAAGACCAGCGCCACCTTCAGGTCACCAGGTTTCGGCTCCTTGAATCCCAGGGGGAAATATTCCGGCCCCATATACCGCGCCGGTTTGCGAATACCTGCAGCCAAAATATCGTGGACGTCCAACGTCTCCTCCCTCATTCGGAGGGGGAGTATACGGGCTATGGTCGTGTCATGCAATCGGGTTGGTTCTACAGGTCCGGGTCAAACGGTTTGACGCCGCTCAGTACGTAGATCCAGGCGTTGGTCGCCATGTCGCCGCCCAGCGCTTCGTAGGCCCATGTATCGTAGTGATAGTCGTCCCACAAGGCGCAAGCCTGGTCGCCCTCATCGTCGAAGCACGGCGCGGTGAACTCCCGGGGGAGTTTGCTTACCAGCACCGCCTTTTCCACCATCTCCTGGACCTGCTGCTGCCCCTTGATGATCTCCAATGACTGCGCTGCAAACGCTTCCGAGAACGGCAGCCGGTGCCCGATTTCCGATATGAAGAACGCATCGAAACCTACCTCTTCATCGAAGTGGGTGAGCAACGCAGCCAGGGCGTCGCGATATGCGTCCCAAGCTACTGCCGCGTTGGCGTCGCTCTCCCCCTGGTGCCAGAGCACGTATTTCTTGGCCACCAGATAGTCGGGGTGGGCGTCGATGTGCGCCTGGGCTGCAGCGTATGCCGCCGCGGCCGTGTCCCACAGACCGTCGTTGTCTTCCACGTCAATCCAGTCGCCCTTGCCTACGTCCGCCGACTCCAGCAGCGCAGTGCCCCCCTTGGCCCGGCAGACGAATACCGGGATTCGCCCCGAAAGGTCGAACCAGGCTTTTCCGAATGCCAGCACGAAGCTTGTCTCGTCGCTGGTCCAGTAGTTGCCTGCGGGGAGTCCGGTAGGATAGGCCAGCGTAGCCAACTGGTCCGCCGCCGGGTCGTATTCGAACGTTGCGCCGGGCGCCCCCGGGATTCCCGACGGTCCTTTGCCCCGCCCCCTGGCGTTGGATTGGCCCAACACCAGGAACAGATCAACTTCGAACGGGCCTACCTGGCATTCCGGTCCGCACACCACCTCTCCGCCGCAGCCGTCATCCCACGTCCCGCAGTCTTCTCCCAACTCCGGACAGGTCGCCGGCGCGCAGGCGCACGAGCCGTCCGCACACTGCTCATCCGGCCCACACTCTCCGCAACTCGCCCCGCACCCGTCTTCGCCGCACTCCTTATCGTCGCACGCGCTGTATATGCACTCGCCTGCGGCGCAGGTGTGCCCGCACTCGCACCCGCAATCGAGGGGGCAGGTGGTGCACGTTTCGGCCTCGCCGCACACCCCGTCGCCGCAACCGGGTGCGAACGTTTCCACGACCAGGTCATACGACGCGCCTACCGCGGGGCCATACCCTCGTACCTGCACGTAGAAATTTGAGGAAAACTGGGTTGTGTGCACGATCTGTTCGTTGTCGGTGAGGGTCGTCGATTTGGCGATGTAGCCGACGCAATTGCCGTGGGGATACAGGAACAATTCCAGGTTGCCCAGGGTGTTGTCGAACAGGATAGATATTTCCAGAGTTTCCTCTGCGTCGGCGTGAACCAGGTACCAATCCTCATCTCCTCCGGCGCACAGGCCCATATCAGGATAGAGGCCCGGCTCCAACGATGTCGTCTGGGTGCACAGGTTGTTGGGCTCGTTGCCGTCGTCGCTGCTGCATACGCACACTTCCGCGACACACTCTTCCCACGTCGCACAATCGACGCAACACGCTCCGCAATCGGCCGCGCAGGATATGCAATCCTCCTCCACGTGGCACTCCCCGTCCCCGCACTCCGGCAGCCCCAGGATCAGCACCAGCGAATAGTCGTTACCCATGGCCGGAGCCAGGGCCACGACCCGCAGCAGGTAGGTCGAATTGCCGGGGGAAGTGTATGTAATCTTTTCGTTGTCCGAGTGGGACACGGAGGAAGCCAAGTACCCGGCACAATTGGATGCTTGGTGGAGGTAGAGATCCAAGTCGCCATCACCGTTCTCGAAGACTATCTCAGCCTGCAAGGTTTTTCCCGCCTCCACCTCGATGAGGTACCAGTCTTCGTCCCCTCCGGGGCAGACGGTAAGGCCATTATACACACCCGTGTCCAGCGTCGTAGCCACGGTGCAAAGGTCGTTTGGCTCGAACCCTACGTCGTCGGAGCACATGCACGTCGCGTCGGCACACCCGAGCCCGGGAGCGCAGGGACCACACTCGCCCCCGCAGCCGTCATCGCCGCATTCCTTCCCTTCGCAATCGGGAGTGCAGCAGCCATGCTCGACGCAAACCTGGCCCGGCGGGCAGATGCCGCACAACTGCCCGCACCCGGCCGGTCCACACACCCAGCCCGCGTCGCAGAACGGCAGGCATCCTTCGCAATCGGCGGGGCAGGTAAACGGTGATTCCTCCTCCGCGCATTCGCCGTCGCCGCAATCCGCGCAGTCAAGAACGCAAGACCCGTTCTCCTGTTCGCCGATGGCGCAGATCCCGTCCCCGCACGGCCCGCAGTCCAGAGGGCAGTTGGCCGGTGTCTCTCCCCACCAGCAGATGCCGTCACCGCAAGGCGCCGAGCAATCCTGGGGGCAGGGCTCCGGCTGGTTGCCCCACTTGCCGCACACTCCGTCGCCACAGATGCCGCAGTCCACCGGGCAACCCGAAACCGTCTCACCCGGCTCGCACAGGCCGTCGCCACAGGGCGGGCCGCAGTCGGGAGGGCAGTTGAACGCACTTTCCGCGTCGTCGCAAATGCCGTCGCCGCAACCGGGCACGCAGTCCCCCGCATCGCATCCCTCTGCAAAATCGGCGTAGCCGCAAATACCGTCGTCGCACGGTCCGCAGTCTGTGGGGCAGTGCCCTTCTGCTCCTTCCTCTTCGCCCGCGTCGCAAGCGCCGTCCCCGCACGCAGGCACGCAATCGTGCACGCAAGACGCTTCGTCCTCGTTTGCGCCGCATAATCCGTCACCGCACGCGCCGCAGTCGCCGGGGCATAGCTCCGCCGTCTCCCACGGTTCCCCTTGCTCGCATTTTCCATCGCCGCACACTGTTGGGCAGAGCCCGCAGTCAACGGGGCAAGTGGTGCAGTCTTCCCCGTCTTCTTCCACGCACTCCCCGTCGCTGCAGGTGGGGCATGGGCCGCAATCTTCGGGGCAGGTGGCGCAGTTCTCAATGGGCTCCCCAGCACATTCGCCATCGTCACACCCGGGGCAGACCCCGCAATCGGCGGGACAGGTCCCGCAGGTTTCGCCGGCCAGAGGTTGGCACACACCGTCGCCACACTCGGCGTCGGGCTCGTCCACCTCCGTCGCATCCTCCACTTCTTCGATTTCCCCGTCCGCCAGGTCAGCGGCATCGCCAAGGTCGGACAACTGGTCGGCAGTTTCAGCGTCATCCAACTCGGTGTCGGCTCCGTCCATCCCCGGCCCGGCGTCCCCTGCGTCTTCTCCGCTTTCGTCCCCGGTCTGATCCTTCAGTTCGGTGTCGAGGTCGGCCAGGTCAGCGCCCCCGCTATCGGGCGCATCGGCCGCTATTCCATCCAACGGACCGGCCCCATCCGGGAGGTCGTAACCGGCCAGATCGAAAAGTCCATCTCCGGTTTCGGAGTCGGCCAGAAGTACGTCCTCTTTCCCGTCGAGAAAACCGCGCCCCCCGTCCCCTGTATTTTCCTGGATATCCACGTCGGATATTCCATCCGCGATGAGCACGTTCTTTGCCGGGTTGCTGCAAGCCATCAGGCCCGCTGCCAACAGCAGTAGCACCCTGGACCCTGGACCCTGGACCCTGGACCAATCTCTCATTGTTCCGCCCACCATTCCTCCCAATCAGCGTGGCTCGACCCCACCTTCTTGCCGGTGACTATTTCCAGCGCCTCGCGGCAGTGGGCATGGGTGCAATCCGGCAGACGCGCCGGGGGCTCGGCTTCGCTCTCGGCCCACTTCATGCCGTTGAGCATGCAGGGAATCGAGTCCGAGTCACCAAACCTGGCCAGCAGAATGCACGCATCGTGATGGTTGCCCCATGGCCACCACAACACCTTGCATGCTTCCTCGTTGAATTCTGCCCGGTCGGCGACGGCCAGCCAATCTCCGTCCCCGATGTTCATGTTCGGGTCGAACCACAGCACCCGAAAAGCCACGAACCCACCTGCCAGCAACAGCCCTGCCAGCAGCAGTGCCAGCAACCGAAACTTCTTTTTGCCCATGCCAGCCTCCGCCTGCCATTATAGCGCGTCCGCGGCAGACCGTCACGGGCGTTGCATTCGCAGCCTCTCCATGCCTATGCTTGGGGTGGCCTGGAGGGACAGAAAATGAAACTCTGCGACTATCTGGCACAAGAATGGAAACCGGCCCTGGGTTGCACCGAACCTGCATCCATCGCGCTGGCCGCGGCCAACGCCGCATCCATGTGCACCGGAAATGTGCGCTCTGTGCGACTGGTTTGCGACCCCCGCATGTACAAGAACTGCTACGCGGTGGGCATCCCCCATTCCGGTGGCGAATCGGGGTTGTTGTGGGCCGCCGCCATCGGAGCCCATCTCTCTGATCCAACCTGCGGGTTGGAGGGTTTCCGGCAGGTCACACCGGCAATCCTGGCCGCGGCCGGGGCGCTGTTGGACACGGGGCAGGTTTCCGTTGAAGTAGACCCTTCGCAGCGGGACCTTCTTGTGGATTGCCGGGTCGCCCGCTCGGAAGGCTCGGGAAGGGCGGTCATCGAATTGGAGCACGCCCGCCTCGTCCGCCTGGAGGCCAACGGCGAGGTTCGGCCTCTGCCCACGTCCGGCGTGGACACAGCCGCAGACAACGTCCGAGGTCTGCGCAAAGAGCTCGCCTACATGCCTTTCCCGGACATGATAGAAATCGCCACAAACGTCGACAGCAGTTCGGCGGAACTACTGACAGAGGGTGTAAAACTCAACGTCGAGATAGCTCAACACGGCCTCTCCCATTTCCCACGTCGCTTCTTCCAGATGATGGGAGATGACTCCGTGACTCGGCTGAGCCGGCTTGTGTGCGCAGGCGTCTTCTCCCGCATGTCCGGCGATGACTACACGGTGATGACTCTGGCGGCCTCGGGGAACAAGGGGATTACCGTCGCAGTCCCGCTGTTTCAGTGGGGAGAGGACAACGGCCACCCGAAGGATCGCATCCATGAAGCGTTGGCGTTGGCTTGTCTCGTGACCTCGGCAACCACCCATAACCTGGGGACGTTGTCTGCAGTCTGCGGTTGCTCCAACGCCGCGGGCATTGGCCTGGCCGCAGGCCTTGTTCACCTGGAAGGGGGCGATGCCGAGCACGTGTCCCTGGCTATGAACAACATGGTGGGCAATGTCACGGGCATGATTTGCGACGGTGCGAAGATAGGATGCGCCATGAAAACCATGACCTCTGTGGACGCCGCGTTTCGCTCCGCAGCCCTGGCGCTCAGCGGCATCGGGATCCCGGAAACCGACGGCATCATAGGCAAGGACGGAAAAGAGTCGCTGTGGAACCTTGGCCGCATAGCCCGCATCGGGATGACCTCCACCGATTCCGAGATTCTGAAGATCATGCAGGAAAAACTGCGCGGCTGAGGGCCAGGTTCGGCAGTGAGCCGTGAGCAGTGCGCCGTGAGCAGAAGAATAGGGCAAAATATGGTGGCGACTTGTACGTCCTACCTGTGGTAAAGTTGGCGGATACAAAGGAGGTCTAACATGCGCAATAGAAAAACTGACTTGGCCCGGGTCGTTGTGCTGGCGTTGCTCCTGGCGTTGGCCGGTTGGCAGTGCGGCAAGGCCGACCAGGCGAAGGGTGAAAAGGGTGAAAAATCCAAGCAGATAGAGAAGGCCGAAAAGGAAGAGGCGCCCGTAGCAGAAGAAGCGGCTCCCGAGGAAGCACCCGCGGCCGAGGAAGCACCCGCGGCCGAGGAAGCACCCGCGGCCGAGGAAGCACC
>CAZVFX010000171.1:0-4329 GCA_964626565.1 uncultured Myxococcales bacterium
TCTAGAGCCGGGTCCGGCTCGAAGACACAGTCAGGGCATTCGCACGTGCTGACCAGGGGGCTTCCTTCCGGAGGCGGGAAGGCCAGGGCCTCCAGGCTGCCGGCCCGGGCTGCGTATTCCCACTCGGCCTCGGTAGGCAACCGATAACCCTCGCATGCCACTCCCTTGAACGTTACATCGCAACTGAAGTCACCAGAGCACATGACGACGCCTTCCGGGCAGCCGCCGGCCATGCCGCCCTGACAGTCCGTCAGTTCATAGCACTCTTCCAGGCCGTGCAGTGCGGACAGGTCATTGCAATAAGCAACAGCCTCGTACCAGTTGACCATCTGCACCGGGCAGTCCGGCTCCTCGCAATCGGCCCACTGACTAGGGTTGCCGGAGCCGGTAGTTTCAATCCACTCCGCCCGGGTCACCTCGTGGTCGCTTACGAGCATCGCATGACTGACGGTCACGGGATGCAGGGGCCCCTCGTCGTCGTCTCGACACGACTCATCATGGGGCGATCCCATGACGAAGCTGCCAGAAGGCACCACCACCCAGCCGTCCTTCTTGCAGACGCCATACTCGTCGTCGCACGTCCCCTCAAGGCAGCCGCCGCAGCTACCGCCGCACCCGTCGGGCCCGCACTGCTTGCCCTCGCAGGCGGCAAGGCACACCGGAGCCGGGAGGCTGCGCACGGGCCGAGCGCCGTTGTAGTGCCAACGGGCCGTCCATTCGCTGATGTGGCGCGACGCGGAGCGATGATGCTCGGCTTCGTCATTGAACACTCCGCCACGCACGCTGCGCCCGATCTGCGGCCCATCCCGGATCGGGTCGACCTCCGGGCTGTCAAGGTAGAACACAGGCTGGTACTCATCCCAACACCATTCCTGGACGTTTCCAGCCATGTCGTAGAGCTCCCAGGCGTTGGCTCCCTTCTCCCGCACCGGACGGGTGAACCCCAGGGAGTTGTCACAGTACCAGCCGTAGTCCTCGAGGTCCTCTTCAAGACCGCACTCCCCGCAGGTGTCATTTTTGACTCCACCGCCGGGAATCGGGTAGGCGTATGCTGTGTCGGTGCCGGCCCGGGCCAGATACTCCCATTCCGCCTCGGTGGGCAGTCGGTAACCGTTGCATTCGAGTCCCATGAAAATCGCCTTGGAACAAACGTAATCTCCGTAACAGCCACCCCCCTGCTCGCAACCACCGCCAAGGGTCCCCTCGCAGTTCTGCAGCAGATAACACTCGTCCAGCCCTTCCGACGCGGACAACAGGTTGCAGTAGTGGAGCCACTCCCACCAGTTCACCCGCTCAACCGGGCAATCGGTTTCCGAGCAAAAGGGCTCGGGCCCGTCAGGACCGAAGTGGCTGGGGTTGGGCGCGCCGGTGAGCGTGGTCCACTCTTGCTGGGTCACCTCGTGGTCACTCACCAGAAGTGCGCGGGTGATTGCAACCGGATGCTGCGGTCCTTCGTCCGTCTCTCGACATAGCTCGTCGTGCGGGCTGCCCATCATAAAACTGCCGCCGGGAATCGCCACCCAGCCCGGCCGGTGGCAGACGCCGTAGAAATCGTTGCAAAGCAGTTCCGTGCCGCCCGCCAGGATGCAGTCCCCACAGCTTCCGCCGCAGCCGTCTGACCCGCACTGGCGGTCCTCGCAATCGGGCTCGCAATCGCACGTCCCGGAGAGACAGTATGCGAGGGGCGAGTCATCATCGCACTGGCTGCCGTCCGGAACATCTGGGAAGATGCAATCCAGGTCAGCGACACAAATGTCAAAAGTGCAGTCGTCCTCGTCATTGCACAGGCTATGGTCGGTGGTGTGTGCGACCGTATCCAGCTCTTCGTCGCAAGTGTCGACGGTGCAATCCACCCCGTCGTCCAGGTCGGGCGAAAGACCGGGAAGGCAGCCCGCAGCCGGATCGCACGTTTCCGCACCGTTGCAGAACTCCGTGTCGTCGCAGAAATCATGGTTTGGCAGGTGAAGGACCTGGTCAGCGGCCTCATCGCAGGAATCCTCGGTGCAATCCACCTGGTCGTCCAATTCCGGGGGTTCGCCTTCCTGGCAACCCGCAATTTCCGCACATAGTTCCAGGCCGTTGCAGAACTCTGTGTCGTCGCACAGGGCGTCAACGGGAGTGTTCACCACCGCATCCAACTCATCGTCGCACGAGTCATCCGTGCAGTCGACCAGGTCGTCGGTTTCGGGAGGCGTGCCTTCGAGGCACCCAGCGGCCACGTCGCACAGCTCCTCGCCGGAGCAGAACTCCAGATCATCGCAGAATGTATGGTCCGGGAGGTGGACTGGCTCGTCGAGAAGTGGATCACACGAATCCACGGTGCAATCGATGAAGTCATCCACCGACGGTGGAACGCCTGGAATGCAGTCACCGGAGAAGGGGTCACATCCTTCCGGACCATCACAGAACTTGCCGTTATCGCACGAGGGCACTGAATCCGGGTCCACCTGGCAGACTTTGACGCCCGGCTCCCCTTCCACTTCTGCGCAGTGCAACTGGCCGTTACACAGGTCATCGTCGTTCAGTTCGGTGCAGCTGGCATTAATCTCGCAAATGCACTTCCACGCCACAACCTCCATCTCTTCCAATGGGAGTAACTCGTTGACGCACTGCGAGTCGGCGCAATCATCCTCGGTGCACGGGTTTCCGTCGTCGCACTCACCCACGTCGCACAAGCCGCCGCAGCCATCCGGACCACATTCTTTGCCGACGCAGTGGGGCTGGCAGACACACTTACCCTCCGCACACATCTCCCCATCTTCGCATCCACAATCATCGGGGCAGCCTTCGCAGTTCTCCGCTTCTCCGCAAATGCCGTCCCCACACCACGGAGCAATCTCCGCCTCCAAAGCGTCGGCGTCGGCAACCTCAACTATGTCGGCAGCCAACTCTTCCTTCGCCTCGAGAATGTCCGCCAAACCGGGATCGGCAGGCGCATCTCCGGGGCCCACCTCCAGTTCCTGTGCGACATCGCCTGCGAACCTGTCCGCGGCGGCTCCGTCATGCGCGCCCGGAAATCTGTCGTGCCGCTCGATGCAGCCGCTGGACAGGAAACATGTAGCCGCCAGCAGGACTGCGGTCGGCAACAGGGACGGTGACGGACTTGTGTTCCGTGTAGCGCTTGGCACCTGACTGGCCTCCTAAAACTCGAAAGTCATCACTGCACCGCTGCCGCCGGGCAGGGAGAAAGGCGACAGATGGAACGAATGCGACGTTCCGGCCTCGGCCGGGCCTTCAGCCGTGAGGAGGAGAACAGCACCCACGGTGGCGGCTGCGGCACCTACGCCATAGAGAGCGTAGGCGGTGTACTCTTTTGGTTGCACATCGTCGTCATAGGCCTGGTCGTACAGTTTATCGGCGGCTGCACCATCGGGGTATTTCGACGTGTCGCCATATTTGTCGTAGAGGTCCTGATTGGTGGAGTAGGCCAAGCCATGGAGAATCCCGCCCGTTGCGATGAGGGCGACCCCGGAACCGACAAGGGCCCATTCGAGGATTGGGAAGGGGTCCGAATCACCCTTGGGCTTGTCCGAGATTCCAGTCTGGCCGACGGGTTTGAGCTTCAGCAGAAAGGAACGCTTCTTGTCCTTCTTGGCAAAGGAGAGCCTGAACTTCCTGCCCTCGAACCCCGCTGCTCGGGCCCGCGCAACGTACTCGCCCGGAACGAGCCAGTAGGTGAGGGGACATGCGTAGACCAGATCATGCCCGGCTCCCTTCGTGGAGGCCTTGGCCGCCAATCGAACCTCAGCATTATCGGGCTGACAGGTGAAAGCCACCTTCACATGGGTGGAAGCCAGTTCTTTCTCCACCTGCTCCAACCAGGCCGCTGCGGTCTTGTCCTTATTGCCGGTGAGACCCAGATACTGATGAAGATGGTACGCAGCTTCGGGACCACGGTTGAGTTTCTTGTAAGCCAGGCCGAGAGCCTTGTGGGCCTTTGGGATGTACTCTTCGCTTAGATCCGGCAACACCTTCAGCCAGACTGCCGCGGCTTCCCCGTACTTCTTCTGCTTGGCAAGGGCGACTCCCTGATTGAAGCGATCGGTGGGGTCCTTCCCGGCCTGGCAATGGCCCGGTGTGGTCAAGGTCAACGTGGCCATCGTCATGACGGCGGCAAGCAACGGTACTCTCGTCATGTGTCCTCTCCTACTTGATTTCCATACCCTCGAAGCCCTCGATTTCCATACCTTCGAAGTCGTTGTCCTGGTTCTCCGCCTCCTCCCTTACGGTTGGGGCTTGGTTGTTTTCCGGTGTTTTCTTCTCTTCCTTCGGCTTCGTAACTTCCTTCGGCTTCGTAACTTCCTTCGGCTTCGTAACTTCCTTCGGCTT
>CAZVFX010000171.1:4429-11975 GCA_964626565.1 uncultured Myxococcales bacterium
TCGTAACTTCCTTCGGCTTCGTAACTTCCTTCGGCTTCGTAACTTCCTTCGGCTTCGTAACTTCCTTCGGCTTGGTAACTTCTTTGAGCTTCGTAACTTCCTTCGGCTTGGTAACGTCCTTGGGCTTGGTAACTTCCTTGGGCTTCGTAACTTCCTTCGGCTTCGCCTCCTCTGCCGGCTGTGCCGGCTCTGGCTCTGCATCTGCCTGAGTTGCAACCACCTCACGGACTGGCGGCGCAGAGACCTCAGGGATACCCGCTCCTCGACCCGGGTCCATCCGAACGTCAGCGGCACGCGGCATTGCCGGCGGTACCAACTCCCTGGCCAGGTCCGGCGCAATATCCCCGCCCGTCACAGGAACGACGTCGGGAACGGCCGGCGCTACGCGCAGGTCAGCCTCCGGTTCTTCCGACGGGGCCAGGGCAGGCTGAGCTTGCTCGGCGGGCGATCGCTCAGGCACCTTCTTCTTCTCCCACGGCCGCCACACAAGCAGCAGGGTCGCGAGCACCACAAAGGCCGCACCGACTCCGAGGTAAAGCCACCGGCGGGAAGAAACGACCTGCTCCACCATGGCCGCGGTTTCGGCCCCGGCTACCCCCGCCGGCTGCCGCTGCAGCGCAGTTCCCGGGTCCGCCGATTCAGTGGCGGCCTCACTCACCGAGCCGGCGGCCGGAGCAACGGCATCGAGGCGCCCTGTGGGGATGCGAGGAACCTCCGGAGAGCGCAAACCACTGGCCGCAGTGGTCATCGGCGCCAGAGAGACCGTCTCGGGGGAATCGTTGTGCATTTCCAGCGACGCGGCCAGTGCTCTTCTGAACTGCTCCACATCCGCGAACCGCTGATCCGGCTCCTTCATGAGCCCCTTCTGGAGAAATGCATCGATGCTGGAAGGCACCACCACGTCCGGATTCATGGTCCCCACCGGCACCGGCACATCGTGAAGGTGTTTCATAAGGATCCCCACAGGCGTCGCCTCCTGGAACGGAGGCACGCCAGCCAGCATCTCGTAAAACACGATGCCCAGAGCGTAAAGATCGCTGGCGGGAACCGCGGGCTTACCCAGCGCCTGCTCCGGACTCAGATAGGCAGGAGTGCCGCAAATCATCCCCGTCTTGGTCACCGAGTCGACGGAGGTGTCGCCCACGAGCTTGGCGATGCCGAAATCCAGCACCGTGACGTGCTCACGGCCCTTTCGCATGGAGACAAACAGATTGTCCGGCTTCAGATCCCGGTGGAGGATCTCCTTGTCGTGAGCTTCCTCCAACGATTCGAGCGTTTGAAGAATGAGGCCGGCTGCACGAACCGGTTCCATTGGGCCTTGCTTCTTGATCAGATAGGACAGCGGCCTGCCCTTGAGCAACTCCATGGTGTAATAGAGCAGGCCGTCATCGGTGACGCCGAAATCGTGGAGTGTGATTGTGTGAGGCGAAGAGAGGGACGCGATAGCCTTGGCTTCGGTGAAGAACCGGGTGATGGTGGACTTGTCCTGGACCAGTTCCCGCTTCAGCACCTTCAGCGCGACTTTGCGGCCGACCATAATCTGCTCGGCCACATATACCATGCCCATGCCGCCTTCGCCCAACTTGGACAAAATCTTGTAACGTTCGTCCAATTCCTGGCCCACCAGGTCCTTCTCTTCCATGGAGACAAGCTTGGCGCCATCGGCAGGACACCGGGTGTGCTCATCCGGATAGTTGTTCGCACACTTTGGGCAGAACTTTGGCATAATCTTCGGTTAACTCACTACGTTTGTTCACTAACTAAAGTATTTCTACCTAATACATATTGCAAGGACTATTGCGATGAGTCCCTAGGGCGGCCGGATGAGTCATTAGGAGTACTGCGTGGGGGGGGGCGTGCTACTGGCTGCGCAGCTTGATCTTGCCTGCGGCCGCGGTGCAGGCGTCGCGGACGGGCCAGACTTTGACCGCGACCAGGGAGCCGGAGTTGGTACGCTCTTCCACGATCTCGGAATAGGCGTCGGTGGTCGCCAGGGTTTCTACCTTGCCCAAGACAGAGGCGTCGCCGAGTTTACCCAGGGTGGCGCAGGCCCAGATGCGGTGCTGGGCGCTGTCACTCAACAGGACCTCCGCCGCGATGGGAACCCCTTCCGCAGCGCACTTGGCGTCCTTGAAGTATGGGAACGCCCAGACCTTGGCCAACTCGGTACCGTCCTTCACCGCATCGGCAATGAGCGCACAGTGACCTGTGCTCCCCTTCTTGATGAGCCATTTGCCGATATAGTCGAGCGAGAACTTCGTATGTTTGGGAAGGAAAGCCTTGCCCTTGTGGGAGGAGGCGTACTCCACAAATTTCTCTTCCATGGGCTGGCCTTCCTTTTCGAGCTTGGCCAGTATTCTCGCGCCTTCGGCGTTGTTGCCCCAGTGTACAACGTGCTCGAAAATAAACGTGTGCTCGCCGCACTCCGCCAGCTTGGTCGCCATGGAACCGACAAACTCTTCGCTATTCTTGGGAGTATTCTCGTAGGCTTCCACCACGTTCGAGCAATCGACGTTGGCTGCCTCGTGTCGCTTGACCATGTTGCACGCTTTGCGCTTGTCGTCGCTGTAGCGGACCCTCTTGTCCCCGGCGCACACTGACTTCAAGAACTCAACGTTCCCTTCCTCATCTGCTTTCAGGAGTTCATCTCGCTCAACCGGCTTTATGGCCTGCAACAGAGTGCAGCCGGTGAAAAACAGGGCCATGACGGCACAAAATAGAACTGCAGCTCTCATCGAATCCTCCTTCCTGTTTCGTGAAGAGTAAAGCTCATGGAAGGAATCCAAACACAGGTTTGGGTGCCTGTCAAATTCACAGGCCTTTGGCCTGCAACTTCTCAACAACGGACTGTCCGACGACAGAGCCCTTCCGGTGAAAAACTGCCGGCTGGCCCATTGGGGCAGCCACTTCGGCCCACACCCCGGCGCCCATCGCACCGTACTCTTCGCCGCTCCACAAGTGCACCCACATGCCGGCAGGAAAGTAGACGTCCCTGACCGAGTCACACGGGGCTGGTTCCCCACAAGGCTCCAAGACAGGGGCCACCAGCAGTTCACTCCCCAGCAGGAACTGGTCGTCAACCGTGTGGGCAATGGGGTCATCCGGATAATGCAACAGCAGGTGCCGCACCACCGGATAGCCCTTTTCGGCAGCTTCCGCGAACAGTCCCTCACGATAGGAAGCGAGCGCTGCATACACCTGGGTGAACCGGGCGAAATGCTCCATGCTAGCTTCGTCGGAGTAGACCTGGACATTCAAATCCGGCTCGTTGCCCTCATGGGTGCGCAAAACCGCGGTAAAGGCGTTCATCTCGGTCCAGCGGGCCAGCAGTTCGTGATCCCGATTGCCGCCCAGGCCGTATTTGCCCACCGAAGTGTAGCCGCCGGTGTCAGAATGATTGAGGGACAGACCTGAAAAACCGCCGTTCAACAGGCCGTGCAACGCGGACCTCAGCCCATCAAATCCGTCCCACCCAGTGAGTTGGTCCCCTTCCCACATCAGCAGACTTTGCGACGGAGATCCGGTAAATCCGGAACGGCTGAAAAACAAGGTCTGTCCCAACAGATCGTTCTCTTCCACCACTTCGCGATTGAGGCGGGCCCACTCCACGGGATAGCGGTTGTGGAAAGCGGCGGCAGGCTCTCCCGATTCGAGTTTTGCATCAAATGGAAGGGCTTCAGCAAAATCCGCCATCCAGCCGGAGCAACGGGCATTGTCGATCATCTCGTCTCGGATGACCTCCTTCATCCATTCCCGGGCGGCTTGGTTGGTAAGGTCCAGCAGCGCCACATCAAAAGCGGTCACCGGCAGCATGTACGCCTCGCCCGTCTCATCGCGTACGAAGTGACCGGCAGCCAGCCCTTCCTGAAACAGGTTCCGCGCTTCCGGAGCCGCATCGTCCGGCAGATCCCGGAACATCGAATTCACGTAGCACAGAACCTTGATCCCGTCGCCTTCCAGTTGGTCGACCCACTCGTGCCACCCCGGATGTTGATCGGTATTCAGGGCCCAGTTCCAAAGAACCTGCTCACCGATAAAAGTCTCGGCGGTGCCGGACCAGGTCTGGTTCCAGACCGCGGCCAACTCGGCCCCCCGTCCCTGCAGTTTCTCGACGATATCGAGGCTTTGTTCGAGGTCTCGGGCCAGGGCGACAATCGCGCCGCTGTTGACCCAATCGGGCAACGGCGGCATGCGGCCGGCGAAGTCGGTGAAGCGCTCGATGAGTTCAAGGGGGCTTTCGCCGAATAGGATGCGGCCCGTAGCTTTCCCGGAATAGACGCTCACCGCGATGCTGTCATCAGCACTGAAATCGAATACCGAATACTCTGTGTTCTCCAGGAACAGCGAGCGGTTGCGGCTGGTGAAGAAGTGAGGCGCCGGATAGTAGGTGGTATCCTCACTGCCGGAAGAGCCGGGGGACACTGCCTCCATCAACTCACTAACCGGTTCCTGCCCCCGCCCCACCCCTCCTTCCTGGACCAGGACCGGGATGCGCCGGCCTTTGAGGTTGAGCGTGTCATGAGGGAACTGCTCGCCCAGTCCGTAGACCCTCTCCGACGGCAGAGAAGACGAGTGCAACGTAACCACGTTGAAAAGCGTGTTGACAAGGTTGACGGAAAACTGCAGATGCCCCTCGGCAGCTTCACAGAAACGCACCTTGAACGCCAGCGACTGGCAAACTGCATCAACGTCGGTAAAAGAGCCGGACAACTGTAGGTTGGCCCCGTCGTACGCAATTGCCGCGAATTCTGGGGCCGAGCACGAGGCGGTTATGTTATCCTCCACTGAGAACGAACCCTGCTCTTCCTTCACCTGCAGATTGGCCAGGGCCGCAGCCAGTAGCCCGGAGTCTTGAGGCGTGGCGAACACCTCTTTGTCGAGATCGTCAGTGCGGACCACACGAAGTGCGGCGTTACCGGAAGGATGGACCAGAAACCCGCCAACCTGGAAGCTCGGATTTTCTTCGACGACGACCACCGGAGCAGGAAGGGTGGAGAAATCGCATGGAACGACTGTCCGGGATGTCTCGGCGCCCACATCGGGTGCGTCAGCAGGTTCCGCTCCGTTCCCGGAGTTGCTGCAGCCGGCCCAGATACCCGATAGAACGATCCAAATCACGGCTGTTCTAACGTTTCGGAACATCGATTCGCTCCTTGCCTCCGAACCTCTACCCACATTCAACAACGCCCCCTTGTCGAAGTCAATGTAAACGGCCACCCGTCACATCCTCCACGAAATGTCCTTGCGACCCCACGTCGACCCGAGTATCATCAAATCCCGCGAGGAGAAGGCCCCTCGGCATTCGAAAGCACGAGCAAACGAGGTTCCGCCATGGGCTACAAAGTGATCATCTCCAGTTGGAAATGGGGACTGCTTAGCGACGAAACGGAGGAGTTGGTCGGCCGGCCCATGGCGCGGGCGGTACGCGAGCAGGCGAAGAGGGACGTGAAAGCCGGGAAGTGGTGGCGTATCTTTGTCCTGCCCTGGATGATACTCGCTTTCATCCGGCAGCGCATCGTCTATCTGCGATGGCGCAAAGGCAAGAGCACCATGCGCAAGTTTTTCGAACTGTTCTATCGGGTAATCCTGGCCCGCGAAAGGGCGGCCCCCATCTGGGAGAAACTGGCTGCGAGTGCGGAGGAGGCGGTGAACCGCCTGGACCACGAAATGATCGAGATTCTCAAGGAGGTGCGGGCCGACGGCAAGTCCGTCGCTTTGCTTTCGGTGGGGCTCGACTTCTACATCAACCACGCCTTGAAGGCGGCCGGCCTCACCGACACCTTCGATCCCGTCGTGGCCAACAGCCTTCACGAAACCGACGGTCAGATATCCGGCATCTCCCTGGATGTCTACGCTCAGAAGCCAAAGTACATCCGGGAGCAGTTCATCGACCGCATGGGCGTTTCAGCCGAAGAGATCATCTACTTCGGCGGCTCGGAACAAGACCACGGGGTGGCGGAGATGCTGCCTCCCGGCAACTTCATCGTCTCACGGCACGTACCCGACGAGTTCAAGGAACAATTCGTCTCCAAATACCAGGCTTTTGCACCATCCAGCGCCGAGGAATTGCGTGACTATCTCCAGCAACGCTAGACCCATGTCTTTCGCGACGCCCCCCCGGGAGACTGCACTATGCACCTGATCAGAACCCGCTTCCGTATGGGCCCTAACTCCAAGGCGCTCAGCGGTCCCATCGGCAAGTTGTTGCGCAAAGCGGTGACCCAACCCCGGCTCAAGGAGTTTCGAACCGCTCTGAATGCGGAACCCACTCCCGGCCGGCGGGTGGTCTATATGCACATCCCGTTTTGCTCCGCGCGCTGCCCCTACTGCCCGTTTCACGTCGGGATGATCGGCCCCCAGATGGGGCCCTTTGTGGATGCAACACTGCGCCTCATCGAGACCCTGGGTGAAAAACCGTTCGTCAAGGGTGCGCCGTTTGACACATTCTACTTCGGCGGCGGGAGCCCCACCGCACTTCCCCTGGGTGAACTCGAACGGCTGATCAAGGCCACGTTGAAGGTCTTTCGCCCCATCGATTCCCATGAATTCACGGTTGAAAGCACCATCCGGGACCTCGACGGAGACAAGCTCAAGATGATGCGGGACAACGGCGTGACCAGAGTCAGCGTCGGCGTGCAGTCCTTCAACACCCAGATCAGACGAAATCTGGGCCGCGTATGCGATCGGGATACTAACCTCAAGGCTCTCGAACTGCTGCAGCGTTCCGGCTTGCGCACCGCCATCGACCTCATGTACGGCATCCCCGGGCAGACCATCGAAGACACTGTGGAAGACATCCGACACGCCTGCCAGTTGGGACTCGACAACGTCTCGCACTTCCGGCTCAAGGTGTTCGGCGGTACTGCTCTTGCGGATGGGGTGAAGTCAGGCACTTTTGTGCAGGAGAGCCTGGAAGCAATGGGAGAGATGCAACTGGCGGGAATCGACGCGGCCAAATCCAGGGGCTACCATCACTGGCACGTTACCGATTTCGGGAGCACAGCCAAGGAGCGCTGCGCCTACACCGCCGTCCCTCTCGCCCCCCGGGACATGATTGCGTTAGGGGCTGCCGGGTGCGGGTTTCTGAACCTCCTGAAGTTCCGCACCGAGGCCGATGTGGATTCGTTCATGAAACGGTGCAACGACGGAGGCTACCCGCTGTTCGGAATGCTGAAGGACAAGATGGAGCGCTACTACATCCGAAAGGTGCGTGGCCAGTTGGAAGTGGGGGAGTTGGATCTGGACCTCGTGGGCCAGCTTTTCGACGTAGACGCCAGGGCACTCCACGCTGAGCAACTGGATATGCTGGCCGAGAAAGGCTGGGTGACGGTAGATGGTCCCCTGGTAAGATTCACCCCCACGGGAATGGTCCACGCCGATGAAGTACGGGAGAGCCTGAAAGCACCCAAACGATCGATCCGCATCAAATTTGAGGACTTTGCCGCCAAGTGGACCTGGGATCAGGTTGCAGCCGACATGAAGCCCAGGGTTCCAAGAGGCTAGACTCCGTTAGCCAAAAACATCTTGAAAGGCCCTCCGTTCTAGT
>CAZVFX010000172.1:0-11931 GCA_964626565.1 uncultured Myxococcales bacterium
GATGGCAATCCCTGCACCGAGGGTGATTACTGCGCCAACGGCCAGTGCATCAGCGGGGGCAGCGCCTGCGGCTGCACTGCAGACGCCGATTGTGCCGGCCAGGAAGACGGCGACCTGTGCAATGGAACTCTCCACTGCGACAAGTCCAATCCGAACCCAGTCATGTGGAGCTGCGATATCGAACCCGGCTCGGTGGTTACGTGCAATGATGCTTTGAACACCACCTGTTCGGCGCAGCAGTGTGTGCCCCCCTCCGGCGCCTGCGTGGCAACGCCGACGAATGACGGCGGCCTGTGCCACGATGGGGACGGTTGTACGCTCAACGACCACTGCTCTGGCGGTGTTTGCACCGGTGCATCATGTGAAAGCACCGGGAAGTTCTGCGTGGGCGGCGCCTGCGTGGACGAAGGGTGCAGCGCCCTGTCGTTCGACGGACTGAACGACTATGTCGACGTGCCGGCCGGAGTGCCCCCGGTCCTCTCCGGAAACAAGCACAGGTACATCGAGCTGTGGGTCTACCCGACCAAGTACAAGGTGGGACTGGTGCAAATGGGAAACGGACAGGCCGTTGAGGGGCAGACGTTCCGCATCCTCATCAATGAAGAGGGGAGGTTGGGCCTGGACGCGTCTAACGGCATGCAGTTCTCGGATGTGGTCGTGGAAAAGAACAAGTGGAACTTCATCTTCGCCATGTGGCATTCCGGGACCAACCAGTACAAGGTCGGGAAGGTGAAGCTCGGCCAACTCAAGAAGCAGAAACTGCCGCTGTCCTCGAGCAATATCACCGGTAGCACCCTGTGGCTGGGCAAGGTGCTGACCCCCGGCTATTCTACCTTTGCCGGCAAGATGGACATGGTCCGGATGTTGCGGGTGATTCCGGGGGACAACTCCATTCTTATCGATGCCGCCGGGCCGCTTGCTCCCGTGCTCCAGGAGTATCTCATCGCCGAGTGGTCTTTTGAGGAAGGGCAGGGGACTACGGCGGCAGACATTTCCGGCAATGGCTATACCGGGACCATCCATGGCGCGACCTGGTCCAACGCAGGGTTGTCCTGCTGCGTGCCGCAGTGCGCGGGCAAGGAGTGTGGCGACGATTGGTGCGGCGGCGCCTGCGGCCAGTGCGTCGGGGGCTCCGTGTGCCACGAGGGGCTGTGCACAGCCCCGGGTATGGTTCCCGTTCCGGCAGGTAACTTCTGGATGGGGTGCAACCAGGCCTATGACGGCCTGTGCGATGCGGATGAGTCGCCGTACCACGAGGTAGATGTCCCGGTCTTTCAGGTCGATGCCCGACAGGTCACGGTATCCAGCTTCGCTTCTTGTGTGGACGCCGGTTGGTGCGGCTCACCGTCCACCGCCCTCTCCACGTGCAATTGGGGCAAGGACGGCAAGGACGACCATCCGGTAAACTGCGTCACCTGGGAACAGGCGGAGAACTACTGCTCCTGGGCCGGCAAGAGGCTCTGTACCGAGGCGGAGTGGGAAAAGGCTGCGAGAGGCGGCTGTAGCGAGAATACGGACCCCGACCTGAGCTGTGCTGAGGCGATGCCCAAATATCCATGGGGGAACGGTTCGGCAAGCTGCGACCTCGCGGTCTACTACGTGGGTGGCGCCGGCTGTGGTGCCGGCGGTACGCTCCCTGTGGGCAGCAAGCCGGACGGCATCAGTCCCTACGGGCTGCACGACGCGGCGGGAAACGTTTGGGACTGGGTCCAGGACTGCTATCACTCAAGCTATTCCGGTGCTCCCGTCAACGGAGCGGCGTGGGAGACGGCCTGCGGCTCCGGCCGTGTGATTCGCGGTGGTAGTTTCTGGTCCACCGCAGCCTCGATCCGCGCGTCCAGCCGCCACCAGGGCACTCCCGGCGTGGGCGGCTTCGACATCCACGTTGCCGGCATCAGGTGCTGTAGTTCGCTCCAGTAGAAGCCGCATCTTGACAGGATGCAGGCCCTCCCCCACGTCAAACGTGACCGCTCCAACTTCGCTCCGGAGCTCATCCCATAGGTTCCAGCCGCGACGGTTTCCCAAATTGTTGTCGTCCGGGGTTTAACCTTACGCAGGGGAATGGCGGCGGCAATAATACCTCATGACGCCTTGTCGCAGGCGTAGTGGTTTTGTTAGACTGTAAATATAGGCAGCCCCGTGGAGCGAATCATGACAGAACGACACCCAGTGCTGTGGTTACTGATGTTGTCGGTGACCTTGGCCGCGTGCAACCTGATGGTGCTTCCTTCCGTGGAGCCCGATGCCATCCCTGAAGACGGCTCTGTTTTCGACAATCTGCCCGTTGACGCGGGTCTTTTGGATGATGTCGGCTTCCTGATTCCAGACATCTTGCTTGCTGAGGCCGGTGAGCACCTCGACGATGTGGAACTGGACGCTGCAGGAGAAGCGAGTCCGGTCGAACCGGATTTCGTGAACGCCCCGGAACACCAGGCCGACCCCGGCAACCCGGACCCTCTGCTGGACAACGGCTGCATCGATACCGACGACGAGAACAACTATCTGGACGCCGGCTACGTTGTGTACACCGACGAAAACGGCCTGCTGGTCCTGCTGTACGATACGTGCAAGATCGAAGGCCCGGGCGGGATGCTCAAAGAGGTCACCTGCCAGGGGTACCATGGCCCGGAAACCACTCCGGCCGAGCTGGAAGCCAAATACATTGAGTGCCATTGCGAAATGGGGGAATGCGTCGAGGGCAGCGTGGTCCTTTGTACCGACCCGGAGGCGGAAGCCCATCACCCCGGGGGAAGTGTCTGGACCAACGACGAGGGGAAGACGCACATCTCAGTTTGCAAAGACCCCGACACCGTGACCTGGTTCTATTGCAACGAGGACGGCACCTTCCACACCGACGACAGCGCTTGTGACGAGGACAAAAAGTGCGGGGACGGCATGTGCGGCGGCTTTGTATGCACCGATACGGAAGGTGTGGGAGAAGACCCGGAGAACCTGATTGCCGGCTCCGTGTTTCTCTACAGCCCGACTACCGGTGAGACCATCCTCCTTACCGATTCGTGCACAATCAGCGACAAATTCGTCAGGGCCTACAAGTGCCCCCTTCACACGGGCACCAATCCCAACCAGGTCAAGAAGATGGTCCAGCAGAATCCCGACCTTGTGGCTTGCAATGAAGGCACGGGCTGCAAGTTCGGGATCTGTGTAGAAGTGGAGCCGGACCCCGACCCTCAGCCGGTGCCGCTGTGTCAGGATGACGACCCGGAGAACGATATCTATATTCCCGGCCTGCTAATCTTGAACACCGGGGCGCCCACGCCCCTCTATTTCCCGGACAAGTGCCAGTGGTTTTACGAAGAAGACCTGAACAACCCGGGCGCACTGATTATCGAAACCAAGGTCCATCAGTTCATGTGTAATGACGAGGGCGGCAAAGAGTCATACATGTACGAATGCGAGCTTGATGAGAGTTGCATTGCGGGTGCCTGCGTCAAAGACACGCAGATCGGGCCGACCTGTGACTTCCAGTGCGTCGACTCCGATGGCGGCAAGGATCCCATGGTGGGCGGTTACATCTGTGGCGTCAGCGATGTTTGCGGGTCCACCGTGGAGAGCAACGACCGTTGTCCTACCGATCCAACGAAAGTGGGAGAGCGGTATTGCGACGGCAACATCCTGTCGAAGGAGACCCTCGACTGCCCGGCCGGCTATTTCTGCCGGGGCATAAATGAGCCCGCCAAGTGCGTTCAGTGCCAGGACAATGACCAGGCGGACGACCCCGCAGTTTATGGCGAGGTGGACGATATCGACGATGTGCACATCAGTGATTTCTGCACCAGCGACGGGCAGTTGAAGCAGGCTATATGTAACCCCGCCGACGGCCTTGCGGCGTGGTCTGATCCGGAGGATTGCCCGCCCGGCACATCCTGCCTTCAGGGGAAGTGCCAGTAGCTGGTTTTTCCGGCAGATGTTTGGCTGGGGATGTGAACGCCAACGGCAGGTCTCCGCCAGCAGGCGGCGCAATTGCGCATTTGCGCAAACCCCACACAAGCGCTATGCTGCCGTGAGTATGTAGTCACTACTGGTTTGAAACCCTCTGGAGGAACCTGATGCGCTCGACCATCTTCACGCTACTGTTGGCCAGCTTGCTGGCACTCTACGCCGGCTGTTCTTCTTCCGGCGGCTCCGACTCGTCAGAGGGCGGGGGCGATACATGTATCGACCGCTGCGAAGCCATCGCACAGCAGTGTGGTAACAATCCGGGTCAGTGCCCGACTCTTTGCCAGACGGCCACTGAGAAGGAGTTATCCTGCATGGAGACCACCAACTGCGATTCTGCGGCGTATAATGCCTGCGTAAATGCGACCCCTTCCGAAGATGTCGGCGGCGGTGGGCAGGACCTGGGAGGGCTGCCGGGGGAAGATCTGTCGGCCCAGCCGGACGAATCGTCGCCCGCGTGCGCGGAGGAATGCGATTTCAGCTATTGCGACGAAGCTCTGGGGGAATGCGTCAACTGCCTGGACAGCTCCCACTGCACCGACACGTACGACGGCCCCACCTGCATCTTCCCGGGCACCATCGACGCCACCTGTGGGTGCGACACCAGCGCTGAATGCACCGGCCATCCTTCCGGCGGCACCTGCCACGATCAGTACGCCTGTTCGTGCGGTGACGACTTCGAGTGTGCCAACTCGAGCAACGGCAGCCGCTGCGTGTCAGTACTCCCCGCAGTGGGCCTCTCCCAGTGCGGCTGTGAAGAAGCGGCCACCGACTGCGCCGCCGGACAATCATGCTTGTCCAACAAGTGCATGTAGTTGCCGTGCGACCGACAGTCGCACGGGTTGCCTGTGACGTCGCCACGGGGGTCGTGCGCCTACCGGCGCCGAGTTTGTGCAGGAGCAAAGCAATCTGCGCCCCGGCACCCGCAAAGGTGCCGCAGCCAACAGAAGCCTCGGCTGTGGTGGTGGCCGTAGAGGTTTCTTCCCCCCCGGGGGAAGGACCGCACGAGTGAATCGAGCGCGGGAAGGGGGGCTAGCATGTGCGGATGTGACGTCGCCCTACTCGTACAACCACTCGACCTTTGCATAGTCGAGGAACACCCGGGTCGATTGACCGCAAGTATCGCAGCAGTTGCTGAGGTCCGTGACGCTGTCGTACAGGTACAGCTTCATCTGACCTGGGTTCAGCTTCACGCTGTTGTACAGCGTTACCTCCTGGCCGATGTTTGACTTCTGGTTGAGGGTGGTGAGCTGGTTGCTCGCCCCCGGCCGGTCCAGAATGTAGCGGGCCCCGGAGGTGTATTTCCAGGATGCGAAATTACAGGCCGACCCCGTGGGCGGGATCTTCACCTTGACCCGGTAGTACCCCGTCTTCTTGATCTGGAAGGTCCAGCGTGCGTACTCGTGGCTGTAGTTGGTGGGGTTGGAGGTCGACGGCAATGAGCACGAGGTCCCGAACGTCCAGTACACGATGCCGCCCGCGGGATGCCAGCCCGCACTGATGGAGCCGCAGTTGCCGTTGGTGGATTGCCACCTCGACGTGTCCAGGTACTGGGGCGCACAGTCGGATGAGCAGTTGGAAGGTGTCTCGCCGCCGCCGCAATTGCCGTCTCCGCACTGGCTCACACACGACCCGTTTTCACACTTGGGAGTCGAGCCGGAGCACGAACTCTTGCAGTACGCAGTGGAGTTGCTTTCGTAACATGGCTCTTCGCTCTGGCACGTGTCGATGGTGCTCCAGGAGCTGTCCCACTTCAAGTTGCCCGTGCCGCAACTGCTGCTGTTCCCGGTGCAGTACTTGTACTGGCTCTTCTTCTGGGCTTTCCCGCCACAGTTATCGGAAGCGGTGCACTTGTAGTCGGTGTCGTAGGGCGACGAGCTGCATTTGTAGGAAGAGGACCGGTAGTCACAACCGTCACAGCAGGTGCCGGATGTACACTCCGGAGATGGTGCGTTGCAACTGCCCCAACTCCCCCAGTTGCACGTCTTGGTCCCCGAGTTGCACCCGTTGGAGCAACCGTCGGTAATACCGTCCACCTGGCCGTTACAATCGTCGTCCTTGTTGTTGCAACTTTCGGACTGGGGCCACGTTTGCTGGGTGCAGTCCACCGAGCCGTTCTGGCACTGCTTGACCCCCTTGGCGCACTCGCCCTGCAGCCAACCGATATTGCAGCTTGCACCGCCGCCGGGATTTCCGTCATCGACACTTCCGTCGCAGTCGTCGTCCTGGTTGTTGCACGTTTCGTTTTGCGGCCAGACCGTCTGCTGGCATGTGGGGACGCCGCCCTGGCAGGCAAACGTACCCTGAGCACACGGCCCCTGCTTGCCCGGCACCTGGCACGGGCCGCCGCCGCCGGGGTCGCCCTCGTCAGACGACCCGTTGCAGTTGTTGTCCAGCCCGTCGCAAACTTCCTGGGCCGGCCAGTTGATCTGGGGGCAGGCAAGCTGCCCTCCCTGGCATTCCAAAACACCCTTGGCGCATTCGCCTTGCAAGCCCGCGACGCTGCACTGTCCGCCGCCGCCCGGGTTGCCGTCGTCCACCGCACCGTTGCAGTCGTTATCCAGCCCGTCGCATACCTCAGCAGAGGCCCCCTGCAAAGGATCGCACACCTGCGGCAGCCCGCCCGCACAGTTCTGGACGGTGTGGGCGCAAACTCCCAGCCCGCACTCGGTCTCTCCCAGTCCGTCGTCGTTTTGCCCGTTGCAGTTGTTGTCCTTCCCATCGCAGATTTCCACGTCCGGCCACTGGGTCTGAGCGCACTCGAGGCCACCGGCCTGACACTCCAGCACCCCCTTGACACATTCACCCAACAGGCCGTCTACACTGCACTGCCCGCCGCCGCCCAGGTCGTCGTCATCGGCCAGCCCGTTGCAATCGTTGTCAACTCCGTCACACACCTCAGGCGTGGCACCCTGGAACGGGTCGCACACGCTTGGTTGCCCATCGAGGCAGGTCGGCTCCGTGTGGGCACAGGGGCCTAGACCGCACGAGCTCACCGGCTGCTCTTCGTCCACCGCACCGTCGCAATCGTCGTCAACTCCGTTGCATAACTCCTCCGGCGGCTCGGGGCACAGCAGCGTGCAGATGGTCTGGAACTGGCACGTGGCGTAGTCCATGCAAGACAGCGGCTCCGGCGCGACACAGTCGCCCCATTCTCCTTCTTCGCACAACTGCGCGCCCGCTTCGCAACCCAGGTCGCAAACTTGGGATACCTGGTCGGTTTCCCCGTTGCAGTCGTTGTCCTTGGCGTCGCAAATCTCTTCGGCCCCCGGGTGAATGTTCGGATCCGAGTCATCACAATCCAACTCGTTGGCTACCCAACCTTCTTCTGCCGCGCAAACATCCTTGGCTACGTCCGGATCACCAAAGGTGTCCTCGTCATTGTCCAGCCAGATCTTCTGGGTCAACCCTTCGTCCACCACGCCGTCGCAATCGTCGTCTTCCCCGTTGCACGTCTCCTCAGCCGCCAGCGTCTCCGATGAGCAGAGCATTCCGGCTCCTCCCGGAGCGCATTCCGTGAACCCGCCCGTACACACGCCCGCCCCGCAGGGCTGCCCGACCCCCATGACGGTAGTCCCGTCGAGGAGCGTCAGAGGAATGTCATTGTCTACCACGCCGTCGCAGTCCTGGTCCTCTCCATCACATATTTCCGGGGCCGGCGGCGGGCATTGCTCGCACGTCACATACTCCGTGCAATCGTCGTAGTCGATGCACTGGTTCTCCGGCGGCGCAGTGCAGGGCTGCAACACTCCGCCCTGGCAGGCCTGTATTCCCCACCCGCAATTCGTGGTGCAGTTCTGGTCCGTTTCAGGGCCGTCTATGGTGTTGTCGCAGTCGTTGTCCTTGCCGTCGCAGCTCTCTTCCGCACCGGGGAAGATCTGGTCGTCGTTGTCGTCGCAGTCACCAGTGACCTGGGTGGGATATTCGGTGGTGGGCCCGCACAGGAACGCGGACACCAGTCCTTTACTGTAGCCGTCGCCGTCTCCGTCGGTGTAGTATTTCTCCGTCCCCGGGATTCCCGGTGGATCGGTAACGCCGTCACAGTTGTTATCCGCACTGTCGCAAACTTCCTGGGCGCCGGGATGGATCTCGCCGTTTTTGTCGTCGCAGTCCCCCGCCTCGATGGTGGTATACGTTTCGTCTGCCTCGCACAGGCAAGCCTGAGCGGACGCCACCCCGTAGCCGTCCTTGTCTTTGTCGAGGTAGTAGAAATTGCACCCTTCCGCACCTGCCTCATCGACCTGGCCATCACAGTCGTCGTCTTCCCCGTTGCAAGACTCCACCTCTCCCTCATCGAGGGGCACACACACCAGGCTGCCGTCAAGACAGTCCAGAATCCCGCCGTTGCACGGGCCGTCATCTCCTTCCACCGTGCAGTGCACGCCGCTGCCCGGGTTGCCCTCATCGACCGTCCCGTCGCAGTCGTTGTCTTCCCCGTCGCACGATTCGGCTTCGGCCCAGGGGGCCAGGCAACCGCTCAGTCCTTCCGGACCGCAGGCTCTTACCCCGGAGCACGAGCCCAGGTCGTTTTCCGCCACGCAGGGAGTCTCCAACTCCTGCAAAGTCGCCACCGGATCACAGGTACATTCGCCCGACTGCGGATGGCAATAGGTCTCACCACCCGGTGAGCCGGCCAGCGGTTCGCACAGGTACCCCGCCGGGCAATCCACCTTCTCGCTGCACGGCGTGAGGCAGAAAGACCCTTCCCACTGACCGAATTCACGGCACAACCCGCCCGGCTGAAAGCCGAACTGCTGACACACCTCGTGCCCGTCGCACGGCCGGCAAAGAGTGATGTGGTCCGGCACGCACGCCCACATCTGGTCCGGACCCGAGGGGAGTTCCCGGCAGGTCCAACCCTCGGGACAATCCTCCACACAGGCAATGGAGCACTCCATGCCGTTCATGGTGTGCACGCAGATCCCGGAGTCGCAATCTTCGTTGCTATCGCAGGGAATTCCGGTCACCACATCGGGCAGGACCATGCCCGCGTCACCCAGGTCGAAGACAAGGGTGTCTTTCGTGACCGCCTCCGGCGTAACAGTCTCCGGCCAGCGAATTGAAGTCTCCTCGATCCCGGCGTCCGGGCCCAGGTCGGCACCTCCCCCCGCATCGATGGTTACAGCCTTGCCTGAGCCGCCGCAGCCCGCGGCCGGCAGCAACAGGCATAGCACCATGAACCACTTCCAGAGCACGAGAGCATTTGTCTTTATCATCGTTTTGCCATCCTTTTCACACAATCGTCGCTTGAGCAGTATACTTCTCTTCTCCTAGTATGTGAAGAGGGCACCTTCGCTCATCCTCCCGTCGCCGTTTCCGTCGCCGTCGCCGTCGCCGAGCCGTTGCCCACGCTCAATTACCTTGAATTGCACGTGTCGTCCCAAGTACTGTTAATGATCAGTAGGACCTGAATCCCAGGGGGCGACATGTACAGGCTGATCGGACTACTTGTGGCGCTTTCACTAGGCGCCGCCTGCGGCGAAGGCGCAAGCGACCTCATTTCCACTGACGCCGGCAACGAGATTGCCGTAGTTGTCGACACTGGCAGCCCGGAGGAAGTCGCTCTTCCCGATGTCATGGTGGAGCCCGAGCTGAAATTCGATTTTTACGCGGACCCCGGGGCCGAGATTCCGTTCCTGGAGTGCCTGCCGGGAGAAGGTTGCTTCGGTGACGAATGCACCGAAAACGCCGATTGCCAGTCGGGCCTGTGTGTCGAGCACATGGGCGAGGGGATTTGTACCACCGTGTGCGAAGACGAATGCCCCGAAGGGTGGAGTTGCAAGCAGGTGGGGGCAGGCGGCCCCGACCTGGTGTTTGCCTGCGTTTCCGACCACGCCAATCTGTGCCGCCCGTGCCATACCGGAGCCGACTGCAAGACAGGAGTATCAGAGGATGTCTGTGTCGACTATGCTGAAGAGGGGGCGTTTTGCGGCGGCGGATGTGAGCTCGTGGATGGAGCGGGAAAAGAATGCCCGTGGGGGTTCTCCTGTGTCGAGACTGTGACCGTGGAAGGGGTGGAGGTCACCCAGTGCGTCGCTGATGCCGGGGTCTGCCCTTGCACGAGCAAGGCGGTTGAACTGGCGTTGACCACCCCGTGCGAGGCGGGTAACGAACACGGGATTTGCGGGGGCCTCCGGGTATGCACGGAAGAAGGTCTGTCCCCCTGTGATGCGGCTGTTCCGGCCGCGGAGAGCTGCAACGGAGTCGACGACGACTGTGACGGCGATGTGGACGAACCCGAGGACGTGGGCGGTGACTACGTAAACCTGTGCAACGACGACAACGATTGCACCAAAGATATTTGCGACGGAGAGGCTGGATGCTCCCACGAGAACCTGACCGAGGGCGAGTGCATTGACGGGGACGCGTGCACCGTGGGCGATCACTGCGAAAACGGTGTTTGTGCGGGCAACGCGGTCGTCTGTGACGACGGCAACGTGTGCACCGACGATGCCTGCGACGGCCTGGGAGGGTGTCTGTTCGAGGACAACAGTGCCGATTGCGATGACGGGGATCCGTGCACCGTGGCGGACGAATGCCATTTGGGTGTCTGCGCCGGCGTTGCCATTTCTTGTGACTGCACCGGGGACGCCGATTGTGCGGGCCTGGAGGACGGCGATTTGTGCAACGGCACCCTGTTTTGTGACCAGGCCGAACTGCCCTACAAGTGCGCCCTGGTACCCGATTCCGTGGTGGTCTGCCCCGAGCCCGAAGAGGGCGTCGACGCCATCTGCCTCAAGGCTACGTGCGATCCGGCGACCGGGAATTGCTCCCTGGCGCCGGACCATGAAGGATTCGCCTGCGATGACGGCGACCAGTGCACCATCGGCGATGAGTGTGCCGCGGGCGCATGTGCGCCCGGAGTGCCCGCAATATGCGCGGACGGGAACTTGTGCACCGACGATGCCTGCGATCCGGATTCAGGTTGTGCCTTCTACAACAACAACCTCCCCTGCGATGACGGCAATGCCTGTACGTTGGGCGATCACTGCGCCGGCGGCTCCTGCATCGCCGATTCGGCCCCCGAATGTGATGACGGCAACCCGTGCACGGTAGACTCCTGTGACCCGGCGGGCGGTTGCGTCTTCCAAAACAACAACGCGCCCTGCAGCGACGGCAGTGCCTGCACGATGGGCGACACCTGCGTCGGCGGCGAGTGCGTCAGCGGCCCGCCTCCCGACTGCGACGACGGCAATCCCTGCACCGACGATTCGTGCAACGCGCTTTCCGGTTGCGTGCATCTGGCCAACCAGGGGGTGTGCGACGACGGCAACGAGTGCACGCAAGGGGACCACTGTGAAAGCGGAAACTGCGCGTATACGCAACTGCTAGACTGTAGCGATGATGACCCCTGCACAGACAACTCGTGCGATCCCGCGGCTGGTTGCATCACTACGCTGAATCAGGCTCCCTGTGACGACCAGGACGTTTGCACCTCGGGTGACCATTGCCACCTGGGCGCGTGCATTTCTTCCGGCAGCCTGGCATGCGACGACGGCAACCCCTGCACTGACGACTCTTGCCAGCCCGGGGCAGGCTGCCAATTTGAGCCCAACGGCGAAAGCTGCGACGACGGCAACGCGTGTACACTGGACGACCAGTGCGCCAACGGCTGGTGCCTTCCGGGCCCCGCGCCTGACTGCGACGACCAGAACTTGTGCACCGACGACTTGTGCGACCCGCAGGCAGGTTGCCTCTTTCCCAACAACACCGTGCCCTGCGACGACAGTGATGCCTGCACCGTGGGGGACGCGTGCGCGGGCGGTGGTTGCGTGCCGGGAGAGGCACTGAATTGCGCGGACGGCAATCCGTGTACGGACGAAACGTGCGACGAGGTGGAAGGGTGCGTGTACATGTTGAACAACGCGCCGTGCACCGACGACGACGCTTGTACCATTGCCGACACTTGCGAAGGGGGTGAATGCGTTCCCGGCGCCCAGGCCACCTGTGGCGACGACAACGTGTGCACCGACG
>CAZVFX010000173.1:0-4585 GCA_964626565.1 uncultured Myxococcales bacterium
AAATGTTTTGGCATTGAGAGCCGGATTAGCAGTTCGCATGGATAACCTCCGTCGGATGCACAATATAGTAGCTATGCCGGACGCGTCAATGCCCGCCACCAACAACACTGCGGCCGCACCCCGCCCACCCGGGCGGCAGGCCCACTTCTCATTGCACTCAATGAGAGCATGCTCTATCCTGACCGAGCCGATGGCGGCCCGAAGGAGGATTAAATGTTTACCCGCACCGTATGGCGCACCCTGGTCCCGGCGTTGCTGCTCGTCACCCTGGTCGGGACCGTTCAAGAAGCCCGCGCAGACGTGCCAGTACTGTCCGGCGAGGAGATGTACCAGCATCTACTGAATGCGGCAAAAGACGAAAACGGAGATTTGTTCCAGCAATTAGCGGCTGTGGACCTCTCCCGGCAGCAGGCACTTTTTCCACCGGAGTCGATAACCTTCGACGGTTACCTCCGGAAACTCGAGGTGCCCACCGGCAAGCCGGGCGAGAGCCGCGATTTCTACTTCGTCCGCGCAATGTCCGGAGAGATTTACGCAGTTGATCTTCCAAAGGCCCCCGCGGCACTCGAAGCCGGCGGCGACTCTCCTTACGCCGGACTTGCCGGCGTAGTGGGCAAGAAAACCCGGTTCAAGGCGATGAAACACGAGTGGGTGGAGGGCGACAAACTCGGTGGAGTGGCCCACCACCTCATCGTCCTGGAGGCCAAGCCCGAACGCCTGCTTCTGGACCGACTCTTCTTCATCGCCATCGTCATTCTCCTCTTCCTGACGATGGTGGGGATGGGACTTACCCTTACGCCCAAAGACTTCGCGCTGGTGTTTCAAAAGCCCCAGGGCATGCTGGTAGGCCCCTTATGCCAGTTCGGTCTGCTGCCTCTGCTGGCCATGGCATTGGGAAGGGCCTTCGGTTTTTACGAGACGTACCCATTCATCTTCCTCGGACTCATCCTGGTTGCTTCCAGCCCGGGCGGTGTCACGTCCAACCTCATGACCTATTTCGGGAAGGGCGACGTCGCGCTGTCCGTGTCTTTGACCGCAGTCTGCACGGTCCTGGCGCTCTTCTTCACGCCTGTCTTGTTGCAGGCCTACGGCTCCAACATCCCCGACTTCTCCATTCCGGTGATGGAGGTATTCAAGACCATGCTGGTGCTGGTCGTGGTCCCTCTCTTCGTCGGTATGCTCCTGCGCTGGAAGGCAGAGGGTTTCGCCCGCCGGGCCGAGAAGACCTTTGCGCTTATCGGCATATTCGCACTGCTCTTCCTTATCGTGGTTGGTATCTGGTCCAACCTGGACAAGTTCGCGGACACCGACCGTTACGGAGTCCTTTTCTACTCCGTAATCTTCCTGCTCACCTTAGCCGGCATGGTCGCGGCTGCGGTGGTTGCCAAAGTGCTGCGGGTCAAGAACTACCAGGTGCGAGCCATTTCCCTAGAATGCGGCCTGCGCAACGCATCTCTGGCCATGACAATCGCACTGCTACTGCAGGATCAGATGGGAGATTTCTACTCCTCCATGTTCTTCACCTCAGGGATCTTCGGCCTGTGGATGTACGTCGCGGGACTTCTAACCATCTTCCTCTTCCCCAAACTCCTCCCCCTCTCCAAAGAGGAGCTGGCCTTACACCAGCAAGCCCGGTCCTCAAAGTCTGAGGGGTAGACAGTGCGCACAGGCCTTCAGCCTGTGGTGATGACAGGCCTTTAGCCTGTCCCCGCGCCAACGGCGCACCAAGAACCATGTCGACAGACCTCGCATGCTCGGGAATGTTCTCCCGCCCGCACCAGGGCGGAAATCGTTCTGCATCGGCCGGAGTGGTGGCGGAATAAGTCGCCTTCTCCCTCGGGAGAAGTGTCCGAGAACGAGACCCAAGAGGGCTCGTACGAGGACGAAGAGGGGGTAGCTTGTCGCTTACCAACGTCAACACCGCGGCCACACCCCGCCCCGCCGGGCGAGCGTCAGCGGGCAACAGCCGCCCCCAGCGAAACCCTTGCCCTTCCGCGACCCTTCCAGCTATCATTCCTTCCGGCTGGAGCAAGAAAACCCCAGTCAGCATGACTTCCGGAGGCCGCAACATGAATTCACTGCGATGGGTCTTCCCATTATACCTTCTAATCGTACTGGGCTGCGGCACCGAGGCAGCCACGGTCACGGCCGACAAGGTCGGCGCAGAGGACCAACAAACCGCCGACGTCATCGCCGAGACCTCCCTTCCGGAAACCGTCGTCTTTCCGGAAACGGTGGCGCCGGAGACCTCGCCGGAGGACATCCCGGCAGCAGACCAGGCCGACGACGACGTCGGCCCGCAACCGGCCTGCGACCCGGGCGAGGGATGCTTCCTGGACGAATGTCAGGAAAACGCGGACTGCCTGTCCGGCTGGTGCATCGAGCACATGGGCCAGAAAGTATGCACCAGCACCTGCCAGGAGGAATGTCCCCAGGGGTGGATGTGCAGTCAGGTGGGAGCGAGCGACCCGGACGTTGTCTTCATCTGTGTCTCCGACTTCGCCAACCTGTGCCGGCCGTGCAACGAAGCCGCAGATTGCGCAGGAACGACCGGCTCCGAGGATGCGTGCGTCAGTTATGGGGAAGGGGGAAACTTCTGCGGCGGCGCCTGTGACAGTTCCCTTGGAGAGGGTAAAGAATGTCCGTGGGGATTCGCGTGCCAGACCGCAACCACCGTGGACGGCATCGAGCTTGAACAGTGTGTGGCCGAAACCGGGCTTTGTCCTTGCACCAAGACCGCGGTGGAATTGGGGCTGTTTACCCACTGCCAGCTCAGCAACGAATTCGGCGCGTGCCAGGGCAAAAGGGTGTGCACGGAAGAGGGACTGTCCGACTGCGACGCGCTGGAACCGGCAGGGGAGGTCTGCAACGCCCTTGATGATAACTGCAACGGCCTGGTGGACGAGGTGGACCTGGTGGAAGGGACTCCGGTTTGCGACGACGGCAACGACTGCACCCTGGACACCTGTCAAGGCGGGGAAGGCTGTCAATATGAACAGCTTGACGGTGGTGAATGCCTGGACGGCGACGCCTGCACCATCGGCGACCATTGCGAAGCCGGCGATTGCGTCGGCCAGCCCATAAGCTGTGACGACGGTGACGTTTGCACCGATGACCTGTGCGACGGCCTGGGCGGCTGCGCGGCCGAGTACAATTCCGCCCCCTGCGACGACCAGGACCCATGCACCGTGAACGACACCTGCGACCAGGGTGAGTGCACCGGCTTTGCCGTGGACTGCGACTGCAACGTCGACACCGACTGCCTGCCGTTGGAAGACGGCGACCTGTGCAACGGCACCCTCGTGTGCGACACCACCAAACTGCCCTTCCTCTGCCAGACGGACCCTGAAACGGTGGCGGCGTGTCCGGCCCCCGAAGCCGGCCCCGATGCGATCTGCCTGCAGCCCGCGTGCGACCCTTCCACCGGCGAGTGCTCCCTCGTGCCCGATCACGAAGGTTTCGCGTGCGAAGACGGCGACCTGTGCACCATCGGTGACAAATGTGTTGCCGGCGTGTGCGAACCCGGCGTCGCCCTGAACTGCAACGACGGCAACGGCTGCACCGACGACTCCTGTGACTCGCTGGTCGGCTGCGTGCAAACCGATAACGTCGACCCGTGCGAAGATGGCAACGTCTGCACCACCGGTGACACCTGTGCGGAAGGTGTGTGTGTTTCGGGCGATCCGCTGGTGTGTGATGATGCGAACGTTTGTAACGGCGAGGAATCCTGTGACGTCGCCACGGGCTGCAAGCCGGGGCAACCGCTCCAGTGCGGCGACGCAGACCCCTGCAACGGGGTCGAAGTGTGCGACCCGCTGGATGGCTGCGTCGCCAACGATCCCGTGACTTGTGACGACGGCAATCCGTGCAACGGCCTGGAGGTTTGCGCTCCCGGCTTCGGCTGCCTTCCCGGTGAGCCCGTTGTGTGCGAGGACGACGGCGACGTCTGCACCGACACATACTGCGACCCGGACTCCGGGTGCGTAACGGTGCTCAACAGCGCCCCGTGTGACGATAACGACATTTGCACCACCGGCGACCACTGCGAGCTGGGCCTGTGCGTCGCCGTAAGCGTCATGACCTGCGACGACAACAACGACTGCACCGACGATTCGTGCAACCCCGTGACCGGCTGTGTCTTTGGCACCAACACCCTGCCTTGCGATGACGCTAATGCTTGTACCACCGGGGATGTGTGCGGCAGCGGCGTGTGCGCCGGCGTCGATACTTCGACGGTCGACTGCGACGATGAAAACATCTGCACCGACGATTCGTGCGAACCGGGGGTAGGGTGTGTCAACGCCGACAACGCCATCGCCTGCGAGGACGGCGATGCGTGCACCTTTGGCGACGCCTGCCAAGGCGGAGCGTGTGCCCCGGGCGAATTGCTGGATTGTGATGACGGCCAGTTCTGCAACGGCGTTGAGATTTGCGCCTTCGCAACCGGTTGCGAGGATGGTGCCCCGCCTTCCGTGGATGACGAAGTGGACTGTACGGTGGACGTCTGCGACGAGGTGAACGACGTGGTGACTCACACCGCCGTGGACTCTTTGTGCGATGACGACCAGTTCTGCAACGGCGTCGA
>CAZVFX010000173.1:4685-11876 GCA_964626565.1 uncultured Myxococcales bacterium
CTCACACCGCCGTGGACTCTTTGTGCGATGACGACCAGTTCTGCAACGGCGTCGAGACTTGCGACGTGGACGACGGCTGTCAGCCGGGTATTGCACCGGTAGTCGATGACGAGGTTGATTGCACTCAAGATGATTGCGACGAGGTGAACGACCTGGTGACCCACGTCGCCAAGGACTCACTGTGCGACGACGACCAGTTCTGCAACGGCGTCGAAACCTGCGACGTGGACGACGACTGTCAGCCGGGTATTGCACCACCGGTAGACGACGAGGTCGATTGCACTCAAGATGACTGCGACGAGGTGAACGACCAGGTGACTCACATCGCCAAGGACTCGCTTTGTGACGACGACCAGTTCTGCAACGGCGTCGAAACCTGCGATGCGGATGACGGCTGTCTTCCCGGCGATCCGCCGCCGGTGGACGACGGCGACCCGTGCACCGTCGACACGTGCGATGAGGATTTGGACGAGATAGTGCACACCACAGTCCAGTCCAATCAATACAGCTTCGGCACCTGCGGGAAGACCGGGCACACCGGCCCCGGGCAGGGCCAGTGTGACGCCGCGTATGCCGGCACCAGCCTCGCCGGTCAAGTGAATGTCAGCGCGGGAATTCAGGTTTGGACTGTCCCTCAGTCGGGCCTCTATGACGTTCAGGCCATCGGTGCGGGCGGCGGCTTGGGCAAGAACCATGCGACCAATTATTACTCCAACGGCGTGCCTGGGAAGGGGGCTCGGATCTTCGGCAAGATCTTCCTGAATCAGGGTGACGTCTTGCACATTCTGGTCGGGCAGAGGGGTTCCGAGGCGCTGGGA
Organism: uncultured Myxococcales bacterium; assembly: GCA_964626565.1. Classification (GTDB taxonomy): domain Bacteria; phylum Myxococcota_A; class UBA9042; order CAIXZC01; family CAIXZC01; genus CAZVFX01. The sequence goes on from CAZVFX010000173.1 coordinate 5,504, forward strand.
TACTGGCAGAAGGGAGGCGGTGGCGGCGGCGGGTCTTTTGTCGCCCGGGCTGACGGCACAGCCCTGTTGGTTGCAGGCGGCGGTGGCGGGGCCGGGCGTTACGACGGCATGAACGGCGGTAACGGCGTGACGGCTGAAAACGGTACTGCAGGCGGCGGTTCCGGCGCCGCGGGAGGTACCGGTGGCAGCGGCGGGGCAGTCCCCGGCTGCGGTTACGGCGGCAATTCGGGCGCGGGTTTCACGGGCGACGGCAAAAGCGACTGCAACAACTCGTACTACGCCAAATCCTTCACCAACGGCGGTGCAGGGTCGGACTGGTCCCACTGCTGGAGCGACGGCAACGCGGGCGGTTTTGGCGGTGGCGGCGGCTCCGGCCCACACGGCGGCTCAGGCGGCGGCGGCTACTCCGGCGGCGGCGGCGGGGGTGACCACAACTGCGGCGATTCCGGCGGCGGTGGCGGCGGCGGATCCTACAACTCCGGCCAGGACCAGGACAACCAATCCGGCCACCAAAGCGGCCACGGCAGCGTCACCATCGGCATCGGCTGTAATTGATCCCATCCTCGCCGGGAGACGGGCAGTCAGTGCGCACAGGCCTTCAGCCTGTGGTGATGACAGGCCTTTAGCCTGTCCCCGCGCCAACGGCGCACCAAGAACCATGCCGCACAACCTCGCAAGCTCGGGAATGTCCTCCGGCCCTTCCGGGCCGCCCCGAGACACCCAAATCCAGATCAGCCCTGAAGGGGCGAGGCGGCACAGCGAAGGGCGTGAGCCCTGGACATCGGATCATCCAATACCGTTTGACCCACCTGGGCACCGGCACCGACCTCCTTACTGCGGCCTCACACCCGGCCCTCGGGCCGGCTGAGAATCAGATGCCGCACAACCTCGCAAGCTCGGGAATGTCCCCCCGGCCCGCACCAGGGCGGAAATCATGCAACATCGGCTGGAGTGGTGGCGGAATAAGCGGTCCGTTCCCGCTGGGAAAGGTGTCCTGGGATACCAGCCTTCGACTGGTTCCCAGGACGGAAAGGGGTTAGCTTGCTCGCCCCCCACCAAAAACACCGCGGCCACACCCCGCCCTACGGGCGGCCCCCCCCACCAAGCTGCTCAACCAGCAGCAACAACTCCCGAAGCTCCTTCTCAAGCTTCGCACGCTCTTCCTCCGGAAGAGTATCATCGAAAGAGAGCTTTCGAACGTGCACCTCAACCCTGCCGTCACGCTTCTTGCGACAGGCAAAAACACTCCCAGTCAGCGACTGGGCCCTCGGCACCGCAGCCTTCAGCGCGCGATCCAGCTCCCCATAGCTGGCGTCACGCTCAGCGATCCACCCGATCCAGTGACCGACATCGCAGTCTGCGCACTTGTCCGCATGCTGCATCAGCCGTACAGCATGGGTCGGAGGCACACTGCCGTCAGCAACAGCAGCCTGCAACTCAGGTGAAAAAGTCGTCAGCTTACGCAGGCGCTGAAGCTGACGCTCCCCGACCCCGAACATCTTCCCAATCGCCCGGTTCGTCATCCCCAACTGCGCCAGGCGCGCGATCGCGTACGCACGATCAACTACTGTATAGGTCTGCCTCGCCTCGTTCTCCAAAATCGATACCTTGACCGCATCCACCTCAGAGTTAAGGTCGTCCCTCACCAACGCGGCGCACCTCTTCCACCCCAACTTCTTCAACGCAGCCAACCTGCGGAAACCACACACCACCTGCATCCTGCCATCATGCCTCAAGCGCAGCACAACCGGCACCTGAAGACCGTTGTCCGCGATGCTGTCCGCCAGTTCATCAACCTTCAGCTCCGTCCGAAAACGGAATGTCGTATCGGCAATGTCGATATCCTTCAGCGGCACCGCCCTGACCTCTTGATCAACCGTCGGCAGTGGATCCACCTCCCCCCGCTTCTCCCCACCCTTTCCGCCCCGCACCAAGGTCGGCTGACTGCGGCCGCGACTCGCTGCCACACCTCTCATAGTTGCCTCTGTCATCGTCTTTCTCCGGTCTTGTCCCCAACTCTACAGTGAACGAATCGGGAGAACAGGCAACCGTTCCCTTCCGCCGCGCCGCCTCGTAGCTTCCGCATGCCTCCGGATTCCCCTTGCTAACGAGAGGGCCTCCAAGTCCCGATGCTCGACGACAAAGCCCACCGGCGGAGCGCCAGATTCAACATTCCCCACATAGGGGAATCCCCCATGCCCGAATCAGGGTTTTACTGATAGATGCCTAAGGGCTGGTCCCGGAAAGAGAGCTGCAGTCGGCAAATGTGATCTACAGTGTCACGTGGCTATGTGGATACGAGCTCCGAGATCCACTACCCTCCATCGGTTGCCGGCTGCGCGTGGAGGGACGTCCCTTGGACCCGGGTTCGGAAGCGAAGGGCTGGTCCCGGAAAGAGAGCTGCAGTCGGCAAATGTGATCTACAGTGTCACGTGGCTATGTGGATACGAGCTCCGAGATCCACTACCCTCCATCGGTTGCCGGCTGCGCGTGGAGGGACGTCCCTTGGACCCGGGTTCGGAAGCGAAGGGGCGGTCCCGGAAAGAGAGCTGCAGCCGGCAAATGTGATCTACAGTCTTGCACTGCTCTCTAGAGTCGCTCCAGGAACTTCCGGACCTCGTCGAGGTCCTTCAGCAACTTCTGCTTCTGTTCGGGAGCCAGCCCATAGCCGATGGAAATCGGCCTGATGCGCATCGCCTTGCGCTTCGCCTTTCGCGTATACACGAAAAGCTCCAACGGTTTCTCAACCTCCCTGTCCGCCCCAGCCTTCTTCAGCGCAGAATTGAGTTCGGCCAGGGTCGCCTCATGGTGGATCATCCAATCCACCCACGCCTTCACATCCGTATCCGGATACTTCCGCGCGAACTGCATCAGCCGCAACGCATTGGTCGCCGAGACCTGGCCTTCTCCTACCGCCTTGTGCAGTACGTCGGGCAGCGACGTAAGCTCCTGCAACCGCTGCCGCTGCCGCTCCCCCACCCGGAAGATCTCCTCGATCTCCGCATGACTCCTGCCCATGTTCCGATAGGCCAGGACCGCATACGCCCGGTCAAGGTCGTTGTACGTTTGCCGGGCTTCATTCTCCAGAATCGACACCCTGGCCGCAGTCCCGTCGTCGTCCAGGTCCTTCCGCACCACCGCCTTGACCCGGTCCCAACCCAACTTCTGAATCGCAGTGATTCTTCTGAATCCCGAGATCACCTGCAGTTTTCCGTCTTCCCGCTTGCGCAGCACTACCGGGAACTGCTGGCCCTCCTTAGCGATGCTCTCCGCCAACGGCCCCGCCCGTAACGCTACCCTGAACCGAAACATACGATCATCCAAATCGATGCGCCCGAGCGGCACATTCTGGATCTTCAATCCAGCCGTTTCAGCCCCCACAAAAGGCACCTCTTTTCGAGGCCTCCCGCCCGACCCTTGTTTGGCCGGTTTGTCGTCCATCTTTGCGCCCTTCTTTCGCCCAGTCAGCGGTGCGATTTTTCTAGCCATGAACTGCCCCCATCCCGGCTCGCCAAAACCAGCGACACCATGTCGTATTTGTACCCATCCGACACCATGTCTGTCAAGCCCGAATAATCACCAAAACCAACCCCGACATCGATGTCGGGGGGGGGGCGAGCCCAGGCTGCCCGGACCATTTGACCCGGTCAAACCAATCAGCTAGTCTTAATTGAACACTCGGAGGCACAGCATGACTAATCGCACCGTAGTGGCGATCCACGGCATCAGCGCCGGCGGCAACGAAGCCGACCCCGGATTCGCCAAGGACATCAGGAAGGCCCTCAGTGAGTTCGAGGAGGCCAACGACAAGGTCGACCTGGTACCGGTCCAGTGGGCCGATATCGCCCAGGAGTACCTCTCCAACGAAGATGCGAAAGCCGCAGTCCAAGCTCTCATCGCCAGCCTCGGCGGCGCGGGCGGCGGCATTGTGGGAGGGCTGCTGGGCTGGTTTGCGGCTGATGCCCTGGCCGATTTCGCGGACATGGTGGCCGACGTGTTCATCTATGAGATCAACGACGCAGCCCGCAAGGCCCGCGCCCTCCTGCGGGACGCGGTCATCAAAGCGCATGCAGACTCCGGCAAGGGAGTCATTTTGTGGGGCAACAGCCTGGGCTCTGTCATCGCCCTCGATGTCATACTGGACATGATGGCCCGCAACGAAATTGGCCCCGACGTCTCCCCCGAGCGGTGGCCCGTCCGCGCGTTCCTTACCACCGGCAGCCCGTTGGGGCTCGACCTCCCGATCCTTAAAGGATATACCGACCGGGCCATGCGGCTGGATGTCCGCTTCCCGGTCCCACTGCAGCGGTGGATCTGGGCGAACATCTACGACCAGCACGATCCCGTTGTCTCCGGCTCCGTCTTCGGCTCAGCCCAGGGACTGAAGAACCTCACCACCATCGGCGGTTACAACAAGCTCAACGTCGTTGAACCATTGGTTGAGAGCGGCTTCCACGTCCAGTCCCACATGGGGTACTGGGGCCACCGCCTCGTCGCCCAAACCGTCTTTGAACTTGTGCACATCTAGATACATGCCCCGAACCGAAACACACTATGCCGGTTGCAGTGAGGAACGTGGAGGGAAGTGCCTTAGACCCGCGGTCCGGAAGCTAAGGCGCTGTCCCGGAAACGGAGAGACGAACGGCAAATGTGATCTACAGTGTGGCACACCTACCTCAAAAGGAGCTTCCCATGCCCAACCGAACCACCGCAATCTTCTTCATCATCATCGTCCTGCTGTCCGCCACATCCTGCTGCACCTGCAAATGGCGTGAACTCAACGACTCACCCCTCCCCGGCGACCGCTGCGCCGGCTACAAAATCGACGCCACCCAAAGCGCCACCACGATCAAGATCACTCTCTACAAGGGCGGTCCCGACTACACCTACGACAGCACGTTCACGTTCATGGAAAAGGTGGAAGGCTCAAACGTCTTCCTCCTCACTTCCGGCTTGACCCCCAGCCCCATCACCGACCGCGACCCCACCGCCACCGCCAGTCTCAAGCGCGACAAACTCTGCCTCACCTTCGGCACCGAAGACTCCACCACCGACCCCTGCCTCCAACACCTCATGGTAGGAAAGGAGTACTGCACTCCTTCCCTCACTTGCGGGAAGGAGTAGGAGGTAGCCCCACTACGGCCAGCACTGCCTGATGGTCCGACACAACTTTGGTCAACACTTCGTACCGTTGAAACTCGAGCGCAGGCGACACCAGCACCCAGTCCAGCCGCCGTTCCCCCATAGGAAACGTCGCCAGATCCCCGGCCTCGGGCCGGTAAGCCTCCAATCCCAAGTCTTCCACCAGCATGCGCACCGGACCCTCCTTATCCGCCCACTCACAGTTGAGGTCGCCCATGATGATGATGGGGTTGCCTCGGTCTCTCAATACCTCGATCATCTCCAACGCCTGACTCCTGCGCGACCCCGAACGCAAGAAATCCAGGTGCACCGAAACCACATCAAGCTTCATCACTCTCCCCGGCAAGTCGATCGTGGCCAGCACATATCCTTTCGAAGGGGTAGGGGGCGAGGGCGCGAACGTAAACGATTTCGCCTGCTCAATGGGCAGTCGAGAAAGCACCGCGGTCCCATAAGACAGCGTCAGCCCCGCCACATTCTCTCCACTGACCGCCTGCGCAAAGCCGGCCTTGTCCGCAAGGTAGTGCACGTGATTGAAGTTGCCGCTCCACCCCGAGGGCCCGTCTATTTCCTGCAAAGCCACCACGTGAGGCTGATGTTCACCCATCAACTCAGCCACCGCATCCAGGTTCGCCTTGATCTCCTCCGCACACACGAAGAACTGCGAGAACGAAGTCCCTCGCCCATGCGCAGCATTCAGGTTCAGCAGCGTCAAAGTCTCAACCGCCCCTCCGCCCACTCCCGTCCCCGGCCCTTGGCCTTCATATACCTCAAGCTCAGCCTCCACCGGCCCTCGCAGTCCGTAGGTGACGACGCAAACGCCGGCCACTGCGCAGATAGCCACCAACACCATGATGATCACGAGCTTCTTCCAGCGCCTTCGCATGTCTTCTCCCTGGGGGCGCAATTGCATCCCAACATCCATACTATTCGCTGACTGCCTTCGCGTCCAGTGTCGGTCTGCTGTCGGAAGATCCGCCCTCGACCGCCCGGACACGACATGATAGAATGGCGCCCACGCCACGGTAGCTGGCATGCCATTCCGCACTTGGTGTCCAGTGAGGCCACGGTGTCGAGCGAATCGCAGTATCGGCGAGGAGGATGACATGGAAGACAAACATGCGAAGATCTACAGCACCAGGGGACTGGCGGCCAAGATCCTTGTGGAATTTGCCAAGCAGAAGTTCTACGCAGGCTGCAAATCTCCCACGGACCAGGGAGCCAACAGGTA
>CAZVFX010000174.1:0-10067 GCA_964626565.1 uncultured Myxococcales bacterium
ATACTCGAAATTACATTTGAGTAAGGTGGTCGTCGCTACGGAAAGGCTGCCTAGTTGACTTCGATTTCGAGAGTGTACGGATAGCAGTCGAAGGTGCCGTTGAAGAAGTAGTTGATCACTTTCACGTAGAATACTCGCTGATCTGAGGAGGCGCACTCGCCGGGCCACTCATAGGTGTAGGTTTCCGACTCGTTGTTGGCCTTCCAGATCCCCAGCTCTTCACACGGCCCGGTATCATTGATGGCGGCATCTCCACAACCGGTGACCGCATCCTCGCTCCACACGCACAGGTCGTAGTCGGAGCCGTCGGGGATGTCCTTCAAAGTGATCTTGATATTGTACGGGCCTTCTTCGCTGCCGGGCCAGCAGAAGCCGCCCAGTTCATCCGCGATGACGGTAAACCAGTCGGTGTCCTGGTCGGGGAACATGGTGCCGTGGAACGCCATCTTGCCCTGGCCCTCGATCACATAGCCGAGGTCCGCGGCCGCGGAGCAGGCGTTGTTGGGCTCGTACTGGTCGCCGGTGATGTTGTTGTCGATGGAGCCGTCGCAGTCGTTGTCGAGATCGTCGCACAGTTCCGGGGTGGGGTCGACGCCGCCTACGCACTTGAGCTGCCCCTGGACGCAGTTGATCACGCCCGTGTCGCACGGCGGGTAGTAAGGCGAGGTCGGGTCCGCGGTTTTGTTCGCGGTCCCACAGGAGGCGCCGCCGCCCGGGTTGCCTTCGTCCACGACGCCGTTGCAGTCGTTGTCCAGGCCGTCGCATTTCTCATCTTCCGAGCCCTTGTAGTTGGCGCCCGCACATTCGGTCCACTTGCCGTTCACGCAGTCCTGGGTGCCGGGGTTGCATTCACCGGTCTCGGTGCCGCACGCCTGGGACTGTCCGTCGGTGCAATTGCAGCCGCCGACCGCGTCGTCCACCTGGCCGTTGCAGTCGTTGTCGATGCCGTCGCAAACTTCGGTCTGGGGCTGGGCCGAGCATTCTCCCCACGCACCGGCGGCGCAGGTCTGGAAGCCCTTACCGCAATTATCGCACTCCTGGGTCAGCGGCTCGCCGTCGTCCCCTTCGTCGGTGCTCTTGTCGCAGTCGTTGTCGATCTTGTCGCAGATTTCAATGCTCGGCACCTGGGCGCTGCAAACGGTCCAGGCCCCGTCGTTGCAGGTCTGGACACCGTCGCCGCACTGGGTCACACACTTCTGCTCCAGGTCCTCATCGGTCTTGGTGTCGCAGTCGTCGTCCTTGCCGTTGCAGTCCTCCGCCGGCGGTTCACATTGCCCCCACTTGCCCTCGGTGCAAGTCATCTTGCCCACGGTGCCGCAGTCGGTGAGGCAGTCCTGGGTCTGCAGATGCTGGCATCCGTCAGTGCAATCGATGCCCTCGTCCACCTTGCCGTTGCAGTTATCGTCTTTTTCGTTGCAGATTTCAGTCGCAGTCGCGGTGCAAGCGCCCCACTTGCCATCGTTGCCGCAAGCCTGCTTGCCCACTGCCTGGCAGTTGGCATTGGTAAATACGCAGTCCTGCTGTTTCCCGGCCGGCGCACAATCCGGAGGCGGCGGAGTGTCGCAGGTGAGGCCGTCGTCCACCAGACCGTCGCAGTCGTCGTCTGCATTGTTGCACGTTTCAACCGGGGGAATGCACGTCGACCAGGTGCCGGTGCTGTCACAGGTTTTTGTTCCCTGAGAAGCACAACTGGTCGTGCACCCCTCGGAGTTGCCGGAAACGCATGACGGCTCCACCGGGTCTCCGGTGCCGCCGTCTTCGCCCCCGCAGGCGCCGAAACAAAATACGCACGCCAAAAGAATCATCCACAGTTTTTCTCGCATCTCCTGAACCTCCCAATGAATCATCGAAATTTATGGTGCCCATCATATCAAAAGCGCTGACCAAGGTCAAAAAAACGAGTAGACGGCCACGCGCCCGTGCGCGCTCTCACTGGCGCGGTTGATGGTGCCAATAATATCTGCTACGTTGGATTTGTTGCAAACGAACGAGGTAGAAACCATGAACTACAGATACGCGGCCCACGGTCTGCTTACTGCGCTCCTGATGCTTGCCGGCTGTTCAGGGGGAGACCTGTCCATCGACCGCGACACCACGGTCGCGGATGGAGAGATTGCGACCTACGAGATTATCATCAAACATGACTCGAGCGCCCCGACCGACACGGCGGAGACGTTCGAGCTGTGGGGCGACGTCCCTGTAGACCCATGGTTGTGGTGCCAGGAGGAAGGGGGCTTTGGCTGCCCCTGTGTGGAGGACGCGGAGTGCGCCAGCAACTGGTGCGTGGAGTACTCTGAGGGCGGGGTGTGCACCATCCCGTGCGTGGAAGAGTGCCCTCTGGCGTGGGCCTGCGAGCAGGTCCCGGGGCCTGACCCCATCTCCATGTGCCTGCCTCTCCAGGCCAACCTGTGCAAGCCGTGCAACGAGGACGCAGACTGCGGTGTCGAAGGTGTGGGCGGCAAGAGCTTTTGCATCGACTACGGCGCGGAAGGGAGATTTTGCGGCGGTGCGTGTGTCCCCAACGAGCTAAAATGCCCTTCCGGTTACTCGTGTCATGAGGCCACCATTGAGAGCGGCGCCCTGGCGTTTCAGTGTCTTCCCGACTCCGACAGTTGTGAGTGCACCGAAAAGTACGTGGCCATGGGGACTAAGACCCAGTGCTACGCCGACAACGAGCACGGCAAATGTTTTGGTTTTCGGTACTGCACCGACGAAGGCCTGAGCGAATGCGACGCGGAAATACCGGCCCAGGAAGTCTGCAACCTGGCCGACGACGACTGCAACGGAATCGTCGACGACAGCATCGAACCTCTCACCTGCGTCGTTACCAGCGATTTCGGGGAATGTGTGGGGGAGGAGTTCTGCGTGGACGGAGATTGGGTGTGTGAAGCGGAAGAGCCCACGCAGGAAATCTGCGACGGTCTGGACAACAACTGCGACGGGGATATCGATGAAGGGTCCCTGGACACCGACGACGACGGCCTGGCCAACTGTGTTGACGATGATGATGATGATGACGGCTTCTTCGACGACGAGGACAACTGTCCGCTGCATCCCAACCTGGAGCAGCTTGACGCTGATTCGGACCTCATCGGGGACACCTGTGATCCAGATGACGACAACGACCAGGTCCCCGACGAAGAGGACTGCGAGCCCTTCGACAAGGATGTTTACCCCGGTGCGTTGGACTTCTGCGATGGCAAGGACAACGACTGTGACGGCATGGTCGATGAGAGCGAGTTGGACACCGATCTCGACGGCCTCGCCGACTGCGTGGATGACGACGACGACAACGACTTTCTCTTTGACTTCGTGGACAACTGCCCCTTGATTCCCAACTCCGACCAGAAGGACCACGACCAGGATGGCCAGGGAGACGTATGCGACGGCGATGACGACAACGACGGACTCCCCGACGTTGCCGACAACTGTACTTTCATGCCGAACCCGGACCAGAAGAATGCGGACGGCGACGCGGAGGGCGATGCCTGCGATGCGGACGATGACAACGATACGGTTCCCGACCTGAACGACAACTGTCCGCTTATCGCCAATCCGGACCAGTGGAACAGTGACACGGACCCGTTGGGCGACGCGTGCGATGATGACGACGACAACGACGGCGTACTTGATGGTGCGGACAACTGCCCCAATACGTCCAACCCGGACCAGAAGGATACCGACGGCGACGGTTTCGGCGACGCGTGCACCAACGACAAGGACGGCGACCAGGTGCTCGACGACGATGACAATTGCCCCTTTGGTTTCAATCCCGACCAGGCGGACCTGGACGGCGACTCCCTGGGCGATGTGTGCGACGATGACATTGACGGCGACCAGATCGCCAATGAGATGGACAACTGCCAGTACCAGTTCAATCCCCTGCAGTCGGACATCGACTTCGACGGGCAGGGTGACCAGTGCGACCCGGATCTCGATGGCGACGGGGTGGCCAATGAGGCGGACAATTGCGTGGCCAATGCCAATCCGGACCAGTTCGACACCGACGGCGACGGCCAGGGGAACGCGTGCGACGATGACGACGACGATGACGGAATTCTCGATTCGTTCGACAATTGTCCGCTCCACGCCAATCCCGAGCAGGAGGACGGGGACCTCGATGAAAAGGGCGACGCGTGTGACAACGACGACGACAATGACGGCATTGTCGATTCTCTGGACAACTGTCCGTTCCTCATTAATCCGCTGCAGAACGATTTCGACGGCGACGGCCTGGGTGATGCGTGCGACGATGACGACGACAACGACGGCGTGGCTGACGGCGAGGACAATTGCCCCTTCGTAACCAACGGGGGCCAGGGCGATGCGGATGGCGACGGCCTCGGCAATGCGTGCGACATGGACGACGATGGGGACGGCATCCAGGATACGGTGGACAACTGCGTCCTGGTCAAGAACACCGTCCAGTTGGATACCGACGGCGACGAAGAGGGCGATGCGTGCGACCCGGATGATGACAACGACGGCATCCCCGACGGAAACGACAACTGCCGGCTTTTGGCCAACGGCGGCCAGAGCAACAGGGACGGCGACGACTTTGGGGATGCGTGCGACGACGATGACGACAACGACGGCAAGAAGGACGACCTGGACAACTGCCCCCTCATCGCCAACGAAGGGCAGTTCAACATCGACAACGATGCCTGGGGTGACGCGTGCGACCCGGACGACGACAACGACGGTATCCCCGACGACACCGACAACTGTCCGGAGACCCCGAATCCCAACCAGGCGAACCATGACGAAGACCCCATGGGCGATGCCTGCGATGATGACGACGACAACGACGGCTTCCTGGACGACGATGATAACTGCCCGACCGTATTCAACCCGGGCCAGGCCGACTTCGACAGCGACGGCAAAGGCGATGCGTGTGAAAACGACCTGGACAACGACGGTATTCCCAACCTGGCGGACAACTGTCCCCAGGAACCGAATTCCAACCAGTTGGACACTGATGGCGACGGCAAAGGCGATGCTTGTGACGGTGACGACGATGACGACGGCGTCCTTGACCCCCAGGACAACTGCCCGCTCACTCCAAACACCGACCAGGTGAACAGCGACGGCGACCAGTGGGGAGACGGGTGCGACCAGGACGATGACAACGATGGCAAACTGGACCCGGTTGACAACTGCCCCGTCATCCCCAACTGGGACCAGGCGGACCAGGAAGGAGACGGCATTGGCGATGTCTGCGACGACGACCTCGATGGCGACGATGTGGTCAACGAGATCGACAACTGCATCGACCTGTGGAACGCGGCCCAGGGCGACATCGATTGGGACGGCGTCGGCGACAAATGCGACCCGGACGATGACGGGGACGCCATTCCCGATCCGGCGGACAACTGCCCATCCGTGTTCAATCCTACCCAAACCGACATCGATGAGGACGGGCTGGGCGATCCGTGCGACACCGACGAGGACGGCGATGGAATCCCCGACGCGGATGATAACTGCTCGACGGTGTTCAATATTCTGCAGAAGGACACCGACGAAGATGGGTTGGGCGACAAGTGCGACGACGACGACGACGACGACAACCGCCTCGATTTCATCGATAACTGCCCCTTGGATTGGAATCCCACCCAGGTAGACAACGACAACGACGCGTTGGGCGATGCGTGCGACGATGACGACGATAATGACGGTGTGGTCGACGAAGATGATAACTGCCCGTTCGTCGAGAACCCCGGGCAGACCGATTTCGACGAGGACGGCCAGGGCGACGGCTGCGACGACGACGATGACGACGACGGCATCCCCGACGAGGATGACAACTGCCAGTTCACGCAGAATCAGGCCCAGATGGACAGCGATCAGGATGGGCTGGGCAACGCCTGCGACGACGACGACGACAACGACGATTGGCTGGACCAGTTCGACAACTGCCCCACGGTTCCCAACCCGACCCAGGCCGACTCGGATGACGACGGCACCGGGAACGCGTGCGAGGACGACGCGGACAATGACGGCGACCCCGATGCCACCGACTGCGCCAAGTTCAACGAACTCATCTTCCACGGCGCCTTGGAGAAATGCGACGGCATCGATAACAACTGCGTAGATGGCGCCGACGAAGTCAACGCCCAGGGCTGTATCGACCTCTGGTACGACTATGACCAGGATGGGTACGGCGTAACCGGCGACAAGAAATGCCTGTGTGAGAGTGCGGGCAAGTACGGCGCCACCGAGGGCGGCGATTGCACTGACACCAACAACCAGATAAACCCCGACGCGGTGGAGACATGCGACACCTTGGACAACGACTGTGATGGTGTGGCGGATGAGGAAGACGCGGTCGGGTGCACGGACTACTATCCGGATGGCGACGCCGACGGCTTCGGGGCGTCAGACGCGGGGAAATGCCTGTGCGAACCGACGGGAGTGCTCACCGCGTTGATAGGCGGCGATTGCAACGACAACAACGAACTGATCAACCCGGACCAGTTGGAGAAGTGCAACGACTTCGACGACGACTGCGACGGAGAAGCGGACGAAGAAGACAGCTTATTCTGCAAGACGTACTATAGCGATGTCGACTCCGACGGATATGGCGTTGAAGATGATTCCCGCTGCCTCTGCCTGGCCGAAGAGCCCTACCAGGCCCAACTTGCGGGGGACTGCGAAGACGGCAACCCGCTGGTTCACCCGGCCGCGGTGGAGAAGTGCGACCAGGTTGACAACGACTGTGACGGGGAGGTCGACGAGGAGGGAGCCGCCGGGTGCGCGAAGCGATATCGCGACTTCGACGATGACGGGTTCGGGGTGACCAACAACTTCAAGTGTCTCTGCCAGCCCACGGGCGACTACACCTCCCAGGTAGGCGGGGACTGCAACGATACCGACCCGAACGTGGGCCCGGGAGGCGAGGAGGTCTGCAACAACGAGGACGACGACTGCGACAACGAGGTGGACGAAGCCGGCGCCTGGGGCTGCGAGATGTACTATGCGGATGAAGACCAGGACGGCTATGGTGACCCCCTCTCCAGTGAATGCCTGTGCCTTCCCAGCCAGCCCTTCACCGCAACGACCGGAGACGACTGCAACGACCAGGATGTCTCGGTGCACCCCGGCGCAGTGGAGAAATGCGACGGCCTGGATACCGACTGCAGCGGCATCGACGATGATGAAGACTCCCAGGGCTGCGAACTCTACCACAAGGACGAAGACCAGGACGGGTACGGCCTGGTGATCAAGTCCAAGTGCCTGTGCGGGCCGGTGGGGCTGTATTCCACGACCCAGGCGGGAGACTGCATGGACCACAAGGACTTCGTCCATCCGGGCGCGGTTGAACAGTGCAACGGGCTCGACGACGACTGCGACGGCCAGGTGGACGAGGGGTCGCCCGACGATTGCGTAACCTATTACCGGGACAACGATTCCGACGGTTATGGCGACTCAAACGACCACAAATGCCTCTGCCAGGCCGACGGCGCGTACAAGGCGGTGCAGGGAGACGACTGCAACGACCAGAATCCGGTGATCTTCCCCGACGGCACGGAGTTCTGTAACGGTGTGGACGATGACTGCGACGCAGAGGTGGACGAAACCAATGCGGTGGGATGCACCCTCTTCCTCAAGGACTCCGACAATGACGGGTATGGGCTCAACGGTGATTCCGAGTGCCTGTGCGCGGCGGCCGGGGACTACTCGGCTACCACCGGCGGTGACTGCGACGATGGGGCGGGTGGAATCTCTCCCCAGGCTGCAGAAGTGTGCAACGGCGTGGACGACGATTGCGATGGCGAGGCGGACGAAACGGGCGCCAGCGGTTGCGAAACCTACTTCCTCGACGGGGACCAGGATGGTTACGGCGACGTCGCACTGCAGAAGTGCCTGTGCGAACCCGGAGACTTCTACACTGCCCAGTCGTTGGGCGACTGCAATGACGGCAATGAACTTGTCAATCCGGGAGCAGAGGAGAAATGCAACCAGGTAGACGACAACTGCAATGACGAGGTAGACGAGAAGGGAGCAGTTGGGTGCAGCGACTACTACCTGGACCTGGACAAAGACGGCTGGGGCAACGTCAACCACCAGCAGTGCACGTGCACTGCGGAAGGGGACTACACCGCGGCCACCGCCGGGGATTGCAATGACACCAACGCCCAGGTCAATCCGCAGGCGGGCGAGGTGTGCAACAACTTCGACGACGACTGTGACGGCGACATCGATGAGGCGGGGGCCAACGGGTGTGAGGTACATTACAAGGACCTTGACGATGACGGTTTTGGGGTTGCCAACGACAGCAAGTGCCTGTGTAGCGCTGCCGGCTCCTATTCCACCCTCGTGCCGGGGGATTGCAACGACAGCAATGCGAACACCAAGCCCGGAGCCACGGAAAAGTGCAACGGACTGGACGATGACTGCGATAGCATCGCGGATGAGGACGGGGCTTTGGGATGTACTGATTTCTACCGGGACTCCGATGATGACACCTACGGCAATTCGGGAGACAAGCGTTGTTTGTGCATGTCGGACGGGGAATACACTGCGACCCAGGGTGGGGACTGTAACGACCTCAATTTTGACCAGAATCCGGATGTGCAGGAGAAGTGTGACGACATTGACAACGACTGTGCCGCGGGCGTCGACGAGGGGTGCGATCAGGACGACGACGGTTACTGTACCGCCTCCATGGTTGTGGAGGGGCCGCCTGCGGTGTGCCTCAACGGCGGGGGCGACTGCAACGACAACAACGAATTGATCAACCCGGGCGCCGCGGAGAAGTGCGACGACCAGGATAACGATTGTCTCAACGGCGTTGACGACGGCTGCGACAAGGACGACGACAACTACTGCGATGATGGTATGGCCACCGTGGGCACGCCTGCGGTATGCCCCAAGGGCGGGGGCGACTGTGACGACCTGGATGATGCCGTGCATCCGGCAGTGACCGACATCTGCGATAACCTGGACAATGACTGCAGCGGCGCGGCCGACGACGGGTGCGACGACGATAATGACGGCTACTGCGATCAGGCTATGGACGTGGTCGGCACACCCAATACGTGTCTCAACGGCTCCGGTGATTGCGACGACGAGGCGGCCAATGTCCACCCCGATGCTCCTGAACTGTGCAACGCCGAGGACGACAACTGCGACGGCCAGGTGGACGAGGGCGCGCCCGCCTGCTCCGACTTTCACAAGGACGGCGACGGCGATGGTTATGGCATCAACAGCGACAAGAAGTGCCTGTGCGGGCCGTCCGGGGCCTACAGCGCCAACGTCGGCGGCGACTGCAACGACGGCGACGGGAGTGTCAACCCCGGTGCGGTGGAAGTATGCAACGGCAAGGACGATGACTGCGATGGCCAGAGCGACGAGGTCGGGGCGGAAGGGTGCACGGTGTACTACAAAGACGCGGATGGCGACGACTACGGACAGGGTTCCGACAGCAAGTGCCGGTGCTCTTCGTCCAGCCCCTACACCGCCACCGTCAGCGGGGATTGCAACGACGGCAGCCAGGCGGTCAACCCCGGTGCGGTGGAAACCTGCAACAACAAGGACGACAACTGCGACGGGCAGTCGGACGAAGCCGGCGCCTCGGGCTGCGAAACCTACTACAAGGATCTGGACGGTGACGGATTCGGCATTTCCGGTGACCACCAGTGCTTGTGCTCGGCTTCCGGGAACTACACTGCATTGAGTTCCGGCGACTGCAACGATTCGGCCACCTCGGTGAACCCCAACGCCCTGGAGTTGTGCAACGGCGTCGACGACAACTGCAACGGCCAGGTAGACGAAGGAGCCCCCGCCTGCACCACGTACTACAAGGATGCGGACGGCGACGGATACGGGATTACGTCGGATTCGGTGTGCGCTTGCGATGCCTCAGGGGTCTACACCGCGACTCAGGGCGGGGATTGCAATGACAACAACAACCTCGCTCACCCCGATTCTCCGGAAGTGTGCAACGATGTCGACGACGACTGCGACGGTTCGGTGGATGAGGAAGACTCACAGGGGTGCATCGCGTACTATCAGGATGCGGACGGCGACGGCTATGGACTCCTGGCCGATTCCTCGTGCCTGTGCGG
>CAZVFX010000174.1:10167-11862 GCA_964626565.1 uncultured Myxococcales bacterium
AGGATGCGGACGGCGACGGCTATGGACTCCTGGCCGATTCCTCGTGCCTGTGCGGCGCTGAAGCCCCGTACTCGGCCACTCTCACGGGTGACTGCAATGACGCCAACGCCAACGTCAATCCCGGCGCCACCGAAGTGTGCAACGCGCTCGACGACGACTGCGACGGCAACGACAACGAGGAAGGCGCACCCGGTTGCACCACCTACTACCGGGACAACGATGCCGACGGCTATGGGGTGACCAACGATTCCAAGTGCTATTGCTCTGCAACCGGATCGTACACTTCCGGAGTCACCGGCGACTGCAACGACAGTAGCGCCCAGGCCTATCCCGGCGCTTTGGAAATATGCGACGGCCTTGACAACGACTGTGACGGGCAGGTGGATGAGAACGCGACGGGCCAGTGCGAGATCTACTACCGGGACGCGGACAACGATGGTTGGGGCCTCGCCGGTGACTCCCAGTGCCTGTGCTCCCCTGCGGGCAACTACAAGTCCCAGCTCCCCGGCGATTGCAACGATAACAACGGGGCGGTGAACCCCGACGCGGCTGAGTTCTGCAACGATCTGGACGATGACTGCGACGCGGTCATCGACGAGGAGGATGCCCAGGCCTGTGCGTGGTACTACAAAGACGTAGACGGAGACGGCTTTGGCCTGTCCGCTGATTCAAAGTGCCTGTGCGAGTCTTCGCCCCCCTACTTGGGGGTGGCCGGCGGTGACTGCAACGATGCAAACGCGGGAATCAATCCCGAGGCCCTGGAACTGTGCAACGGCAAGGACAACGATTGTGACAATGTCATCGACGGAGGCTGTGATGATGACGGTGACGACTACTGCGACAAGAACATGTCGGTGGTGGGTTCTCCCGCAGTGTGTCCGCTGGGCGGCGGGGATTGCAACGACGAGAACGGCTCTATTAATCCTGGCAAACCTGAAATCTGCAACCAGCAGGATGACGACTGCAACGGCCAGGTGGATGACGGGAGTGACGCAGATCTTTGCGGCGCCATTCCCTATGCCGACGGGGAGTGCGTGGCCGGAGCCTGCGAGATTGCCTCGTGCGACGCGGGATACTACGACATCAATGTACTGGCCGCGGACGGGTGCGAGTGCGGACAGGACGGCAACGAAGCGACGGGCGACACTTGTGCAGATGCTTATGATCTGGGCACTGTCGCGGACAGCGGCGAGTCAGCGACCTTCGCCGGCAACCTGGTCGTCGACGGTGATGCAGACTGGCTCAAGTTCAAGGCCGAAGATACTCCCGATTTGAGCTGCGACACCTTCAACGTCGCGGTGGTGTTCACCTCCAATCCCGACGGCCAGTTCATCTTTGACGTGCACCGGGGGACCTGCGAAGGGGCGGACAAGATTTGCACCGCGGCCGATGATTTCACGTGGTACACCGACTTCACCAGCGGCTCTGCAGGCGAGTGTCCCTGCTCGCCTCCCAACACCCCCCCCGGACCCCACGACTGCAACAGCGACACCAAGACCTACTTTGTCAAGGTCTACCGGCAGGCCGGGAAACCTCTGACCTGCGATTCATACGGGATCAAAGTTTCAAACGCCCTGGACTAGGGTTCTGAGGACTACGGACGCGCGTGTCTTCTTGCTCGAATTCCGGCAACCGTGCCTGAAATCGCGTCATTAAGACCCAAAAGCCGGAAGCCGGCGGTGACCTGCGGCGCCC
>CAZVFX010000175.1:0-11858 GCA_964626565.1 uncultured Myxococcales bacterium
GTGGACCTTCACTGGCCGGACCCCGAGGACACGGTGCAACCGGACCAAGCTAGTCTTGTCGACGCCCGAACCCTGCCGGACCTTTCGTCAAAGCCAGAGGCAGACTTCCCCGACCTGTGCGATGCAATTCCAACCGAGCTGTTGCAACCGGACCTACTCGACCTCAGTCATCCGGACTTCCCCAATCTGTGGGACGCAGCACCCGCTGAGTTGCTGCATCCGGACTTTCTTGACCTGAATGCCCCCGATTTGCTCGACTCGCTCGATGCAGACTTCCTTGCCGTCGCTGACGCGGAGGTTCCCGAGATTCCGGACCCTGATGAGTTGGCGGAGAGCGACAAGAGTGCGGCCGATCTCATCGACGATTGGCTGGACCTACCGGAAAACAACGCCGACGTATGCGAGCCCGACTGCTGGGGAAAGCAATGCGGCGATGACGGCTGTGGTGGTAGTTGCGGTGACTGCGCAGACGCTGACCCGTGCAGTTTCGAAATGTGTGTGGATGGCGGTTGCTTCTACTACAGCTACCTCGGGTGTTGCGACGCGAATGATGACTGCGAAGACGGCAACCCCTGCACAGATGACATCTGCGTTGGGGAAGAGTGCCAGTACCTCGCCGACGACGACAATCAATGTGATGTCGGCGCTCCGGGGTGGCCGGATGCCTGCGTTGATGGAGAATGCGTCTGCCTTCCCAATTGTATCGGAAAGGGATGTGGACCCGACGGCTGCGGAGGTAGTTGCGGGGAGTGCGAAGGGACGCAGGAATTCTGTGAAGAAGACGTCTGCATCTGTCAGCCGGAATGTGAGGGCATGGAGTGCGGCGATGACGGGTGCGGGGGGAGTTGCGGAAGCTGCGGCCCGGCCCAATGTTGCCTCAACTTCGAGTGCCAGGACCCGGCGGTGGAGTTTCTGTCGCCGACTCTCCTGCAGAAGATCCAGCAGCAGATTCCGTTGACGCCGGTTACGGTGGAATTCGACATAGGCGAATGCCCCGCCGCAGTAGCCCAATCGCTGAGCGTGCAGTGCCTCCTTGATGGCTCCGTCGACGGAAGCGTTCAGGAATCTCCGTACGTGTTCGCCAATGTACCATTCGGCATGCATCAACTCTGCTGTCAACTGGTAGAAGGCGGCGTCCCACTGCAAAGTTGCGACGCATTGGAATGCGTCTATGTCCGGATAGTCAAGCCGTGCGCCGGCTCCAATGACCAGAGTTGCAACGA
The DNA here is from genome assembly GCA_964626565.1 of uncultured Myxococcales bacterium. Lineage (GTDB taxonomy): Bacteria > Myxococcota_A > UBA9042 > CAIXZC01 > CAIXZC01 > CAZVFX01. Next base: position 1,224 of record CAZVFX010000175.1, read on the forward strand.
CAGCAGTCCGCTATCTGTCGACGCCTGCTTGTCCATCGGAGCGGGGGAGTTCGAATGCAACTACGGACCAGCCCCGGGCAATAACTGCGTTTCGGTATACGACTGCGACTGCGTAGGTTCGGGGCTACACCAGCAGTGCGACCAGGGCGACTCAACGTGCCACTAGCTCACCCAGTCCAACTGATGCTCAGGGATTCCGAGGGAACGTCCGTATTCCATCGCCTCGCTCGCCGCTGAACGATCTCCCTTGCCGTGGGTGAAGATGCGTCCGGGAAAGACGACGTATTCCGTCTCGTCGGTGGACAGGTTGGCGTACCAGCGGGGGATGAGCGCATGGCTCAGGGCTTCTGCTGTGGACTCGATCTTATCTGTATCCCCTTCTACGAAGATGGCGTTCCAGGTGGTGGGTTGGAAGTCGGCCGCCCGGGGGCCGACTTCCCACACCTCCCTGCGCACCACGCGCATGAGGGAAAGGACCTCTTCGTTCTGCAGGCTTTCAGCGAGGATCAGTCCGGTGTACATGGTGTGCCTCCCGTCGAGGCACAAGTACAGCACTGGGCAGTCTGGCTGTCAAGGGAAAGGCTTCAGAGGACCGGGTGTGTATACGACGGCACCACACCCGGTCGTCATCGAAGAGAAGGGTGGTCTTCCCTATTGCACCACCACGTCCAGGACGTAGTCGTTGATGGTGTTGGGCCAGAAGCCGGTTACCATGAGGTAATAGGTGGCCCCGGAAGTGGCTGTGTAGGTGATGGACTCGTTGTCGGTGCTCGATGACGAACCGGTGAGATAGCCGACACAGTTGCCGGGGTTGTACAGGAAGAGGTCCAGGTCTCCGTCCTGATGGGTAAACTCGATGGTTACTGTGACCGTCTGCCCGTTGCTCAACGCAATGGCATACCAGTCCTTGTCTCCACCCGGGCAGATGCCAAGGTCGGGATAGTTGCCGGCGGAAACCGATTTGGCCGCGCCGCACGATTCGTTGGCCTCGTAGCCGGTGAGGCAAGAACATTGGCCGCCGGAGCAGCCGTGTCCCGGTGAACAGTCGCCGCAACTGCCCGCGCAGCCGTCGTCCCCACATACCTTGTCCGTGCAGTCAGGCATGCAGACGCAAGCGCCCGCCTCGCAAACGTCCTGCGGTCCGGGGCAGGTGCCGCACACCGCGCCGCAGCCGTCGTCCCCGCACTCCATGCCATCGCATGCGGGCTGGCAGACACATTGGCCTTCCACGCACAGGTCCTGGGGCCCTTCGCAAACCCCGCAAATGCCGCCGCAGCCGTCAGCACCGCACACGTTGACCTCGCAGTCGGGGATACACTCGCACGCCCCTTCCACGCATCCTATCTGCTCCCCTTCGCACTCGCCGCAACTGCCGCCGCAGCCATCGTCGCCACAGACCTTGTCGGTACAGTCGGGCTGGCAGACGCACAAGCCATCCTCGCAAAGGTCCTGTGGCCCCAGGCACTCGCCACAAATTCCTTCGCATCCGTCGGGCCCGCACTCAAGGCCCTCGCACGCGGGCTGGCAAACGCACGCGCCTTCTACGCAGGCGTCCTGAGGCCCGGGACAATCGCCGCAGTTCATACCGCAGCCGTCATCGCCACAGACTTTGTCATCGCAAGAAGGCACGCAGCATTCGGCAGTAACCGTGTAGGGCCCGAAATCTTCAGCGGATTGGCCGTCGATGACTACCCAGTAAGGAACTCCGGCCTCCATCCTGACCGTGAGTTGGGCCGGCCCCAGGAGAGGGGAGCTGATGGCTGAGTCGATGCACGCCCAGTCGGAAGCGCAGAACTCCTCCAGCACTGCTAGCGCGCCCCCTTCCGGAAGCCCGGAAAGGCCCAGGGTCACCACGGTGGCAGCCTCATGGGTCATGGAGTAGATGTTCTCCGGACCCGGGAAGGACGTCGTGGTGCAGGTAGTGTAGTCGGTCATCTGGTCGGGCAGTCCGGAGGTGTCTTCCTGGAGTGCATCTCCGCATGCCAGGGCCGAGACCGTCTGGCACGGCTCGGGCGGAGTAGTGCATTCGTACAGGCCGCACTCTTCGCCGGGGAGGCACTCGTCGTCGGCGAGGCATTCGGGCGGCATAATGGATACCGTCAAGCTGTAGCCCGCCTGCCCGCCGTCGGGAGAGAGCACTCTCAAGTAGTACGTTTCCGGCGCAAATGCCACATGCTGGAGCAGTTCTTCCTCGGTCTCCGAGGCCGATTCGGCCACCAGCGATTCACAGTCTGTGGCAAAGAGGGCCAGGTCCAGATTTACCGCCTCCGCATCGAACTCCAGAAGTGCAGACAGTGAGTCGCCTTCGGCAAGCTCGATGGCGAACCAATCGACGTCGTTCTCCGGGCAGAGGAGCATCTCGTCATATTCCCCTTCCTCCAGCGGGACCGCTTCGAGGCACAGGTCGTTGGGTTCTCCGCCGGCGTCTTCCGCACAAATGTGGCACTGTGCCTCGTGGCACAATTCGCCCTCCAGGCAGGTCCCGCAGGAGCCGCCGCAGCCGTCGTCGCCGCAGGGGTTCTCGGCCGCACAACTCAAAGTGCAGCAGTCCACCCCTATCATCAGCTCCCCTTTGTCTTCGGGGGTTATGCCGTCAACGGAGAAGTAGTACTGCTTGCTGGCCTCGGCCAGGAACGTGATGGTCTCGGCTCCGCCCGCAGGATAGAGGTCGGCCGATTCGGTGCACCCGAGAGCCGGGTCGCACGCGTCTTCCAGCAGCATGAGCGCCACATCGAACGCCATGTCGGTGGCCGTGAAAGTGATAAGGGTATCGTCGGCCATATTGATTGCATAGATGCGGTCCGGCCCCTGGTACGGTACTCCGGCACCGCAGCTTCCGTAGTCTTCCCAATCGTTATTCATGGGCTCTGTGGACGCGGGCAGCATTGAGTTGCACAACAGCTTCAATCCTGCCGGGCATTCGGGGACCGGCTCACACACACCGGCCGCGCACCAGTTACCCTCGGTGCACTGCTCGGAAACCTCGCACGCGGCCAGGCAGTCGGGCACGTCCGCCGCACACGTGTAGGGCGGGCAGGGGACTCCTTCCTGGGGCACGCAAACACCCAGTCCATCGCACAGCGAGGGCGGATAATCCACGGCCTCTTCGCAAACCGATTCGGAGCACGGCGTGTCGGAAATCCACAGTTCGCACTCGCCTGCGCCGTTACACGCGCCGCTGGTCAGGCACGACTCAGGCTCCGTTTCCTCGCAGCCATCCTTTGGGTCCAACCCTGCTTCGATGGGCACGCACTCCCCTTCTTCGCCGCACGTGAAGCACGGCTCGCACCCCATCTGCGGGTCGGTCAAGGGTTCCACCAGTTGGCACGCTCCCGCGTCGTCACACACATGGCAGATGGGGCACAACTCCGCGGGTTCCGGTCCGGAAGGGAGGAAGCCGCATCCACCTGCACCGTTGCAGCGCTGGCACGCGCCGCACTCGACTTCCGGGTCGTCGCCGTTAGCCAACGGCGAACAGGTCCCTTCCTGTTCTGCGAGGCCACAGCTCTCGCACAAACCGTCGCATGATGTGGCGCAACAGTAGCCGTCTACGCAGAAGTCGGACAGGCATTCCGTCCCTTCCAGGCACGGCTCGCCCTCTGCCAGGCAGGCTTCAAGGCAGGCAGTGCCGCAGCCGTCGTCTTCCTTGCATGCCTTTCCTTCGCAACTTGGAGGGCAGGCTGCGCTGACGCAGCTTCCCAGCCAGCCCACGCCACCGGGGATAGGCTCGCAGAAGCTCCAGTCGAATTCGCAAACAGAGTTGTCCTCTTCGACAAAGCAGGGGGCGCCTTCTGCAGTTTTGAGGCACACGCTGGTTTCGAATGGCCCGTCGGGCAGGACCCCCTCGAACGGAGTGAAGTGCACTTCCCGGCACACCGTGTCTTCGTTGCAATGGGAATCGTCGGTGCACGGACGTGTGCAGTAGGTATCCACGTTGGCTGCCCAGGTGCCGAACATGCAGAACTGCTCCAGGCAGTCGTCGTCGTGGGTGCAAGCGTCTCCCAACCACCCCCCTTCCGGATTTACGGCATCGAGGCAGCGGAGATCCCAGTCGACTCCGGCCGGGCTCACTACTGCGCCGCAATACTCTTTGCCCACCTGGCAATCGGCCGTGGTCTGGCACTCTGCCAGAGAGCCTCCGAAGGGGGCGCAAACCGGTCCGTAGCCTACGGTCTCTCCTCCTTCCTTGAATGGGTAGGCGGTACAAATGGTGCCGTCGGGGCACACCGTGTTGTGGCTGCCGCAGTAGGCCGCGCACAGGCCCGGGCTTGCCGGGTTCATGTCGGGGTGGAGGCAGATGAGAGAGGTGCAGCCCAGGCCGTCGCCCCCGGCACAGGGGGAACCCGCCGGGGCGCGGTCAGCGGGCGGCATACATTTGCCGCCTACCGAGCCGTCAGCGCCGGTGAAAGAGAGCGCACAGACGAAACCGGCCAGGTCGATGGCCTCGCAGTCCTCGTCGCTGGCGCAGGCCAGCATCTTGTTGTCTACGTTGCCCGGCATACAGAAGTCCAGGTCCACGGGGCAGGCAAAGAGCGGGCCCCAGTCCGAGCCGCCGTAAGAGCCTTCGCAGGCACCGGGGATAAGCTCTCCTGCAAGGCGGCAGACAGCAGTGCAGAAGCCGGCATAGCAGCCACCGTCGGTGTTGCAATCACCGTCATCCGAGCACGCCTTGCCCACATCACTCAGCTCTTTGCACAGGCCGTCCACGCACAATTGCGAACCGATGACGCAATCTCCGCAACTGCCTCCGCAGCCGTCCGCACCGCAGTCTTTACCCGCGCAGTCGGGCAAGCAGATGCATTCGCCGGCCGAACACACTGTCCCCTCGGCACACTGGGTCGACTCCTCGGAGAAATGCCAGAAGTCCTGGCAAGGATCGGCAAGTTGTTCGCACGTCACGTACCCTGAGTCACCTGCGCAGGCGACCTCGCCGTCTTCACACTCGCTCTCGAGCGGGCAATCGCAGAAGCACTGGCTGGCCAGGCAGAAGCAACCGGGGTCGCACTCTCCGCAAACCCCACCGCAACCGTCTGCGCCGCACGTTTTGTCCTCGCAGGCCGGTACGCAGACGCAGGCACCATCGGTGCAGGCTTCCTGGACTCCTCCGCATTCGCCGCACGACCCGCCGCAGCCATCATCCCCGCATTCTATACCCACGCAGTCAGGGAAGCAGGTGCAAGTTCCATCCACGCACGCGTCTTGGACTCCATCGCACTGCCCGCAGTTACCGCCGCAACCGTCGCTGCCGCATTCCTTGTCATCGCAAGCGATGAACTCACAGGTGTCTTCCTCGCACAGTTCTCCGCAGCCGCATTCTCCGCAAATACCGTTGCACCCGTCGCTGCCGCACTCCTTACCGTCGCACTGAGGCTCGCACGGCCCGGACATGCACAGCCCGTCCTGGCAGTAGGAGTCGCCGACACAGTCGCCGCAACTGCCGCCGCAGCCGTCCCCGCCGCATTTTTTACCTGTACAATCTGCCAGACAGGGACAACTGAGCGCAGGGTTTCCGATGGATTGGATACTTCCGGTAACGAGGATCGAGGTATCTTCGAGCTGCATCTCGAGGCCCGCCCCCAGAGCGTCGATCCTGCCTTCCAGTTTGAGTCCAAGTGAGGTTGGAAAACAGGTCTCCGGTCCGTCCCCTTCCACCATGTCGGAGAGGAGCAAGATATGGGCTTTGGTCAAGCCGCCGATGTCCGCGTACGCGCCGTACGAACTGCTGGCCAGCCCTTCGCAGTTGGAGTCAGCGTCGAAGGAGAACTCCTGAAGGGTCAGTTCTCCCTCCGGCCCCAGGATTCCGCCCGCCTTGGCGTGGAGCCTGCAGCCGTTGTCGGAGTCGAAGTCCAACTCTACCACCGCGATGCACCCATCTTCTTCCGATTCCGGGTCTGTTTTGTGGTACATCTGTACCGCGACCCGGTTGAACGGTATTTCGCCCGTGGCGGTTTTCAACCCGCCGGCGATGACGAAGGGTTGTCCGGTGCAATCTTTGCTGAGGCATTTCCAGGAATCCGAGCAGACAAGCCCGATGGCACACTCGCCGCAAGTGTTTCCGCAGCCGTCGTCGCCGCACTCTTTCCACTCGCAGTTGGGCTTGCAGATGATCTCCGGCGTCGTCACTTCAGCGACGACTTCAACCTCTTCAATCGCCGCATCGACGGCATCTTCCGCTGTCTTCGAGTCGCTACCGCACGCAGCGAGGAGCAGGCAAGCGAAAACAACCAACCACCGACAGGTCTTTCCGGGCGTACGCATAATGCCTCCATAATAGACTAACAGTTGCATTGCCATGGCCTATTCTGCATCTGATCGGATGATCATACAAGAGAGAAAACGGGCGCGCTCGATCCCTGGGGCAAGCTGAGAGTCCATCACGGCGCCGGCCAAAGCCAGTACGGACTTTCGAGGCCGAATTCGGCAAGCCGCGCAAACCCCTTGTCCCCCAAGGCCGACAGGCTTACACTAACGGCATGTTATGCCGTCGCACCACACTCGGCCCTGTTGTGGGCCTCCTCGTCCTGTTATCCATGGTTGCTCCGGTCTTCGCCGACCCTTACGCCGACGCGTTCGGGCGATCGTATGAATACGAAAACGGCGGCAGGTATGGCAAAGCCATCGAGGTCCTCGAGCCCTTGCTGGACGAGTATCCCCAGGATTTTCAGCTCGCGTTGCGGTTGGGATGGCTGTACTTCCAGAACAAGAACTATGGCGATGCGAGCGAGCAGTACGGCCGGGCGTTGACCCTCAACTCCGAGTCGGTGGATTCATGGCTGGGAAGGGGGTGGAGCCGCTACTACCTGGGGCGCAAGTCAGCGGCCAGAGACGATTTCAAAAAGGTGCTGGAGCTTTCTCCGGGGCACGAGTCGGCTGAAGAAGGTCTGGCTCTCTCTGTACCAGCTTACCTGTTTGTCCCTTCGGTGTCGGGAGTGTACTACGCCTACACTGACCACCCCGCAAAAGAATCGGCCAACGGAATAGTGCTGTCGCTGCCCACGTTGCTGGCCGATCGTTTCCTCCTGGGAGCGGCGTACCGTTACACTCGGTTTCAGACCCGGCAGGACGGCTTCATCAGTGCATGGGACGACGAGTTCTCCCAGCATGAAATGTACGGCCACGCGGGCCTCACCTTCCCCTTCTGGGGCCTCACCGCCCAATACGGTCGGCTATCCAACGATATGGTTGGGGAGGAACCGATGAGTGCGGCAGGGGCTTTGTTGCGGGTGAGCCCGTGGGGCAATATCCGTGTCTCCGGCAGCGGCAGTTTCTACACCGATGAGACGGTATACCGGACCGCCGCGGCTTGGGATATGCCGGTGGGCGGCAGAGTGTTGCTCATCCCCGGTGGGGCATACCAGCAGGCAGACGGCGAGAGCTACGCCACCGGCTACTTGTCTGCGTCGGCTCCGGTGGGGCCGGTGTCGGTTGTCGTGGGCGCCAAGTACGGGGAGGAGAACAAACCCGCCTATTTGGAGCAGGCGGTGGTGTACAACACCCCGGAGACGATTCAGTGGGGTGCGTGGTGCCGCGTGGCTGCCGCGCTGGGTGGCGGTATGCGGTTCGCGGCCTTTTACGAGTTCCAGAAGCTGAAGTATGAATCGGGGGCGGAAGCCGTCGAACCCGGTTTTCACGTGATGGTGCTTACCCTGGGATGGTCGAGCAGAAAGGGGAAATAATGCTCTATAGAGGAACTTTGGTCATTGCGTTGAGCGCTCTGTTTCTAGGCGGCTGCGGCGACCCGGAAACTAAGGACAGCCGCCCCACGGGAGAAGCGTGTGGATGGGGGCAGCAGTGCGAAGGGGGGATCTGCCTGGGCGAAAAGCTGGGCGGGGAGCCCACCGGTTTTGTCGGGGGCATGTGCAGTGAGCTGTGCACAGACTCTCAGTGCCCCGGAACCGGAATCTGCACCGATCTTGTGGATGGCCTCTACTGTCTGCCGGCCTGTTCCGCCGACTCCGAGTGCCGGGAGGGGTACATTTGCCACCCGCTGTACAACGCCTGCTTCCCCGACTGTCGCCACGATCTGCCCTGCCCGCCCGATTACGCCTGCGGCGCCGAAGGCCGGTGTGAGTTTGATCTGCCCGACGTGAGCCCGGTGGGAGCACCCTGCGCTGAGAATTCTGAGTGCGTTGGCAACATGTGCATTCCTCAGGAGGATGCAGGAGTGGCCACCGGCTGGAAAGACGGCATGTGCACGGTGCCGTGTGGACCTCCGCCCGGGGGCGGCGGGGGCGGCGCTCCGTGCCCACCCGAAACCGGGTGTGCGATGCTGGGGGACAAGGCTACCTGCCTTCCCCTCTGCTTCGGCCCCCCCGATGGGGACATGTGCCGGGAAGGCTACGTGTGCGAGCCTAATTTCCACGTTTGCGTGCCTGACTGCCGGGGCGAATTCACCTGCGACGGCCAACTTGTTTGCGGGATAATGGGCTTCTGCGTGATGCCCGGCGGTCCGGGCGGTCCGGGCGGCCCCGGCGGGCCTCGCGGCCCCGGCGGCCCCGGAAGATAACAAAAAATCGGAACCTTTTCCGCGACGGGCGGTTTAGGTTGGTATCAGGCAACGGCGGAAGGTCGCCGAAAAAGTAAAATCAGGGAGTGCAGTCATGGACCACAAGCAGAAGCTGAGGGATCTGGCAGTCAGTGAAACCGGGTTCGTTTTTGACCCATACTCCGGTGCTTCGTTTAACACCAATGCTGCGGGCCGGCTTATCTTGGAAGGGCTGAAGGAAGAGCTGGGAAGGGCGGAGCTGGTGACCAGCATGGAGGAGGCTTTCGAGGTACAGGGTGAGGACCTCAACCGCGACCTCGACGACTTCCTCTTCATGCTCCGGGAAAATGGCGTTTTGGCTCCCGACTTCGAACTGTAGGGAGGGCGTCATGGGTGCTTACAACTATACCGTCGCGGTGACGGGCCTCAACGCCACGGATAATCCGGGGCCGGGGATCACCGTGATTCGAGCTTTGCGCCTCGACCCCGATTTCAAGGGGCGGATCGTGGGTCTGGCTTACGACAGCCTGGACCCTGGCATTTACGCCCGGGATCTGGTGGACGACGTCTTTCTCGTCCCCTATCCCTCTCAGGGGGTGGACGCACTGCGGGAGCGACTGGCGTATATAAAACACCGCACGGGCATGGACGTGATCATCCCGACCCTGGACGCGGAGCTGCCTTCGTTCATGGCGCTGGAGGACACCCTGGCGGAAATGGGTGTGGGTATGTTCCTGTGCACGGCCGAGCAGTACGATATGCGGTCCAAGGTGCGGTTGGCGGAGATGGGCGAGCAGGCGGGAATCGCGGTGCCCAAAACCAAGGTAGTTTCCGACTCCGCGTCGCTGTACAAGATCCATGAAGAGGTGCCTTACCCGTTCTTCGTCAAGGGTCTCTACTACGGTGCGATTTTCGCCAGGAGCGTTGACGAAGCGGTGGCCGGTTTCCACCGCTCCGTGGCCAAATGGGGTGTGCCCGTAATCATCCAGCAGCAGGTGGAAGGGGAAGAGCTGGACGTGGTCGCGGTGGGAGACGGGGAAGGGGGCCTGGTGGGCGCCGTTCCCATGAAGAAGACCTACATCACCGACAAGGGGAAAGGGTGGGCCGGGGTGGCCATCAAGGACCCGCAATTGTTGGAAATAACCAGGAAATTCATGTCCCATCTCAAGTGGAAGGGGCCTTGCGAAGTGGAAGTAATCAAGGATAAGGACGGCGGCTACCACCTCTTGGAAGTCAACCCCAGGTTTCCCGCATGGAGCTATCTTTCTGCGGGGGCCGGGATGAACCTGCCCGCCGCGGTGGCCAGGCTCGCAGCAGGTGAAAAGGTGGAGCCCATGACCGAATTTGAGGCGGGCACCATGTTTGTTCGCATCGCCATCGACCAGATCGCCCGGCTGGCCGATTTCCAACAGATCGCTTCCGCGGGCGAGATTGTTACCGGTGGAGGAGACCAATGAGCAAGCCCAGATACGAACGCCCGGTGCTGGTACGCCATCAGATGGGCATGATGAACAAGTTCTCCCGGACCCAGGCGGCCCGGCCTCTGACTCACATCGACGGCGTGGCCGTCTCGCAGTTGATTGAAAAATACGGTTCTCCCTTGTTTGTGTTTTCCGAGAAGAAGCTGGTGGAGAAGGTGAGAGAGTTGAAGGATCTGGTCTCCCGCCGCTACCCGAAGTTCCGGCTGGCGTGGTCGTACAAGACCAACTACCTGGAGTCGATCTGCAAGATCTTCCACCGGGAGGGCTCGTGGGCCGAGGTGGTTTCAGAGTTTGAATACGACAAGGCGATCCACAACGGAGTTGCCCCGGAGAAGATTCACTTCAACGGCCCGTACAAGCCGGAGTCGGCGCTTCAAAAGGCCTTGAGTCAGGGCGCAATGGTTCACCTGGATCATTTTGACGAACTGGCCCTGGCCGAGAAGGTGGCGAAGAAGCTTAACTTGAAGCCCAAAGTCGCCATCCGCATCAACCTGATGACCGACGGCACGCCGGCTTGGAGCCGGTTCGGTTTCAGCCTGGAAGGCGGCCAGGCGCGGGATGCGGTGCGTCGCCTCCAGGCGGGCAACCGGCTGCAGTTGGATGGTCTCCACTGCCATCTAGGCCTAAAACAAGCGCATATTGACCGACCCGAAGGGCGGTTGTCCAGCT
>CAZVFX010000176.1:0-11832 GCA_964626565.1 uncultured Myxococcales bacterium
CAACCACCAGGTTGAGGTCAGTCGCCAGAACAACGATTCGACGGGGCTGTTCGCCGTCGTCGAAGTCGTACTCAAACTCAACCCATCGGTTGAGCTTCAGACCCTTGACGTCGATCCCTTCGGGCGGTGGCGCCCGATAGTACTCCTGCACCTCCTCGTTGAGTCGATCCAACGAGAAGTCTTTATCGTTAAAATACTCGTCCCGCAGGCTGCGCCGGCGGTAGAAATAGTCGCCCGCCAGCGCAATCTCCGGCGAGCCGGAGGGGGCAACGAGAACGGTACACGGAACCGGAAAACCCGGCAGCCAGCCGAAGAACCCCGTCGGCTCCTTCTTCATCTGCTCGACGCTGGCCCAGCCGATGCGAGCGGCCGCCATCTTGTCCACGTATCTTTGCAGCGTGGACTCCAGATTGGACAGCCGGATGCGCACCGTCAGCGTACCTCCACCGCCATCCCGAGCAGGTGTTGGTGTAAAAACCACATCGTTGCGACCCTGGGCCAAGGGTGAGACGTTGAGCATCGGCCGGGGCTCAATGGGCCCCTGGTCATCCCGGCTTCGCTTGGGGCAGATCATTTCCGAAAAGCAGCGCGCGGGCCGCTTTGCTTCCAGCAACTGCCCGTCGAAATAGAACTCAACTTCGTAGAGATAGACAGCAGTTTCCCGGTCCTTCCCGATTTGGGGATTGTGCGCACACGAGAACGACAAGGTGATCAACACTATGGCCGGGATGAGTCGATTCATCATTGGGTATCCCCTTGTCTCTCGACGTTCAGATTACCATCTATCATCAGGGAGTGCTACGATGCACGGCCGGTACTGTTCTGGAGGAATTGCCAATGAGCGACAAGCCAGTAGACACTGGGGTTGGCGCCTGGCGCGGGGATGCCGCCAGGTTGATGGCCGCCAAACCGTCGGGAATCCTGTTCCTGTGCGTTGCCAACTCGGCGCGGAGCCAGATGGCGGAAGGGATCGCTCGGCACCTGGCCCCGAAGGGTGTCCGCGTGTTCTCGGCGGGATCGGCCCCATCCCGGGTGCACCCTCTGGCGGTGCAAGCCCTGGCGGAAATCGGCATCGATATTTCCGGCCAATACTCCAAAGGCATCGATGCGGTTCGGCCTGAAGAAGTCGATGCCGTGATCACTCTTTGCGCGGACGAAGTATGTCCGGTCTGGCTGGCTGACGCCATCCGCGTTCACTGGGGTCTGCCGGACCCTGCTGAAGTTCAAAGCGATGACGCGTTGGGAGGGTTCCGTTCGGTGCGGGACGAATTAATGACGCGACTACGTTGCCTGTTCCAATAACTCTGCCCACAGCTCACTGCTCAAAGCTCACCGCTTACCACGCCGCATGCTTGACGTGTTGGAGACAGGCGAGGTCCACCTCGTCAATATCACCCCCGGCCAGAAAGTACGATTCAATGATTCCGGCCCCGCAATCTGTGATCAATGCCGAGTGCGTCGCATAGGGCACCACCACGTGGGTTGACTGGGGGAGGGTCTCGGCTGCATGGTCGGCCAGCGACGCAAAGGTGTTAAGGTCATACTGCCCGGAAATGAGGAGCACCGGGTCCGGGTAGTAGACCGGTGCGCTGAGTTCGTCATCCACGGGACGGGCCCACAAGTTGCAGGTGGCCGCGGTATCGAGGGGGTCGGAGCCCACCCACTCGCTCTGCGCTACCTTGGCCTCCAGGGTCGCCATGCCGCCCGACTGAGAAAACCACTCGGAACAGGTGACGAGCGCGAACATCGCGGGCGACACAGGGCTGTCATTCAACCCCGGCAAGGGGAGAAACAAGTGAGAAGGGTACGGTTCGGCAGCACCGTCCACACGGGCTCCCGGCTCCTTCACCGGGGCCCCGATGAGATAGGAGAGCACCTGATTCCATTTCTTGTTATCTCCCGAAACCGCGTCGTGGATCGCCCTCGGAACCATGTATCGGGTCTTGGCTGAGTAGAGAGCGCCGACAAGCGCGTCCACAAAAAGCTGCTCGTCTTCAAGGTAGAGCGCTCCGTTGATCATGATGGCGTGCGGATCTTCGGTCAGAAGGGCCCGCCGGGTCCACAGGTCCGCCACCAAATTGGGGCTGGCGGCCAGGCATTTCGGATCTGACTCGCACTCAGCAGATAGCCACTCGATGCCCTGGTCGGGGGCCTCCACCACCATGCCGAACAGATCGGTATCAGGGGGGGCGGCTCCGTCCAAGACGACCATGCCGGCATGCTCCGGGAACTGGCGCAGATACTCAAGCGCGACCCGGGTACCGTACGATCCTCCCCGCATGTTGAGCTCATCGTATCCCAGCGCCTGGCGGACGTAGTCCAGGTCTCTTGCCGCGTCCAGGGTCAGATGGTGAGCCAGCGACGCACCCGAATGTTCGTCGGCACAGGCCTCCCATTCATACTCGCTGTATGGGTAGCCGTTGGAGCATGAAAGGTAGCCGGACCCGCCCGTACCCCGCTGGTCCAGGTAAACCAGATCGAAGTGGTCGGCGAGTCCGCCCATGAGCATGGGCACAATGCCGCTCTGCTCCACCGCGGAGCCACCAGGGCCGCCCGCCAGAAAGAAAATAGCCTCCTCGGCATCGGGGGAATCGTGCCGGGCAAGACGAAGGCTCACTGTCCCGCCTTCTGGCTGGGCATGGTCGTAGGGCACGTCGATAAAGGTACACTTTACTTCCGGCCCCGGTGCGGGGTAGGAACCGGAGAAATCGGACGTGTCGCATTTCGTCCAGGCAAGCTGAACCGGCTCGGGCAGATCCGGCTCAAAACCGCCGTCTTCCACCCACAGCGCGTCCTCGCTGCCCGCGTCCGGTTGTGGTGTAACATCTTCCCGGGGACGGGGTTGCGGCCGCGCAATGGGAACGTCCGGTTCCAACCGCGAAGCGTCCTCGCCGGGGCCCAGACTCATGAAGGGGGTGCTTTCTCCACCACACCCCCCGCCCGCAACCATCAACACTCCCAGCAACAACAGGAAAGCACGCCGCATTGTCAACCTCCTCCGGCCCGGTGGCCATCTGCGCTTACCCTCCTAAAGGCATTTCAACCGGGGCCCGGCAATTCTGGTTGACAGCCACCAACTGGTTTATTAAACTAGTTGAGTAGATATGGAGGCAATCATGACGGACCATGTTCACGCAATCGGTGCTTTCGAGGCGAAGACCCATCTGTCTGAGTTGTTGCGCCGGGCAGAACAGGGCGAGACGTTCGTCATCCATCGCCGCGGCCAGCCGGTAGCCCGGCTTATACCGTATGTGGCAGACAAGGCTGATCTCGGTTTTCGAGAATTGGCTGCGAGCTTTCGCACCGTGCGAACGCAGGTTATCGGGCCGGTGGACATTCGCAGTCTCATCGAGGAAGGGAGGCGTTTCTGATGGAGTGGGTATTGGACTGCTCGCTGGCTCTCTGCTGGGGACTTCCGGACGAACCGTCGGACGACGCCGAACGGTTCCTGGAGTCGTTGCCCCCGCAGACCCGCATGTGGGTGCCGGCGCTCTTCTGGTACGAGGTGGCAAACGCGCTCAGCGCGGCCCAGCGGCGGGGCCGTATTTCGCCTGCACAGACCGCTCAACTCCTAGCCATGTACGGGGGCTTTCCCGTGAGCACAGACTCACCCGGTGGTGCAACCTCGCTTGCCAGTCTGCACGGTCTGGCCGGTGAGCACGGTCTCTCCGCGTATGACGCCGCTTACCTCGAGCTTGCCTTACGCAAGAAAGCCGGGCTGGCCACCGGCGACCGAGAGCTCGCAGCAGCAGCCGAAAAAGCGGGCGTACCTCTAGCGTTGCCTATATCAAGCTAGCAGGGTCCTCGGCCAATTCCGGCCGTCCTCGCCGGTACAGGTCCCACACGAGCAAGGCAGAGGTTGCCGCGAGGACCGCTGAAGTTGTCCACGCACCTTCGAACAGTTGCACTCCGCCCTTCTTCGGCAGCGAAAGCACATCCACCCAGGTGCTGCACAGGGTGTTCCACAGCCAGTGGCAGGAGACTGCAGCCCACAGGCCGAAACGAAGATAGAGGACTGCCAGCAGCAAGCCGCCCAGTGAAACACCGATGACGTGGGCGAGGTCGATGGGGTGGCCGAACAGCCGCCCGACCAGGTGAAGCACGCCGAAGGGGACGCTGCCGCCGAAGAGGCCTGCCCAGTTTCCGAAATACTGGGCCAACAGGTGGACCACGCCGCCTCGGAAACCAACTTCCTCGACCAACGCGGGTGATGCGTTGCCCAGGAGCCTGGCGCCCAACAGATGGCTTGCCGCGGTCCAGTCAGCGCCCGTGCCTGCGAAGACGGAGTAGAGCAGGCCCGAAAGCCCACTAACCGCCAGGGCCGCGACCGCACCGTACAGGAACGAGCAACCGCAGCCGAACTTCATCGGTTCGGTACCCAGCCCCACGCTCATTTTCAGATAGCCCCAAAGGAAACCCGCGGTGGCCAACCCTCCCGAAATCAGCATCAGGACGCCTTTGAGGTAAGGGTCCATCTCGACGGGCCGCAGGAACATCTCCTGCAATACGGACACGGCGACGACAAACACCACGCTCAAGGCAACCAGTCCCATACCTTTGAATGTGCCGGCCCTGCTTGTCTCAACGGACATTATTGAACCCTCCCATGTGCGACGGCTGATTGACCAATATCGCACCTGCACCGGGCGGTCAAGTGCACAAAACAGCTTGGAAGGAGGCGAGACCCGCACTATGATGACGGCTGCATGGACAACAAGGCCGGCAAAGCCGGCGAGGAGAACGATATGAGAATCGTCACCACCCTGAGTATGCTGGTATTGCTGGCTGCGACGGTAAGCTGCAGTTCGAGTTCCGACAAGGCCGATGCGGCAGGTTCCGACATCACGCCGACCGAGGACGTGACTACTCCCGGTGAAGACACCGCGACGCTCCCCGACACAGGCGCGGATGAAGGAACCCCGCCTGAAGACACCGTTACTCCGGAAGAAGACGTGGCCCAGCTCCCCGAGAACGTGGAAGAACAGGATATCCCGGGAGACGGCGTGGTGTGGGAAGACCTCGTCGAACTGAGCAACATCCCCGACGACTGCGAAGACTACATCATGCTGTACGGCGACCCGGGCGAAGACGGGCACCTTGCGGCCGCGCGGTTCACGCCGCCCGAGTATCCGTTCCTGGTGGACTCCCTCGTCTACTACTTGGACCACGCAGACTACGACGACATCAACTGCAACTCCGGCCTTGCGCATTCAGTTGAGCTTTACGTAGGAACCGACCTCGCACCCGCGGCAGAGCCGGTAGTCGTCGAGTCCTTCGACATCGAGGAGAACAACGACGTCGAACTCATCGATGGGGAATATCGGGAGATAGACCTGACCCTGGAGACGCCCCTGGAGCTTGCCGAAGGCGAGCACATTTTTGTTGCGGTGAAGATGTCCCTAAGCGATCCCGACGGCCTATGCCTCTACATGTGCACTGCGGCCACGCTTCCCGACCGGGACTACTGGTCCAATGCAGCGGAGGCTCCCTACGACTGGACCACCCTCGATTCAATGGAGATTCCCGGTAATCTGGAAATACAGGTGTACGGCACGGTCTCGGAGTAGCTGCGGCTAACCGTCGGGGTCACAGTGGTTCAACTGTCCGTCGTTGTCCTCATCCGCGGTACCGGCGCCGCCAACCTTGCCCATCACCAGGGCGACAAGGAAGTTAAAATCAACCGCGGTCAACTGGCCGTCACAGTTCATATCCAGGCTGCGTTTCTGCACGGTGCCAAGGCAGTTGTGGTCGCTGGCCTCCGGGTCATCGCAGACGACCTGAGCCGATTCCCCGAACGACACCACAGGATGCAGGCAGGAAGGGAAACAGGCGAGATTCTCGGCAAACGCAGCCCGGCAGTTCCAGCCGTCCCCGACGTCCGCCTCACACTGGGCGTCATCCGCGCACAGGTCGACTCCAGCCGCATCGGCCAGCTTCACCGATTGGTAGGTCATGACCAGGCATTGCATATCGACGATGTCCACTTCGCCGTCCTGGGTAAAATCACCGCTGGGAGCGTAAGGTTGCGCGGCTGACCAGACGTCCACGAAACACGGGTCGCCTTCCAAGAAGTCCTCATCCACATCACCGTCACAATCGTTGTCCATCCCGTCACATTCTTCTATACCAACACCTTCCCATTCATCACAAACCTGCGCAATACCACCGGCGCAATTCTCCACGGTGTGGAGACAGACACCCACACCGCAAGTGGTGGTCCCGAAGCCCTCGTCGGTCTCACCGTTGCAGTCGTTGTCCAGACCGTCACATTTTTCGAGAGCAACACCTTCTTCCGCATTGCAGATCTGGGCGATACCACCGACGCAATTCTCCACGGTGTGGAGGCAAACTCCGACCCCACACGTCGTGCTCCCCAGTTCCTCGTCCACCTCGCCGTCGCAGTCGTTGTCAAGACCGTCGCAGTCTTCTACCCCGACGCCCGCCCATTCATCACAAATCTGGTCCACACCGTCGACGCAGTTGTCCACGGTGTGGAGGCACACACCGAGGCCGCACGTCGTGGTCCCGAGGTCTTCATCCACCTCGCCGTCGCAGTCGTTGTCCAGGCCATCGCACATGTCGACGATATCGGTGATCGTTTCATTGACGCACTCAACGCCGGCGCCGTCTTCGGTGCAGGTGAAAGTGCCGTTCTCACATAGATCGGAATCAGCGCCATCGCAGGGGAGTGTTTTATCGTTAAAATCTTCATCAGCGGCGCCGTCGCAGTCGTTGTCCAAGCCGTCGCAGATATCTACGATATCGGTGATCGTCTCGTTGACGCACTCAATGGAAGCGCCGTCTTCGGTGCAGGTGAAAGTGCCGTTCTCACACAGATCGGCATCAGCGCCATCGCAGGGGAGGTCTTTCGCGTGAAAATCCTCGTCGATGGAATCATCGCAGTCGTTGTCCAGACCGTCGCAAATGTCCACGATGTCGGTGACTGTTTCGTTGACGCACTCGACACCAAGGCCTTCCTCCGTGCAGGTCCACGTGCCGTTCTCACAACTATCGGCATCAGCGCCATCGCAAGGGAGGTCTTTCGCGCTAAACTCTTCGTCGATGGAATCGTCGCAATCGTTGTCCAGGCCATCGCAGATGTCGACGATATCGGTGATCGTCTCGTTTACGCACTCAACCCCCGAACCGTCTTCGGTGCAGGTGAAAGTGCCGTTCTCACACAGATCGGCATCAGCGCCATCGCAGGGGAGGTCTTTCGCGTGAAAATCTTCGTCGGTGGAGCCGTCGCAGTTGTTGTCCTTCCCGTCACATATCTCTACACCAGCGCCCGCCCATTCGTCACAAACCTGCGCAATACCACCGACGCAATTGTCCACGGTATGGAGGCAGACGCCCAGGCCGCAGGTGGTGGTCCCCAATTCCTCGTCTTCCTCTCCGTCGCAGTTGTTGTCCTTGCCGTCGCACACTTCGTCGGAGGGAGGCAGAGGCTGCTCTGAGCATTCGGTACCGCTGCCGTCTGCATTGCAGATCACTTCTCCGATGTTGAAGCACTCGCCTACCCCGACCCAACACTCGTCGGTTAGTACGGGAAAGTCTTCGTCCTCCTGTCCATCGCAGTCGTTGTCGAAGTAGTCGCAAACCTCCACGATGTCGGTGATCGTTTCGTTGACGCACTCGACGCCAATCCCGTCCTCGGTGCAGGTAAATGCACCGTTCTCACAGAGGTCGGTATCCGCGCCGTCACATGGGAGGTCCTTGGCGTCAAAGTCCTCGTCGGCCTCCCCGTCGCAATCGTTGTCCAGACCGTCGCAAATGTCGACGATATCGGTGATCGTTTCGTTGATGCACTCCACGTCCAGGCCATTCACGGAACAGGTCCACATACCGTTCTCGCAGAAATCGGTATCCGCGCCGTCGCAGGGGAGACCCTTGGTGGGAAAACTCTCATCTTCCGAACCGTCGCAATTGTTGTCCAAGCCGTCACACAGTTCGTCCGTAGGCGGAAACGGCTGGACCGAACATTCGGTACCCAGCGCGTTTGCCATGCACACCTTGACCCCCTCGTTCAGACACTCACCGATGCCCACAAGGCACTGGTCCCCCAGGTCGAAGTCCTCATCGGTAGACCCGTCGCAGTCGTTGTCTTTGGCGTCGCACACCTCCAGGGAAGGAGGGTGGGGAGTCACCGAGCACTGGGTATCGGTGCCGTCGTCCGTGCACTCAAAGACGCCGGCATGCAGGCACTCGCCCACGCCCACCTCGCAAGCGTCCCCCAGAATTTCCCACAGTTCGTCGGCAGACCCATCGCAATCGTTGTCCACGCCATCGCACTCTTCGGGGGTGGAAGGCAACGGCCCGACCGAACATTCCGCACCGCTCTGGTCGTCTTTGCAAACGTTGATCCCGATGTTCAAACAACTCCCTACTCCGACTTCGCATACTTGGGAGAGGTTGAAATCCTCGTCTACCGACGCGTCACAATCGTTGTCTTTGCCGTCGCACTTTTCGGACGTAGGAGGTAGTGGGTTGGCGGAGCAGGTGGTTCCGCTGCCGTTGCCGGTGCAGATCTTGCTGCCCGAATTGACGCACTCGCCGGTGCCCACGGTACAAGGATTGCCCACATCAAAGCCCTCATCGATGGACCCGTCGCAGTCGTTGTCAGCGCCGTCGCACACTTCCGAGTCGGTGACGCACTTCCAGTTGGAGGGTGAGCCGGAGGTCGAGCAGTGCTGACAGTTTCCGCAGTGTGAGTCGTTGTAGCAGTGCACCACGTGGACTCCAGCGTTCCAACTTCCATAGCCGGCCCAACACCACCAGCCCCCGGCGCCGTGATGGCACGACACCTTTTCCACTTTCGGGCTGCTTGTATAAGAACTGGCGACCACTTTGGTGGACACACCACCGCCCAGGTTCTCGCCGCTGCAGCCGCCGTACTGACTGCAACTCCAGGCACCCGAGCCGTAGTAGGTGGTCCCACTGCTCTTGAAGCGAACTGCGAACTGTTTCGCCGAAACTTTGTATCCCTTGACCACCTCGGTGTTGTAGTCGATGTCGACCTGAATTTTGCAGAAGGCGGGAGGCCAGGACGCCTCCTGATAGCACCACTCAAAGCCGGCGTCGGGGGTGCAATCACCGCCGGCCAATGCAGGGCGGGAAAATGACAGGACGGCCAGGAAGGAAACAATAAAAAAGGACGACCAACGTACAACCGGTAGCAAACCGTATGTTCTCAAAACACCCCCCGGGCCCCAGGTACTGCAGCTTGACTATTGTCCCTTTTCCCGTCGGAAAAGTCAAGTACACACCGCTCGCTGCAAACCTTGCTTTTCCGTGCTTCGGGGGGTATAGGCTTGGAGGTAAGGGAGTACGGCTGAAGCTGCGAGGTTGCATATGAGTGCAAATAGTAATGGCGCGATGCGCAGATTATCGTTTCTGGATCGGTACCTGACCCTGTGGATCTTTCTGGCCATGGGCGCGGGTGTGCTGTTGGGCTGGGTCTGGCCCGGCGTGGTGGATGTGCTCGGCGACATGAGCGTGGGCACCACCTCCATTCCCATCGCCATCGGTCTGATACTCATGATGTACCCGCCCCTGGCCAAGGTAAAATACGAGGAGTTGGGGCCTGTATTCCGCAACACCCGGGTGCTGACGTTGTCCCTGGTCCAGAACTGGATAATCGGGCCGATTCTCATGTTCGTCCTGGCCATCGTGTTCCTGCGGGATGAACCAGGCTACATGGTGGGGCTCATCATGATAGGTCTCGCCCGCTGTATCGCCATGGTCATCGTGTGGAATGATCTTGCCAAAGGCGATACCGAGTATTGCGCCGGACTGGTCGCGTTCAACTCCATTTTTCAAGTCCTTTTCTACTCCGTGTACGCATACGTGTTCATCAAGGTGGTGCCCACTTGGTTCGGCCTGGAAGGGTTCGATGTGAAGATCACCATCGGGCAGATCGCTGAGAGCGTTTTTATCTACCTGGGCATCCCGTTCATCGCCGGGTTTCTTACCCGTTTCCTCCTGCTGAAGGTGAAGAGCAAGGAGTGGTACCACACGAAGTTCATTCCGAAGATAAGTCCCATCACGCTCATCGCCTTGTTGTTCACCATCGTCGTGATGTTTTCACTGAAAGGCGAGACCATCGTTGAAGTGCCATTCGACGTAGTGCGAATAGCGATTCCGCTGCTTATCTACTTTGTAGTGATGTTCCTGGTGTCGTTCTTCCTCAGTTGGAAATTCGGTGCGACGTACGAACAGGCAACGACCCTTTCGTTCACCGCCGCGTCCAACAACTTCGAGTTGGCCATTGCCGTGGCCGTAGCCACCTTCACCATCGCACACAAGGCCGCGTTCGCCGCGGTCATCGGCCCGCTGGTTGAGGTCCCCGTACTCATCGGACTCGTCAGTGTGGCCCTGTGGTTTAAGAGAAAGTGGTTTACGCCGGCGGGAGAAGGGGAATGAAGAAACCAGCGACGGTGTTGATTTTCACTGCGCTTTGTTTCCTGGCCGGATGCGCAAAACCACCGGAAACCAGGGAGTCGGCAGTTGCGGCAGAGCAGAAGGCGGAAGGTCAAGCGGGAGAACAGAAGGCCGGCCCGAAGATAGCGAAGGTCGTCTTCCTCGATCAGAAGGAATGTTGCGACTGCACCCGGGAGCGACAGAACAGGAGTTGGAATGCGTTGCAGGCCGTGGTCACAAAGATGGAACCGGCGCCGACGGTCGAGGTGGTCCACCGGGACACCGAACCCGAGGCGGGTAGTATGTTCTTGGACCTGGAGCCCATTATGGTGAGTCCGGGCCTTTACTTTTTCGGCGCGGACGGGCTGCTGGTGGAGACACTGCAGGGCGAGCTCACCGAAGCACAGATCTTGAAGGTAATGGAGTAAGGCATCATGGATATCAAGGTGTTGGGCACCGGCTGTACCAAGTGCATGAAGTTGTACGATGCGGTGGTGGAAGCGGTGCACGCCTCCGGGGTCACTGCCGCAGTGACCAAAGTGGAGAAAATCGACGACATCATGGCTTACGGCATCCTGCTCATGCCCGGCCTCGTGATCGACGGCAAAGTCGTCAGCTCCGGTAAGGCTCCAAAGGCGAAGGAGCTCGAGGCCATGATCACCGCGGCTGCGAGAGGCTAACGAGATGCTCGAGCAATTTGTCGCGGGTGCGGGCGACTACATCCACACCAACCCGTGGCTGGCTGTGGTTGCGGTGTTCTTGGGCGGTGCGCTCACCGCGTCCGCGCCATGTGTGCTGGTGATGATCCCATTGATGATGGGGTTCGTGGCGGGCCACGGCGACGAGCGGCCCTCGGTGTTGCGAGCGTTGGGCTACTCCTTCCTGTTTGTACTCGGCTTGTCCGTCACGTTTACCTGCCTGGGCATGCTGGCCGCGCTGGCCGGTCACCTGTACGGAGACGTATCGTCAATCTGGAACTGGGTTGTGGCCGCGGTGTGCCTGGTGATGGGCCTGCACTTGATGGGGTTGCTCAATTTCACCATCCCCGCACCGGTGAACCTCCAGCCCAAGGTCCGGGGTGCGTTGGGCGCATTGCTCCTGGGCCTTCTTTTCGGCATCGTCTCCGCCCCGTGTGCGGCGCCCCTCCTGGTCGTCCTCCTCACCTACCTGGCCGGCTCCGGCGCCTCGGTAGCCTACGGCGGCACTCTGCTCTTAGCCTACGCTCTGGGCCACAGCGTGCTCATCATCATCGCAGGTACTTCCATGGGCGCAGCCCGCAAGCTAATCGAGTCAAAAGGCCTCACCCGCACCACCGACATCATGCGCCGCGCCGCCGGCGCGACGATTGTCCTGGTAGGCGTGTACTTCGTATACGCTGCGCTTTGAGTGCTACCTTCACACGGTAGAAGTCAC
>CAZVFX010000177.1:0-11809 GCA_964626565.1 uncultured Myxococcales bacterium
GTTTCTCCCCGTTTGTCGACGCGTCATTTGGTGGCGAGTCGTTCAAATCCCGCGCCGCGGCCGACCCTATGCTCACCCCTGAATGGGTGGGAGCAATGCTGCCTCTCTATATTGGCGAGAGTGACCCGCTCCAGCCGTTCATTTCGCCCATCTACGGCGATTTGTCTTCGTTGCCGCCCTTGCTGGTCCAGGTCGGGAGCAACGAGATACTCCACTCCGACGCGCTGAAGCTTGCAGAACTTGCCCGCATGGCAGGAGTCGACGTCACCTTCGAAGAATGGCCCGGGATGTGGCATGTGTTCCAGGCGTTTGCGACGCTGGTGCCCGAAGGCCGCAGGGCTTTGGAGTCCGCGGGTGTGTTTTTGAAGACGCACCTAAGGTAGGCGTGAAGGCGTGGACGCGTGGAGGCGTGGAGGGAATGCCCGACTCAGTTGCCGTACCTTCAAGCCTTCAAGCCTTCAAGCCTCCAAGCCTAGCCATTAAGGCATTCCAAAAACTCCGGTTGGCATTGGTCGACTATGGCGTTGTCGGAGCATTGCCATGTGGGGTTGGGGCCACAGGTTTCGTCTACGCAATCGAGGATAGCGGTGTAAGTTGCCTGGGCTTCAACTGTGCCCACGTAAATGCATCCGCTCTGACAGGACAGCTCCCATGGGGCGCAGAAATCGAGGCAGGCGAGGATATCGCTGCACTGTCCGTCGCCTGCGACGCACTGGTTGAAGGTGGATTCGCACCCTTCCCAGGCGGTCTTCTTGCACGGGGTATCTTCCTGACCGCAGGCCCAGTATCCCATGTCGCTCATGCATTCCACGAAGTCGTTCCAAACGTACTGTGCGTCCACGCCGCCGTCATCAAGGCAGGCAGATTGACACGGGGCATCCCAGTCCTGACATTCTATGATGCACATCCACATTTCCTGGCAGGTGAGTTCCCCGTGGAAGCACTGGATCACCTGGTCTTCGCACAGCGCCTGTTTGGCCACGTAGCAGTCGGTCTGTTGTGAAGGCGGAAGCGCCGCGCAGTCGGCGTATCCGACATCCTGCAGGCAGGTCATGAAGTTGGTGAACGCGGTCTGAGCGAAGGGCGAACCCTGGGCCTGGCAGCCCTCGTAGCAGGCCTGGTCGTTGTACGCGCACCCGCCGACGCAGTTGTACACTTCGGCACAATTGAGTCCCGGTTCGGGGATACAAAGCGCAGAGGTGTCGCACACCAGCTCTTCGGGCATGCATCCCGGGCAAGGGCAAGCGCCGCAGCCGCCGCCGCAGCCGTCAGGTCCGCACTCCTTGCCTTCGCACATGGGAAGGCATATGTCAGGATCGACGAGGTCCACCTCGTCCGGTTCGACAGTCGCGTCGAGGTCCGGAGCGACTTCGACCAGGTCTGCCGGTGACGGCAGTTCCGGGACCGATTCGGGAAGGAGGTCGGGAGGAAGCTCGGCGACGTCGTGGGAATCGGGAAGGGAAGGAAGATCCTTTGTGTCGGGGAGGGAAGGAAGATCTTTGGTGTCGGGAAGGGAAGGCGCAGCGTCCTTGACGCGCGCGTCATGACGCAGGTTATTCGCGTCAAACGGGACTTGTGACGCGTCTACGGCGTCGCCGAGAGACGCGGACGGTTGGCGCTGAGCGCCGTCGCTGCAGGCGAAAGCTGCGACAACAACCAGGACGACAATCGAGATTCGACGGTTCATTTCTCCGGCTCCACTGCAATCAACCACAACTAACTGCGAGATCTTTCGACTTCGCTCAAGATGACAGATTGTACCTCACGGCTCATAGCACTACTCCGTCTCATTTTGAATGAACATCC
Organism: uncultured Myxococcales bacterium; assembly: GCA_964626565.1. Taxonomy (GTDB): domain Bacteria; phylum Myxococcota_A; class UBA9042; order CAIXZC01; family CAIXZC01; genus CAZVFX01. The sequence continues at coordinate 1,807 of CAZVFX010000177.1, forward strand.
CTCTTGCCGGTTCCACGGTGCAGACGCCGTCGGCGTCGACTTTGCCGGTGCCTCGACGTTCGAATGTGGACTGTACTCCGTCGCAGTCCAGGTCGCCGTGTGCGGTGATGGTGAACTCCGCGCCGTCTCCGGTGCCCTGAGACTTGAATTCGTAGACGTAATAATGGGCGTCGCTGCGGTTGTAGAAATGCCCGGTCCACGCCTCGGTCTGCCACCATTCGCCGCCGGCGTCACAACGGTCGTCTCCGTCTGCATCCGGCCCGCCAAACTCGGCGCAGCAGGTGCCCGCTGCCGGGGTGGGTCCGGTTGAGGGAGGGAACTGGCAGGGCATGAGGTTTGCGTTGTTGTCCACCCGGGGTTGAGAGTAGTAGGTAACCGCTCCCTGGTAAATCTTGTCCATCACTTCCACTGCTTCACTGCTCTTGGCCCGGCGGGTGTACTTGATGAACGCAGGTACCGCGATTACTGCGGAGACGCCGAGAATGGCGATGGTGCTGACCCCCGGTACTCCCATGTCCAGAGTCAACTCGATTCTGCCGTCGGCCACCGCGGGCTTGTAGAGATCGAAAACGACATCAACCAGGTCCGGCGCCATGAGCACTTCGAGGCCCTGGGCGAGGCTCAGGGAGTCGAGGTCTTTGGCCGCTTCTTCCGCCTGAGCTTTTAGCAGGTTGCGTCCTTGTTCGTACAATCCGGCCAGCGCGGTGAGGCACGGCTCGCCCCCTTTTACCGATAGCGTGAGTGCGGCGTTTTCAATGAAGACAGCGATGTACTCAGGAGTTTCCACGGGCACCTTGCCGGCCCAGGCCATGGCCAGCAGCGGGCTGTCCATGGACGCGACCGCCGCGAGCCAGGCGTGGGTGCGGGTGTCCATGGGTGCGGTGAACTTGGTGAGGCGCTCCTTCTTCAGCCCGCCGTCGCCGTCCAACACCGAGGCGACGTACTTATTTGTATCGGTCTCACCAAAGAGCATCGCGACCGCACCTTCCCCAGCGGCCAGGAGCCAGAATCGCGGCTCCTCTTCCACCACGAACGCGTCTCTTTCTCCGGCGGGTATGGGGCGAGCTTTTTCCCCTTTCTTCAACTTCACTGCGGGGCCCAGCAGCAGCAGGCCTACATATTGGTCGGCAGAGACGAAGAAGATGGTGGTCTGCACCTGACCCGGGTCAACGCCCAGGCGGCCGTCAAGGTACTCGCGGTAGGCGCTCTTCAACTTGTCCCCGGTGCCGGGGGGCAGTTCGAGGAAGGGGAACTCGAACGCCTGGGCCGCCAGGTCGTCGAGGTGTTCAGCGTGTATCGCGGTGACCAGCAGAGAGTTGCCGGGAATGAGGTCGGCTGCGCCGGCCACTGAGGCGCCCAGGTTTATGGGCGGTTCTTCCTTTGGCTCTTCTTTTGGTTCTTCCTTTGGTTCTTCCTTTGGTTCTTCCTTTGGTTCTTCCTTTGGCTCTTCCTTTGGTTCTTCCTTAGGCTCTGTCTTCGGTTCTTCCTTTGGTTCTTCCTTTGGTTCTTCCTTTGGTTCAGGTTTGGGTTCGACTTTGCCTGCTGGGGCAGGCCCCTCATTCGCATTCGGGGTACTGTCGTCTTTGCACGCGGTGGCTGTGATCAGGAAGACTGCCAGGAGGCAGAGTAGGTTATGTATGCTTGGTCTGATCATGGCTTCCCCCTATTCCATTTCGTTCTGGATGAAGAAGGTCGGTTCCGATTTTGGGGCGCACGTTCCATCGCGGACCTCGAAGAACCCGTACTTGGAAAAGGTGGAATAGACGCCGTCGCAATCGAGGTCGCCGTATGCGCTCGCCTCGAATTGCACCACGTCGCCCGGTTGTTTTTCCCACTTGAACTCGTAGGAATAGAGGTGGGGTTCGGTTACCTGGAACATGAGGCGGGACCACGTTTCGTTGTTCCACCAGTCCGGGTTGGGTTCGCATTCGCCCGACTTGGCGTTCTGCTTGCAGCAGGTGCCCAAGGGGGGTGTAGGCGGTTGGGGCGGAGGTAGTTCGAACGGGAGTTGGGATCCGGTCTCGGGGTCGATGCGCACGGTGCAGAGCGCCTTGCTTGCTCCGGCGTGCATTTTGTCCAACTCAGTTACCGCCTCCTTGGTGTCTCTCTTGCGCAGGTACTTGATAAATGCCGGGACCGCCACTGCCGACCCGGTTCCGACAATCCACAACGACCAGAGCGAAGGCACGGCCACGTTCCAGGTCACTTCCGTGCGGTCGCTGGAGACCTTGGGTTGCACCGCTTCCAGGATCGGTTCCAGAAGTACTTTCAAGCTTACGGCCAGAAATCCTCTCAACAGGTTTTCATTTCCAGGTTCCTTTTCCCATCCGGCCACAGCTTCACGAACCTTGCCGCGGCCCTCTTCCAATTTCGAGAGCAGGCCGTCGACGGCTGCCGCAGGGCCTACTCCGGTCACCGCCCCGTGTTCCTCCCCCAGCCAGACGCGTATTTCGTCGAACTTGGGAAATGGGATATCCCGTTCCCATTCAGCTACGATCTTCGGGTGGTCCAGCATCATTACGAACGCCACCCATGCTTCTGAAGTTGCGGGCAAAGCGGTGCTGAATCTCTCCAGCCGCTCCTTGGACAGGCTCTTGCCGCCCTGCAGAACTTCCCCACCGTATTCGCCGGCCTGACCCCGGTCGAAAAACACAGCCAGGCCACCATTTCCTACCGGCAGCATGGAGAAGACCGGATCGTCGTAGTGGGTGTGAACCGCAACACCGCCGACGTCGGTGGTCTTCACCTTGGCGCCCTGGCCAAAGGCGATATCGCCCAGCAACAGCACACCGAACCGCTCCGCGCCGTCGACGAACAGGATTATCGCATCAACACGGTTGAAGGTGAGCCCGGTTCGGGCTTTGATGAAGTCAAACTGTTTCCGGGTCATTTTCTCCCAGGTTTCGGGAGGCACTCCCTGGCCGGTCAGCATGCCGAGATCCGCAGCCTGTCCATACGCCTTTCCGGCGTCGATTACGGTTACCATCTGGAGATTCTGGGGCAGGAACTTCGCCGCACCGTTGAGAGCAGCCTTGAAATCCAGGCCCGAAGGTTCGTCGGCCAGGACCGGCGAAGCAGCCACAGTGAGCAGAATCAGGAGCACGGGAAGCCCTTTGCGAACGGCCCTGAAGCGTAAGGCGCCCAGCATCGCGATGGAGAGCAGGAGGAGCAGTAGTGAGCCGATGGGAATGGCGGTTCGCGACGCGGTTATCCGGCAAGAACAGCCATCCGCGTCGTCTTCGCCGTGATGGGGATCCGGGGTGCCCACATGTTCCACCATTTCTGCGGCCGGAAGGTCTCCGGCCCCCGGGTCGGGCGGCGGAAGTGCATCGCCAATTCCAGGATCTTCCACGACCTCAGCAGCCAGGTCGGGGAACACGGCAGTGTCCGGCATCGTTTCGGGCGCGGGCTCCGGCGCAGGCTCGGGTGCAGGGTACTCGGGCATGGAGTCAGGAAACAGTTCGGGCGAGGGCGGTGCCTCGCATGAGACGCCGTCGTAGTTGCAGCCCCATTCGCAAAGTGCCGCCTCACCCCACTCCCAGCAGGGGTCGGCGTCCTGGTCGGGGAGGCAGGCGGCCAGGTAGGCATCGCCCTGGTCGTCCTCCTCGCACTTTATCGCGTCGGGTTCGCACTCGTCCTGGCACGGCGGAACGGTCTGCTTGCACGCACCTTCCTCGCAAACTTGGGTGGCGGGATTGCATTCGTCCAGTTCCACCCATTCGTGGCAGCCGTCCTGGTTGACATCAACGCAGCCGGAAACCAGAAACTCACCGGTGCAATCGGTACTTAAAGGATCATGGCAGCGGGCGTTGCATCCCGGGGTGCACTGGGCATCGACGCAGCCGCCGCCGATTTCGCACTGAGCTACCGGGTCCCAGGCGAGGCAGCCGTCTCCGTCCGCGTCGCCGCAGTTGCCGATGAACCAGTTGCCCGCTGAGTCTTTGATGCACAGGTCCAACCCCAGCTTTGATTCGCTGCACCATAACCAGATGTCGTCGCAATCCATATTCTCATTGCAGAAATCTTCACCACCCAGTACTTCACCAGTGAAGGGCTCGCAATAGGGTGTCTCCGGGTCGGTGCAGCCGCCCTGGTCGACCCATGCGAAACAACCCGCTCCCTCTGCCTTGCGGCATTGGAAGAGGTGGTAAAAACCATCGTCAACTTTGCGGCATTCGGCTTTGCCCGGCTGGCATTCGTCGAGGCAACCGCCTTCTTCGAGGATGGTGCATTTTTCCTCGCAATCAGGCCAGCAGACACCTTCCCAGCAGAACGCGGCGGGGCCGCATGATTCCAGGGCTCCCGGCTCGAGGCAGCCGTCCGCGTCGTAGTCATCGCAGCCGGCCAGATACCATTTTCCCAGCGAGTCTTTGTGACAGAAGGTGGTGCCTTCCTGTTCCGGCTCGCACAGGTCGAGGCAGTTGCCGGAGCAATAACCGTAATTGCAGAACTCGTCCGGTTTACACTCCTCCCACTTGTAGTACTCCAGGCACGGGTCAGCGTCCCCGTCCTTGCAGTGCCACTCCGCCCAGATACCGTTTTCATCCTGGACGCATTTCTTGTCGTACGGGCCGGCACACTCATCCACGCAGGTGACTACACACTGGCCCGCCAGGCAGACGGTGCCTTCCTGGCACATATCTTCGTCTTCGTCGATCTCACCATCGCAGTCGTTGTCCTCGCCGTCGCAGTCCTCCTCGTCGATGAGGTCGTCGCAATCCTGGTCCACGCCGTCGCAAGTTTCCAGTGCGCCGGGGTGGATGGAAGCATCCTCCTCGTTGCAGTCGCCGAACCAACCGTCGCCGTCCAGATCCTGGCCGATGGTTATGGAAAGCTGCGGCGGGAAGCCGCCTTCCTTGCTGGAGAAGAGGACCCACCGCTGGATCGGTTGCTCGGAGTTTCCGTAGTCGGGGTCGTAGAGGTAAAAACCGCAGTTGGGCTGGATGGGAGTGCCCAGCACGTCAACGTTGCCTTCAACCCAGTCCACTACTGCCTTTGTAACATCATAATTCCACGCCCCCTCGCCGGAAATCGACAGGTTCTGAGGCAGGGAGTTCCAGGTCGTGCCGTTGGTGTCGTTGAGCACGTCCTCGTCCCATTCGCAAATGGCGTCGGGAATGCCGATCTTCTTCAGTTCGGTAGTCAGAACGTTCACCGGCGGGCCCATTTCTTCGATTTTGCCCATCTCCTGGAGCCTCAAGCCGGCGGCGAGGATCTTCCCCTCAGGAAGGTCGCTCAAGTCAAAGCGGATGTAGCCCCGGAACTTGCGGTGTGCGGACCACACCGGCTCCGTGCTCTCGCATTCACCTTCCGGCGCGCAGAAGTTGTAGGTCCAGTCGACCTCGCAGCAGACCTTGTCGTTGTCTTCGCACGGGTTCCATCCCGCGTTGAAACACTCCTGAGGTTCGATGCCCACCTTGACCACCGGCTCGGAGCCGTGGATCACCTGGTCGTTATGAGTGGCGTAGGTGTCGTGGGTAGGGGTCAGGTTCACCTGCTTGATACCGGTATCGGCCATAGCATGTCCGGTCCACAACGTGAGCAAAGCCACAGTCCAAAGGACTTGTCTGGTCATTGGATGCCCTCCCAATCGTTCGCTACTGATGGTAGCAAACCGTGACGTGACTGTCACGGCCTGTAGTACTGAGGTCTACTCCTCGTAGTGCACGGGATTCGTCGACCCGTTGAGGGTCTCGTAATCCAGACGGATTCTCCCTGCGGAAGGTGAAACCGGTGCGCCGCAACACCAGTGGGTGTAGCCGTGTTTTCCCGGTTTTGCGGTGACCAGGTTGGAGCCGATGTTGACGGTGTCGCCGGTGAGGTGGATGCTGCCGCCGGCGCCGGAGGACGGGCCGGATGCGTCCTGCCCCCAACTGGAGGAGTTGTCCGCGCCATCGGCGTTGACCGACCCAGACACGTTGATCGTCTTGGCAAAGAGCCGGATGATGCCGCCCCCCGCACCTCCTGCGCCCGAGCCGCCGCAGTTGTTGTCACGGCCGCCGGAGCCGGAGCCGGCGCCGAAGAAGAGGCCTGACAACCCCGGCGCGCCATAGGCGCCGCCCCCTTCGCCGCCAACGTCGCTGCCGCATCCGCAACCGTTGCAGTTGGTTCCGGTCTGCCCGTTGGCCGCATACCCGCCGCCGCCCGAGCCGGCCGCGGATGCATCCCCGCTGCAGTTGGACCAGGTGGACCCGCCGCCGCCACCGCAGTTCTCCGCGGTGCTCTGGATCCCGGTCCCGCACCAACCCTCGCCCTGGTAGCCGTTGCACTTGCAGCAGGTGCTCTTCCCCGGCCGGAAACCTTTGCCCTGCACGGTGACGCCCCCTGCTATCTCCACCGTGCCGCTGGCCCTGAAAACTACGATGCCGCCGGTGTAGCCTTCCCACGCCGAGATGCTTATGGATGCGCCGGACTGGACGGTGACGTTTGCGTAGTGCGGCACGTCCACGATCTGGATCGCAGATGCTTCGGCGGTGTTGAAATTGCCCGAGAAGTACTCGTTCTCCAGCGGCTCGGCCAAAGTCACGAAGTTACCGTCAACCGAGGCGATAGTCCTGAACTCGTGGGTGCCGGCGTTGCTCTCGTGCTGCATCTGGATCACCATGATCTCCATGCCCTCGACAAACCCGGTGGCGTTGCAGAAATTCAGTACGGTCTCCCCGGCGGCAACCGTGTCGACACCGATACACGAGTACTTGTTTATTTGTACGTTGGCGGAAGAGACCACGAGGTCGCCGTCTGCGCCGTCGCCGTAGGGATTGGTCACACATTCCCCTTCCAGACACCATTTGCCCGGGCCGCAGGTGGTCTCATCGGGATAAGCTGTGCACTGCTCGCATTCGCCCTCGGCGTAGGCGCAAGGGCCGCAAGTGGCCACAACCACGTCCTCGAAAGAGGTGCAGTCCGCGCCGTTTTCCTCCTTGCACTGGCCAACGTCTTTGCACCTGCCGTTCACCAGGTCCGCGTAGTCCCGGCGCATGCAGTAGTTGGTTTCTTCCGCGGACGCGTCCCCGGACGTGAACAGGTAGTCCAGTTCGTCGCAATCGAGTTCGCCGCAATCCGCGTCGTCTGCGGGTGCGCCGGGTTCTCCCGCACCATCGCAAACCAGGCAGAGGTCCAGGTAGGCGCCGGCGGGCGCCGGGTAGTACTCGCAGCCCGAGTCCCACAAACAGACATCGGTGGTGCACTCGTTGGCATCGTCACAATCGGGGGCCGGGCCGGGTACACAGACGCCCGCTGCGCACTCGTCATTGATGGTACAGGCGTTGCCGTCATCGCATGGAAGGGTGTTGGTTTGGAACAGACAGCCTGCGACCGCGTCGCACGAATCATCGGTGCACAGGTTGCCATCGTTACAGCTCAAGCTTGCACTGCCTGCGCACTCGCCATCGGCGCATACGTCGTAGAGGGAGCAAGCGTCGCCGTCATTGCAGGGGAGGGTGTTGTTTCCCGACCAGCAGCCGGTCTGTGGATCGCACTGGTCGTCGGTGCATGGATTGCCGTCCCCGCAATCGGCCTGCCCCGTTCCCAGGCATGCCCCGCCCGAGCAGGTGTCCCCCGTGGTGCATTCGTTGTCATCATCGCAGGGAAGGGAGTTTTCCTCCCACACACAGCCCGACTCAGAGTCGCACTGTTCGTCTGTGCAGGGGTTGCCATCGTCGCAATTCAGACTGCCGCTGGATATGCATGCGCCATCAGCGCAAACGTCGCCGGTGGTACATAGATCATCGTCATTGCAGGGTAGGGTGTTGGTGTAAAAAACACAGCCATCGAGGGGGTCACACCAGTCGGTAGTGCACGGGTTGTCGTCGTCGCACTCGGCGGGCCCTTCCACTACGCACGCACCTTCTGAACAGTGGTCGCCAACGGTGCAGGGGTTGCCATCGTCGCACGATTGTTGGTTGGGGGAGTGCTGGCACAGTCCTTCGTCGCAGGCATCGTCGGTGCAGGGATTGCCGTCGCCGCAGTCCAGAGGTTGCCCGGGGGCGCACTGCCCGGCTACGCATGAATCGCCGACGGTGCAGGGGTCGCCGTCGCTGCACGGAGTGGCGCTGTTTTCGTGGGAACAACCGCCGTCGGGCAGGCAGATATCCTTGGTGCAGGGATTGCCGTCGTCGCATTCCAGCGACCCGGAACCCACGCACTGTCCGCCCAGGCATTGGTCGTCAGTGGTGCAGCTATTCAGATCATCGCAGGGGGCTACGTTGTTGACGTGGACGCAGCCCATGCCCTGCTGGCACGCGTCGTCGGTACACGGATTGCCGTCTTCGCAGGCCAGCTCCTCGCCGCCCAGGCACTCCCCTCCGGAGCACTGGTCGCCCACAGTGCACAGGTCGCCGTCCTGGCAGGGGCTGTCGTTGTTCTCGTAGATACACCCTGATTCGGGGGCGCACAGGTCGGTGGTGCACGGATTACCGTCGGTACAGTTGGTTTCCACACCGGCCCCGCAGACACCTTCCAGACAGCTCTCACCCACCGTGCACTGATCACCGTCATCGCAGGCCTGGCCGTCGTTGGCCGACACCAGGGAGCATTCACCGGTGACCGAATGGCAGGACGCAGCCAGACATTCAAAGCCCGGTCCTTCGGGTTCGTCGCACTCTATTATCGTGCCCGGGTCTACCGAGCACAGGTGGGGCACACTTGCCGTGTCGCAAACAAGGGTTCCGTTGCAGACATCACCGTCCTCCAGCGGCCCGCAGTCCGAGTCCTTGACGCAGTCGCACGCAACCTGAAAACCTTTGCACTGGCCCAGGGCGCACTCGTCGGCCACGGTGCACGGGTCGTCGTCGTCGCAGTCCGCGGTGTTGAAAGTGTAGATGCAGCCGCCGGAAGGGTCGCAACTGTCGATGGTGCACGGGTTTTCGTCCTGGCAGTCGATGGTGGTGCCCACGCATTCGCCTTCCACACAGTGGTCCGCCAGGGTACAGACGTCGGAGTCGTTGCAGTCGGTGCCGGTAAGCGGGGTGCTCACGCATCCCTGGTCCGGATCGCAGACGTCTTCGGTGCAGCTATTGTCGTCGTTGCAGTCCACGTCGTCCACTGCGCCGTCGCAATCGTTGTCCGTACCATCACAAAGCTCTTCGGAAGGAGTGAGTGCGTCGCACGCGCTTAGTCCACCCGCGGTGCAGGTGCGCAAGCCGTGGCAGCTTCCCCACTCGTTCTCCACCAGGCAGGGGGTGGTCAAGGCCAGCGCGGTCGCCTTTTTTGAGCATGCACACAGTCCCGAGTCCGCGGTGCACTGCTTCAAAGCGCCGCCTTCCGCGGTAACGGAATCGATGCAGGAATAGCCGGCGGGGCAGTCGGCATGCTCATCGCAAAACGCCCCACAGAAATTTTCACCCCCCCCGTATTCCACGCAGACATCTTCCACGCCGGTGGGGGATTTGCAGTCCGCACTGGTGTGGCACGGCCGGCACAGGTGGGTAAACGGGGAGATGCAGGCAAACCCGACATCCGGGCCGGTTCCCACCTGCTCGCACGACCACCCTTCCGGGCATTCTTCGACGCAACTCTCGGTGCACACGGTGTCGCCCATGTGGTCGACGCAGATGCCCGACAGGCAGTCTCCGCCGTCTTCACACGGGTCGAGGAAGCAGCCGTCCCCCGGCTGGCAGCCGGAAATGAGGTCTGCCACCTCGACAACCTCCTGCGGGATCAGCTCCCAAACGTCCGGCTGTGCCGGTACGTCCACCGGGGAGATCTCGGGTGTCATTTCCGCGGTCAACAGATCGGGTGCCGAGTCGGTCTTCAGAACCGGCCCTTCGCCGGCGCCATCGCCGCAGGCCATCGACAGCATTGTGATGGACACGATCATAATCGCAAGCTTCCGCTTCATTCTCTTCCCTCGTCTTTGAACTCGTCAGAGGGAAGCATAGCATTTTCGGGGGCCGGGCGCACCGGCTTTGAACGTACGGCCCCGGCTATAAGCCCGGGGCGGAATGGATCGGCCGATGCGGACATGTTTCCCACAGCTTACGATGTGGGCTTCTATGGAGGAGGA
>CAZVFX010000178.1:0-11390 GCA_964626565.1 uncultured Myxococcales bacterium
GTCACCAGCCCCGACGGCGGCAGCGCTACGCTGCCCGAGGCGTTTACCTATTCCGAAGACGAAGTTCTGGCCCTCATGGGCGTGCAGCCCGGTTCCGGCTCGGTGGACGGCGGCTACCTGGTGATGCTCTCCGGTACCGGCTTTGAAACCGGCATGACCGCAACCATTTGTGAAACCCTTGCCGAAGACCTGCAGATACTCTCTTCAAACGGCGCGGTCGCAACCGTACCTGCGGGGCAGGCCGGGGCCTGTGACGTGACGGTGACGAACCTCAACGGCGAAAGCGCGGTGATGGAGTCAGCGTTCGTCTACACCGAAGACGAAGTAACTACCGAAGGGCCTTCCATCGGCCTGGTTTCACCCAAGAAGGGCCCCGTAGAAGGAGGTACCTGGGTGCTCATCGGCGGCAGCAATTTCGCGGCCGGCGCGACGGTGGACTTCGGGTTGAACCCGGCGGACGACGTAGATTTCGTCGAAACCACCAAGCTCCTCGCCTTGACCCCGCCGTCGCCTCCCGGCTTCTCCAATGTGAAGGTGACCAACCCCGACGGCAAGTCATCCACCCTGACCAGTGCGTTCCAGTTCCTGGTTTCCGAGGAACCGCCGGTGGAGATCTTCGCCATAAACCCGGGCAGCGGTCCGGTGACCGGCGGCACAATGGCGGTGATCCACGGTGCCAACTTCAAGCCCGGGGTCGCAGCCTACATCGGCTCCAAGCCGGTGACCACGCTGGCGTTCCTGTCGGCAGAGCAACTCTCAGTCCTGGCCCCTCCCGGTGAGGTTGGACCCGCCGACGTATTGGTGGTCAACCCCGACGGCACCTCCGCACTACTGGAATCTGCATTCTCGTATTTCGAGCTTGAGCAGGGAGATGTGCCGCCCATCGTGGCCGGCGTGTATCCCGAGTACGGCCCCGCAGAGGGCGGCGAAGAGGTGACGATCCTCGGCTCCAACTTCCAACAGGGCGCCACGGTGTACTTCGATGGCGTGCCCATGGAAGTGGTGAACACCCAGGGCACCGGGCTTATTACCGTCCTGACCGTTCCTCATGAGGCCGGGTCGGTTGATGTCGCAGTGGCCAATCCCGACGGGCAGACCGCGGTGCTGCAGGACGGCTACGTATTCTTCGTGAGCCCGCCGTTTATTGCAGCCCTGGTACCCAACGAGGGTCCCACCACCGGCGGTACTCCGGTGACCATTACGGGCAGCGGCTTTGCCGCCGGCCTCAAAGTGTACTGGGATGGTGAGTTGGCCAGCGGCCTCATCGTCAATCCGCCCGACGAGATCCAGTTGACCGCCCCCGCCCACGACGCGGGCGCGGTGACCATCTCGGTGCTCAACCCCGACGGTCTTTCCGCAACACTCGAAGAAGCTTTCACCTATCTGGAACCCGAAGCGATTCCCGCACCGGAGCTGGCCGGCGTCAGCCCGTCGCACGGAACCGCGGTAGGTGGCTACCAGGCCATTGTGACCGGTGAGAATTTTCAACCCGGCGTCGCAGTGATGTTCGGTGCCAAGGCCTCGTCCGAAGTGCAGTTCCTTTCGCCCCAGGGCCTCGTGGCTCTCGTGCCTGCAGGAGCCGCGGGTGACACTGTCGACGTAACGGCAACCAACCCCGACGGGCAGGAAGCTATTCTCGAAGGCGGGTTCACTTATGATGAGGCGGAAAAGGAGCCCCTCACCATCATTTCGGTTATGCCTTCCTCCGGCCCCGCCGATGGAGGCACCAACGTAGCCGTAGTGGGCACCGGGTTCATCCAGGGCGGAACAGACCTCCTGTTCGGTGACAAGCTGGGCGAAAACGTTTCCGTAGTCTCGAGCAACCTGCTCACCGCACTCTCCCCCGCGTCCACGCCGGGCGCAGTGGATGTGAAAGTGGATACAGGCGGCGAAGTGGCCGTCCTCCCGGCAGGCTTCCTCTTCCAGGAGGAGCAGCCTCAGGTCGTTCCGCCGGACATTCTCTCCGTATCGCCGTCCGCAGGCCCCATGGAAGGGGGCACGCTGGTCCAGATTTCCGGCACCGGTTTCAAGGATGGCGGCCAGGTACTCTTCGGCGGAGACTCTGCTCTTTCGGTGACCTTCGAGTCATCAGAACTGGTGCTTGCCGAATCCCCTGCCGGCGATGAAGGTACCGTGTCGGTGGTGCTCATCAATCCCGACGGCACCGCGGATATCCTGTCCAACGCGTTTACCTACTACGGCGAAACCGAGGCCAGTCCCCCGGTGGTCGCAGGCCTCGTACCCGACTTCGGCAGCGCACTGGGCGATGACCTGGTGACCGTTGCCGGCGCCAACTTCTCCCAGGGCCTGAGCCTCTACATCTGTGGTGTGCCGGCCATGGACATCAATGTACTTACTCAGTCGCAGTTCACCGCCCGCACTCCGCCGGGACCCGTGGGCAAATGCGACGTCGAAGTGGTGAACCCCGACGGTCAGGCCGGAAACCTGCCCAACGGCTTCAGCTACATGGCGCCTCAGCCTACCTTGGACAACGTGGTTCCCGCCCAGGGTCCCGTGGAAGGTGGCATTGAGGTGGTGCTGTACGGCAGCAACTTCATGGAAGGCCTCGAAGTGTGGTTCGGTGTATCCAAGTCACCTTCCGCAGTTCTGTTCAGCGATGCCACCGCGTCCGCAGTTGTTCCCCCGGGCCTGCCCGGCAAGGTGGACGTGAAAGTGGTCAACCCGGGCGGCCTCAGCTCTATCCTGTTTGAAGCGTTTGAGTACTCGGAGAATCCCGAGGTGGTGCCCGCACCCGAGATTACTGCGCTTATTCCGCCCAGCGGCCCGGTAACCGGCGGCACCCTCATCAGCCTGCAGGGAGCCAACTTCCAGGACGGCGCTCAGGTGCTGTTCAGCGGCGTCCAGTCGCCGGGAGTTTCTTTCGTGGACGATACCAGCCTTCTCGTAGAGTCTCCGCCCAGCCCGGAGGGCCCGGCCGATGTGACCGTGCTCAACCCCGACGGACAGGGAGTGACTCTGCCGGGCGGCTATGAATACGTTGTGCCTTCGGCACAGGCGCCGAAGCTGTTCGGTGTGGTCCCGTCCTCGGGACCGGAAGGGGGCGGCACTACCATCCTGGTGACGGGAGCCAACCTCACCTCGGAAGGTATGCTCTACGTGGGCATGAAAGCAGTCGGCCAGTTTACCTTCCTCAACTCCTCGGTGGTGTCGGGCGTGACGCCGTCCGGCCAGCCGGGTCCGGCCACGGTGAAGTTCATCGGTGCCGACGGCCAGGAAGCTTCCCTGGATAACGGCTATACCTACATACCCGCGCCGAAGATCGAGAGCATCTCCCCGGAAATCGGACCGGTGGACGGCGGCACGGAAATAACCATGGTGGGCCAGAACTTCCAACCCCAGGCACAAGTGTGGTTCGGCGATGAACCGGCCCAGAGCGTGGTGGTGGAAAACAGCCTTATCATCAAAGTCATCACGCCTCCATCGGCGGCCCCCGGCGCGGTGGACATTACCATCGTCAACGATGACGGCCAGGAAGGGGTCCTTGCCGAGGCCTTCACCTATCTACTGGGCCCGGAACTCGACAGCCTGGCGCCGGCTTCAGGGCCGGTTACCGGCGGCACCCCGGTGTCTATTTGGGGCGCCAACTTCACCGACGGCATCGTGGTGACCTTTGGCAATGTTGAGGCGCTGGATGTGAACGTGGTGGACGACGGCCTGTTGCTGTGCACCTCCCCGGCAGCCGAGGAAGGGATCGTTGACGTAACGGTGACCAATCCCGACGGCCAGATGGCGATGCTCGAGCAGGCGTTCGAGTTCCTCCCCGAAGGCGGGCCACAGCCCGTGCTGACCAATATCTACCCGCCCGCAGGGCCGGAAACCGGAGGTACGCTGGTTACTCTCTCCGGCGAAAACCTCGACGACCCGGGCGCCATACTCCTGGGCGACACGCCAGTGACCGAATACATATCGGTCGCACCGGCCGAAGTGGTCTTTGAAACTCCTGCTGCCGAGCCCGGAATAGTGGACGTAACGTTCATTTCGGGAGGAGGGCAGTCCGTCACGCTCGAGCAGGCATTTGAGTATATACTTGAGGAAGAACTGCCTCCGCCGCCGGAACTGCTATTGGTGGATCCGGAGAGCGGTCCGACCTCGGGGAACACCGTGGTGACCCTTACCGGCGCGTTCTTCCAGGACGGTGCGCAAGTCTACTTCGGCAACAAGATGGCGTCGGAGGTGACCTTCCTGTCCGAGAACGGGCTGGAAGCGCAGACGCCGCTCCACGAAGCCGCCCTGGTGGATGTGACGGTGCTCAATCCGGACGGACAGATCACCATGCTGCCCCAGGCGTTCACCTTTGTGCCGCCGCCGGTGATGCTGTCGGTGGAGCCCGATTCAGGTTCGCCGTTGGGTGGTAACGACATTACCATCTCCGGCGCGGACTTCTTTGCCGGAGACAATCCGTCGGACATGTCCTCAGTACACATCTGCTCTGACTTCGCGGCTGAATTGGGCTGCGAGAAGGTGCTGAGTGCCAATGTGTCGGAGTTGACTGAGGAGACCATAACCTTCACCGCACCCCAGCACTTGCCCGGGTTTGTGGATGTGGGCGTGGTCAACCCCGACGGACAGAAGACTTTCATCGGTGGGGCCTACTACTACAACGAGCCCCCCATACTCGAGTCTCTCGACCCGACCAGCGGGCCGGCGGGCGGCGGCACCGATGTCACCATCACCGGGTCAGGCTTCCAGGCCGGAATCCAGGTGTTCTTCGGAGACTTCGCCTCACCGGACGTAACGCCTCTGTCCGAGACCGAACTTCTCGCCGTGACTCCTCCGGGCAGCCACGGCCTGGTGGACCTGACGGTGGAGAACCCCGACGGCACGCCGGACTCCATCGGGGATGCGTATGACTACATTGCAGCGCCGGAGATCGACAAGATCTACCCCACCTCCGGACCGGAGGAAGGGGGCACCCAGGTAACCATCGAAGGTGAGTATTTCTGGGTCGACGAACCGACTTCAGTAGTCTACGTGGGCGACATTGCTATCGCCGCGGAAGACACCAATATTGTAAGTTCGACCATCATCATTATCACTACTCCCCCCGGCGTCGGCCCGGTAGCCATCAAGGTGGAAAACCCCGACGGCCAGTCCGATACCCTCGGCCAGGCCTTCGTGTACGTGCCGCCGGCTCCGCCGCCTACCATCGGCTTTGTTATTCCTTCCTTCGGCTCCGGCAACGGCGGCGAAATCGTCTCGGTTATCGGCACCGGGTTTATGGACGGCGCCCAGGTGTACTTCGGCGAAGAAGGAGCCTGGGTCCAGGGGACCAACCCGCTGGTGAAGAACCTTGGTACCATGATTTCGGTGGTGACGCCGCCCCACGATGCCGGCATGGTGGATGTGCGAGTGGTGAACACCAACCAGCAGGAGGTAGTAGCCTCGGGCCTGTTCGAATTCACCGAGCCCCAGCAGCTGCCGCCGTTGGGCTTTGTCGCTGCGCTTCCCAACCGGGGGCCGGTGGACGGAGGAATCCAGATCACCATCTCCGGTAAGGGCTTCAAATCAGGGATCAAGGTATTCTTTGGTAGTGACCCGGATTGGGACGAAGGAACCGAGACGCAGTACCTCGGGCCCACGATTCTGCACACCACCGTGCCTGCGTCTCCCACTGGAGACCCGGGGCAGTTCGACATCATGTTGCTCAATCCGTCAGCGCCGGGAGACCCGGACAGCGTAGTCGCCGAAGGCGCTTTCTCCTATACCTCCGGCGGCGTGTTCGAGTTGAAGGGTCTGCGAATTCCACCCGACGGCCGGTCCGACTGGGCCGCGGAAGCTTCGGACCTCAACAACGACGGTCTTCCCGATGTCTATCTCTCCCGTGAAGGGGGCTCGGCCCAGGGCGAAGTGTTTATCAACACCGCGCCCGACGAGTGGGGCTTTGGCGGCTGGTTCTACAAGCTCACCGACCTCACCAACTGGAACACCTCCCAGCCCTACATGTCGGCCGGGGACTTCGACGGTGACGGCGACATGGACCTCATCCAGCGTCGCGCCGACACCATGATTATGGAGCGCAACAAGGGAGACGCGACCTTTGGACCGTACGAGAACAAGGGATGGATTTCGTGGGAGGCCCGCCACTTTGCGGTCGCCGACTTCAACTGCGACGGCTACCTGGACATCTTTGTGTCCAGTGACTCTACGTCCGGCAGCCGGCCCAACCGGATCCTTGTGAACGACGGCAACGGCGGATTCGAGCATCAGACCACCAACCGGCTGCCGGCCCAGTACGAGTATACCGAACAGGCCGCAGCAGCGGACGTGGACCTCGACGGTGACGTTGACCTCCTGCTGGCCAACAACACGGCCATGCAGAACCGCCTCTACTACAACAACTGCGCCAATATCGACCTGCCGCCGGTGTGCGCCATTCCCATGTGCACCAACTACGAATACAACGGGCACGTGTACGCGGTGTGCAGCGACACCCGCAGTTGGGCCTCGGCCAAGGCGAAGTGCGAGCAGAACGGTTATGACCTGGCGGTGATCAACGATTCCGCCGAGCAGAACTTCCTGAACTCCAAACTGTCCTGGGAAGCCTGGATCGGTTATTCCGACCAGGATGAAGAGGGCCAATGGAAGTGGTACGCCGACGACTCGGACTACACTTTCTGGGGCGGCGGCCAGCCGGACAACGCAGGCGGCACCGAGCACTGTGCGGCCATGCGCTGGTGGGGCGGCGGCCAGTGGAACGACACCCAGTGCGGCAGCGGCCGGCGCTACGTGTGCGAGGCGCCCAAAGAGCTGTGCCCCGTGCCCTGGAAATTCACCGACGCCCAATACGGGCCCGGCAAGAACTTCCCCATCTCCGGCTTCAACACCAACTGGGTTTCGCTGGTGGACCTTGACAAGAATGCCTATGCCGACGCCATCGTGGCCAACTGGGGCCAGCAGACCAGGGTCTACATGAACTACGGCGGCAACTTCCAGAACGATGACCTGGCCCACTGGCCTCAGGGCGAGGAGAACCCGCACATCAACCGGCTCTATCCTACCGACGTAGACCTCGACGGCGATACAGACATTATCGCCCAGGTCGACTCCAGTGGCTGGCGCTGGTTGAGGGTCTACCTCAACGATCTTAACAACGGCGGCTCCGGCGCACTGGCGCTGTCGGAAGACGCAGTACCGGGCCGGCGCGGGGACACCAGGGCGTTTGCAATCGCCGACTTCGACGGCGACTTGCTGCCCGACATCTGGGTACTCAACAAAGACCACCAGGACCTGTACCTGGCCAACAACGGATTCGAGACCAATGTCGACTGGGTTGACGAAAATCGAGTGGGCGCCGGCAAGTTCGTGTGGAATACACAGCACGGAATTCCGGAAGGGCTGGAAAACGCGATGGACGTGCGGTCGGGAGATATCGATGGAGACGGCGACCTCGACCTGATCAAAGCCCACTGGAAATCCAAACGGCTCACCATCTACATCAATGATGGCACCGGGCAGTTCGTGGACGAGAGTATCGATCGCTTCCCGGAGATGACCTTGAAGCTGATGATTCAACTCCACGACCTGGTCCTCGAGGACCTGGACGCGGACGGCGACCTGGACATCATGGCGGGTGGATACAAAGGGTGCGAGTGGAACGAAGACAACAACGTCTCCCGCATCCGGCTGTTCCTCAACGATGGGGACGGGTACTTCACTGACGTCACCACGGGGAATGTGCCCTACTACAGCGACCACTGCTATCGGTTCCTGAAGCCCGCCGACTTCAACGGCGACGGCAAGATGGACGTCTTCGCCGGCGGCTGGAACTGGTGCTACAACTGGGACGGTACCCAGCGCTACCAGGTGCTTATCAATGGCGGTGACCCGTTCGATACCGGCGCACCCTATTTCTTCAACCAGTCGGGCAACTGGCTGCCGTCAACGCAGCCCTCACCCATGGACGGCTACCTCGCCGACCTGGACGATGACGGGGACATCGACATGTACCTGGGCCGCGGTTCCGGCAGCTATCAGAATCGCGTCTACCTCAACGAAGCCGGCAAGCTGGTGGACAAGACCTCATCACACCTGCCCTCGGTCTCCGATGACACTCACAAGGTGGCCACCGCTGACTTCGACGACGACGGGGACCTCGACCTGTACTCCATCAACTGGGGCCAGGACCGTATGTACCTCCAGGAGATCGACCACACCTACTCCGACGTTACCACCAGTAACGTGCCGGGCAGTGGCTCGACGAGTAACGATGCCTCCATGGCCGACTTTGATGGGGATGGCCTGCCCGACCTCTTCATCGTCAACGACGACCAGAAGAACGAGCTGTACCTTAACGTCGGTGAAGGAAAGCTCTCCAACAAGTCGGTCAACCTTCCCTGGGATGACGACTGGGGACGGGGTGCCGCAGCCGGCGACTACGACGGTGACGGCGACATCGACGTCTATGTCTCGACTTCCGGGATGGACCGCCTGTATATCAACATGGGCAACTAGCAAGTTTCCGATTCGTAGAATTCATCTATAATTTCTAGCCTCAATCCTTAGTCATTTCTCTGCTGCTCGTCGACAAGTACCCTTTGGCACGCCCCTTGCTCTTATGCTCTCCGAACGCTTGATAACATAGCGGAGGAGCAAAATGGATACTCGGGAACTGAACATTCAAAAACGAAGGGATTTGAAGTGCGGGATTATCTGCCTGCTTATTGCGCTGGGCCTGGTTGCAGTGATGTTCGCACGGGACGGGTATTGCCTGACCCGCTCCGTGCAAACCGCGGAAGGGGAGTTTCCGGGCCTGGAAAAGGTGCCGCTGGTGTTCCAGCAGGTGGACGTGTCGATCCACAACCAGGTGGCCGCGGGCCAGCACTGGTTCCACTTCAAGAACGAGTTCGAAGCCGACGTGGAAGTGTCTTGCGAGTTTGCCCTGGCTGCCGGCGAATTCGTGGAAGGCTTTTCCTACTACAACGGGGCTGAACGCATAGTCGGGGAAGTGCTGGAGAAACAGATGGCCGAACAGGTCTACGACTCCCTCACCGGGTTGCAGAGGGATCCCGGCATCCTCGAGCAGGTGGGTAGCCGTTTCCGCTTCCGGGTCTACCCGGTGCAACCGGGCGAAAACAAGCCGGTTGAGGTGCGCTCACTTACCCCCCTGGAATTGCGGGAGAACGTAGTGGAATACGTTATTCCAAAAGAAAACCTGCCCGCACAAGACACTGTCTTTTCGCTGCGCCTGGAGATTACCGACGATCTTCCCATCGAGGACGTTCAAACCGTCGGTTTCAATGGCATCATCAAGACTTACGGTCCGCGTCATCATCGGGTGGTCTTTGAAGGTGAAAACGTGTCGTTTGAGCAGGACCTGGTGATTCGCTACCGCTTGCGGGCGAATGACCATGCCATGCGGTTTGCCGCTCATCGCACCGAAGGGATCGACGGCAGCTTCATGCTGCTCATCACTCCGAAATCGGACGTGGAAGTCAGCGAAGTCATCGGCCGGGACATCGTCTTCGTAATCGATATTTCCGGCAGCATGTCGGGTCAGCCGCTGGAGCAGACCAAGTGGGCTTTGGCTTACATCATCGAGCGGCTCAACGGCGAGGACCGCTTCGACGTGGTGGCCTTTGATGACGAAGCCCAGCCCTTCTTCGGCAGCCTGAAAGACGCCAACTCGTCCAACCTCCAGGATGCGGTGACCCGGGTCTCGGATCTGGAAAGTCGGGGCGGCACCAACATCCGGGGCGCGTTGCAGAAGGCCCTGGAAGAGCTGTCCCGGGAGACCTCCGGGCGGCCTCGGGCAGTGATCTTCCTCACCGACGGCCAGGGCAACAGCCCGCCCGAGGTGGTGCTCTCGGAAATCCGCAAAGAGGACAACGGCGCCCGCATTTACACCTTTGGTGTAGGCAGCGGGGTCAACCGTCCGTTCCTTGAACGCCTCGCCCGGGACAACCGCGGTATTGCCACCTTTATCCAGAACACCGAGCAGATCGAAAAGGAGATGACCCGCCTCTACGAGCGCATCTCCATGCCGCTGATGGTGGACCTGAACCTTGAGTTCGAAGGTGTGGAGCCTGTCTCAGTCTATCCCAAACGTCTCCCCGACCTCTACCGGGATGGGGAGGTGGTGGTGCTGGGCCGTTTCGCCCGGCCCGGGGTGGGCAAGGTGAAAGTGTCCGGAAAACTCAAAGGGATCGAGAAAGTGATAGAAATGGATGTCATATTTCCCGATGCCGAGGAACGGTTCGCCTATGTGGAGAAACTGTGGGCCAACCGCCGTATCTCCCACTTGATGGACATGGTGAGGGACCGGGGCGACGACCAGGAGCTGGTGCAGGAAGTGACCCGCCTCGGCATCGTGTACAACCTGGTCACCGAATACACCACCTTCCTGGCCGTTCCCGAATCGCTGAAAACCGATGAGATCAAAGAACTCATCCGGGCCGGCAAACGTGGCTACGACAAGCGGATCATTGACAGCCTCGAAGGTGTGCGCCTGTCCCAGACCAACATTCCGCCCGGCGACCCGGTGCTCACCGTGACCGCGCCGGCAGACGCCATAAAGGTCCTCGCCTATTTCCCGTTCGGCGTAGTGAAGAGGCTAAAATACGACACCATCCGGGGGAGTTGGTCGGTTCGCTTTCTCGTCCCCCGCCACGTCCCCGACGGCGTTTACGAAATCCGTATCCACATCGTGGAGTACGACGGCCGCTCCCGGTGGAAGAGCGTGGAGTACAACATCGACTCCACCGAGCCTGAATTCGAAGCGTGGGTCCCCGATTTCGCAGCCCCGGGCTCGACCATCGCTCTCGAAGTAGACCCCTTCGAGCCGGTGGCCGAAGTGTATGCCTACATCCCCGGCGTGGACGAAGAACCCGTGCTTCTGGAACTGGACCCCGAGACGGGCACCTACAGAGCCAGCATGCAACTCCCCGACGACTTCGCCAGAGACCGCCTCACCATCCGCATAGTAGTAAGAGACCTCGCCAGAAACCGCTTCGAAAGAGACTTCGAAATCCTCGAAGACGACGACGCCATCATCGGCTGCTGAAATCGTATCTTTGCCCCACCTCGGCCTTTCATCCTCGTGCATCCCACCAAGCCCCAACCGTGAGGGAGGGGGCTCGTCAGCAACATCGGCCGTCATCGAAGCGGAAGTATGCCGCCTCTGACGAGGCTCATGTTGTTTTTGTGGGGGCCCGTGGTCACCAGGGCTACCGCCCCTCGCTGTGCCGAGTCGCCCTTTGGGCTGTTATCGCCCGTTGGGCTCTCCGGTGGCTGCGGCCACCGGCCACCGCACTACTGCGCGGCAAGCCCAAGAAAGTCTACCACCACAACCGCAGGGCTGAGGCCGGCGAGGGCAGCGGGGGTCAGACCTTGATGGATCCCCTCAAATAGGCTCAAGTGCCAATGTTGCCGGG
>CAZVFX010000179.1:0-11146 GCA_964626565.1 uncultured Myxococcales bacterium
CTTCAGGGGTCACGTTGAGCCGAAGCCGCCACCGAGAGAGCTTTTTTCCCTCGGCGTTGAGCATGTTGGCGATGTCCACTCGGCTCATCCGGCCATTCACGAAGAGATCGAATATGAGCCGAACAATGGATACGTCATCCGACTCGGTGGATGGGATGGGGGTAATAACGGTGTCACTGGGACCACCGCGCTCCTGCCGTCGATAGGCATAAGGAACAGGATTGACCGGGAACCCTCCTTGAACGAATTTCGCAAACTGCGATTCGCCGTCGGACGAGATGACTGCGGACCGGCTTCGGCCGCTGCAACGGCGCATGGGAAACCTGCCCGTCCAATCGTCATCCGTCAGATCGAAGACAAGGACGTGCCGAACCTGGGACCGTGCGAGTTGGCGGGCGAATATGCCCGGCCAGTCCGGAGGGGCTGCCTGCCCCCATCCAACCACCAAGGTGTCGCACTTGGCAAGCGAAAGCCAAGGTGGACCGCCGTGGTCCAGGGAACAAGCAATGACATCAGTCTCTCTTGCCCCCAGTTTGCCAAGGAGTTCGCTGAACCTCTGCTCAATTCTGCCGCGATTCTGTTGGCCCTCCGGAGCGGTAACCAGCAAAGCAGTGCTTTTAGCCATGGCCTTCAGTGCCCCCGCTGTTTGGACTGGTCTGCTCATACTCAATCCGGTCGTACATGCCCAATCTCCATCCGTCAGCTAGTCGTCCAGCCAGGTGACCGGAACGTGTCGTCGATCTTGGTACAGTGAAGGTGGGATTGCACCTGGCGAGAGTGTGGAAGGTCTCGCGCCCGCAAGCGCGAAGCCGACACGAGGCCTCTTTTTCACCTCTTCGCTCCGCAGAAGTTTCCGATTTGCGTCTTGGGGGTTCTCGTGAGGACCGGAGCGTCTCTGATCGGTAGGTCGGCGCACACTGAACCTACATGCCTCGTCCTCTGCGGTGCTGGGAAGGCACTCCGAACAGGAACCCTGCGCGCACTTGTTCTCCGCCGTGTGGCAGGTAGAAATCGCCAGCGAGAGCATCTGGTCCCCGGATGCGCTGTTCCAACCTGCTCGACTCGTACGCCGCTGCTCCTTGCAGGAAGTTTTCAAGGAGAAGGCGCTGGTTGCCCGCGACAACTTCACTCGGGAGACCCGCCAGCACGGGGGCTTTGGCCTTGGTGATCCGAAGCAGCCCCTGGAACAAGACGCAATACCACGTCCACTGGGCCCAGGCCGAGGTGAAGGAGACCTCCTCCGCATCCTTCATGTCCACCAACTCCTTCTGGATAGGTTCTTCCGCCTTCTCCCGGCTCAGGCGCCGTTGAAGCCACAGCAAGACTGCGGCGACCATGAAGGTGAGGCTGAGTCGTCGAAATGGTATCAGGTCCAACGGCAGCAACGAGAATGTCACATCCGGTACGCGCGGCATCCCGCCCTTCCGGTAGCATCGAAAACGCATTACGGGGAAGTCTTCGACCGAGAATCCTCCCATCGGCTCGATAGCGTGCCTCGTGTAGAACCCCCAGTACACAGCACAGTCTTGGCCACCACAGATCGGGCACTCATGCGAGAAATCCGGGATGTCCCACTTTCCGGCCCAGAAGGCGAAGTAATATGTGGCCAGGCCGACTGCTATGTTGTGGGGAATCTGCACTCAGCCTACCTCGACGAACTGACCGTACACAGCGGCAGGATCGAGTGTCGTGGTGAGAAGCCAGCCAGGCAAATTCCTGACTGGCGTCAGGCCCGATCAATGGTGTCGGGACCGCATTCTGGGCGAACATGGTCCTTTAGCCGAGACTACCGCAGCAATATCTGATACGCTAAATGTGCCAATCCTTAGTGGAGGAACTGATGAAATCGTCCTATGTGCAGTACTGTATCGTTCTGCTCCTGGCGGCCATCATTGGGGCCTGCGGTGATTCAGCCGGAGGCGGCGAGGAGCTTCTGGCGCAACAGAAGGCGGCCCTACGCGGTGCAACCGTATCGGAAGATGGGGTCCTTAGCCTGGGAGTCTCATCGTCAGGTGACATCTTTGAGTTCCGCCTCCATATCCCTGTGGACGCCATCGTTGTCCAGGAGGAACTGGTAGTTGACCAGCAACCGGATTGCGAGCTTCTTTTTACCGCGATGGTTCCTGCTGAGGACGGTGAGGCAGGCGAGGGCGAACCAGACGAGAGTAATTGTCATATGGAAGTCCGCGGCGGGGAGGAGTTCCAGGTTTGTGAGGTGCCATATGTTGGCTACGGCACCGAAAAGCCCACGAAGGTGACCATCGGAGGCCGAACGGACAGCGGCGCCGCCATCGTCTATTTCCATGAGTTCGGAACTCAGGACGGGGATGAGATCCGCATGGACTACGTATTGCTTTACGCCAGGGAACATGATGACACGTGTCAGCTCTTTTACGATTTCTCTCGTAGCCCGGAAGAATTCATCGTCGGTCAGGAACTCATCGAGCCGCAGGACAAAGAGACAATCGCAGGCGCCGCCATCGGGGGGCCGGTTTTCGCGATCGATATGGTCTCACTTTCCCCATCTCCTGAGAACCCTCGTACGCAGAGTTGCTCCTTGGGCCTGTTCCCGTCTCTTTTTGAGGATTTCTGTCCGATGCCCCCCTCGGCTTCCAACGGCGGGGCAGCCGCCCCGACCTCCCACTGGCACGAGCGATGCAGCGACGACTATCCAGAACTCGGTGGTTACCCCGTCATCTAGGCTGTGGGTCTTGCCCAGGTCATGTCTCCCTTCGAGGCCGAGTGCTGCTCCATCCTGGCAGTTCCCCATAACGACGCTGCCAGATGCGTATTCCGGGCACAGATGGTCCTGGATCAAGTTCTCCGTCTGTTGTATCGTATTGCTAGCATTGGAGCAGTTCTCGACAGGCTGAACCGAGACACCGGGACATGTGGATCGAACCGCGTTTCAAGAGCGTCGTCGAGCAGGCGATTCTCACCCAGATGAAGACCGAGCAGATTCGTGCTCTGGCTCCGAAGCTTCCGGCTGACGAGGGGCAATTCGATTGCTTGCTACAACACCTTGTTGAGCGGAGGATTCGAGGCGCTTTCACGAGCGTCGTCCTCGCAGCCATGGACGCAGATCGGACCTTTGACGTGCGTCACCTGGTCGTTGGCGCCACTATGCTGCCGGCGGAGCTCATTATTCCGAGCATCGCGATGCGTTGCACCGGGGAGGTCGATGTCGCCCTACTGAAGGCGGTGGAGGACCAGCGCCTGGATACAATGTTCGCTGCCGTTTGTGTGCTGGTTGCACTTCAATGGCGGCATGCGCAGCGGCCGGGGAGCTCCTATCAAGACATCGCGACGGAATTCCGGGTGCTGCGTCGGAAGCGCCACACCAAGGAAGAGACCACCACGGTGCTGGCAGCCATTGCGGAGGTCCTCGCCCAGGTTGGGGAAGAGCATCCGTGGCCGGAATTGCAAGAGAAGAGGAACCGTAAGCTGTACGGGGAAGCGGCCAAGTATCTTGATGGCATTGGCGAAACCGTGCAGGCCCCAATCCTCGACAGATTGGACAGGCCCGGAAAAGGATGGACGCTGTTTGGATACACGGTAAAAAGCCCCGTTCCAAAGAAGCCGGACGGGAGCAAGTGGGGCCGGAATGATCTCTGCCACTGCGGTAGTGGAAAGAAATACAAGAAGTGCTGTGAACAAAAGGACAAGGCTCGCTGGCACGATGCCTCGGACGTCGAGGGCAAGACGTGGAGCGAGATGGAGTTGGAGCCGGAGAAATACATGGACGAGAAGCGACTGAAGAGCATGGGCGCGTCGGACGTTGTGCCGCTGGAACCGGCCAAGATGGACCCGTCGCTCCATGGACCGATGTTGGACAAGCTCCTGGCAGGCCGGGAATTCGAAGCCATAGTCCGTTTCGTCAAGGAAATCGGATGGCGACTTCAATTGGCCCCCCACGTCACAGAAGCAATGTGCGTAGCGGCCGACATGGGCAAGGTTGACTTGGTGCGGGAGCTGATGGAGGTGAGGGGGGACGGTGGTGAGGCGGCAGACCAGTTGCCATTCGCCGTCCGTCTGGCCCTCGCTAAGAACGCGGAAGAGATGCTCCTCGCCATTGAACGCGAATTACTACAGCGGGTCGATGAGCCCTCAACCGAAATAGCGTCCAGCATACTGGCCAGCCGCTATCCCGCACTGGGCATTCTGCTTGCCAGGTCCGTGCTTGCCACGCAGGGCATGACCGACGATGCCCAGGAAGTCCTGGATGATCTAATTGAAACGAGAGAGCGACTCGACTTGCCGGCCGACGACCCGATCGAAGAAGTGCTTGAGAAGGTCACCCGCTATCGCAAAAAGACGACATCCGCCGCCCTTGAGGCGAGGGAGAAGGATCTGGAGGAGAAGAACGAGCAGCACCGCGCCCTCCGAGCAGAGAAGGCCAGGCTGCGACAGGAACTGGCAGAAGCCGAACGCTTATTGCGATTGGCCGAGAGGGACAAGGACGCCGCACATTCCGCGGCCGAAGCGGCTCGACAGGCGGCGAAGGAGGACCCGCGAGTGGCGGACCTGACACGCCGCCTCAAGGCTGTTGAAGATGAATCGAAACTCCAGCACGCCGAGCGGAACGAACTTCGAAGGGAACTTGAGAAGGCAAGGCAAGAAATCGAGGAGCAGGCTGCAAGGAAGGCTACGCAATCGCCCGCCGAAGCTCCGAAGGATGAAGTGGACGTTGACGCCGGGTGGGTGCCAGTGGAGCTTGCCGTCACACAGAAGGTGCGGCGGCCGGTGGTGCCGGAGAAGGTGTACGGGCGAATGAGGAAGCTGCCTCGTCGGGTATCCGCCGAGGCTATCCAACTCGTTGGCGGGCTGGCCGGAGCTGAAAAGGCGGCCTGGAAGGGTGTCCTCCACTTGCAGCACGACCGCGAGCTTCAACGGCGGCGGTTCGCCGGTGACTACCGCCTCATCTTCGAGGTGGATGATGACGTCGGAGTGCTTGAGGTCGTCGAGGTCGTAGACAGAAAGGAACTGGACCGGAGGGTGAGGAGACTGGCGTGATTCGACAGCGACTGAGCTCAGAAGCAGGAGGTGGAGCTTGACCACGGAGAAAGACAGCGGTCCTTCCTCGACGCCAAGCGGAGGGGGCCGACCACGCACTGAGATTTCCGTCACACACAAAGACGGTCGTCGCTTTCGAATAGACCCCGACAAGTACGATGACGTCAAGGCAGAGGTGGAAGGTTCTCACGCGCTGGCGGCCGGATTGGGCGTGCTCGTGGTCCTTGTCCTTGTCGGGCTGACCGTCTATCTCCAATACAAGTTAGGAGGAGGATGGAGGATCAAGACTCCCGAGAAGCTTCTAGCATGGGGGCTGTCGGTCGACAGCTTGACGGAGAGCTGGAGGAGCCTCTTCTCCCACGTCTTCGTTCATTCCGGCTGGAAGCACCTCATATCGAACATGGTCGGGCTTCTCATCTTCGGCATCGGACTCGGCTCGCGCCAGGGCCCGCTGGTTGTGCTTGCCGTCTACTTTCTTGGCGGTATGGTTGGCGGGGTGTTCGGGATGGTGACTGCCGGCGGTGCCCCTCTCATCGGAGCAAGCGGTGCCGTCTTCGCCATCATGGGTGCGTCCGCTCTGGTGGCCCCCGGCGGCGAGAGTGAGGAAGAGGACGGAAGGTTTCCCTGGAACCTGGCGTTGGCTCTCTTCTTCATCCTGGCCATTCCCCCACTGACGTCGGAGCACTTCTACCAGGATCGTGTATCGCATGCCGCGCATCTGGCAGGGATAGCATCGGGAGTCGTCCTATTCCTCGTGCTAGTGAACGCCAAGGTGCGAGACAGGTATCGCGGCTCCGCTCTCGCAATGGTGTTGGCCCTGTTTCTCATCCAGAAGGTGTTGGACAACGGGACTGAACTGCTGGTGACATTCAAGCAGCATGGGCTCGTCCTTCCGTGGAGCGACGCAGGCCACTGGGGTCCCTGGCTGTGGGTTGCTCTAGGGGCTCTGGGAGTGCTCGGAGCTTGCGCGTACATCGTTGAGCAGGCCAACGAGATCGAGGCAGAGAAGCGAAAGGACAGGGAGGTCGAACTGTACGAGAGGCTGGCCGAGGTCGGCGACGAGATTGTGGAGGAGCCTCCAGCCGACGAGAAGGCCGAGAAACCCGAAGAGGAGTCTCCACCCGAAGAAGAACGAGACGGGAGCGAGCCCGCACCAGAACGGCCCGCAGAGGGAGGGAGTATCGCCTTGGAGCCCACAGGGAATGCACCGTCCGTGCATATGGAGGAATCCGCCGCTGAGAGACCGGCAGAAGACGAGTCATCAGAACCGGGGAATAGCGACCAGCAGGAGACTACGGACGAAACGAGCAGGGCCGGCGCTGACGAGGTTGGGGAGGGGGAGGCCGAGGGACCAGAGCAGAGCAAGAAGGAGGAGGCAACCGAATGAAGATTTCAACGATTCTGGATTTCATCGACAACGGCCACATGGCTCTGCCGGAGTTCCAGAGGGGGTACGTCTGGAACCGCGACCAGGTGCGCGCCTTGATGGATTCGCTCTATCGCCGGCACCCCGTGGGGAGTCTTCTCGTATGGGGCACGCAGTCGGAAGGAGCTCATCATCGGGGTGACGGGCAGCTCGCCCCCGGCGTCGTTAAGCTTCTGCTCGATGGCCAACAGCGCATGACCTCAGTCTATGGCATTGTCCGCGGTGGTCCGCCGCAGTTCTTCGACGGCAATGCCAAGAGCTTCACCGGGCTCTACTTTCATCTGGAGCGGGAGGAGTTCGCATTCTACTCGCCCATCAAAATGGCTGACGACCCACTTTGGGTTGATGTGTCCGCTCTGATGCAGCGCGGCTACGACGGCCTCGGCGAGATAGCCGAGAAAGCCGGACACCGGTTCTTCGGGAAGATGAACCAGCTCCTCGGGATAAGGGACATAGAAATCCATATCGAGGAGGTCACTGGAGCCGACAAGAACATCGACGTCGTTGTGGACATCTTCAACCGCGTCAACAGCGGCGGAACCAAGCTGTCCAAGGGAGACCTCGCCCTCGCCAAAGTCTGCGCCGACTGGCCGGATGCCAGGGAGCGAATGAAGGTCTCGCTGAAGAAATGGAATGACTCCGGATACGCATTCAGCCTCGACTGGCTGCTCAGGAACGTCAATACCATCGTCACCGGCGAAGCGCGATTCAGCCACCTGCACGACGTCCCGGCAGAGAAAGTCCAGGATGGGCTGGGGCGCGCTGAGCGGGCCGTCGACACGCTGCTCAACCTCGTCGGGGGAAGGTTGGGCCTGGATCACGACCGGGTTCTGTTCGGCCGGTATGCATTCCCCGTGATGGCACACTATCTGGACCGGCGAGGCCAGCATCTGGAGGACGCTTCCGAGCGCGACCTGCTGCTATTCTGGTACATCCAGAGCGCCATGTGGGGTCGGTTCTCGGGCACGACGGAGTCTATGATAGACAAGGACCTCGAGGTCCTTGTCAACTTGGACGGGGGACTCCAGCGTCTGATTGCCGAGTTGCAGCTCTGGCGTGGCAGTTTGCGGGTGTCACCGGGGCATTTCGGTGGGTGGAGTCTCGGGGCGAGGTTCTATCCCGTCCTCTACATGCTCACCCGCGTCGGGGAGGCGAAAGACTGGGGTACGGGCCTGCCGCTGAAGAGCCACATGCTAGGCAAGATGAGCCAGCTAGAGGTCCATCACATCTTCCCCAAAGCCGTCCTCTACGACCATGAGTTCGGGCGCGCCCAGGTGAATGCGGTAGCGAACTTCTGCTTCCTCACCAAAGACACCAACCTGCAAATTGGAGCGAGTCGTCCGGTGGAGTACTTTCCCGAAGTCGAGGAGCGCCTCCCCGGAGTTCTGGAATCCCAGTGGATTCCGATGGACCCCGAACTGTGGAACGTGGAGAACTACCTGGACTTCCTTGAAGCCAGGAAGGAGCTACTGGCGGCTGCGACAAATGCCTTCCTTGACGAGCTGACGCATGGAGCCGTGCAGTTGCATGCCCACGAGGAAGTGGCAGAGGAAATCATCGTGGCAGAGCAACCACTCGAGGTGGCAGCGGCCGTGCTGGGCAGCATCGACTCCGAAGAAGAAGAGGAGGCCCTCGAGGAACTCAACCGCTGGGTCGTGGAACTCGGTCTACCAGCGGGAACGACCTCATTCGAACTTGCGGACCCGGAATCAGGGCAGCCGGTGGCCATCTTCGATCTGGCCTGGCCGCAGGGTCTGCAGACCGGCTACAGCCAGCCCGTAGCCGTCTTGCTCAACGAGCCCCCGGCTGTTCTGCAGATCGCCAATACCCACGGCTTCCGCCACTTCACCTCGGTCGACGCCTTCAAGCGCTACGTCAGCGCCGAGGTCGTTGGGGAGAACGGGATGAGCCAGGCTGTGCTGGCATAACTGATCACATTCTACCGGCTTCTACGTTGGAGGGGCAGGAGACCAGACCATGAACATTTCCAAACTGGCTGAAGCTCTAAATAAGGCTGCCGGAGAGTTTGACGTCGGACGGCTTCAGGAGATGCGAAAGCGCCTACGGGGCCTCTCCCGTGCGCCATGCAAAGGTATTTTCGGCAAGAAGAGCATCTTCGAGAACAAGGGCTATGCGTTCCATCTCGGAGGCAGGACGGAACTGCAATTCAACATCGGTGAGGAGGAAGTGAATGGCAAGCGAGTGATCCGCCGCGGGGTGGCCTTCTCGCTGGAGACGAATAAGACGCTTCAGACTATCGAGCCCCTTCTGCCAAAGCTCGAACGTTTCAACGACTATCTCCGTGCACATCCGGAGGATTTCCCAGGTATGTCCATGTGGCACTTCGATGGTGCGGGGACAAGAAGTGACGACCGTCCGGTCTCGCCAATAGCAGACGCCCTGGTCGTTGTGGACAACTTCATTGCACTTGGTCGATGGACCGCAGTAGAAAAGCTAGGAGTCCTGGAGATCCTGACCGATTTCGACCGCCTGCTCCCGCTCTACTTGCATGTGGAGTCGGAGGGAACGCCGGTCGTCACCCCGACTGGGGTGCCGTTCGTTCCAGGATGCCCGGCATTTGTCGAGAGTGCTTCCGTATCGGTGCCAGCCCGGACTATGGATGTAGCACTTCGCCACAAGGCTCTTCAGCCTGTGCTCTATCGGCTCCTGGCCCATGAGTTCGGGGAGGAGAACGTGAGAATCGAGTATCTCTTGGACTACGGGGGCAGCGTGGATGCTGCGGTCCGTCAAGGTAAGGACCTCTTGTTCTTCGAATTGAAGACAGCACCGGACGTTCGGTCATGCATGCGAGCAGCTCTCGGACAGTTGCTGGAGTACTCGTGTTGGTGGTCTTCAGACCGAGCAAGTGAACTCATTGTTGTCGGTGAACACGAGGTGGACGGTAGTGCCGGTGAGTATCTGCGGACCTTGCGGGAGCGATTCCGTCTTCCTGTCTGGTATAGATGTCTTGACGCGGAGGCGGGAACGCTCGGGCCCAGGCTGTGAGAAGGTTCGAAGGCGAGGATGGCGGAGAGCCACCGTGGCGAGGGTCTCTGGAAGAGGACTCGCCAGGGGGTCCTCGGGCAGAACAATTCGGCCGGGAGTAGCGCCTGATTCCCTGGGGTTTTCGCTTGATGCCGTGTCGCAATCCGGGTACTCTCAACGAGCGGAGGCATGGCCGACCTCCCGGGCCAGCTGCGGCCCCGGATGTGCGGTGCGTATGCCTTGACAGGAGTATCAATGGCGACAGGAGTAACCAACAACGAACGGGCAGGGCCAGACGCAACTACAGCGTCCTGCCCTCACCGAGATCCACTTCCACTTCCCCAGGGTGACGTTGAGGTCACGCTTGACTACCCGGGCAAGTTGCGAGAGTCGGCCATCCTGCAGCCTGTGAGTACCCAGTACTGCGTCGTGGACGAACAGGCAGTCGTCGACAAGTGCAACGGGATTGTTCCGAATGGCGTTGTCCTTTCCGACAACTTCTACGCACTGCACGCCTTGCTTGAGCAGAACCTCAAGGCAACTCTGATCTATCTGGACCCACCTTTTGCGACCGGCATGGACTTTCACTCTCGCCGGCTTGAACACGCATATGCGGACAGGCTCGGTCCCGCTGCGTACCTCGAGTTCATGCGTCGTCGTCTGATTCTTCTCCGAGAGCTCCTTACCGACGACGGCTCGATCTATCTTCACATTGGGCATCAAATGGTGGGCCACCTCAAGGCCCTGATGGACGAGATTTTTGGGCGTCGGAACTTCAGAAACGTCATTACTCGCAAGAAATGCAGCAGCAAGAACTTCACCAAGAATCAATACGCCAACATACATGACTACGTCCTCTTCTACACCCGTTCGAACAGATACAAGTGGTACCAGCCGGGCGAGGTGCCTGACGCTGAGTGGATTGAGCGGGAGTACACGAAAGCCGACAATCGGGGCCGGTACAAGCTCGTACCCATTCATGCACCTGGAACTCGCAACGGTGAGACGGGCAAGCCCTGGCGCGGGAAGATGCCTCCGCGCGGCAAGCACTGGCAGTTCAGGCCGAGCAAGTTGGAGGAACTGGACAAGCTAGGAGAGATCCACTGGTCCAGAAACGGAAACCCCCGCCGAAAGGTGTACCTGGAGCCTGGCAAGCTCCTGGCCCTTACCGACTACTGGGGGAAGTTTCGCGATGCTCACCACCAGAGCATCAGGATTACTGGATATCCCACCGAGAAGAACCTCGACATGCTCAAGATGATTGTGGCGGCTAGCACCGACAAAGGGGATCTCGTTGTCGACCCGTTCTGTGGTTCTGGCACGACAATGGACGCAGCCAACCAGAGTGGACGGGCATGGATTGGCATCGACGAGTCATTTACTGCCGCCAGGACTGCTGTGGGTAGACTGCGGCATGGGACGAAGGCCATGGGGGATTTCGTCCAGAGGCAGAAGACATCGAAGAAGCAGATCTCCCCCGAGCTGTTTCCAACGGGTGACGGGTCGGGCGGATCAACCCGGGAGCCCGCAGTCAACGACGCGAACTTCATGTTCTACGTGGACGCCTTGCTCGTTGATGAGCATCAAGAGGAGATCTCAGACATCGCCCGCAGCTAGTCCTGCCCGCCGCGGAGCCAGTCGAAGGTCAGCTTCCGATCGGCCAGTCTCAAGGTGGAAACCCGGACATTGCCATCCCAGGCACCGTCGAGAGCGCACGCCTCC
>CAZVFX010000180.1:0-11016 GCA_964626565.1 uncultured Myxococcales bacterium
CCCTTGGGGACGCAAAGAAAGAAGGGGCACGCTTCACCGCGTGCCCCTTTTTTTGTTTACCCAGAGCGCCGCGGCTTCCAGCCGCAAGTCGAAGGGCTGGTGACCATCGTCTACATATCCGGTCGTCAGTGACAGGGGAAGTTAGATCGGCTCCACCGGCTCCAACCCCAGTTCGGCCTCAACTTCCTCGGCCAGTTCGACCAGCTTGCCCAGGGCGAAGTAGTAGGCGTCGTAAGTACGGTCCAGGAACTCGTCAGCGGCAAGGGCGACTGCCGGGGGCTCCAGCGATTCGGGGAAATCGGCCAGGACCGAATCGGCCAGGTTGTCACTGTCCGACAGGTCGCCGTAAGGGTGGTCCAGGAGCGCAAACTCCCGCTCCAGGCTCCTCATATGTTCGTCTATCGCTGTGGCAAGAGTTACTCCCATGTCCGCGCCGGGACCATAAGGGATGAGAGCTTCCGCATTCTCCACCAGCATCCTCAGCTTCTCGAAGTCCCTCGACATGTTCCTCAGCCGGGACGAGAATCGTGCGAAGGAGGCGGTGAACTTCGCCCATCCGGCGGCTTGCTCCAGCCTGGCCGCCCGTTCGGCAATATCCGGAGTCGCGGCCGGCGTGGCCAGGGCTGCCAGCGCTGCGCAGAGGCGCTCCAACGCGCGCCCGTCGTGGTCGGCCAGCGTTTCCTGAAGGCCGTCCAGTTCTCGCTGCGCGGCCGCCTGAGACGACCGGAGAATCTCAATGCTGCTGCCGGGCAAACCCAGGGCAACCGGATCGAATTTCACCCGGGCCCGCGCCAGCGCCTCTCCTCGTAATCCCACAGTCAGCTTGAGATACGCATCGTCAAAAAGCAGGGCCGACGCGTACGCAGCTTCCAGGTTCGTCTCGAATTCGGCCCTGGCCTTGCGCACCCGGCCGACCGCGGTCTTGGGAATCGCTGCAGGTTTCTCGGGCGGCGGCGGCACCACCAGGGGCCTTAGCGCGTTGAGAGTGTCGGCCCCGAAACGCACCAGCGCATTGCGCGCTTCAACAACGGCCTGCAGCTTGTCGACATAGTAAGAAGCCGGGACCAGCCCGTGCCGGGGCACCGGCAGTTCGAGGACATCTTCGTAGTGAGTCAATGTCACCTGCTTGCACAGGCCTTCGAAGTCGTTGAGCAGTTCGGATGCCGGGGCCGATGCCTGGTACGCAGGCGCCGCCTCAGCCGCGCGGGCCGCGGCCACCCGTTCCCCTGCCGAGGGGTGGGTGTCTATGGTCCGGCTCGGTGCAGATAGCAGATGGTGCTCAAGCTCGTCCAGAGCTGCGGGAGGTGCGGCCTGGTGGGCGGCCAGAATCAGAGGATTAAGATCGTCGGGAATCTTGTCGCGTTTAAACGCCCGCTCCAAGGACTGGTGGGAGCCCTGGGCAGCCAGGGTCATGGCGGCCAGGGACGTCATGTTGCGGCAGAACGCGGCACTGCCGATCAGCCGGTAAACGTACCGGTCAGCATCGTACTCCATGCGTCGCATCAGCGAATAGCTGGCCAGGGTGCCGAGCCACATCAGAAGTCGCAGCAGCAGCCGCACAAACCAGACCAGCACGCGGCTCAAGCCGCACAGCACCATGGTGTACCAACTCCCCTCCCTGCTGTATAGCTCCAGCGTCTCGTCCCACCGGTCGCGGCCGTAGGCAACTTGCGCGAACCATGAGTTGATGGAACAGACAATCCACGTCAGCGCCATGCCTCCCCTTTGCCCGAAGTGGCCGAATTCATGCGCCAGCACGCCGGCGAGGTCGGAGCCGGCCATCCCGCTAAGGAGGGGAGTTCCCACAGTCAGCACCAGGCGGCGGCGCAGTATTCCGAGCCAGCCCCCTTCGAAACCTGCAGCCGCGTTGACGTCAAGGTTGACCTGGATTCTGTGGGGCTTCGGAGCGCCCAGCAGATTGCACAGCCGGTTGACAAAGTCAAAGAACTCCGGTTGAGTTGCCGGGTTGAGGCGGATCTGTCCGGGCAATTCCTCGCGTCGAGCAACAAGGGGTTTCAACAAAAACAGCAAGACAATGCCGCCGAGCAGCGCAGGAGCGACCGTAAACAGGGCGGTGGCGCCGGCCCCTGACAGCTCCATCGAGGTCAGGCCAACGGTGTAGTGCAAGTAGAGGACCCACACCACAGTTCCCAGGAGGCAAAGATAGATGGCGGGAAGAGCCACCATGATCAGAGCCACCGGAAGGAGCGCGAGCCGGTAGGCCCAGGACCGGGCAGGCCTGTCGAAGTTGGCGGGTAGGGCGTCGATAATATTATGTATCAATCGAGGAAATTCCCCTTGATCGACCCGCACCAGCCGGGAGCTACGACGTCCCCGACCTTGTAGTAGGGCCCGCAATGGCCGTTGGGGTGGTTGTCCCAGTGCCAGTGAATGGAGCCGCCGTAACCGCCCCCGCCGCACTGTCCGTACTGCTGGTTCTGGTAGCCGCCTGTAATGACACAGCAGCTCCCAACTCCGAAGTGGGACTCGCACGCCTTCTTGGCCTTGGTCTGCGTCGAGTCACCCCCGCTGTAGCAGTAGTATTTGTTCTGGCCCAGGCCGTTCTCCTTGGTGAGGTTGCCGCCTCCCGGGTTGCCGCAGACAGGCTCGTTCTGGCAGCCGGCGTCGCATCCGTCGCCACCATTCAGGTTGCCGTCGTCGCACTCTTCCCCCGCCTCCACCTGGCCGTTACCGCAGCAGGGGGAAATGGGAGCGTACACGCACCCCGACAGCGGATTGCAGCTATCGTTGGTGCACTGATCGCCGTCGTTGCAGGTGAGCGCAGCACCGGGTATGCAAGCTCCGTCCTGGCACTTGTCGTCCACAGTGCAGGTGTTGAGGTCGCTGCAATCGGTGCCCGTCAGGTCGGCGTGCACGCAACCCTGGTCCGGGTTGCACGCATCGTTGGTGCACTCGTTGTCGTCCTCACAGTTCAACTGGTCGCCCGGCACGCAGACTCCCCCCTGGCACTGATCGTTGGACGTGCACGCGTTTTCGTCGGTGCAGGGGTTATCGTTGTTGATGTTCTGGCAGCCTACCAACGGGTTGCAACTGTCGGAAGTACACAGGTTGCCGTCATTGCAGTCCAGCACCTGGCCCAGGCACAGTGCGTTCAAGCAGGTATCATCCACCGTGCAGGCGTTCCCGTCGTTACACAGGGCCGCGTTGGCCGTGTGGAGGCATCCGGCAACCGGGTCGCAGGAGTCATCGGTGCACGGATTCTCGTCGTCGCACGACAGGTCGCCCGTGCCCTTGCACACCCCCAACTGGCACATATCACCGGTGGTGCAGACATCTTCGTCATCGCAGGGGGCGGCGTTGACCACGTGGGTGCAGCCATCAGCGGGGCTGCACAGGTCGTTGGTGCACACATCCCCATCGTCACAGTCGGTGGAAACTCCTCCCAGACAGGCCCCGCCGGAGCAGTGGTCCTGTTCAGTGCACGCGTTCTGGTCGTCGCATTCAGCCTCATTGGGCTCGAACTGGCAACCCTTGTACGCCTCGCACGCATCATCGGTGCAGACGTTGTTGTCGTTGCACACAACGGGCAGTCCGGCCTGGCACTCGCCGTCCGCACAAGCGTCGTTCAGCGTGCAAACGTCGCCATCGGAGCAGGGCCCGTCTTTGGGCTCATGCTGGCATCCGATGACCGGATGGCAAGAGTCCACCGTACATGGATTATCGTCGTCGCAGGTGATGAGCGTACCTTTGCACGCGCCGCCGTCGCACTGATCATTGTCGGTGCACAGGCTGTTGTCGTCGCACCCGTCATCGTTGGGGGAGAACTTGCACCCTTCGCCGGGGTCACAACTGTCGTCGGTACAGATGTTGCCGTCATCACAAACCAGCGGGGCGCCGGGAACGCAGACTCCCGAGCCACACTGATCCCCCTGCGTGCAGATATTGCCGTCTGTGCAGGGTGACGAGTTGACCGAGTGGCTGCAGCCTATCAACGGCTGGCAGAAATCGTCGGTACACGGGTTGTCATCGTCGCAGTCTGCGCCCGTTGTGCTGACACACATGCCGCCGGAACAGAAGTCGTCTTCGGTGCACGGATCGCCGTCGTCACAAGCGGCTGAGCTGTTGGAGTGGGCGCAGCCCACCAGCGGTATGCACTGGTCGTCGGTGCACGGGTTTTCGTCGTCGCAGTTCAGCTCCGGTCCCGGGACGCACACTCCCGCGACGCAGGAGTCCTCCTGGGTGCATTTGTTGTTGTCGTCGCACGGGTTGGTGTTGAACCCCGACTGGCAACCGGTGAGCGGATGGCAGGTATCATCGGTGCAAATGTTGTTGTCGTTGCAATCCAGCGGTGAGCCCGCCTTGCACGTGGCGCCTTCGCACTGGTCGTTCTCCGTACACGCATTACCGTCGTCACAAGGTTCGACGTTGGGAACGAACTGGCAGCCTGAACCGGGCTGGCAGAAGTCATCGGTACAGGGGTTTCCGTCGTTACACGAAAGGGTATTGCCCGTCACACACTCACCGGCATCGCAATGCTCGCCGGTGGTGCACGCATCGCTGTCGTCGCAAGAGGTGCCATCGGCAAGGGGATAGTCAATGCACTCACCGGTGTCGGGTTCGCACCCGGTTTCCGTACAGGCCGTACCTCCGCTGGGCCCTTCCTGGCACTGGACTATCGTACCCGGATTGACCGCGCACACAAAAGGAGTGCCTGTCTTGTCGCAATAAAGAGTACCGTTACACGCGTCGCCGTCTTCGAGCGCAACGCAATCGAAGTCGGTCTGGCAGTCGCAATCTACCCCGGTCCCGATACACTCGGTGTCGCTGCAGTGGTCGCCCACAGTGCACGGATTAGTGTCGTCACAGGGCAGGGTGTTGGCCTCGAACTGGCAGCCCGAATCGCCGCTGCATTCGTCGTCGGTGCACGGGTTGCCGTCGTCGCAGACTACCGGGGTGCCGACGCACTCACCGTCTTCGCAATGATCAGTAATCGTGCAGGGGGCCGAGTCTTCGCAGGTTGTGCCGCTCAGCGGCTCGTTGACGCAACCGTCCGCGGTGCATTCGTCAGCGGTGCAGTCGTTGTTATCGTCGCAATCCGCATCGTCCACGATCCCATCGCAATTGTCGTCTTGACCGTTGCAGATTTCCGCACCCGGGGTAGCCGCATCGCACATGGCCAGGCCGTCTGCGGTGCAAGTGCGCTGGCCGGCGCAAACTCCCCATTCGTTGCTGTTCTCGCAATAGGCGGTGAGGCCCAAACTCACGTACTTATCGGTGCAGTCACACACGCCGAGGAGGTTCATGCACTGCTTCACCGGTGCTCCACCAACGGTGTTCACCTCTCCGCACTCAAATCCCTCGGGGCAGTCGGTGGAGAACTCGCACGGGGCGCCGCAGAAGTTGCCCTCTCCCGGATAAATGGCGCACACATCTTCCACGCCGCTGGGCGAAATACAGTCGCTGGAATCATGGCAGGGCCGGCACAGGTTGGCGAAGGGCGAAAGGCAGACCCACAATTCGTCCGGGCCAAAGCCGGCCGCCAGCTCGCATGACCAACCTTCCGGGCACTCTTCGATGCATCCGTCGGAGCATATACCCTCGCCCAGGTGCTCAACGCAATATCCCGACAGGCACTCGTCGTTGCCGGTGCAGGGCCAGCCGAAGCAGCCGGGCGCTTCCGGGCACTCGATGGGCTCGGCCGTATCCTCCTCAGCATCAGGCAGACGGCCGGCATCGCCGCCAACGTCGGGTTCGTCGATCGCTTCCGGCTCACTTCCCAACTCAGCCGCATCGCCGCCGAAGTGGATTTCTTTCTTGCCCACCGTACTCACGCCGCTACCGCACGCCACTAGAAGCGCTGCAGCCAACCCCGCCGCAAATACCCTTGATAGAGTCATCTTCATCGTCTCTCCTCACGCCCACTCGGACTTAACATAACATAAGACGCTGCCATATTACCCGATACGCCCGCGCACGCCAAATTCTCAATTAGTGCCGATGCACCTGGCGAAGACGCACCGCCTCAGGCGCTGTCATCGCATAAAACCTGCCGGTTCCCTTGTGTCGGGCCGGGAGTTTGGCTACAATGAAGGCGGACTAAGCCCCGACAGGAGTCGTCATGAATATCCGCTTGAGTGGGCCGGGTTTCGCGCATCGTGCCCGGAGCGACAGGTGTTTGTGGTTCGGCCTCGTCCTGGTTGCGTCCCTGTTCCTGACCGCATCCTGCGCGAAGAAGATGCAAGGCAACGAATGCGACGACGGAAATGACGAGAACTGGGACGGCTGTAATTCCGGATTGATCTCGGAGTATCGGGTGCACCCCGAGCCCGGACGAGGGCGGATGCACCCTGTGCTGGCCGTGCTTGCTTCCGGCGAGTTCCTCGTTGCCTGGGACGAGGCCGGCATAGGGGCTCAGGCCTTTGCTGCCGACGGCCAGCGGGCAGGAGAACCGATCGTGCTTCCGTCTCGCCGCGGCCAACTCATTGGTGCCGCATCGCTGGGCGACCGCTATCTTCTGGTGTGGCCCGGCCAGCTCCCGCCCCAGACTGGCGAGTCCGACGACCATCAGTCCACACGGTTCCTGCTCAAGGAAGAGGAAAAGCGGGCCGAAGCAGCCCTCCAGAATTGCAAGAGCAGGCAGCCGGACAATTGGATAAGCCGCTGTAGGGGCGAGAGACGCGCTCTGGACGTCGCTCGAAAGGCGGGGCCTCTCGTCGCCACCGTTGTTAGTGGGGGCGGTGCCGTCGAGTTCGACGAACCTGTTTCCATCGTGCAAAACGCGGACTTGGATTTCCGTCCTGTGGTGGAAGGGGGAATCGATCGCGCTGCAATCGCCTGGGGAGGGTCTGTCCCTGGCCGTGCGGCAGACCTCACTTCAGCGTGTTTTGCCATGGTCATCAGGGCAGGAAGTTTGCGTACCTTCGAGCCCGTGCGCCTGCACGTTGGCGCCGCCGGTTCCTGCGACCATGTCGGGCTTGCCTGGCTGCAGAACGGTAAGTTGCTCGCAGTCTGGGGTGGGTCAGCCATGAACGCTCTACATGCTGACGCCGCGAAGCAACGGGTTCTGGGGCGCGTCTTGACTGAGGAGGGGAGTCCGCTCGGAGACGTGCTCGAACTTGCCGTCGGCGGCGAACCGTCCGTTGTCGCCTTGCAAGGCGGCGGTTTTGCTCTGGCCTGGCATCAGGCCCCGCAAAGGGAAGGGGCCCCCTGGACCGCCGAGGCGCAACTGTTCGATGCCGACGGCGACCGCGTGGGCGGGCAGTTCCAAATCGGACCCTACTCGAAAACTCCTAACTTCTTCGGCGGGCCATTACTGGCTCGCCTCAATGACGGAACCCTCGCAGCAGTATACCTTACCGAAACCCCGGACCCTTCCGGTCCCTTCGACAACGACATCCACTTCAGGCTCTTCACCCCCGAAGGCAAACCAAGCACGAAATCGGCCGCGCCTCATTTGCACCTGGCAGGCAATCACGAGTGGCCCGCACTGGCAGTGCTGCCCAACGGCGATTTCATCGTCGCCTGGGGAGCGTACAACACTGGCGTAGCCAGCGACATATTCATGCAGCGGGTCAGTTCGGCGGGCAAGCGGACGTACTGGTTCAAGTAGCCGGAATGCCGGTCTCGGAGGGCATCGGAGCATGCTGCGCCTTGCGGTCAGGGCGCGGGTGCACCGGGAGAGGATGCGGAACAGAGGGGCAGAGGTGGTTAGGGGGCTCTTGTCCTACTTCGCGTTTGGCGTATCCAAACGCTTCGAAGGATGCCTTCGGAGCCGATACTGCCGGCCCCTACGGCACTCTGTGCCGGGCACGGGGAGTATGTGCGGACATGCTGGAAACCACCTTGATGCTGGGCACGGAGCGCCGAAGGGGCGCGCCGCGCTCCGTAGGCGTCCTGCGAAGCTCCGGTGGCCTTGATGGCCCTGGAGCGAAGCAGGAACGGGGACTCCGCAACGCCCCCCGTGTCTTTCTATCTAGCATCACTGTACTTGAGGGGAGCCCTGTGTTTGGCTACAATGAAAACACACTGCCCCGACAGGAGTCTCCATGCTCAGGCCAGCCAACTGCCTAGTCCGCGCAACCGCAATGCTCTTCCTGGTCATGATACTGAGTGTCGGGCAAAGCTGTTCGTCCGATTCGCAGACGAAACCCGTCGGGGATGCAGCCGACGTTACTACTGCTCCCGACTCTCGCCAGACAGGTGGCGATGGTGTCACCAACGAGCTTTGTCCCAACCCTGGTGCTCCTCAGTTCCTACACCAGGTCAGCGACGGTGAGGGTGGCGTTGTGGGGATGCAAAGCCCTTGTTCCGTCGTCATCGCTCCCGACAACGTGACCCTGTACGTCGGCGGCTGCGAATCCAACTCTCTGTCGGTGTTCCGGCGGGAACCGGCGAGCGGCGAAGTGACGTTGGTGCAGACGCTGAGGGACGGCCTTGACGGTGCAGACATGCTGGACGACCCTGAGGACCTGTGGCTCAGCCCGGACGGGCGGCAACTCCTGGTGGGGGTGACCGAAGGGCTGGCCCTGTTTGACGTAGATTCGGAAAGTGGCAAACTGACGCCGGGTGAGCCCATCGACATTCCTTGCGACGAATCCGGCGGATGGTGTTGGCGAGGCGGGGAGTTCTCCGGAACGTCTTCAGGCGATCTCATCGCAGCCAACCGGGGCGAATACCTCGTGCTGCTGGAGCGAAATGCCGATACCGGAGTCCTTTCCCTGCTTCTCATGCGCACTGAGGCGGAACTCGCAGCTCTCACCGGGCATCCCGTTGAGTGGGTAAAGGACACCGCTTTGAGCCCCGACGGCGACTATCTGTATTTGGCGACCGGTTCGGGCTCGATGCCGAACGGAAAGGTGGACGTGCTGGCAGTCGATCGCACTTCCGGCGAGCTCTCCGCAGCGAGTCATTTTTCCGCGGAGCAGACAGCAATTGAGTTCGGCCCCTATGCGGGTGAGCGGTGGCCGTGGCAGTTGGCCATGAGGCCCGATGGCCAACAACTCTACGCTTGGGATGAGTCCTTCGGGATTGTGGTCTTGGCGAGGGACACCGGCTCGGGCGAACTCTCATTTCTTGAGCGACGTGAGGTATCGGCCGACGTTGCTGGTGCAAGTGAGGCGATGATGTATGATGTTGTGCCTTCGCCTGACAACAGTTGCCTATACGCAACAGTTGAATTCGTACTCGGAGAACCGGGGTTGGGTATCCCTCCCGTTGCCCACCTGATGCGCTACCCGGTGGCTCCGCAAACGGGACTTCTAGGGGAACCTGATGCGACGAGTTCGACTGTCTGGGCCGACATGGAGTTGAACTTCGCTTGGAACTTCGCCGAGGCGGGGAAACTAGCCATTGGCGGCGACCAGGATTGGCTGGTCGTGACGCTGGAGAGTTGGCGGGACTCGGTCGCTCTTGCCAGCCTGGACCTGGCCGGCAAGCCGGATGCAATTGGCTTGGTATCCCACGGAGATGGAGGGGCTGACGGTCTGTACCGTGTCTGGTTTGTCGGACGCGGACCTGGTCACAGCTTCACCGCTGTGTCGAGCGTAGACGAGACCATCACCGTCTACTCTGTTTCGGAACATGGGCAACTGGTAGAAACGCAGAAGCTGGTCGGGGGAGAGGGCGGTACCGAGCCATTCGAGAACATAGGGCAGGTTGCGATCACTCCCGATGGCGACGACTTGTACATTTTTAACGGGTCCGAGGGCGCTTGCGGATCGTCAAGGTTCTCTGCTGGCGAAGACCGCTGGACCTGGGAAGGGAAGAGTGGCGACCTGGTGGTGGGGGACGATTGCCTGCTGGACAATTGGCACGGCATGGTCTTCTCGCCCGAGGGGGATTCGCTCTATCTTCTCGCATACGGCGGAACATATTGCCCAGCACCTTGTGCGGTTCACCATCTTTGGCGTGACTCTGTCACAGGGGAGTTGACGTTCCAGCAGAGCTACGCCAATGAGGCAGCGGGGGACCAGCGCGCCATGGTGGTGACGCCGGACGGGAGGCATGCGTACCTCGGCGGACTCAGAGCACCCGGGCCTGGCGGAGGAGGCCCCGTGCTCACTGCGTTCGAAAGGCTTGCCAACGGGACTCTCAAAGAGATGACCGGGGCGGTGGACATTCCGGACGCCGAGTCCTGGCAAACTGGTTCCACTATCAAGGTTGCCTCAATGGCGGTGTCGCCCAACGGGTTGAGCGTTGTCGTAGGTCTTGGCGGGGGCGGTTGGCCCGACGAACTGTGGCTGTTCAGTAGAACCGCGGTGACCGGAGTTCTAGCCGGCGCAACGCCTCTGGACTTGAGCGAGCTTTCTCCTCTCGGCACAAGTGTGGGTCCGAGCGCGTTTGGCAACGGAGGCTCGGCGCTTCTGACATTGACAGGAGCCGGGTTGGTCCGGTTTTCCGTTCATCCCGATGACGATGGTGTGCCGCAGTTCGAGTTGACGGGGGTTCAGGACGGCGGGCTGGGTGGTGTTCCAAGTCTGCCAAGTTTCCTGCTCAACATGTCGGCGCGCGCTCTCTCAATCTCGGGTGAACACCTGCTTCTGGCGAATGGCAGCAGGTCGTCCGTGATGCTCTTTGCAACCGACTCCTGCCCCTGAAAAGCCGCGAGACTCCTTCGCAAATGCAGAATTCCATTTTTTTTTGGTACAGGTCGCCTCCAAACCCCTGATAACAGTAGTAGCTGGTTGCCCCACGACCGCGCCCATGGAGCGGCAGGGCGGCCGTTGCGTTCTTTGATAAGGCATGGCATGGGGTGGTGCCTTGCGGTGGGGGGCCGAAGGTTCAATGGCGGTGAGCCCGCGTTAGAAATTGCGACCCGAACCTCTTCCAGCCAGGGAACCGTTCCCAAGGGAGGACCTCCTCCCGTCGCCGACGTCTGCTCAAAACCAAGGAGGAAAAGGAAAGGGAGAGGGATACCCAAACACACAAACCCAGACTCCAGACAAGCTTCGGCTGAGGCGGCGGAGGGGTGTGGGGTGAGGGCAGGGAGGACCTGGGACAGAGGCAGAGGTGGTTAGGGGGCTCTTGTCCTACTTCGCGTTTGGCGTATCCAAACGC
>CAZVFX010000181.1:0-11002 GCA_964626565.1 uncultured Myxococcales bacterium
TGAAGAACGGGGTGGACTGAACAGCAGTGAAGCTCTCGTCCCGCGGCGCGAAGTTCTCGATGTAGGCTTGGAGTTTGCCACCGTTCTTCATGAGGAATTTCCGGGCCTGGCGTTCAGTCTCGATGTCCATGATCTGCTCTTGAAGCTTGTCCCATTCGGTGAAGGACGCCTGGAGTTGTTTGAACTTGCGGCAAACCGGCAGGTGTTCGTTAGAGGCACATCCGAAGTATTTGTCGGGCACGGTCTTGCGCCATAGTCCGCCGTAGCCGGTGACGTTGTAGGCCAACTCATTGAACGCGGTGAGCAGTTCCATGGGGTCGTCGGGCCGCTGCTGGAACTGGTCGGCGTAGGCGCCGAGGTACTCACCTTCGTAGGTGGAGAGTTGGCTCCACAGTTCCTGCTGCAGCGCCTTTTGTGCGGCCGCCCGTCTGACAGAGCTTCCCCTTGCGCTCCCGGTGGGGTCCTGCTGAAAATAATACAGCAGGGCCAGGGCTCCTGCCAAAACAACCAATCCCGAAACGACAACCAGGGTCTTCTTCATCGTCACGCCCTCCTTCCGATGGCTAGCATACTATAAAAAAGGTGTCGCGAGGTCAAGAAGGGGATAATCCTTGACGGGGCTAGAGGTGGTCTGATTTACTCGCGGTAATGACAGGTGGGTGGAAGCGATGACACAGTTGAACAAGAGCGCGCTCGTAGTGGCACTGTGCTGCGTGATAGCGGGATGTGGCGTGGACGAGAACTACACGAACCTGGGGGACGGTGCGCTTCCCGGTGAGCCTTTGAATCCGATTGTGCAGCCGGTGGAATGCACGGGTGTGGAAACGACCTGCAGGACCGAGCCCGGCAGTAATCTGCCCGAGCCGGTCAGTCTGACCGGCAAGGCGTTCAGGTTCGATACGATGGAATTGACCGCTCCCATCACTGGAGAGTTGGGCAAGAATATCAATGGGTTTTTCGAAGAGCAGCTAGCCGCGGACGAGTTGAACGTATTGCTGACGGTTGTCACGGACGACAGGGAGTTCCACACTTTGGACATGGAGATAGGAGCGGGGACGGCGGGAGACTCGGGCTATCAGTTTGACGGCGAAACCAGCCCTTTGTTTTGTTCACTTTCCGGGCCTGTGTTCAA
This sequence comes from uncultured Myxococcales bacterium, assembly GCA_964626565.1. Taxonomy (GTDB): domain Bacteria; phylum Myxococcota_A; class UBA9042; order CAIXZC01; family CAIXZC01; genus CAZVFX01. Next base: position 1,133 of record CAZVFX010000181.1, read on the forward strand.
GACCTTGCAGCCGTCATTCTTGCCGTTCCCCAACGAGTTGTTCGATCCGCCCGAACTGCCGGTGTCCCGACTGAAGCTTTCAGGGACGTTCGCCCAGGACGGTTCGTCGATTTCGTCCGGGGTTCTGGATGGTGTGTTGACGGGCGAAGATGCCGCTGAGGTCAAGTTGCTCGGGGTGGATATGGTGACCCAGTTCGAAACGATGAAGATCGACCCGGACGTGGACTCCAACGGCGACGGCGAGCTGGACGGTTGGCGGTTCGTCTTTAGTTTCACGGCCGTCCCCATTGAGGTCGCGGAGTGATCTTGTCCCGGGTCCTCATCGTCGCGACGTTCCTGTTGCCTCTCGCCGGCATGGCGTCTGGCAGTGGGAGAACCGTGGCCAAGGATTGGCTGCGCCATCCTCACGACCACAGGTATTACACTGAAGCCTGGACCGCGGTTCTGGAGGGCGATCAAGGGCACATTGTCTTCGTTAATATTCTCTACAGCAATATCGGGGTGGTTTCGGGGAGTGCAGCAGTGCGGGTGTCGGTGTCGGGCCCGGGCAAGTCATCCAAACATTACGTTTACGAGTACTCTACCGATGAGTACGGCGAGGATCCGAAGATCGGTCGCATCGGGGTCGGGTCCACTTGGATGGCGTTGCAGGGTCGCACCCTGACGATTCACGTCAAAGAGGCGGACGTGCAGATGGACCTTGTGGTCAAGAACTGGACCGATGGGGTCAAGTGGGGCGACGGCACGGTCCTTTCCGATGCAGAGGGCGAAAAATGGGCGAAGGCCTTCTTTCACATCCCTCGGGGGGACGTCTCCGGTGACCTGACCGTAGGTAAGCAGAAGGTGGTGTTCAAGGGGGCCGGTTACGTGGATCATTGGGTCCAGAATGTGTTGGGGTCCGATTATTCGACTCGTTGGTGGATCGGCAGGGTTTTCCATTCTGAGTACTCGCTTTTCTTCATGACTGTTCAGACGAGTGAGGACTTTGGCGGCAAGATGGCCCACAGGATGGTTTTATGCAAGCGGGGTGAGTTGTTGCTAGCTGCGGACGACTACACGCTCAAGGCGGACAAGAAGAGGGAAGACCCGGAAGGGCACAAGTACGACACCCGCTACAAGGTGCGGTTCGGGCGTGGCAAGATCCACGGAACGGCAGTACTGCGTGGGGGGAAACTGTTCGACAGGGAGGCGATTCTGGACCAGATGAACGCTGCCCAGCGTCAGATAGTGAGACTGATTGCGGGGAATCCGGTGACTTACCGATTACGAGGGAAGGCTGACGTCAAGGTGTTGTCGGACGGCGTCGAAACGAAGTTCCAGGGTCCGGCTTTGCTGGAGAGTGTTGTGCTGGAGGACTAGGGAAGCTCGTTCCGGCGAGCTTCCATGGTGGATGGCAGATGGAAAAACTCCCGCTGCGTTTGGCGGTATGAGGCGAGTTGGCGGGGGGATGGAGTGTAAATGTACGGCTTGTTCAGAGCGGTTTTAGTCATGGCCTTTGTGGCGCTGACCTGTGGTCAGGCTGCGGCGGGTGGGTTCTCGAATCCGGATTTTGGGGTTCGGCGGTTGGGTATGTTTGCCGTCCTTGGGAACCCGGACGACGTGACTGCAATCTTCCATAATCCTGCGGGTTTGGTGTTGGGGGAGGGGACGAGGCTTTATCATGCTGAGTCTTGGTTCTTCATGGACCTGGCATTTCGGATGTACGACAGCCAGGGGGTTTTGAAGCCTGAACACGAACTGGAGCCCGATTGGAACGTGGGCACGATTCCGTTTTTCGGAGTGGCGTCGGATTTCGGGACTGAGCGTTTTCGTGGCGGGCTGGCGATTTACGCGCCTAACGCGTACGGGGCTGCGTTGCCGGATGACGAACCTACACGATACCATGCGACGGAGGTGCTGTTCCTGGCGAGCCGGGCGACCCTCACCGGGGCCTACGAATTCGACGAGACTTTTGCGGTTGGCGCCAACGTAAGCCTCATTCATGTATATCTGCAGGCGGCCCGAATCATGAACGGCGGGGTGCTCAACGACCCGGACTACAAGTTCGCGTCTGTGGAGGACACTGCCGCCGGGGACATGAAGCTGGCGCTGGACGGGCAGGACTGGACATGGGCGTTGGACATCGCCGCGTTGTTTCGCCCGTTGCCGGAGTTGCGACTTGGGGTGGTCTTCGCCGGGGGGTCGTCCGTGGAATTGGAAGGTGACGTCAAGTTGACTCATCCGGACGGAAAGGTGGAGAAGGCGACTCACACCACGGAGACGGTGATTCCCTACACGTTGAAGGCGGGGGTGAATTGGGAATTTGCACCCGACTTCGAAATCGGATTCGACTTTCGCTATTGGCATTACCAGGTTCTGCAGATACAGCGTTCGCAGTTGAGCCAGCCGTTGTACAACATGACGGAACTTGCCGACCCGAAGAACTATTCCAACTCCTGGAACTGGTGTCTGGGATTGTACCATCGGGTGACCCCCACCGTTGAAGTTATGATGGGTTACCAGCAGGATTTTACGCCAATTCCTGAGCAGACGTTCACGCTGGACAATCCCAGCCGGGATCAGCACGGCGTTGGTATGGGTGCCCGGTGGCAGGCATTCGACGAGGTGAGGCTGGGGCTGGCCATGGTGCGCAACTGGTTCGACCTGGTGGACATCCAGAGGAGCCGGTCGGTGCCTCCCACCAACCTCAAGGGCCACGGCGGCGCGTTGGAGGTAGGCTTCGATGTGGAGTGGCAACTGTGACCATTGCACGCAACGAAATGTTAATTGATAGTTGGTAGTCGAAAATTGGACTTCATCAGCATACTGCGAGGATTGAAATCGGTTGGGTTTGGCAATGTTGCGCGGTCGTTTGCGTACGCCAGGCGGCGTGATCGGGCCGATGCTCAGTTCGGTGCCGGACCGACGGCAGGGCCGCGGCTTCTACCCGGTTCGCTGCAGAGCGTCGAGCTTGCGGCAACCGGAGGCAGCCTGGTCTTCGAAAACGCGCAACTGCAGGTGGACTTTCTGTGCCACGACGTAGTCAGTTTCACGTGGACGCCGGGGGAACTCCCCTTACCGTATTCGCTGGCCGAAGCGGATTGGCAGGCGCCGTCGGTGGAGCACGGTGAATCGCCTGAGCGCCACCTGTTTTCCACTAAGTCGCTGCAGGTCGAAATTGGCGTCGGCGGAGCAGTCCGCATCGGGAGAGATTCCGGGGCAATGTTATGGTCCTGTTCACCTCCGGTGCGGACCGGTTCCGGATGGGAACTCAAGTCGGAACTGAGCGGTGAGGAGCAGATCTCGGGACTGGGTGAGCGAACCGCACCTTTGAATCTAAGGCCGGGAAAATATCGGGCGTGGAACCGTGAGCCGATGGGGGCTTATGGCGCCGGGGACGACCCGGTGTATGTATGTGTCCCTGCGTATATAGGCTTGCGGCGGGAAGGTAGCTACCTCCTCTATTTCGAGAACTCGTTTGACGGTGAGTTCGCGTTTGGAGGTGAGGCAGTAACGTCGTTTGTGAACGGGGCATTGCGGTACTATTTCATTCCGGGGCCACCGTCGAGGGCGTTGGAGCGCTTCACGAAGTTGACGGGCCGCCCCGCGCTGCCGCCGAAGTGGTCGCTGGGCTATCACCAGGCTCGGTGGAGCTACATGAACGACGGGGAGGTGCGAGAACTGGTGGAGGGGTTCGAGAGCCGGGACCTGCCGCTGGATGTGGTACACCTGGATATCCACTACATGGACGAATACCGGGTTTTCACGGTTGATGATGAGAGGTTTCCGGATCTGACTTCGTTGGCCGCTGACTTGGATGACTGCGGGGTAAAACTCGTGGCGATTCTGGACCCGGGTGTGAAGGTCGACCCAGACTGGGATGTGTACCGGGAGGGCGTGAGCCGGCAGGCGTTCATGAAATATCCGGACGGCCGCGAGGTCCACGCTCCGGTGTGGCCCGGGGAGTGTGTTTTTCCCGATTTTTCCGACCCTGGTGTACGTGAGTGGTGGGGTGCGCTCTACCAGCGTTTCGTCGATTGGGGCATCGCCGGCATCTGGCACGACATGAACGAGCCGTCCGCCTTCGCGGCGTGGGGGGAGGCGACGCTGCCCCTGTCTTCGCAGCAGGCGTTTGACGGGCGTGGAGGCAGCCAGGAGGAAGGTCACAACCTGTACGCATTACTGGAAGCCATGGCCGGCCACGAGGGGCTTCGCAAATTGAGGCCGGAGTGTCGCCCGTGGATCTTGTCCCGGTCGGGCTGGGCCGGTATGCAACGATATGCATGGAACTGGACGGGGGACAACGAGAGTACCTGGTGGACGGTTCATCAGAGCCTTCGTATTGCGCTGGGCATGGGCTTGTCCGGCCTGCCCTATACCGGCCCTGACATCGGGGGGTTCGGAGGTAATCCACCGGCGGAGCTATACTCTCGTTGGTTCCAGCTTGCCAGCTTCCTTCCATTTTTCCGCACTCATTGTGCGGTCTTCACTCCGCGCCGAGAGCCGTGGGTGTTTGGCGAACCGACGCTGGCTATTGTGCGCGGTTGTCTGCATTTGCGCCGCAAGCTTATGCCCTACTTCTACACTCTGGCGTGGGAGGCGAGTCAAACCGGCGCACCGTTGGTGAGACCGATGTTCTGGCCCGATGCTGAAGATCCGGCTCTGTGGGCCATCGACGATCAGTTCTTCCTTGGGGACGTGCTGCTGGTGGCCCCCATTCTCAAGGAGGCTGCAGTGAGCCGCAGGGTCGTTCTCCCTGAAGGGCGCTGGTATCGCTTGAGCGACGACGCGATATTCGACGGGCCGGCAGAGGTGGACTGTGAGGCCCCCTTGGACACCATTCCGGTGTTTGTGAGGGGAGGCTCGGTCCTGCCTCTGGAGGACGACGGTTGTCTCCAACTCCACGTTTACGCTCCCCACGGAGGTAAGCGGCGGTCGCAGGTCTACCTGGACGCGGGCGACGGTTACGGGGAGGGGCGGGTGGAGAGCTATGAAGTCTTAGCGAGGGGTGATGGGGCCCGCATCACCCGGGATTGCCGAGGCGCATTTCGGCCTGACTTTGCGAGGATAGAGTTGCATTTGCACGGCTTCGCCGAGAACAGCAGTGTAGTTGCGGACGGAGTTGTGGTGATGCCTGACGGTGCGTTGGCGGTAGTGGCTCACGATTTCCAACAAATTGAAGTCCGTACTTAATACCGATTGCTTCCGCGCCCTAAAAAGACTTGACATAAACAACCTACTCAGTTTACCTCTTGACGGCTTTTTTGTTCCCGTGTGATGCGCGAAAGGAGGCATTTTGTCATGGTTGAACGACGAACGATAACGGTAGACGGCAACGAAGCTGCAGCATCTGTGGCTCACCGAATCAACGAGGTGATCGCCATTTATCCCATTACCCCATCTTCTCCCATGGGAGAACATGCAGACGAATGGTCGGCTCAGGGCCAGCGGAACATCTGGGGTGCGATTCCCGACGTCGTGGAGATGCAGTCCGAGGCGGGTGCGGCCGCGGCGGTGCACGGAGCGTTGCAGTCGGGCGCCCTCACCACTACCTTCACTGCGTCCCAGGGCTTGCTGCTGATGATTCCGAGTATGTACAAGATAGCGGGGGAGTTGACCGCTTTTTGCATGCATGTCAGCGCCCGGACCCTGGCGGCCCACGCACTGTCGATTTTCGGTGATCACTCTGATGTGATGGCGTGCCGACAGATCGGTTTTTCCATGTTGGCCTCTGGTTCGATCCAGGAGGTTCACGACTTTGCTTGCATCGGCCAGGCTGCTTCCTTGCAGTCCTGGGTCCCCATGCTCCACTTCTTCGATGGTTTCCGGACCTCCCACGAGGTGGCCACCATGGAAGAGCTTACCGATGATGATTTGAAAGCGATGATTGATGAGAATCTGGTGGCTACGCACCGCCGGCGGGCGTTGTCCCCTGACAACCCGAAGATCCGTGGTACGGCTCAGAACCCCGACGTCTTCTTCCAGTGCCGGGAGGCGTGTAACAAGTTCTACGACAGGTGCCCGGATATCGTGCAGAAGACCATGGACCGTTTTGCCGAGTTGACGGGCAGGCAGTACAAGCTGTTCGACTATGTCGGTCATCCTGAGGCGGAGCGTGTGGTCATACTCATGGGCAGTGGTGCGGAGTCGGCGCATGAGACTGTGGAGCATCTGGTCGCGGCGGGTGAGAAGGTGGGGATCCTGAAGGTGAGGCTCTATCGGCCGTTCACCATCGGACCCTTCCTGTCCGCGTTGCCTGCTACTACCACCGCGATATCCGTTCTGGATCGCACCAAGGAGCCGGGCGCTTTGGGTGAGCCGTTGTATATGGATGTGGTTACCGCGTTCAAGGAGGCCAAGGAGAGGGACCTGTTCACACTCAACCAGGATCCTATCGTGGTTGGCGGGAGATACGGTCTTTCCAGCAAGGAGTTCGGCCCGGCTGCAGTCAAGGCGGTGTTCGACAACCTGGCCAGCGATACACTAAAGAACCATTTTACGGTGGGTATCAACGACGACGTCACTAACTCGTCTTTGCCCATCGACGGTAGTTTTGACATTGAGCCTGATGACGTTGTGCGGGCCATGTTCTACGGGCTGGGCGCAGATGGCACGGTGGGGGCCAACAAGAACTCTATCAAGATCATCGGCGAGGAAACCACCAACCACGCGCAGGGCTACTTCGTGTACGACTCCAAGAAATCGGGAGCGGGCACGGTTTCGCACTTGCGTTTCGGACCGCGGTTGATTCGCTCCTCGAGTCTTGTCAGGAAGGCCAATTTTGTCGCCTGTCACCAGTTCAACTTCATGGAGAAGCTGGACGTGCTGGAGTGTGCTGCCGAGGGTGCGGTGTTCCTTCTGAACTCTCCTTACAGCAAGGAAGAAGTGTGGGAGCATCTGTCCAAGGAAGTGCAGAAGCGGATCCTCGACCTGAAGCTCCGCTTCTATGTCATCGACGCCTACAAGGTGTCCATGGAAACGGGCATGGGCAACCGGATCAACACCATTATGCAGACCTGCTTCTTTGCTATCTCCGGTGTGTTGGAGCGCGGGGAAGCGATCGACCGGATCAAGGATTCGGTCAAGAAGACGTACGGCCGCAAGGGAGACGAGGTGGTGCGGCGCAACTTTGAGGCTATCGATCATACCCTTGCCCACCTCTTCGAGGTTGAGGTGCCGACGCTGATGACCGCGACCTTGACCCGTCCGCCCATAGTATCGAAGCGGGCACCGGACTTTGTGAAGAAGGTTACCGCAGCGATTATGGCCGGCAAGGGCGACCTGCTGCCGGTGAGTGTGTTTCCTGCCGATGGCACATGGCCGGTGGCTACCACTCAGTGGGAGAAAAGGAACATTGCCCAGGACATTCCGGTCTGGGATCCGAGTATCTGCATTCAGTGCAACAAGTGTGCATTCGTTTGTCCCCATGCGGCGGTGAGGGCCAAGGTCTACGAGCCCGAGCTTCTGGATGACGCGCCCGGTACGTTCAAGTCCGTGGACTACAAGGCCAAGGACTTCCGGGGCTTGAAGTATACTCTCCAGACTGCGCCGGAGGATTGCACGGGTTGTACGCTGTGCACCGTGGCCTGCCCTTCCAAGGACAAGGCGAACCCGAAGAACAAGGCGCTGATGATGGCCAGCCAGGCGCCCCTGCGGGAGCAGGAGAGGGCCAATTTCGATTTCTTCCTTTCGCTTCCTGAGATCCCCAGGGACCAGATAACGAGGCTGGATGTCAAGGGTTCCCAGCTCTTCAAACCCCTGTTCGAGTTCTCCGGTGCCTGCACCGGGTGCGGTGAGACTGCATACGTGAAACTGCTGTCTCAGTTGGTTGGAGACAGGGCTATCATCGGCAACGCCACTGGTTGCTCATCCATCTACGGCGGCAATCTGCCGACGACTCCGTACTGTGTGGACGAAAACGGTCGCGGGCCGAGTTGGTCCAACTCGCTGTTCGAAGATGCGGCCGAGTTTTCGTTCGGTTTCCGACTGGCCATTGACCAGCACCGGCGCACTGCGGAAGGGACTCTGCGGGGTCTCGCCGGCCAACTGGGCGACAACCTGGTGGCTGCCCTGCTGGAGAGGGAAGAGCGTTCCGAAGCCGCAGTTTTGAAAAGGCGCGAGTTGGTGGCGCAGCTTCGCTCGCAGTTGGCCGGCATCGACTCCCCGGAGGCTAGGCGGCTGGAAGAGTTGGCCGACTACTTTGTGCGCAAGAGCGTGTGGGGTGTGGGCGGCGACGGCTGGGCCTATGACATCGGCTATGGCGGTCTTGACCACGTTCTTGCCAACCGGCGGGATATGAACCTGCTGGTGATGGATACCGAAGTTTACTCCAACACTGGCGGTCAGCAGTCCAAGGCCACTCCCCTGGGGGCAGCGGCCAAGTTCGCCTCGGCAGGAAAAGAGGTCCAGAAGAAGGACCTCGGGCTCATGGCCATGAGCTACGGCCACGTCTATGTGGCCAGTATCGCAATGGGTGCTCGTGACAACCAGACCGTAAAGGCCTTTGTTGAGGCGGATTCATACGACGGCCCGTCCATAATCATCGCGTACAGTCATTGCATTGCTCACGGCTACGATCTGGCCTTGGGACTTTCGCAGCAGAAGCTGGCGGTAGAATCGGGCATCTGGCCGCTCTATAGGTTCGACCCGAGGAGAATTGAGCAGGGATTGCCTCCGCTGCAACTTGATTACAAGCCGAAAGACATTAATGTTTTGGAGTACATGCGCAACGAAACGCGCTTCAGGATGGTTGAAAAAATGGACCCGGCAAGATTCAAGGGATTGGCGGAAAAAGCGCTTCTCGCCACTGAGCGGAGGGTAAGTCTCTACCGGCAAATGTCCGAGATGCAGTACGGCGGGGACAAAAACGGCCAATAGGAGGGCCCACTATTATGGATCTGACCACGAAGTATATGGGACTCGAGTTGAAGCACCCCTTCATGCCCGGAGCCTCACCGCTGCTGGACGATCTGGACGATGTCAAGCGGCTGGAGGATGCAGGAGCTTCGGCGTTGGTAATGCGCTCGCTGTTTGAGGAGCAGGTGGTGGCCGAAGAGCTGGCGATGCAGGATTCGCTGCACAGTCTGGCCGGCTCCAATGCGGAAGCGGCCTCCTACTTTCCGGATGCCACTCCGTTTGTTCTGGGGCCTGACGAGTATTTGGAGCATCTCCGCAGGGTGAAGGAAGCTGTTGATGTGCCGGTAATCGGCTCACTGAACGGTGTCACGGCCGGCAACTGGTTGGAGTACGCCAAGCGGATTGAGGAAGCCGGTGCCGACGGCCTGGAACTCAACGTGTACTACCTGGCCACGGACCCGCAAAGGGACGGCGACGGGGTGGAATGGATAACTCTGGAGATGGCCAGGGCGGTGAAGTCCACCGTGAAGATCCCGGTTGCGCTGAAGTTGTCTCCTTACTATTCTTCGCTGGCTAACTTTGCCGCAGAAGCGGACAAGGTGGGAGTGGACGCTCTGATCCTCTTCAATCGCTTCTACCAGCCCGATATCGACATTGCGGAACTGGAAGTGAAGCCTGACCTGGAGCTTTCCACGGCGGCGGAGCTGAGGCTGAGACTGCGCTGGCTCGCTATTCTGTCTCCACTGGTCAAGGCTTCGCTGGGCGCCAGCGGCGGCGTACACACTCCGGCTGACGCGGTAAAGGCGGTAATGACCGGTGCCCACGCGGTGCAGTTGGTCTCTTGCCTGCTGGACCAGGGCCCCGAGTACCTAGGCCGGGTAGTGGCAGGCGTAGCTGAGTTTCTGGAGGCCAAAGAGTACGACAGTCTGGAACAGATGCAGGGCAGTATGAACCTGAGCCGGGCTCCCGATCCGGCCGCGTATGAGCGCGCCAACTATCTGCAGATTCTAAAATCGTGGAAGGGTTATCGCTAGT
>CAZVFX010000182.1:0-10997 GCA_964626565.1 uncultured Myxococcales bacterium
CAAGCCCGAGCCCAAGCCGGAGCCGAAACCCGAGCCCAAACCCGAGCCCAAACCCGAGCCCAAACCCGAGGAAGCCAAACCCGACGAACCGGTGGCCCCCGCACCCGGGAAGAAGGGGAAAGTCAAAGTGGGCAAGCCGTTTGATTTCTCCGGCGGCAGCATCGCGAAACCCTCGGTGTATAAGCGTCTCAAGAAGGGAAAGAAGGCGTTCGAGAAGTGCCAGACCATCGTCGCCAGAAACAGCCCCGACGTAGCGGGGAAGCTGACAATTTCGGTGACGGTGTTTGCTTCGGGGAAGGCCAAGGCCAAGGTGGTTTCCAACGAAACCGGTGCGCCTGCCCTGGGGAGCTGTGCCAGCGCCAAGGTCCGCCAGTGGACGTTCCCCAAACCCACCGGCGGGGAGGCTACATTCCATGTCACGTTGAGGTATTCCAAGTTGTAAGCGCCCCTATAGCCGGCGGAGGCCGCATGCCGGGAACGTCTGATTCTGCAAGCCCCATGGCAATGGTCCCCGGGGTCCTGCTTCTCATCTTGCTCACAAGCTGCTCAGGCACCGCGCTCGTCGAGCGTAGGGCCGGGGCCGACGAGCGGGCACAGACTATAGTGGTGCAGGACACGTTCGGGTTCGGGTGACCGTGCCCTCCGTTTGTGCTCGCCCGTGCCGGCGACCCGCCAAAAGCAGAAGAGCTGATCTACCCGGTATTCGACAAGGGGACCCGGGATATCGCCGCGGCCGCGATCCCCGGGACGTTCAGGCTCACGGGACACTACCGCCAATCGGGGTCTGACTACTATGACTGGATGAAGGAGCGAGGGCATAAGGCGCCCCCAAGGGGAAGGGGCGACCGCCACGAATACTGGCGAAAGGTCCATCCGGTGTTTGTGGTTCGAAGTTGGTGTGCAGTGCCGACCGGTGACAAGTCCCCCGCGGTGCCGGATGATTGGGACGAGGAGATTCCGGAGGAGGAGAAACTTACACCGGCTGAACAGTGCGTATAGGAGGAAGAGAAATGAGCAAGGGTGCGGTGGCGGGACGAGCTTGGTTCGTGGGGGCGGCTGTGGCCCTTCTTGTTGGGCTCCTGGTAGTAGCGTCGGCGCCGTCTGCTGCGCAAGCAGGCTGCAAGGACGACCTCGGTGACGCGGGCAAGGCCACCGGTACAGCTTCGGACCTGCTGGGCCTCTTTTCACCCCTCGTCCCCGAGGGAGCCAAGGACGGTGCCGGGGCCCTGGGCAAGGGGCTCAAAGCGTTGGGTGTCGCGGTGAGATTTGCTGAAGGGTGGTGCGAGTGTGTGGCCACCGGGAAGGACGCGTGGGGATGTGCGGCCCAGACTCTGGCCGATGACTGGCTTTGCCTTGCGTCCATGGCTTTTGGCGCGCCCAACCCCAACAATCCGTTCTCTCTGATGGCCATCGCGGTGCCTGCGGTAGGCGGCCCGGCGGCCGCCTTGTACAGCCTGCTCTTCGAACCTGATAACCCGTACTGCGACGAAGGAGGGATGGATCTGGGGCCGGGGACTTTGAAGTGCTGCAAATACACGCCGGACCAGAACGGATGCCACTCCGCTTTCAACACCCCTACCCCCATCAACTGCGAGGGCAATCCGGCGTATGGCGGCAGTGCGGCCAGTTTCGGGCCGTGCATGGTGCCCCCAACGGGGGCGGGTTGTCTCTGCACCCACATCCCGGAATGCAATCTCGACGGGCTGGCCGACGATTCCGGCTATGCTCGCAGTCACCGGTGCGCGGGTTGGTTCAGAAATCTGGAGGGCCTTTACGTGGCCAATGCGGCATCGGACGACGGCGAATGCTCCATGGCTTTCGGCTTCTTTGAAGGGTGCCGCGGTTGGCTCAACGTGATCACTCAGGGGGAACCGTTTATTCATTTCAAGGGCGGCCCGATCTCGCCCTACAACGGCGCCATGGTTATCGAACTGAACCGACAGTTTGCAGCCAACGCCGCGTTTCGGGTGATCTTTGCCCTGCCCAACGGCCTGGCGAGATTTGACTACGCAGCCGGAAAAACCTGGACCGACGAACAGAAAGCGGAACACCTGGCTGGCGTCGCCGATCCCCAGGAGGAGCTGAGCAAATATCTCGGCCCGTGTGGCCTTGCGCTGATAAAGGAGTCTCTTCCTGAGCGGTGGAGCCTGCTGGCCGCACCTGCACCCGATGAAGGGGAGCCGGACAAAGACCCTGCACTGAATTGGAAGGACGGGTGCCTCCAGGGGCAGGTAGCCGTGTTCACCGTCTTGAGCGCTGCCGCCGCTGGTGCGACCGTAGAATTGACGGTGGAAGTGGATGATCCGGAAGCCGAGTTCAACCAGTTCGGGTTCGATCCCCTTGCCATCGATTGGGGGGACAATACGGTTACGCACGTTCACTATTCTCTGGAGCACCCCAACAACTTTACACATACATACCGCCGTTCGGGTGAGTACGCGGTGCTGGTGACCCACGTGAACTCCGCCGGGCTTGCGGCCGAGGGCTCCGTGCAGGTCGAGGTTGGTGAGCATGAGCTGTTCCCTCGGACGCGCACTCTCACGCGCGTAAGCCTTGTTCTGTCCGCGGAAAACGAGACGCCCATGATCCTGGGCGTGTGGGGCGTGGACGATGAAGACAACGAGCACTACATGGGGCGGTTCGTAACGGGCGCCGGCGATGGGCTGCCCCAATCGTTCGGGTCGCATCCGCTTGACGCTCAGGGCCCACAGAACCTGGTAGGTTTGAAACTGCGGGGGGTGGAGGAGGGCCAAACCGGAGATGCCGCGTGGCTGCTCGAGGGTATTGAGACCTACGAATATCGCTCCGGGGGACCGGCCGAGGTAATGGCCTGGGGCGGCGTACCCCTGGGAGCGGTTACCGGCAAGCAGGGAGAACCGGAGTGGGTCGAGGATGCGGGTGTCGTGCGCTTGCCGTCCCTCACAAGTTCTTCGTATTTTGTGGCCCTACCCTGCACACAGCGGCAGTGTGGGCTTGACGAGATGTACGGGGTTGATTGCGGGAAATGCGGGGTCTATGACACCTGCCTCGACTCGGGGCTGTGCGAACCGGGTGAGGAACCGGTGGTTGAACCTGACGAGGATACGGGCGGTTCGTCCGCGGAGAGTCCTCCCGATAGCATGGTGGAGGAGCCGAACCAACCCGAAGTTGTGGAACAATTCACTCCGGACCTGGCTACCGGTGATGACGGTGCCGCGGCGATAGAATTGACTCCGGAACTCGTCGTACCCGGGTTGGACAATTCCGGCCAGGCCGAGGCCGGCGGAGGGAGTGAAGATGTTGCGGCAGCCGGCCCCGAAGACAATGGCGGCAACAAGGGTGGCGGCGGTTGTAGCCTGGGCGCAGGGATCAACCCCCGGGCGCGGTCGGGCCAGGTTGTTTTGTTGCTGTTCCTGGCCCTCGCACTGGCCTCAGCTTTGTTGCGCCGGAGGTTTAACGGGTGAGTGTGTCCGCCAACAGCGGTGCGGCCCTGGTCGCGGGCGTGCTCGTCGCCCTGTTGGCAGGTTGCCCTGCATCGGGACCGCGACCGCCTTCGGAAATCCGTGACCGGTATCCCCCCGCACAGTTCGTCTGCTCGGTGGGGTGTCCGGGTGAGAAAAGCATCGAAGCTTTGAAAACTCACTCCAGAGCCGCGCTGAAGTCCGCGATCCGGCAGGAGGTGGAGAAGAGGATGCGGAAGGTGGAAGAGACTGCGGTTTCGTTGGGGCTGCCGGAGCGGTTCTGCAAATGGCCGGCCCGGGGCACCAAGGACCCTGCACCTCTCTATGAGAGCCTCATCAAGACGAACATCAACACCCACTGGGCCGATGAGAAGGAAGGTAGCTGCATGCTGGCCTGCCTCGAGCGCCAGCAGGCCGGCTGGATCCTGGAACGTGAATGCGAACGTTCGAGGCGGCAGTTCGCGGACAACTTGGGGCGGGCCCGCACCGCGGCTCAGAACCTGGTTGAATTCACGCCGCCGTTTCTAGCTGCACGCCGTTCGTTCAGGTACCTGCTTTCCTGCCGCTCGCAACTGGCGTTCATCTCTGATGAAGAGTTGGATGGTTGGGACGAAATGGAAGGGGGCTACGTGGAGTTGCTGTTTCAGGCCGCTGACCTCATGGCCGCCAGTCCGTTGATGTTGTCGGTGCATGGAGAGATTGGTGCGTCCCGTCTGGCAACCGTCTCTGCGGCGCTGGAGGAAGCGGCCGGCACTTTTGGCGTGGCCACCCGCGGAGCAGATTCCAAACCGCAGGGGTTTGTGTTGGACGTCACCGCAGGCGCGAACTGTCGCGGCGAACCTGGCGTTGAGTGTTGCCTCGAGGTGTCGGGGCGCCTTTTGTCCGCCGAGTCCGGTGCGCCCGTCGCCGAGTGCAACCTATCACCTGCCGGCGCGTGCGCAAGTCAGGGCACCTCCCGTGAGCGCTCCATGGAAGCCCTGTTCGGGTCCATCTCGGCGCGGCCGTTTCAAGAACCGCTGAAGCAATGTCTGTCGTTGATTTTGCCTTTCGACTAAGCGGTCCCTACCCTACTCTCCCTGAATTGCTTTCAGGCTCAGGCCGCCGGGATACGCGTAACTTACGTCGCAGTCGTAGCCGTAAGCCGTGACTCCGATTGGAGTCTCCGACTTGATCGTGTGGGTGCCGTCGGAAACCTCCACCCGGGCCAGGGCCCAGCCCGTATTGCCGATGGGTATGGGAGGGTTGGGACCGGTGTAGGTGAGGAGTGATTTCGCGTCTATTGTTACTCCCATTTCCGACCCCACCTGGAAGATGATGTTGAGGTAGTCCTCCTGGTAGAGATCCGGGGTGAGCACGATGTACTCATCAAGGTATTGCTCGGTGGGAATCCCCAGGGTGAACGCAGGGTCGCCGATGCCGGTGCCGAAACCGCAGGTAGCGGAGAAACCGACATAGTTGCTGCCGTGAAGGTAGTGGCCCACCTGTATCGGCTTGGAGCCGTTGATCGCGAAGCTGTCCCCGTGGTCGAACTCGGTCCATTCTCCCTTATCCAGGTTGAAGGGCCCTGCTACCGGCGGTTCCAGGGTCACGGTGGTGGCATCCTCCGAAGCCATGATGCGCCAGCGGTCCTTCTGATTTGAATTGCGGGGTTTGAAGCCGTCCGCGATGTAGGTCTTTCCCCAGGAACTCACCGGGAAGAGCTGCTGTTCGACATGATCGCAGTAGTTGATGGTAGCTTCAGGGATGTTCGCGCACTCGTGATTGCCGAACACGTTGACCTTCTTGTCCGACACAATGCGGGTGCCGGTGAGGTCTGCCCCCTGAAAACCGTCGGTCTCCATGTTTACCACGTCGCCCTGCTCCATCTCGATCGTGTAGGGACCTCCCTCCATCATCACCGGCAGGCCGGGACCGGGAAGCACGCTTGTTGAAGGCCAGACCTGGACGCTGGTGGTGCCTTCCTGGGTGGCTATGATGGTGGCCCCGCCCCTGAACGTATTGCCGATGGTGCGTTGCTTCCAACTCATGACGTAGTATTCGAGCCCGCCCACATTGGAAGGGAGGAGCAAAGACGCGTCGTTGGTGAACACCCCTACCCCGTTTAGAGGGTTGAACTGGTGCACGGTTACCGGCGCCAGCGAGCTGATGCGGAACGACTTATTGGTGAGGATCGACCCCTCGAGGTCATACCCCTTGGGCAGGAGGAACTTCTTGAGCGCACCCGGCTGGATGGTCATGTTCGTTTCGCCCAACTCTGCGGCCGTCAGTTCTTTGGGGGGGAATTCGCCCATGTAGAAGATGCTCACTTCGGTAGGCACCGCCGCGGTGGTAGGCAGACTCACCACGACCGCGACCTGCTGGACTTTGCCGTCCTCGATGTTGTCCAGGTCAACCGCCCAGTAGTCGCAGCCGAGATAGGACTCGTCCTTCAGGTTTACGTCGCACACGCTGAGACACTTGGCTTCCTCGCAAACGTGTCCTGCGCCGCATTCATCAGTCACCGTCCAGGAGTATTTCCCGTTGTCATCGGGGATGCACTCCTGAACTGCGGTGAGGCCCATGCACAGCTTCTCGCCGGGAGGGCATTCGAGTTCCGCACACGCACCCTGGTAGCACTTGGCCGGCACAGTGCAGTAGCTCCCTTCCCACTTGGTGCCGTTTTCACTGCAGATTGAGAACGAGTCCGGAGTGAGGCAAATCCCTTCCGTTTCCCCCGGCTCACAGATGATCTCAGTGCAATATCCGAGGTCGCAGGCAAAGCCTGCCTCACATACGGTGTGCTCCCAGCTCATGCCGTCGGCGTTGCACGTTTTGACCGTGGTCTCATCGAGGCACTCGATGTGCCCCGGTTCGCACAGG
Source organism: uncultured Myxococcales bacterium (assembly GCA_964626565.1). Lineage (GTDB taxonomy): Bacteria > Myxococcota_A > UBA9042 > CAIXZC01 > CAIXZC01 > CAZVFX01. Next base: position 6,300 of record CAZVFX010000182.1, read on the forward strand.
GCCGCGATATCGGGTGTGACGTCGACCTTTGAGTCGGGCTGGACCTGGATGGTATCCGGATCCGGAGCGGTCCCGGTGTCATCGGGCATCCCCGTGTCAAAGAAGTTCACTACGTCGGGCAAAGGCTCCGGCTCCCCGTCTTCACCTCCGCCGCACGCGCCAAGCGCGGGTACGCAAATCATCATTATGCAGAGCAACCGCATCATCAGCATCCTCCCATCGAAAGCCAATGAAGTGTACTAAAGACGGCCTCTGCTAACAAGCCCGACAAACCGCTTGTGTCTGTGCCACGGGATGAATACAATGCCGTTCGCTCACGTGTGAGGAGGAATGGCAATGCTCAAGAGCATCTTTCTAGGCGTTATTCTGGCCCTGTCCTTGTCGCTGACCGCCGCGTGTGGTTCCGACAGCAAATCCGACGGTGATCCCGACGTTGCCGCCGATGTCTCGTCCCCCGCGGACGTGGCCGCGGAAACCGGCGCCGACCTGGAGCCGGCCGAGGACCTGGCGGTAGAGGTGGAACCCGACATCGAGCCGCTGGAAGGGACGCTGCTGACTATCGTGCATATCAACGACCTGCATTCGCACTTGATCGGCTTTGGTCCCGAGAGCGACTATACGCCCGAAACTACCGACGATGACGGCACGGTCGGTGGGATTGCGAGGCTGGCCACCGCGGTTCAGGCAGTCCGGGATGAGGTAGGTGAGGACAACCTGCTGGCTCTGGACGCGGGCGATTTCACCCAGGGCACTTTGTTCTCCCTTGTGGCCGGCACCGAAGGGATCGAACTGGCACTCCTGGATATGCTCGGTTTTGCCGCGACAACCCTGGGCAACCACGAGTTTGACTGGGGACCTGAGGGCGGGGCGGCCATCGCGGCGGCGGGTACCGACGGAACGTCCATTCATATCTTGTCTTCGAACATCGTCACGGATGATGAAGATCCGGCCGACGATGATTTCGAGGCTCTGTTGGAAGACGGGACCGTAGAGCGTGAGCTGCTCTACGAGATGCCCAACGGGCTGAAGGTGGGGCTGTTCGGGCTCATGGGTGAAGGCGCTTACGACGACGCACCTTTCATGGGACCGCTGACCGTGAGTGATCTGCAGGTTGCGGCCCAGGAGGCTACCGACAGTCTGAGGGAACAGGGGGCCGACATTGTAGTGGCTGTTTCTCATGCCGGGGTGTTCGTTGGGGAAGGGAAATACGAGGACGAGCACCTGGCCGAGGACGTGGAAGGCCTGGACGTAATCGTGAGCGGCCATTCGCACGACCTGCTGGTGGAGCCGGAAGGGGATGAGGACACCATCGTGGTGCAGGCAGGGAACTACGGACAGTACCTGGGAAGGCTGGACCTGCTGATCAAGGATGACGGCAAGATCGAGATGGTGGGGCACGAGTTGATCAAGATCGATGACAGCATCCCCGGTGACCCGGCGATCCAGGCCGCGGTGCTGGAGTTGGTGGAAGATGTAAACCTGTTGTTGGACGACGTGGACCTGCAGTACGACACGGTGTTGGCGGAAACTTCGTTTGATCTGGTCCAGACCAAAATCGAAGAGACCGCTCTGGGCAACCTGCTCACCGACGCGGTGTATACGGAAACCAACAAGGTGTTGGCTGACATTGGCGAGCCAACCGTGGCCGCGGTGTTCGAAGCCAACGGCCTGATTCGGGATTCTATTCTTATGGGGGATTCAGGGCTGGTGCAACTGGCCGACGCGTTCAGAGTGCTCCCCTTGGGTATCGGCGGCGACGGCATTCCGGGGTATCCCATTTCCCGTTTCTGGGTGACTGCAAAGGACTTGAAAGCAGCGTGCGAGGCGGTGCTGCTTATCCCTGAGTTCGCCGGGGAGGCGGGGAACACGTACTTCCTGCAATTTGCAGGCATGAAGTTCACCTACGATCCGGAGAAGAAGATCACCGAGCGGGTGATGGGGATCTACCTCATGGAGGACGGGGAGTACGCGGCCGAGTCCATAGACCTGTCCGACGACAATCCCACCCTCTACGCAGTTGCCACCAACTACTACGTCGCGGCCATGATTTCAACGCTGAAGGGTGTGTCCCTGGGCATGCTCGAAGTAATCCCTCGTGATGCGGACGGCAACCCGGTGGAGAACATGGCCACGACCATCTTCGATGCAGATCCTGCGACCCCCGGTTTGCAGGAGTTAAAACCCTGGCTGCAACTCGCTGAGTACATGATGTCTTTCGAGGACACCGACAGCGACGGCATTCCGGATATGCCGGAGAAGTATTCCGCGCCCGAGGGGCGGTTTGTGCCTGTGGAGTAGCTTGCCCCTACGACCGGAGAGCCCCGCAGGGGCGGCATGAGCCCATAGGGGCGGGCTACCGTGTGGGAGCGTCTCGTGAGGGGGAACGAGGTGCATCGCCTGTGCATCCCCTTGCTTCTCATTCGTTGTTCTCCTGTCGTCGGCTGCAATTGATCTCCCCGTCCTCTTGCCGGGTACACCTGTAGCAGAGCCTGGAACTCAGTCGTGAGAAAGCACTCTCAAGGTGTGGGGGGCAGGGTTGGCAGCCACAGTAGACGAATCGAAATCCCCGGGCATTGCATCGGACGCTGCCTTGAGGGAGCGGAAAAGGCATATGCTCGATCAGGGCTTCGACACAGAGCTGCACCGGGCTGATACTTGGCGATGGGAAGGCTTGCTTCCAGACTCTGGTCCTACCTGTCCTGAGTGTCTGCCATGCAACGTCGAAAGCAGGGGGGAAGGGACCGACGGCCCTCGAATTGACTTTGTAGCACGCCCGGAACTCCTCACGATATTCTTCCAGCACCTTGAGAACGTTGTCCTTGTCGCAGAAAAGTCCAACTTCTCCCAGTATGATGGTCAGCCCGATAAAGGCATCTTTGCTTTCGCAAGTCAGCGGCCGGTACCAACTGCGGAGGTTATGTCCCGGCTGTCGCCTGCGGTACTTCTCACAAAAAGGATGCAGGCGCAGAGTGTAACGCTGGAAATCGTCTTGCAGCCACTCAAAAATGGGCATGGCGTACTCGCCAGCTTTGCGCACATACCAGTGCACCAGGTCTGCCTCAGTGATCTCGCCGCGTCGGAGGGACGCTATCTTTCCTTCTTCAAACATCTTCACGAAGGCCAGGAAGTCGCATAAGGCTGTGCAGGCGCTCACGAGCATCGGCTTTACGTCCCTGAAGTATGATATTCCAAATTTGCGACCGCATGATTCCTCACTAACCGGTGCCGGCTCTCGCTGTTTGAGCGAAGGAAATCTGGGGACCTGTGCAACCACGCGTGGGCTTAGCATGATAGCGATGAGCACCATTGAAACAGCACCTGTGCGCTGCACGTGATTCATCATCAGTCTGCACACTCCGAAAGAGATTTCGTTTTGCCGCCTTTCGGACAGACACCATTAGGAGTGTCTGGTTCCACCCTGCGACGACCGTGTTCCTTTGGCGCCGCGAGCGGCGCTGAGCTTCCAGGGGTGGGCTGCCATGGGGGCGCTTGTGCTCCACGGGCCCGCACCCTCGGGTGTGGAGTGCGCTGCTCGCGTTGTTTGTGTAAGTTCCGCTGGAGAGCTGCGACCAACTGTTCAAGTGGCTGGGGACCCCTGGCTGCCACCCGCACAAAAGAACTGGAGGATTTGCCATGAATATCAGCAAGACACTTTCCGCGGGCGCGTTGGCGCTGGCGTTCTCGTTCGGTGGCCTGGCCATCGGTGAAGCTTCTGCAACCTCCCTGGCTCCCGGTACGATGGCTGTGAAGGGCGCTCAGGCCGAATGCGGGGCGGGTAGCTGCGGCGCGGGCAACTGCGGTGCGGAGAAGGAGAAACCCAAAGACGCTGACAAGGGAGAGAAAGACAGCAAAGAGAAGAAGGGAACTGAGAAGGGTGATGACAAAGCTTGTGGCGCCGGGAGTTGCGGCGCCGGGAGCTGCGGGTAACCGTCAGGCCGCTTCCTGCAATGACGATCCCCGACTAACCGGCCCGGACCTCAAGCCGGCTTACATGCAGGTTTGAACCGGGCCGGTTTACGTGCTAACCTTCGGCTGACAACGAAACCGCGTTGCTCAACGGAGGTTCAGGCATGAAGAGGCTCTTCATTATCGTTGTAGCCCTGGTCACTGCAAGTTGCGGCGGCACCGGCAGCACTGAGCAGCAAGTCTGCGAGCCGGTGGAGAAATTCTGCAAAGGACAGGACGTTTTCATCTGCGAAGCGGACGGGGTGAACTTTGAATTCGTGAAGACCTGCGGGGAAGGTGAGGAGTGCCAGTCCGGGGAGTGCGTGCCCGAAGGAACCTGCAAGGCGGATTGCGAGGGCAAGGTGTGTGGTGACGACGGGTGTGGTGGATTGTGCGGAAACTGCGCCGAGGACCAGCACTGCAGTGGAGGCCAGTGTGCTGACGGACCGTGCGAGCCCGACTGCGGCGGCAAGGAGTGCGGCGACGACGGCTGCGGCGAGTTGTGCGGGACCTGCGGGGAGGACTCACAGTGTGTGGGCGGCACTTGTACCGACGGCCCGTGCCGGGCGGAGTGCGGCGACAAGGAGTGCGGGTTTGATGACTGCGGCGTTTCGTGCGGCACTTGCGACGAGGGGTACTCTTGCCAGAGCGGCCAGTGTGAAGAAGGCGAGTGCACCCCCGACTGCGACGGCAAGGACTGCGGCGACGACGGTTGCGAAGGCGAGTGCGGCCAATGCGGGGAGGGTGAAAACT
>CAZVFX010000183.1:0-10982 GCA_964626565.1 uncultured Myxococcales bacterium
TCAGGAACACCAGCTGCAGGTGGCGGTGTGATTTTACCTGTTCGCTTCTCTAGCCGCCACTGTCCGGTCGTTGGGATCGTTTACCAGGCTCAAAGCAAGAACACGGATCTTCTGGTTGTCCGGCAGCACCACTTCCGACGCACCCTCGGGAACGGAGAGCACGTACTGGAACAGGTAGGTGAACAGATAGGGATCGTTTCCCGCCTTGGCGTGGCGGTGGGTGCCATACCAGGCGATGGGATCCAATTTCAAGAACCCGGGCACAAACAGCGCAGGGTCGGTCAGAACTTCTCCGTCCACTACCCGGCTGTCCCACTGCCCCACAAATCCGGAAAACTGTTGCACCTCCACTTTCGTGGTCTCACCGCCCAGGTCGAACAGGCCCACCGAATCGTCGGTGGCTGCCGCCAGCACGTATAGCCTGTCCCCGGGAAGCGGCTCCAGGGGGATCGACTGCCCGGCACACGCCACCGCGTTGTTCGCTCCCGCTTTCGCCGAACCCATCTGGTAGATCGCCCCGCCGTTAGCAACCTGCCCCGGCAGCAATTCTCCAGGGAGGGTCCATTGCAGACCGCCGGCAAAATCGAACTCACCGTCGCCGCGCGCGCTGTCGAGGCTGGCGACATCGGTGTCGTAGTCCAGGGACACCGTTCGGCTCGAGGGTGGAGTCAACGCCACGGGCGGTGGCCGCAGAGTCACGGCGAAGGTCCTCGGCTGGTACGGTTTCAGGTCGAAGACTATCCTGCGGTAGACCAACTCCACCGCTCCTACCGGCTGCTCCGTCCCGTCCACTTCCCTCGCCGTCTCTATCCCGTCCCCCATCTCCAGATGGATCCCCGACAACGATTTCCCCGCGGCTTCCCGCACCCGCACGATGTACTCATCACCGGCTTCCCCTCGCTTCACCGCCTCCACTTCCACCATGCCGGACGTGAGCTTGAGGAACGAAAACGTGCGGCCCAACTCCCCCGGATGAACGCCGGTCTGAAACGCGATGAGCGGCTGGTTGAGTCGCTTTGCCTGACGCACCGAACCGTTCCGCCAGTCATCCTCATGACCGTACAGCCCATACAGCACACGGTGCGGTCCGATGTCCTGAGTGTCGTGGCCGTAGTAGGCGGAGATGAAAGACGGGAAGGGAGTGTGCAGCAACGTCAGCCTCAGCGTTTCGTCGTCGGGCTTGTCCCAGCCGTACTTGCAATCGTTGAGCACTGATACGCCCCATGAGCCGTCGGTTGCCGTGAGGTCGGCCCACTGCTGAGCCGGGACCTCGTACAAGTTGGGGGCATTATTTCCCCTCTCGATCACTCCCAGCCCCAGATCATAGGTGGCCACTGGGTTGGCCGAGGCCAGGGGGAATATCAGCTTGGAAAACGTCGACGGGGTAGCCCAGTCGATCTGTGTATCCACCTCCACCCGGTGTCCGGCGTCTCCCGCACCTAGCCGGATCACCTGCCGGTAGCTGCTGCCGGCTTGCGACCGCGTCACCCTCAGCGCCACCCGGGCCGGCCCGTCCTCGAGCACTTCCAGCTTGACGTCCCCCCCCACGTGCTCACGGGGTCCGGCCTCGATGTCCGACCATAACAGCTCCCAACCGGGCCACTCTCCCGAGAGGTCGTCGAAGAGCCCAATCCTCGCCGGGGCAGTCAGCAACTCCTCCGCCAACAGCTTGTCGTACACGCGGGCAAGGTCGCCCGCAGCATTCAATTCCACCCGGTATCGCTCGTTTTCCAGCGCAGACTCGCTCACCGAAAGAGCTGTGTCCAATTGGCAGGGGGCGTCGGCCTCTCGTACATCAAATACCGCGTATCCCGATGAAGGAACCGACGCAACTATGGCGACTTCAATGAAACCGTCGCCCGTGGCCAGCAACTGAGAAGGGACCTCCTCTCCCTTGGGACCATACACCCGTACATGGTCCGGCACCGCACCGGCGTACCGTACAACTGCCTCCACAACATCCTCTCGCTTGAAGGCCAGCGCATTGTACACCACCAGCGGCACCCCCTCCACGGCCGTATCCAGCGCCCGGGCCACTGCGCCTGCTGACTCGGTGAGCACCGATGCAAACCGGTTGAGCGCGATGAACTCGTCGTTCCAGGAGTACGCATAGATCTCCGGAATGCCGGTGCCTGTGATGTCATCGTGAAACTGGTGGACCAGGAAACGGATCCAGGCGTCGGTCAGCTTCTCCGCAGGATAGGGCGAGCCGCCCAACCATTCAGCGGCTACCGCAGCCTGTTCAGCGGCTGCCCCCAGCAACTCGTTGCGCCGGTTCAGCCGCTTCATCGCCGCCTGCGACGTATACGCGCCTGTACCGTGGGTGGTGAGCAACAACTCACCCTGGTAGTGAGGCAACTGAGCGATGTGCGACGGGGTAAGATCGCGGAAAAACTGGTCGGAAAAAGCGCTCACCACCTCAACCGGGCCGTCGCCATCGATGCTAGCCTGCAGCTTCGCCACAGATTGTTCAGGCGCCGGCCCCCCTTGATCGCCGATGCCGAAGTAGCGATAGCCCACCCGCTGCTGCTCTTGGTCAAACCAGGCGTCGCATTCTTCACCCCACTGACCATGCTCACTGAGATCCCACTTGATCGACCCGATGTAGCTGCCGGGGTTGAGCACCGCGACAACGGACTCACCGTCCGGCCCTTCCCAGACGCCAATCTCGAAAGGCATGCCTTGGGCAGACCCCCAGGATAGTTTCTGGGTCGAGAACCCTTTCAATCCGCAGTGCGCCGCCACCGATGGCAGTGCGTAACCGAACCCGAAGCAGTCGGGGAGGAAGACATCCAACCCCGTGACCCCAAATTCCTTCCTGAAGAACGAACTGCCGTAGAGGAACTGCCGCATCAGCGACTCAGGAGACGGAACATTTACGTCCCCGCCTTCGATAGCGCTGCCGGCAGGCGCCCACCTCCCCGCCGTAACCCACTCCTTCAGCTCCGCGTACAAATCAGGGTAATACTCTTTCAAGAGCATGTAGCGGAACGCCCCTTCCCAACTGAAGTTGTAGTCCTGATACGTCTCGAGCTGCTTGAACGTTTCCTCGAAAGTCGCTGGAATATGGTCAGTGATGGTCTCCTGAATGTCCCACCACCACTGGGTGTCCAGATGGGAAACTGCAACCACGTACAGCTTGCGCTCTTCCGCACCGCCAACGCCACTCGACGTTACTATCGCAAGAGCTGCCGCCAGGCCCGCCAGGCGCAAACGCAAACTCTCCCCCTATTGCAAAGTCAGGTCGAGAACAAACTCGTTCTGGCCCACCTCAGCCTCCACCACCCGCGTGGTCATCTTCTTTCCGCCCAGGTTGAACTTGATGGAAGCCGCCGCACTGCCGGAGAATTTCAGCCCGGATGACCACAACGACTGCAGCCACGCACCGGCCTCGAAACCCGCCGGCCCTCTGACCTCCTCCACCTTGGCGCCTTCCACCTCAGCCACCAGCTTCCTCCTGACCACCGTAATCCTCGGCGTCCCGCCCAGCCGGATCTCCTTGCACGGCTCTGCCGTCTTCCACAACGTGGTCTTGAACGGCCGCTTCCCCTTGGACCAATCAAACCCGGGCTCGTAGTCTCCTTTCTTGTCGGGCTTGCCCTTCAAGGAATAGCGACTGGGAATGTGCCCCATCTCCATGCCGTAATTGGCCAACTGGGCCGCCGCGCTGCCAGACATCCGTACCCGAAACCGGCCCGACCGATACTTGCGGGGAAGATAGGTCTCGGCAAAGGTGCCGTCGGTAACGGGCAACGCGGTGAAAAGACCGATGTCCAGCACGTCACCGGCCTCGGTCTCCGTGGCTCGCAACTCAACGTCCTGCACCGGGAATATGGGCATAGCGATGCGCAAAGTCGCCACCGCCTGCAGCTTGCCCAGCACACTCTTGGGCAATGATTTGTGCAGGTTCTTCAACAGCTTGTTCACACCCCGTTGCACGAGACTCCCCAGGTCGCTGCCACGCAACACAGATTTTGGTATCTCGGGCAGGCGGGCGAGAACCTTGTCCGCTACTTTGTTCGCTACCTTTCGGCTGATCTTGATGGGCGCCGCAGCCCGCAGGCTGTCGGCGTGAAAGGCCAACTCGAGAGAGCCGGTGCGCTTATCATATTTGACCGCCGCTTCTACGTCCAGCTTGGCGCCGAAAAGCTCTGTCTTCCCGACCCCGAAAAGAAGTGCTATCCGGAAAACCAGATTGCCGTTGGTGACTCCGATAATCTTCACCGAGTCGGCCCGCACACTCATACGATCCAATCCGGGCGCCACATTGCCCACGTCCGGAATCTTCACACTCCCGGCCTTGAGCTTCTTCACCTTGGCCGCCAGCACCTTGTTCACCAGCTTGAAAGGCAGCGCGATCACCAGGTGAGGGGTCTCGGTCGGCGCAGCCACCCGGTCCAGAAACTCTCCTCGGGAACGGTTGATCTCCTCACATGTTGTGCCGCAGGAAGAAACCGCCAGCAGCAACGCCACAGCCAGAGCAAACATTGGGACATTGCGAAACATCTCTACCTCTCAGAGGTTCGTATTTGCGTAATATACATCCAGCCGCGGGTACTGATTCCCGGAAGACTCATAGGTCAAGCCCGCGCTCCCGTCCGCCCATACTGCATGTATCGTCCCGTCCGGACCAATGGCCAGGGAAGGGTCCTTCTGATCGCCGCTCCCTTCCGGATTGATCTGGACGGGCAAAGCCCACGTCTGGGGCCACCATCCCGAGTGACGGGAGGTGTAGTACACGTCAAAGTCGCCGGGCGCGTCCATGAAACCGTTGTCCTGGTGCCACGCGATGTGCGCGGTCCCGTCCGGCGCCACCGCCAACGCCAGCCCCCGGCTCACGCCCCCCTTGGGATAGACGTTATCCACCACCGTCTCCTCCTCGTTGAAGGAGCCCGACTCGTAACCGCGCTGCCGGTAGTGGATATTCATCACCAGGAACTCCTTGTATTCCAACCACGCGATGTGAGCGCGGGTGCTTTCGTCTTCGACCACTTCCGGAGCCCGCTGCCCGTGATCCGCAAACCAGTCCACCGTCTCCTCCGGGCCGAATTCACCTTCCCAGGCAGGCTTCCGGCGATACTTGATCCAGTACTTGTCCGGCCCCGCTTCGTCGTGATTGGTGGTCCACACTACATGGATCGCCCCGTACGGCCCGGCGTGAATCCGGGGATGGACCGAGCCCTGAGTCACGTCGGTGAGCCGCACCTCGGGCCCGAAATCCTCGGGCAAACCGGAAGGCGTGTGCCGATAGTAGATGTCAGCCGCGATAATGTAGATCTCTCCCTCGGGAGGATCGTGCCGCTGGTCATCCCACACGAAGTGGAAACCACCGTTCTTGTCGATAGTCACGTCCGGGCGGGACTGAGAACACTCAGGCCATGCCGGAGCCGCCAACTGGACCACCACATAGATCGGGCTCCACACCCCCTGCGGGCTGCGGACCTTGTAGTAGACGTCATTGCAATATTCGTTTCCCTGCTCGTCGAAGACGCCCTTATCCTCGGCCCAGGTAATGGCCACCGTCCCGTCCAGTCCCACAGCCATTCCCGATGGACTCAATACCGCCCCGGTCGCATGCGCCTCTACCACTTCCATGGGCCCCCAATCGCCACCGGGAGGCCGGTGCCGATACAGGATAGCCTCCATTGCCGGGTCGGGCTTCGGCCGTTGCCGCCAGGCCACGTGCAGCCCACCGTCGCCGTCGATCCGTATCACCGGCAGCGAACCGCCCGTCGTGGAATCGACGAAATCGGTAATCAGCGACTCGGGAACGGAGAACAACCCGGAGGGCTCAACAAGATCGGCCTCCGCAACCTCGTCCACACCCATGTCCAACTCTTCTGCGAGGTCAGGCAACTCAGTTGTGTCCTCAGAGTCGATTTCGGCAATGTCGTCCAAGTCCGGCAGGTCCGCAGTCAACTCCACCGGGTCGACCAGGTCTGTCCCCACATCGGCAGCCACCAAATCCTGGAATGAATCTACGAAGTCGGCATCGATCTCCCAGACCACATCGCCCACTACTTCCCCTGCATCCGGTAGAACCTGCGTCTCCGGAACCGAATCGGCAACCTCAAAGACAACATCCTTACTCCCGCCGCTACCTCCACAACCGACAGCAAACAGCAGCGCAGCCACATAGGCCGAGATGGTCATTTTCATGCCTTCCTCCGTCACCAATCGAGTAGAGCAGTTTCGGGCCTGAAAATCAAGAGACAGATCTGCTGGAGTGGTGGCCGTAGAAGAGGTCCTTTCTCGCTGGGAAAGGTGTCGCCAAAGGCGACGGAAAGGGGTTAGCTTGTTCGCCACCTGACCGTCAAAGCCAAGAAAGAAGGAATCTATCCCCTCTTCCTCAGCAACAGCTCGAAGTTTCATCGGTGCTGCAGCCGCAGGTAGGCTCCGTACCGGTGAGGGCACCGGTGATGATGGCTGCCGCGCACCCCACCCCGGCTTCCACCGCCAGAGCAGACTCCGGGCAGTTGAGAGCACAGGCTCCGCACTCCATACACCCGTTTACATCCACCACCCGGGCTTTGCCCCCTTCGATCTCCAACACCGCATGAGGGCAGACCCGCTTACACATACCGCACCCGTTGCACGCGTCGTCGTCCAACGCCAGGGTAGTCACATTCTTCAGGTATCTAAGTCCGAGCATTTTTACCCCCCTCCTTCAACAAACCTGGAGACGATCCACAGGATGATTCCACCAACCGCGGCCACAGCCTGGGCCGGAACCGCGACCTTCATTTCCGCCTTCACCCCCGACAACGAAGTATAAGTCGAAGCACCGGTGAAATTCATGGCGGTAAAACTGCTGATGGCGGTGATGATAAGAAACCAGGCGGTGGTACTCATCCAGCCGTCAAAGACACCGGCCGTGCCGCCCATAACCGCGTTCATCAGGGCGAAGAATCCAGCCCCGACCCAGGCGCCCTTCAAGGAAAACGGACTGCCGGGAAGCCAGGGCAGCAAGAGCGGTGCAAACACGGACCCGACAATGAAGGCGCCCACCAACAGCAGGGCGGAAGGAATGCCCACGGCCGCGACACGGTCCACAGAATAGAATCCAGCGCCTAAGCCCGACAGCAGCAGGAATGCGGCCGCGATGAAAAGCGCCGGTTTCAATCCCTGCACCAACTCCACCGGAGCCACCGCGGCCCGATCCCACAGTGTAAACCTCACCCGCCTCATCTCCGCGTCGGCTTTCATCCTGTCTTTGAGGAATCTGGGCAAGTCGGAGGCTCGCACCGGCCCATAGGCAACCCGAAAGCCGCAACGCTCCTTCACCTCGTGCGCAGACACCCCGGGGGCACCCAACTGGGGAACCACCAACGTCCGATGTTTCACCACCTCACCCAACCCCACTGCCTCCACTCGGGCCACCAGTTCGTCGGTGCCGAACGTTCCCTTCCCCGCAGCACACCACACGTTGATCCCTTTCGTGTCGATTACGAGAATCCAGGCATCGACCCCACCCAACTCCTTGCGGAGAGCATCAAAGCTAAGTTTGTAATTGGCGGACACCAGCACCGGAGACTCCGGCGCCGGACTCCCGACACCATACAGGCCCGGCGGCACAGTATATCCGGAACGGCCAATACTCAACCGCCTCAGTGTGTTGCCGTAATTGTCGCAAAACTCCAACTGCGTCTTGACCAGAGGAACTGGCCCTCGCACAGTATCCTCCTGACCCGCCACGAAAGAGGCCTGAGCTTCATTTCCACAACATCGCATTATTGCCTCCTACTGTATCGACCACAACATCCAAAAACCAGCCACGATGATAATCACTCCCCCAATCTTTCGAATCGGGTCAACCAACTTCCGGGCCGCTAGTGCAGAACTGCCGAGGCCCACACCCAGCATGGCAGCTCCAAACGGTAATCCGTATCCCAGGGAGAACATGCCGAGGATCAACGCTCCCCACAGCCCTTGCCCGGTCAGCGCAACCAGACCCAACACCAAAGGCAGAACGGGGCCACAGCAAGTACTGCAAGCAATGCTCGAACCACCGACCACAAGTCCGAACAGGCCGGACGCCCAGAACCCCTCCGGCATCTTCCTCTTGGACAGGTCGGGCGCCGGCAGCTTGAACGGCAAGAAATCCAGCGCGGCGAGGCCAAACAGAATCGCCACGAAACCCGCGGCCAACGTCCCGTAGAACTTGAACGTATCTCCGATCATCTCGCCGAACATGCCGATAAGCCACCCCATGGCAGCCATGAAAACTGCCGACCCCAAAATGAAACCGAGTGGCATCAGCAGCAGCTCTCGCTTTCCACGGTCCGGCCGGCTCGCAGCATAACCCCCGATGGCGACCCAGATGGCATAGTTGCAGCAAGAGCCCAACGACGCCAACAGGCCCAGGCCAAACGCGGCCGGCAGCATTGCCAACCCGAATTCCGGTGAGTCGAAAACTTGTCGGATCCACTCTTCCACAGCTAGCTCCTCTCCCGCAAACTCAGTTGCCGCCGCACGATCCCCCACCTTCCTCGCCGCCGCACCCGCAGGACGGTTTTTCCGCCGCGCCGCCACCGCAGCAGGAAGCCGACGGCTGGTTCGAAGTCAGGTAGGCTTTGACAAGGCTGTTCAGGGTGATTCCCTCACCCACAAAATGCTCGCCCCCGTGAGCGCGCAAAGCCAGCGCCGCGGGGTAGTCGGATACCCCATACCGTCCGGCCAGAGCCGCCACGCCCGGGGCACCGGAATCAAAGGTGAGCACACCCACGTCGCCTCCTCGTTCACTCAGCCGCGACACCGCATCGGCAACTGCCGCCTCCGCCTTCGCAGAAAGCGCCGCGTCTCCACCGGTGACCAACACGTATGCGAAACCCTTGTCGGCCAACAGTTGACGCAACTGAGCCGCGGGCGGCACAGCCGCGACCGCGGCAACCTTCTCCGGCACCACCGGCGCCTCAGCAACCGGAACTTCGACCGCCTCCGCCTCAGCACCAGCCTCTTTTTCGACGGGCGCCGCCGCCTCATTCTCTGCCGCAGCCTCCAGGGGAGCTTCGGCCGCAACCGCGGGCGCGGATACCGTCTTTTCCGCCGCCTCTTCTGTTACTCCCGCACCCGCTTCCCGATTAAGATATCCGTAGGCCGCAACCGCCACTGCCGCAAGAATCACAACCACAAAAACAATGCTCCGCAAACCCTTGCCACCCCCCGGAGCACAACAATCCGTGCCCACGGCACAACCGCAATCCTGGCTCAGGTTCTCGTTGCCCGCATCACTCATCTTCTTCCTCCGTGGGGCCCGTGGGCCCGAGCATCTGTTCGATGAAGACGGCCAGAGCACTCAGCGCCCCGCCCTCAATTCTGAAATCGTTGAACTTCCCACTCCTCTCCACCGCGATGAGCCCAGCCTCCCGAAGCTCTTTCAGGTGATGAGAAACGGTGGATTTGGCCAACCCCAGCTCTTCCGCAAGCTTGTCGATGCATAAGGCCAGGTTCTCAGACGTACAGCACACCCCGCCCACGCAGCAACTCTCCACCAACCGCTGCAGGAGCTTCAGCCTTTTCGGATTGGACAGCGCGCCGAAGACTCTTGCAAGGCGACCGAAGTCAATGGTTCGACAGTTCGACATGTTTCGAACTATAGTCTGGCGTCAACCCCCTGTCAAGCGATTTTCTTTCGCCCCTTCAAAAGGGGCGCCCGTTTGCGTATTCTGTCAACGTGGTCAAACGAGGCAAGCGATGAAAGGACTGGATATGGTGGGATGGAAGCTGGGCATGGCAGCCCTGGTACTGCTGATGGTTGGAGTGTTCACGATCCTGCGCATCGGGTCCAACCGGGGAACAAGGGCGTATCGCACGCGCATGGCGCTGTGGGCGATGGCCGTTGGGTTGCTGGGGGGAGGCGCGGTCGTGTCGAGTGCGGCTAGCGCTTCGGCAGAAACCTACGCTCCCCTGCCCGCGGATGAGGCCGATATCAACGCCTCCCCCGACGCCTCCCCCGAAGACGACATGATGGTTTCGTGCTATTGCACGGTTTCGCCTCATTTTCGCCGTTAGGATTTTTGCAGCCCCGAACATTCGATTGTAATCTGGAAACAACAGGGTTTCGTGTGTCCATGCACGGCGAGGATGCGATGACCGCAGGCCGAAAAGAAGAACAGGAATCACGTCTGCCCGCGATCGTTCCCATTGTGCCCAAAAACCTCAAGCAGGAGTTGGAGGATGTGCCACCCTGCTCCAGCGCCATGGTGGCGCTGAGGAACTCCAAACGCAAACCCACCGCGCTGCTCCGGAAAGACACTCTGGCCGCGGCCAGGGCCCGCATCGCCGAAGCTCTTACCCGACCGGAAGGACCTGACGAGTTCGAGGTAACCACCACCACTTGGAAGGTTGAACGAGTGAAGAGTCGGGTACGGGCCGTCAAGGGAAAGGATGGCGAGCGAAAGCCCGGGCTGCTGGCGCCAGGCAAAGAACTCGACCGCTCACGCACCACCAGGGAGTGGTCACAACGCACGGTAACTCCGCTGTCGAAGGACTCCGCCGGCGACCGGACGCCCCGGACCAGCATTCAACTCAAGGAAACTGAGACTCGGTTCAACCACCGCGTGGAGGAAGACACCAAACCGGTAGGACTGCTGGCCCACACCAGGAACAAGCTTCCGGCCGTTGCCAGTGAGAACAGTCCCGCGGAACGCCCTCGGGGCCTGTTGGGCAAGAACACAAGCAAACCCTCGCTGGGCACAGGCCGCAAGAGGTCCCACAAGCTGTTCCACAAGGAGCGAAAGGCCACCTGTACAACCGATGAAGACGGTTCCAAATGGCGGCTCCAGGAAAGATACAACGCGGCCATGCGGGAGGTAGACGAGAAGACCTCCGTCAAAGACGGCGAGACCCACACCGATAAGAAGATCACCAGCGGCCGCGAAACCGGCGCCAGAGCCCGCTCCGGCACCGGCCCCCTCCCCGGCATCGAAGGGGGACTGCCTGCCTTCATGGCCCAGAAAGACCCGCCCAGCCTCCTCACCTCC
>CAZVFX010000184.1:0-10961 GCA_964626565.1 uncultured Myxococcales bacterium
TGGCGGGTACGCCTTGAGCAGTCTCCCATCGTCGCCATCTTGGCGGGTACGCCTTGTGCGCAGACCTGTGCGTCGAGTTGTTGGTGGTTGATTGGTTGGTGGTTGGTCAGGTCTTCCCTTTCTTTCTCCCTCCTTTTTTCCGAGGGCGCACGTCTCCCTCGGGAGGGTTGGAAGTTGCCGGCCGGGTGCGGGTCGCTAGTTTAGAGTGGACCTACCGCCATTTTGCACCGGCCCCCCTCCACTTCGCAGCCTCTCCTCCGGAGAGATAGAGGCCGTAGTACCCCCCGCCAAGTCAAAGTGCCAACGGTCCTTCGCACGCGATCCCGGGACCGGGATACGAAGCAACCGGCTCTTATGTTATCAGGAGTTTGAAACCGATCTGGCCAAAAAAAGTGCACTTGGGCGGCATCTTTTTTGCGAGAGGGCCGAATCGTTGCTTGGTAGGAATGCATCATAGTATGCTGATTGGGGGAGGGACTGAATGCAGGCTTCTGTCGGGAGACTGGCCAGGGTTTCAAGGACCGGGGCGGTCGCGCTGCTATTCGCGGCATTGGCCGCCGCGCCGTGGTCCGCGTCGGCAGATCCGTGGTGTGGCGGTGTCAACGATAGCTGCCAGTGCGGGGCGGGTAATCCATACCCCTGCTGTGACAACGGCGGAGGGAAATCCGGGAACTGCACCTGGGGTGCGTGGCACATGGCCTGCTGCAATTGGGGATTGGCCATGCCCTGGCCCTGGCAGCATGCCAAGTACTGGGCCGGAAACTACGCGGGGCACCCCGACTACGAGGTGTTGGGTTCTCCGGTCAAGGGGAGCATCGGCTGCAGGACGGTAGGCAAGTACGGCCATGTCGCCTGGGTCACGGGCGTGTCTGGCGGCACCGTGTACATTCACGAGCAGAGTTGCTGCTGGGGATGCCACCATGGCTTCAAAGATTCGTCCGCGTACGCCAGCTATTTCAACGGCGGCTATATTGCGAAGAAGGGTGCGGTTTGGGATTGCACTCCGGGGCAGCAGCAATCCCAGGCGTGCGGCAAATGCGGCTCGAAAGTCAAGACGTGTCAGTCAAACGGCAAGTGGGGCGGATGGGGTGGTTGCCAGGGGCAGGGCCCTTGTTCTCCCGGACAGCAGGACACCAAGGACTGCGGTGATTGCGGTACCCACATGCGAAGTTGCGGTGGCAACTGTCAGTGGGGCTCCTTCGGCGCGTGTGCAGGCGCTGATCCGGATGGCGGCAACATCGTGTGCGACTCGGGTGAGTTGGGAGTGTGTGCGGAGGGTCGGGAGCGTTGCCTGGAAGGTTGGGTGAATTGCGTCGCCCTCTACGAGCCCGGCGATGAGTTGTGCGATGGTCTGGACAATGACTGCGAAGGTGCGGTGGACAACGGCTTCCCGCTACAGATGGGTGACGTGCTGCCCGCGTTCGCAGCGCAGGTGACCGATGTCTCCCAGCCGTTCACGTTGTACGTGGGAGAGGTCGCGTCCGCCTGGGTGGAGTTCACCAACGTTGGAGCTGATTCCTGGCCGGAGGGCGGAGCGTGGCTCCGGGCCCGGTCCCAGCCCGAAGAGTCCAGCCAACTGGCTCCCCCGGGTGTCTGGCCTGCGTGGGATACCGCGGCGGTGCTTCCTTCACACGTGGCCCCCGCGGCCGCCGGTCGTTTCGAGTTCGAAGTTCTCGCCCCCGACGTGCCGGGACAGACAGTGTCTGAGCAGTTCTACCTGGTGGGCCCGGACGGGCTGCCGGTGCGATGCCCGCAGCCCGAGATCGAGATCACTGTTCATGTGCAGCCCGCACCAGCCGTGTTTGCCGACCTCCAGGTGGCTCAGCCCGAGGTCGGCTCCACTGAGACGGGTGCGGAATTCGAACCTGCCGGCACCGTCCGTTCAGGGGGTTGCGGCGCGGCACACTCCTACCCCTGCCACACTTTGGGGTGGCTGGTGTTTCTGGTGTTGTTGGCTCTCGCCGGGCTTCACCGGTTCAACTCCGCTTTTCAATTTCGAGCAGGAGATTACGGAAGATAAAGCGGTGGAAGGGGAGACAGGAATACCAGTAGAGTTTTCCAGCAATACTGCGGGTGTTGTAATGGGCCGTGACGTGCAACTCGCGGTCCTCCCCTGACTTTGAGATCTCGAATTCCAGCCATGCGTGTCCGGGAAGGAGCATTTCGGCCCGCAACAGGAGTCGTCGGTCTTCCTCCAGGTCCTCAACCCTCCAGAAGTCGATGACGTCGCCGATCTGCAGAGTCGATTGTCGCTTCCGGCCGCGAGCGGTTCCGACCCCGGTGAGAAGCTTGTCCATCAACCCTCTAAGGCGCCACATCCAGTTGCTGTGGAACCACCCCTCTTTGCCGCCCAGCCGGCACAAGGTCATGAACAACCCGGAGGCCCGTTTTTCAGTGATGATGGAATACTTGGCGACATAGGCCATTTTGTCCATCACCTCGTGCAGGTGCACCGCCAAATTGTGTCGGGGAGGGTAGGCGTCGGACCAACGGGTATCGACGCGGTCGAGGGCTTCCTTTCCCATCGCCTTGAGCACCGCTTCGCGGTAGAGCAGGGGTTTGAAGGGGAGCAGTTTGCGGATGTCGTCGTTCTGGCAGACCACTTCGTTCTCCAGTCCTTCCATGAGGCAACGGGTCAGCGCCAGGGGGACCGGGGTGAGAAGGCTGATGATGTAAGCGTAGGAGGTAAGGCCGGACAGGGGGAACTGGAAAAAGGCGATCTTTTTTCCCCGTACTTTGGCCAGCTCGATGAGCATCTTCTTGTAGCTTAGAACTTCCGGACCGCCAATATCGAAAGAACGGCCTTTTGTCGCGGGCGTCTCAAGCGCTCCGACAAGGTATTTCACCACGTCCCGAATGGAAATGGGCTGGCACCTGTTCTCCGACCAGCGGGGTAGCGGGATTGCCCGGGCTCGCTTAATGAGGTGCTCGATGATCTCATAGGAAGCGCTGCCCGAACCGATAATGACCGCGGCTCGAAACACGGTAACAGGCACCATGCCTCGGTCCAACTCCTCGGCCACCTCCATGCGGCTTTGCAGGTGACTGGACAACTCCCCACGAATGTCTCCCAGTCCGCCCAGGTAGATGATCCTGGCGACACCCTGCTCCTCCGCCGCGGTTCGAAAGGAATGTGCGGCTTCCAGGTCGGTAACTTCGAACTTGCCCGGGCCGAGCAACATGGAGTGGATCAGGTAGTAAGCCACCTCCACCCCCTCCAACGCAGTCCGGACCTGGTCGGGGACGAGCGCGTCCGCCTCCACAACTTCCACGTCGGGCCAAAGGGTGCGAAATACGTTTCCCTCACCTCGCACCATCGCCCTCACCGCATATCCACGGGCGAGTAGTTCCGGAATGAGTCTTCCCCCGATATACCCCGACGCCCCGGTGACCAGGATCTTGCCCATCCCTTCCACCGGTTTGGAGGGCAGACCGTGGCATAGCAAATCTGCGCCTGTCTTGATAATGCGGCCTGTGATTCCGGGCATTTGCTACGACCTCTTCTGCATCCATTAGAACATCAGCAGAAAAGGAAGTCAAACATGACTGTTGGTTGTTCGCGGCCGCGGCTGTGATGGCCGCCGATCCGTTTCCGTTGACGTGACCACGCTGGAAGGAATACCATGACAACAGGTCCCAATGCTTCGGCTTCATTTCAGGAACGGGCGAACGATGCAGAGCTATATCAACTTCATTCTCAAGCACCGGTTCCTGGTGTTGGCCGTTCTCGTTGTGGTCACCGTTCTGGCCGGGTGGAAGGCGAGCACCGCGAGCATGAGCACCCGGCTGGGCGAAGACATGATGGGCGACCATCCTGAGTTCCACAGCTACCTGGAACACTGCCGCAAGTTCAGGTCGGACAGCGTGGTAGTCATCGGGCTGGAGGATCCGGACATGCTCTCCGTCGCCAGCCTTGATAGACTGGCCGCGGTCGTTACCGCCCTGGAGGATATGCCGGACATTGCCAACGTGGACAGCATCCTGGACGCGGCCAGGATGTCCGGTGACGGCAAAGTGTTGAAGCAGGTCGACTACGCCGACGAGGCGCGCAAGAGGCCTGGCGAACGAATGCAAATCGCCAAAGACCTGGGTGCGGATCCCCTGGCCGGCGAACTGTTTGTGGCCCGCGACGGCAAGGCTCATTCGGTCCTCGTTGAATTCACCGTCGACGAAGAGCGCTCGGGAGAGCGGCTCCCAGAGATCGTCGCCGACATCCGGGCTGCGGTTGCGGACGCGGGCTATGCACCCGAGCAGATCCATCTGGGCGGCTTCAGTGCTGCGGTGGCCGAGACCATGATCCAGATGCAGTACCACGTCTCCACCCTTTTTCCCTTTGTCGCGGTCATCCTGCTGGTCACCGTGTGGCTCCTGTTCCGCCGTCTGTGGCCCGCCGCGGTGACCATGGCTGTTTCCTTGATGGCCGTCACCTGGACCGTGGGCTTCGTGGTGTTTCTGGAAGGGACCGTGCACGCACTGCTGACCATCACTCCACCGGTGATTCTGCTGGTGGCCTTCTCCGACGTGGTTCACCTTTGCAGCGCTTACCTCACCGCGTTGGGGCAGGGGATGGACAAGGAACGCGCCATTCGCGCAGCCGGGGTGGAAGTGGGCAAGGCTTGCTTCCTGACCTCGGCGACTACGTTGGTGGGGTTTGCCAGCTTCAGTATCGTTCCACAGCCGGCAATGAGGCTGTCCGCCATCGCCCTGGCTTTCGGTGTAACCGTCGCTTTGCTCCTTGCTCTGACCCTCGTGCCCATTTTGCTCTCCATGTTCAAACAGCCGAAGGCACTAAGAGGGGGAGCTACCGCGGTGGTCCAAACCGGCCTCGATCGGCTGCTCGCTTCAGCCCAGCGGCTTTCCACCACCTGGCCTCGCAGCGTGACGGTTGTATTCGCTCTGCTCGGGGTGCTGGCCGTGATGGGCGCAACAGGGTTCACTTTCGACGTCGATTTCGATAAGCGGTTCGACGATGAGAATCAACTGACCGTCGATGCCGAGTGGTTCGAAGACAATTTCCTCGGCACCAACACTCTGGAGGTCTACGTCCGCGCACCGGAAGGTTCAGACCTGCTCGACCCTGAACGTTTTCGGGCTGTGGCCGCGTATCAGGAGGCGCTGACGAAACTGCCGGGAGTCGGATCCACCACCTCCCTGGTGGACTTGATGTCCGAGGTGCACTTGCAAATGGCCCCTGCACAGGCGACCGAAGACCCGCTTCCGGACAGCCGGAAAGCTCTCGCCCAATATCTGCTGTTGTTCGAAACGTCGGGGGGGGAAGGGCTGGACCGCATCGTCGACTTTCATCGGGAGGAGATGCTCATCGGGGTGAGGCTCAATCACGGCGGGGCGCGAGCCACTGCGGTGGAAGGGGTCGCAGCCAGAGATCTTGCCCCGCAATACCTTGGGGATCTTGCCGAGGTGGAGGTTACAGGCCTGGTCTTCCTGCTGGGCTATTTCTTCGATGAGGTAATTGACAGTCAACGATTGAGCGTTCTGATTTCTTTCCTGCTCATCGCGCTCATGATGTCGATCGGGCTCAGGTCCTTCCGGGTGGGTTGCCTGTCCATGATACCCAACCTGCTACCGGTGATTACCGTGGCCGGCTGGCTGGGGGCGTTTGCGGACCGCATCGACTCGGACGTGATGATCGTCATGGTCATGGCTATCGGCATTGGGGTCGACGACACGGTGCACTTCCTCATGCGTTACCGGGTTGAACTGGCCCGCGGCTCTGACCACGACACTGCCATCCGCGGCGCGTTCGGTTTTGCCGGCCGGGCAATTGTCATGACCACAATCATCCTGGTGGCCGGCTTTCTGCCTTGTGCGGGCGCCGACTTCATCACTATGCTCTACCTGGGCACCATGCTACCGTTGGCGCTGGTTACGGCGCTGGCTGCGGACCTGCTGCTGGTTCCGGCACTCATAACCCTCGGCGTCATGAAATTGCCCACTGCTAAGGAGAGGTAGAGAGTGGGGCACATCTCAACAGCCACTACCTTGCTGCTGGCCGCGCTCCTGGCTTATTCCTGCAGTTCAGGGCCCTCGGGCGACGGGGACACAGGGGCTGGTCCCCGTTCAGAAGTGGTTCTTGACGCGATTATCGACCTGAGTCCCGACCTGGAGCCCGATCTTGAGTCCGATCTGTTGAGCGACGTGGTACCGGAGCAGGACCTCGACGTGGTACCGGATCATCACCTCGACGTGCAACCCGATCTGCAATCGGACACGGGACAGGACAGCGCCAGCGACCTGCTCACCGAACCGGAACTGCTGCCCGACCCGGACATTCTGACCGACGTGGACATATTGACCGACGTGGACATTCTAACCGACGTGCCTGCCGACTCAACTGCAGATGTTTCCGGACCGCCGTTGTGCCTGGTGGGAATTGAAACGGTCAATTGCCTCCATGAAACCACCACGTTGTTCACCGGCATGACCGGTTTTGTGCCCCGGGACGTGCACTGGCAGGTTCCCAAAGGAGTTGCACCCGAGGAGGGCTGGCCAGCGGTGATCCTGTTTCAGGGCTCGTTCCTGCCCGCCTCCTTTTTCTGGTCGGTGTTCGACGGTGCACCCTTTGGCATGTGGCACCAGGTGTTGCTCGTGAAACAGTTGCTGGACTCGGGATTTGCGGTGATTACCCCCGAAGCTCATGCGGAAGGCGGGACCTACTGGGACACCAATATTCCGCCCTACTCGTTTATGTGGGAAACTGCTCCGGACCATTTCTTCATGCTGGACATCTTCGGCGGGATTGAAGCCGCGACCTTCGGCCCTGTGAACCCGGACCGACTCTACGCCGCGGGCCTCTCCAGCGGCGGTTACATGACCAGCCGCATGGCGGTCTCCTATCCCGGCAAGTTTAACGCGCTGGCGATCCAATCCGCATCGTACGCAACCTGTGCAGGCCCCACCTGCCTGGTGCCCACGTTGCCGGCGGACCATCCCCCAACCCTGTTCCTGCATGGAGAGTTGGATACCGTGGTGCCCATATACACTATGTTGCCCTATGCCACGAAGTTGGTGGAGCAGGGAACTGCGACCACAAAGGAGGTTGACGCAACTGCCGGCCACGAGTGGCTGGAATCATCGCCCTTAGCAGTCACCGAGTGGTTTCTGGAGCATCCTTAGTCAGTTGTTGTTAAGCGTATGCGCCGGCGACGCCGGCCCATAACACTGGGAATCACTGCCGTTGCTCACGGCAGAGTAGATATCCCCGCCCTGGCGGTTCCCATATCCGTCATGGATCGCATAACGTCCCACCGACCAGTCAAAGTACGTGCCGTTGATCCCGCCTCCGCCGGCCGCCTGGTAGTTGGCCTGGAACTGCCCGCCGGGGCTGTAGACCCAGTAATTCAGGTCCCCTGAACCCTTCTGTACTTGGGCGAAGTAGAAATACTTGCCGTCCCAGGCAAAGGTGCCGCCGTAGCAGCCGCCGCCGTTGCAGGTGCCGTTGGCGGCCAGGCCCTTGGACATGGTGATGTTGCCCGCATGGGTGAGCTGGCCGCTGCCCGGGGTGGTGTCGTATTTGCGGATTGTCGTGGCGCCGTCATAGACGAAGAACTCGGTGGCCGACGATGAGAGAATGTTGCACGTACCGTTGTACCCGTCCGAGAACTGGGCGTTCATCGGGGCGCCAAGATTGCCGTTTTCGTCGATGGTTGCCAGGCGCAGGTCCGCGGGGTAGGCCGGCCCCATGCCGTCGCTGGAAGGGGAAGTGGTGTAGGCCACAAGCTGGTTGGCCGGCATCTGCACCATGCGCCCGTACCTCCCCGACCCGTTGTTGGGGCTGTTGGGATAGCCGCCCTGGTTGGCGGGATGCTTCCAGTAGCCGGATTCGTTGAATTCGCCCACAAGAATCAGATTCGAAGGCCCGTGCCAGATGCCGTTGGTGAGGTTGTTCGGGTACCGGAAAGTAACCACGATCTGGTCGAACACATTCTGAGGACTTGGGTTGCCCGTAAGGATGAAGTAGTGACCCGGAGGTTGCTCACTTTCGCAACCTGATGAGCAACCGTCGTTGTCAGCCAGGTTGCCGTCGTCACACTGCTCGGGCGGTTCGGTGATGTTGTTGCCGCAGCAAGGGGCGACCACGTCAAAGACGCATCCAACATCAGCGTCGCAGGAGGCAACGTGACAGGCGGCCACACAGCCGTTGAGAAGGCAGTAGTCTTCTACGTCGCACACCAACACACCGTCGCCGGAGCAGGCGCCGCCGTCGCAAGCATCGTCGATGGTGCAACTGTCGCCGTCGTCGCAGGGGAGAGTGTTCGGTGTGAAGACACAGCCGGTAGCGGGATTACAGGAATTGTCGGTGCAGATGTTGTTGTCCTGGCACGGAACCGGATCAGCGCCTGCACAGACGCCGGCCGCGCAAACGTCCCCATCGGTACAAGCGTTGCCGTCATCGCAGGGGTCGGTGTTGGTGTCGAACAGGCAGCCAAGCAACTCGTGGCAAGAGTCGTCGGTGCACTCGTTGCCGTCCTCGCATACCACCGGCTCGCCCGGCTCGCACGCACCGTCGGCGCATTGGTCGTCGGCAGTACAAGCATCGCCGTCGGTGCACGGTATTGTGTTTGCCGTGTAAACACAGCCGTCGACAACGTCGCAACTGTCGTCTGTGCACGCATTGTTGTCGTCACAAGCCAACATCTCCGTCGCAGTGCAAGCGCCGTCGGCACAAACCTCATTCGCGGTGCACGCGTTGCCGTCATTGCAGGGGATGGTGTTCGGTGTAAAGACACAACCGTTTTCCGGGTGGCAGGAATCATCGGTACACAGGTTTCCGTCGTTGCACGCCAATTCACCAGCCGAAATGCATCCGCCCAGGTGGCAGTGGTCGTTGGTAGTGCAAAGATTATCGTCGGAACAGGGGAGGGTGTTAGTGTAAAAAACACAACCGTCCACCGGGTCGCAACTGTCGGATGTGCACGGGTTTCCGTCGTCGCACGATTCCGCCGTATCAAAAACACACGCCCCTGCTTCGCAGTGATCCCCGGCGGTGCAGTTGTTGCCGTCGTCGCAGTCCAGGTTGTTGGCCGCGTGCAGGCATCCCGTACCCGATTCACAGCTATCATCGGTGCAGGGATTCAAGTCGTCGCAATCTGCTGGTGGGCCGCCAAAACACTGGCCCGCGATGCAGGAGTCACCCACCGTGCAGGCATTTCCGTCACTGCAATCCGCAGAATTAGGGATGTTGGTGCAGCCGGTCAACGGCTGGCAGGAATCATCGGTGCACGGGTTGAAGTCATCGCAAGGCAAAGTCGTGTCCGCTGCGCAAACGCCGGCGCTGCAATGGTCTCCCTCGGTACAGACGTTGCCGTCATCGCAAGGGGCGTTGTTCCAGTCGAACACACATCCTTCAACAGGGTCGCAGCTATCGTCGGTGCAAATGTTGCCGTCGGTGCAGTTGAGCGGTGCGCCGGAGATGCACGCGCCCTCACCGCACACATCGCCCACGGTGCAAAGGTCTTCGTCGGAACACGCATACCCATCGTTAGCCGGCCCCAGGGAGCATTCGCCGGAGGAAGGGTCGCATACCGCGTTCAGGCACACCGCGTCGGGTCCCGGCTGGGGGTCATCGCAAACTATCGGAGAGTCGGGGACGACGGCACATTGGTAAGGGAGGTCGGACTTGTCACAGAAGAGGGTGCCGTTGCACAGGTCGTCGTCTTCCAGCTCGGCGCAATCTGCGTCCTCCTGGCAGTCGCAATTTATGAGGAAGCCGTTGCACTCTCCATCCTGGCACTGGTCGGCCACGGTACAGGGGTCGCCATCATCGCAGGGAAGGGTGTTTGGAGTGAAAAAACAGCCGCCGGTTTCGGTGCATACGTTATCGGTGCACGGATTGGCGTCGTCGCAAATTACCGGGGCCCCCACGCACTCCCCTTCTTCGCAGTGGTCCCCTACCGTACAGGAGTCGCCGTCGGCGCACTCCACGTCGGACAGGTCCTCGTAGCTGCAGCCCTCCTGGTCGTTGCAACTGTCCTTGGTACATGGATTGTCATCGTTGCACAGGTTGATGTAGTCGCCGGCCACCTCCGTGGGCTCGTCGACATCTCCATCGCAGTCGTCGTCGACGCCGTTGCAGCTTTCGGCCGCAGGCACCCCGGCGTCGCATTCGGAGAGCCCGTCCTCGGTACACACTCTCATCCCTTCGCAAGTGCCAAAATCATTGGTTATGGTGCAAGGCGTCCACAGCGCCCGGGCTACCGATTTCTCGGCGCAGGGGCAGGAACCGGTGTCGGACATGCACTGGGAGGTGACAATGCCATCGACGGTTTCCACCTCCAGGCACGAAAATCCCCACGGACAGTTCTTACCCTCCGCCGCCTCAGCATCACATCCTCCGCCACAGAAGTTTCCATCCTCTCCATAACTCACGCAGACGTCCTCCGAGACCGCGGTTTTGCAGTCCGCTCCCGTGGCGCATGGGCGGCACAGATTGGCGTAGTCTGAAACACAAATGTAGGCCACATCAGGTCCGGTGAGACCCACCTGCTTGCACGTCCAGCCTTCCGGGCAGTCCTCCTGGCACACCTTGGAGCACACGCCATCACCCATGTGCTCTACGCACCAACCTGATTGGCAGTCCGCGTTTTCTGCACAGCCATCCAGGAAACAGCCCTCTCCGGGGTCGCACTCCAGGAACACTGACTCGCTCTCCACTTCCCATCGCACCTCCGGCAATCCCACCTCGGGTGTTCCGTTGTCTGCAAGCACAAGGGAGTCACCGACAGTATCTGCAGAAAGCTGGTCACCCGCCACCGTCTCGGTTGCCTTGTCGATGCCGGTTTCGGCTGTGCCGCAACCTACTGAGGTAAGCAGAAGTGTCAGGAGGGCTGCAATCTTGCGTAATCTCATGGTTTCCTCAGTCCCGGGCTGAAGTGCCCGTTTGTCTCGACGATAGCCCAAAGGCCCCCGGGCCTTCAACTTTTTTGGGCTTCACGGCAACTGGT
>CAZVFX010000185.1:0-10937 GCA_964626565.1 uncultured Myxococcales bacterium
GCTAGTCTAGAAAGGGCGGGGCTCGGAGAACAACCGGGGGCGGCTATGCAGAATCGTCGGGATGGATGTCATACCTCTCCATCCATCGGTAGACCTGCTTGCGGTGCTTCCCGAAATACTCGGCCACCCTTCCGACATGGAAATCGTGGTCCCTCAATGCCCTCCGCAACTCTTCTTCAGAAGGCCGGTCGTCCGTCACCAGCGGAGGAGGGATCGGCGCCTTGCGACGATTCCGGACACTGCACGTCATCTCGTCCGGAAGTTGCTTCAGTGAGACACGAAGGGACTCTCCACTGCCGATATTTTCGCCACCTGATTCGCACCATCTGAGGACGAGGGTCCGCAGCCCCCTGACGTTTCTCTTCCACTCCCAGGCCAACATCACCTCGAAAGCATCGGGTTCAACTTCAACCCTCTGAACTCCTCGTTCCTGGGCAAAGTGGTCGAGCAACAAGGGTATGTCCAATCTGCGGTCGTGCAGGGGTGGAACATGAATGGGAAAACCTTCCAGGCGAGCGAGCAGGTCAGGCCGGAATCTTCCCCGGGCTTCCTCGGTATGCAAATTCGAATTTGTCGCCGCGACGACGCGAACCTCCACCTGCAGGTCCCTCGTGTCCCCGACCCTCCTCACCATACCGTCTTCCAGGAAACGCAAAAGCTTCGCCTGCGCAGCCAGCGGGAGTTCGCCCACCTCATCCAGGAAAAGAGTCCCCCCTTCGGCCTTCCGCAGCAAACCTTTCGAATCCTCGGTCGCGCCGGTGAACGCGCCCCGACGATGGCCGAAGAAGGTGCTCTCGAACAGATGTTCCGGGATCGCCGCACAATTCACCGGGACGAGTTCGCCGGTGCGTCCGGACAGACGATGAATCGCATTTGCGACCAGTTCCTTGCCGGTCCCGGTTTCGCCAAGCACCAGCACTGGTAGACTGCCTGGCGCGATACGCACCAACGTGTCCTTCATTTCCCGGATGGCAACAGCCCGTCCAACGATCTCGGGCAGAGGATCCGCAGATTGCTCCTCAGCCTTCTCGTCACTGACAACAAACAGCGTCTCCCCCACCCGCACTACATCGCCCGGCTCCAAATACCGACGGCTTGTACGCAAGGCGTTGACAAAGCACCCGTTCTTGCTGTCGCAGTCCACCAGTTCAACGATGCCTTGCTGGGAGTGCCGCACGAACCGCACGTGCTTCCTGGATACCGCTGCGTCGTCAAGGCGCAGGCCGTTCCTTCCCGGCTCGCGGCCCACGACGAAGTTGTGGTCCAAAGCGATGCGTGTCCAGCGAGGAACCTCGGGGTCGGGCGAGCAGACTGCGACCAAGAACCAGGAATCGGGCCTGGATTCGGAGTCGCTGCCAATCGTAACCGTAGGCTTGGCCATCTGGTGGTGAGGGCGGGAATTGAACCCGCGACCTGAGGTTTATGAGACCTCCGCTCTAACCGACTGAGCCACCTCACCTTTTCACCCACACCCATCAAAGCACTGCCCGCAGACATTGGCATCAGTGTCACCGTGGCTGCGTTTAAGGCAGATGCGAACAGCCTCAGTACCGACCGATGCGCCCGCAAAGCGGGTAGATGCGTGCAAGTCCAAAAATCACTGCTGTTTTCATTTATGCGAACTGACTTCTGATGTCAAGTGGAACATTGACTTGACTCGGGAATAGCTGTAGGGTTCGCGGGTTGATGGAGAGACATGATGAAAACTGTACTTATTACCGGCGGCGCAGGTTTTTTAGGCTCTCACCTGTGCGAGCGATTTGTAAAAGAGGGATTCAAAGTCGTCTGCATGGATAACCTCCTTACCGGCGACATGGACAACATCGCACACCTCATGGGCCACGATCGTTTCTACTTTGTGAAGCATGACGTAACTACCTACGTTCACGTCTCGGGACCGGTGGACTACATCCTCCACTTCGCTTCTCCGGCCAGCCCCATCGACTACATGAGGCTTCCGATCCAGACGTTGAAAGTGGGGGCGCTGGGCACCCACAAGACGCTGGGCCTGGCCCTGCAGAAGGGGTCGCGGTTCCTGCTCGCGTCCACCAGCGAAGTGTACGGCGACCCGCTGGAGCACCCTCAGACTGAAGAGTACTGGGGCAACGTCAACCCCATCGGCCCGCGGGGAGTTTATGACGAGGCCAAGCGCTTCGCGGAAGCGATAGTCATGGCCTATCACCGGGTCCACGACCTGGAAACCCGCATCGCACGGATCTTCAACACCTATGGGCCCCGCATGAGGCTTGCTGACGGCCGAGTGGTCCCAGCTTTCCTGGTCCAGGCCATCAAGGGAGAACCCCTCTCCATTTTCGGTTCCGGAAACCAGTCCCGCAGCTTCTGCTACATCGACGATACCGTGGACGGTCTCTACCGCTTGCTTATGTCCGACTACTCCGACCCGGTAAACGTAGGCAACCCGGCGGAGTGGACGGTAACTCAGTTCGCTGAGCTGGTAAGGAAGTTGTTCAACCCCGAGATGGACATCGAGTATCACCCCCTGCCGGTAGACGACCCCAAAACCAGGCAGCCAAACATCTCCAAGGCCAAGGAACTGCTGGGCTGGGAGCCTGGAATCCAACTCGAAGAGGGGCTCAAACGCACGTTCCCCTGGTTTGAGGAGCGCGTCACCGGATGAAGAACCTGATTAACTGGTGGTACCAGCGCAAGACGGTGTCCGAGGCCCGCAAAGCCGCCCGGTCTGCGCGGAAATCCCTGGCTGGAGTTCCCGAGGAGCTGGCCGGCGAACACGTAAACCGGGCCCAACGCATCCTGGAAGAACTGGACAGCCGGCTGAGCCGCGACAAGAAGAAATACAACGAAATAGAAAAGACCAGGGTCAGACTGCAGGAGCAGTTGGAGAAGGCGGGCTTGCGCAAGCGCAAGGGGGTGGTGAGGCAGTACACGGAATCCATCGCCTGGGCAGTGGGTATTGCGCTGCTGATCAGGTTCTTCCTGTTTGAGCCGTTCCAGATCCCCACCGGGTCCATGATCCCCACGCTGCTCATCGATGACTATATCTTCGTTTCAAAGTCCATCTACGGCGTCAAGCTGCCGTTGATGGATGACTATCTTGTCCGCTGGGGAGAGCCTGACCGGGGCGATATCGTGGTCTTCCCCTTCCCGGTGGAGGAGTGGCCTGCGTGCCGGCAGGTAGTGTCTATCGAACAGGAGCTGGCGTGCCAGCCCGAATTCCGCAAGCCCACTTCATTTATGGACCTTCTTGACAAGCACGGCTTCCCCGACGCTCAGGACTTCGAGGCGCAGCGCATCGCCATGGGTAATCACTCTGAAATGAGAGAGCGCC
This sequence comes from uncultured Myxococcales bacterium, assembly GCA_964626565.1. Classification (GTDB taxonomy): domain Bacteria; phylum Myxococcota_A; class UBA9042; order CAIXZC01; family CAIXZC01; genus CAZVFX01. The sequence goes on from CAZVFX010000185.1 coordinate 3,308, forward strand.
TGGTGGAGGCGCGCAAGGTTCCCTGCGACCAGGCTGCGGTAGATAGTATAGACTGCTCGCACCCCGACCACGGTAAGGACTTCATCAAGAGAGTGGTGGGGCTCCCCGGAGACGTGGTGCGGCTGCAGGAGAATGTGCTGTACATCAACGGCGAACCCATAGACACGACCCAGATGAAAGGAGTCCACGACTGTGGCGGCAAGCACGACTTCCCCTGCATGTGCGCCAAGCAGGAGACGGTGATGGGAGACCACACTTTCATCACCCAGCATTGCGCACCGGAAGGGCTTCATCCCGACTGGCCGGTGGAAGACTACGACGGGACGATTGCCGAGTTTAAGATCCCGGAGGACCGGGTATTCGTCATGGGAGACAATCGGGACAACTCCAGCGACGGCCGCTTCTGGGGCCCTGAAATCCGCACCGAGATTGAACCCCTGCCTGAATACCAGACCGTGCCCATCGGGCTGCTGAAGGGCAAGGCGGTGGTGGTGTGGTGGGCCGCGGACAAGAGCCGCATCTTCTCCCTGATTCACTGAGGAAGGGCAACGTGAGCCCGCACTACAAGAACCCCGCCCCGACCGTTGACCTCATCATCGAACTCCCCAACGAAAAGATCGTTCTTATTGAACGGGGCAACCCGCCTTTTGGCTATGCCCTTCCCGGGGGCTTCGTCGACTACGGCGAGAGCCTCGAGGACGCGGCGGTAAGGGAGGCAAGGGAGGAGACCGGGCTTGAAGTTGAACTGGTGCGCCAGTTTCATACCTATTCCGACCCGTCTCGCGACCCGAGGAAGCATACCATCACCACCGTGTTCATCGCCCGCGCCGACGGCACGCCCAAGGCAGGGGACGACGCGGCGGCCATTCTTCTGGCCGACCGCGGCTCACTGCCGAAGATGGTTTTCGACCACAACCGGATTGTCCTCGATTACTACTCAGGGCGCTACTGAACCGCCGTAGCAACTGTCCGGCTCCCAGATCAGGCCCTCACCCACCGCGGCATGCCCCATCCCTGAAGCATCTGTCCCGGTCTTGCCGGAGCCTTCATCAAAATGCCACAGCGCCAGGGTGTACTCGTCCACGCTGTGCCACCTCGGCGGGTCGAAAGACTCGGTGTAGCGAGCCGAATTGGAGATGCGCAGCTCGTCCATGCGTCCCGTTGCGTAAGCCTCTATCTCCCCGCTGGGGAATTGAACTGCGCCGATGAGCACGTCGGTTTCCGTGTCGTGTACCGCACCCTCGAAGGGCGCCTCGTCCAGCAGTTCTCCGTCAAGCCAGATGCGGGAGGCCGATGCCTCCAGGTCCACAGACCACGCGACGTGATGCCAGCCGGTGCCGGCCAGTTGGACTTCTGGCCAGTGGTCCATTTCACTGAAAACTGCGACGGTTATCTTGCCCGCCTGAATTGATGTGCCCCAACCGTGATTGCCCAACACCCTGCGAAACACGCCGACAAACTCGTCTTCGGCATCCAGGCGCACCCACATCTCCACGGTAAACGAGGTATCCACCAGGGCCAGGGGACGGCCCTCAATGTCTGCCACGTTGATCGCATGGCCCTCAGCCCCATCGAAGAACAGGGTGGAATAGGGGCGGCACGCCTCGCACCCGTCGCACGACTGCAGGTTGCCGTCGTCGCAAAGCTCCCCCGCCACGTTGACCTCGCCGTCTCCGCACTCAGGCCCCAGGCAATATCCTTCCTCGCATACAAACCCCGCCGGACACGCCTCCTCGTCGTGGTCCTTGCCGTCGTCATGGCAGATACCCACCGTGACGTCGTCGACGCAAAAACGCGACCCCGGCTTGCACACCGCATCTATGCACTCGCCCTCGAAACACAGCTTCCCTTGCTCGGCACATACCGCGGAGCAGGCGATGCCGTCAGCCATGGCCCCGGCCACATCTCCGGCGGTCACCTCCACCGCGTCCTGCCCGCAAGGGTCCGCCTCGGCGCAGAAGGTCTTGCACTTGCCATCCCCGCACTGCACGAGTCCCGCCATCAACAACACAGGCACAAGGGCCGCCAGTTGCCGCATGAATTCCTCCTTTCGTTTCGTTCATTGTCCCAAAACGCCGCGGCCTTTTCAACCGCGCCGCACCGATACTCCTAACCTGGGGGAAAGTTGCTCCTATCGCTACTCCGCTCCCAGTGCCTCTCGTCGGGCGCTAGTGAGCCTTGTCCGATGGCACGGTTCCTGCTTCAGTATATGCCCCGAGTGAATCAGCCACACTCAGACCCGCGGTTGCGCCCGGCAAGGGGGATCGGGCGCAACCGCTGGTCACACCTGAAGGAAGAAGGTACTATGTGCGAAAGGAGGAAAGGGAGAGACAGAACATGACTACCAAGATCAACAGAACCTTAGGCAGCGTCTTTCTTCTTGCCGCCGGCCTGGCGATAATCTCCGGCTGCGGGGAAGACAAGGGTCCGCCGCCCGGAGCCACGGTGGCAGAAATAACGGACCTCGGGATAGTGACCACGTCGGACACCATCCGGGGACGGGACGGCGGCTATTCGGCGGTCTTCGAAGGAAGGTCGGTGTGGTTGTACGGAGACACCACCACTGAAATAGCGGCCGCGGACGGTCGAAACTGGCGCCACAACAGTTGGTCGTACACCACCGACCTCGACCTCAGCGACGGGCTCACCGGCTTCAAAGAGCGCAACGACACCGCGGGCGCCCCTTCCGAGTTCTTCCCGCAAACGGAAAAAGAACGGGCGTTCAACGATATCCACTTCATAGACGATTGCACGGAGGAGCCGTGCGGCGCCCGCTGGGCCATCTGGCCGGCCCAGATGGTCGCGGACGACGAGCGCTTCAGGGCCCTCATTTTCTACCACAAGATCTACGCTGAACCCGGCGAATTCAATTTTGAAGGGTTCGGCACCTCCATCGCGGTATGGAACAATTTTGAAGAGCCCCCGGAACGCCCCGTATTCAAGCCGGAGGCTGAGCACCCAACCATGATGTTCGAAAAAGACGAGCCTTCCTTCGGCTCTGCCGCGGTTGTCGTCGACGACTTCATGTACGTCTACGCCTGCGACCTGGATTGGGTGGTCAAGCCGTGCAAGGTCGCGCGGGTACCGCTGGTGGACGCTCTCGACCGGTCACATTGGGAATACTGGGCGGGCAGCGACGGCTGGGTGGCCGACCTGGAGCAGGCGGCCTCCGTCTTTGACGGCAACGACATGATGACCGTGTCGTGGAACAGCTACCTTAACTCCTATCTGGCCATCTACAGCCAGCCGCTGGATGCCAAAGTGATGATGCGCACCGCCCCCGCTCCTGAGGGGCCGTGGTCCGCGGAAGCCAAGGTGTTCGACGCGGAAAAGCCGGAGGAAGGGGAGTGGGTGTACGATGCCCTCGCTCATCCCGAATACCAGCGGGAAAACGGCCGCATCATCTACGTCACCTACACCCGGAATACCGGATTCCTGCAGTCTGAGATGCGCCTGGTGGAAGTGGAACTGGAGAAGTAGTTACTGCAGACAATCCTCAGGGAAATCAGCAGCGCAGAAACTACACACGTCGTCACAGCAGTCCCCGAAATCAAAGCAGGTGGAATCACACCAGCACCCCGCCTCGGCCACGCTTCCGCACGCCCCTTCACAAGTGGCGACAATGCACTGCCCGTCATCGTCGCAGGCCTTACCTTCGCCGCACTCACCGCAACTGCCGCCGCACTCGTCCGAGCCGCACACTTTCCCCTCGCAATCCGGGATGCACTTCTCGACGACCAGTTCATACGCCCCGTTAAGGTTGTCGCTATTGCTCCAGCCGTCAACGATTACGTAGTATTCGACACCCTCTTCAAGGGGAAGCTGCACCTGGTCGGAAGAAAAACCATCATCGCCGATGAGGCAGGAATCCCCCAATTGGGAGCAATCGGTAACAACGTACAAAGCCCCGTCGAAGTCCCCCGTCAAAGTGATGGTGAAAGAGCCGGCCGCGGCTGGAACGAACTTGTATGCGTGATCGTTGGAAGCTGAACCCTTGACGCCGGACATATCCTCGCAGCCGTTGCTCTCAGAAGCATAGTTGTTGGTGGTGCCGGCGACCGAGGTGTCTCCGGTGTAGGTTCCGGCGCCATTGATCATGAACGGATTTGGGCAACTGTTCCCTTCCAGTGCCGATACGTCCTCGCACTGCCCGTCGGCATCGCAGAGGAAACCGTCGGCGCACAACCCGCAGTTCCCGACCCCGCAGCCGTCGTCCCCGCACTCCTTGTTGTCGCAACTGGGCAGACACGGCTCCGAAATCTCCAGGGTGTATTCCCCGGCCACGTTGGAGGAGTTGCTCCAACCGTCGACGATGATGAAGTAGCTCTCCCCCGCAGTGGCAGGGAAGGAGACCTCTTCCGTCCCGTCGGACATCTCGGTTTCCGAAGCGCCCAGGCAGGTCAGGTCTATTTTGTCGCAGTCGCTCACCACGTAGAGCGCAGTGTCAAAACCGGACAGGTACGCGGTGTACGTCCCTTCCACCGGCGCCACAAATTCCCACACCTCGTCATTGGAGCTTTCACCATTACCCGATGAATCACCCGGGCAGGCGTCGTCGCCATAGAAGAGCGCCGGGGACGCGTCGGAAGTGTCTCCCTCTACGGTGACGGGCGCTTCATCGATGAAGAACGGATTCCCGCAGGCATTGCCTTCTACCGTGTCGGGAGATACGCACTGCCCTTCGCCGTTGCAAAGCTCTGCTTCGCCGCACTCGCCGCACGTCGCACCGCAGCCGTCGCTGCCGCACGTTTTACCCTCGCAGTCGCCCACGCACGGCCCCGACACTGTCAGCGTGTAGGCCCCGGTTCCGTTGGAGGAGTTGCTCCAGCCGTCAACAATAATGAAATAGTCCTCGCCCTCGGTTCCCTCGAAAACGACTTCTTCGGTCCCGCTGGCCCCTTCCGACTCCGAAGCCCCCAGACAACTCGTCGCGATATTGTCGCAGTCGGTCACCACGTACAGCGCCGCGTCGTAACCCGATACGGTGACCAGGTAGATCGCGGTGTCAGGGGCAGTGAACATCCAGACTTCATCCGCCGCACCCTGGCCGTTGCCGGTGTCGTCGCCCGGGCACATGTCGTCGCCGTAGTGCAGCACCGGAGTTGCGTTCTCCGTATCTCCTGCGACCTCGGCAGGCAGTTCATCGATTACAAACGGATTGGCACATGTGTTACCCGGAAGATCGGCCAGGGGTACGCACTGCCCGCCGTCATCGCAGGCATCCCCTTCCTCGCACACCCCGCACCAACTGTCGCAACCGCCGGGCCCGCACTCCTTGCCCTCACAATCGGGGAAACAGGGCGCTGAGATCTCCAAAGTGTAATCCCCGGTAACGTTGGAAGAGTTGCTCCATCCATCCACGATGATGTAGTAGGTCTGCTCGGTCAACCCGTAGAAGGTCACTGTCTCTACGCCGTCGGACAGGGCGGTCTCCGAAGCTCCTTCGCACGTCCCCGCGATATTGTCGCAATCGGTCACCACGTACAGCGCCGCGTCGAAGCCGGTAAGCGAGACGGTGTACAGGGCCGCCTCAGGCGGATTGAACGCCCACACTTCATCGGCCGAGGCTTCGCCGTTGCCGGTGTCGTCGCCAAAGCACATGTCGTCGCCGTAGAAGAGGCTGAGATTGGCGTCGTCGGTGCTGCCCTCGCCTGTGAACGGCGCGCCGGAAACGATGAACGGGCTGGTGCAGTCGTCGCCCGAGCCACCTTCTGCGCACTGTCCCGCACCGTCGCAAATCTCGGTGGGGCCGCACACTCCGCACTCGCCGCCGCACCCGTCGGGGCCGCACTTCTTACCCTCGCAGTCGGGCTGGCAGGGAACACATTCTCCCTCTACGCACGACTCCAATTCGAGGCACTCGCCGCAGGAACCGCCGCAGCCGTCGTCGCCGCAGTCGATACCCTCGCAGTCGGGCTGGCAGGGGACACACAGACCGTCTTCACCACACTCTTCTCCCTCTGCGCACTCGCCGCAAGAACCTTCGCAGCCGTCGTCGCCACACTCTTTCCCTTCGCACATAGGCTCGCAGCAGCCCAGCAGCTCGGGGCACGCGTCGCACACGTCGTTGCAGCAGTCGTCAGCGCCAAAGCACGCATCGTCGCACCAGCAAACCGGTTCGAAGTCGGATGAGCCGCCGCAGAAACCCTCGCACGAGCCCGTCTCGGCCTGGCAGAGGCCGTCGAAGGTGCATTCCTCACCTTCCAGGCAGTCGCCGCAGGAGCCCTCGCAGCCGTCGTCGCCGCAGTCCTTGCCCTCGCAGTCGGGCTCGCACACGTCCGCGTCTTCTTCGATAATGTCTTCATCCTCGGCAACGTCCACGCTATCCTCAACAGCGGTATCTTCTTCGATGCCGGTATCTTCCTCGATGCCGGTATCCTCTTCGATGCCGGTATCCTCTTCGATGCCGGTATCCTCTTCGATGCCGGCGTCTTCCTCGATGCCGGTGTCTTCTTCGATAGCCGCATCGCCGCCAATTACGTCGGCGCCGCAGGTTTCACCGAGGCAAGGAACGTCCGTTTTCTCTTCGGACGACCCGTTGCCGCTGCACGCCGTTCCGGCGAGAGCCATCAGCAAGGTTAAAATCATGATCGTGGCCAGGTTTCTCATTGTGGTCCCCCTCTCAGGTAGAAACTAGGTAAGATTCTTGAGGTGGCATAATACACATGTTGGGGGAGTTGTAAAGGCCCGCGTGCGGAGGCACGGCTTAACCCAAGAATGGAAAACTGAGGTGGGGCAGAATCACCTCTCCTACTACGCCTTTGCCGGGTTCTTCCGGCAAAGGCTTCCCTTCGAGTACCCTCTGGGTAAACTTCGGATGCCTTCGGAGCCGGTACTGCCGGCCCCTACGGCACTCCGTGCCCAGCATGGGAAGTTCTTATTGACTTGATGGTCAGGTGGTCGCAAATTGCGACCACCTCAAGTGTCATCCCCTAACTCCTCCTCCAGTTCCTCTACCGTCGGCAGTGTGCCGCTAACGCTGTCCGGCAAGGCCCGGCCGAGAACGTATGTGGAGATACCTAGGGGCTTGTCTAGATCACGCAGAGCGTACTCGGCGACCACACGGTTGCGGGTCTTGCACAGGACGACGCCTACCGACGGACCGTCTCCTTCTTGCCGGAACAGGTCGTCCACCGCAGACAGGTAGAAATTCATCTTGCCGCTGTACTCCGGCTTGAACTTCCCGGCCTTAAGGTCCACCGCCACGAAACAACGCAGACGGTAGTGATAGAACAACAGGTCGAGGTAGAAATCCTCGCCCCCGACTTCCAGATGCACCTGGCTGCCCACGAAGGCGAAGCCGACGCCAAGCTCCAGCAGGAACCGGCGCACGTGCTCCAGGAGCCCCTTCTCGATCTGTCGCTCGGAAGCCTTCTCACCAAGAGATAGGAAGTCAAAAAAGTAGGGGTCCTTGAGGAGGGCCCCCGTCGCTCCCGAGTCGACTCCCTGTAGCGTTTCCGGGAAGTTGGTGACCGCCTTGCCGGAGCGCTGGTAGAGGCCGGTTTGTATTTGGTGGGCCAGTACATTCCGGCTCCAGGCGTTTGCAATAGCCTGCTCCGTGTACCACAACCTCTCTTTCGGGTCCTTGACCCTGTCCAGCAGAATGCAATTGTGAAACCACGGAACTAGT
>CAZVFX010000186.1:0-10770 GCA_964626565.1 uncultured Myxococcales bacterium
CCTAGACCGGACACGCACTCCCCCGCCGAGCAGGTGTCCCCCAGCGTGCAGGGGTCCTGGTCTTCGCACGGCAGGTTGTTGCCTACGAACACGCACCCCCCCTCGACTCCTGGGTCGCATGAGTCATCCGTGCACGGATTGTCGTCTTGGCACGAAATCTGGACGCCGGCACAAATGCCGGCCGAGCAGTGGTCGGCGGCGGTGCACTCGTTTCCGTCCGAGCAAGGCTCCTCGTTGTGATCGTGCTGGCACCCCAGGGCGGGGGAACACCAGTCGTCGGTGCACGGGTTCAAGTCGTCGCAACTCTGCGCCTGGACGCCCGGCACACAAACGCCTTCCTCGCACCAATCGCCCAGGCTGCATACATCTCCGTCATCGCAGGAGCCGTCGGCAGGCACGGCAATGCACCCCGAGGCGGGCTCGCACGAATCGGTCGTGCATGGATTACTGTCGTCGCAGTCCAATTCCGTCGGCCCCGGCAGGCAGAGCCCGAAGCCGCAGGAATCATCCACCGTGCACAGGTCACCATCGTCACATACCAGGGAGTTGTTTGTGTATACACAGCCTGCCGCGGAATCGCAGGCATCTGACGTGCAGACATTTCCGTCATCGCAGGCGAGGACGGCTGGGCCCGTGTGGCAGACACTTCCCGAGCAGAAATCTCCCTCGGTGCAAAGATCGCCGTCCTCGCACTCTCCTTCAACCTCGTCGTAGGAACATCCCGTCAACGGATTGCACGCATCCGCGGTGCACGGATTGGCGTCGTAGCACGGCAATTTGCCAAGCCCCGAAACACAATCTCCATCCATGCAGGTATCGCCCAGCGTACACAGATTGTCGTCGCTGCAGGGAAGATCGTTGTAGCTGAATACACACCCCCCGGGGAACGCGGGGCTGCATGATTCATCAGTGCAAATGTTGCCGTCATCGCAGATCTTCGGGACGCCGGTACACTGGCCGCTGTAACACGAGTCTTCAACTGTGCATTCGTTGCCATCGCTGCAGGCGGCAAGATTGAATTCGTGGTAACAGCCGCTCTCCGGGTGACACAGATCATCCGTACAGGGGTCACCATCCCCACAGCCGAGTTCATCATCGCCGGGGAGGCACACCCCACCACCGCACTGGTCACCGAGCGTACACACGTTGCCGTCGTCGCAGGCGTCCTCGGTCGGCAGATGGACACACCCGAGTGCTTTATCGCACAAGTCTTCGGTGCAGGGATTGCCGTCTTCGCATTCCAGGGGAGTCGGTCCTCCCTTGCATTCGCCGCTCACGCATTGATCGCCGGTGTTGCACAGGTTGTCGTCGACACATGGTTCGGAATTGAACTCGTGGCTACACCCTGCGGCCGGCACGCAAACATCTGTAGTGCAGCCGTTTTCGTCGTCGCAATCGAGTTCGTCCGACCCGGCGGTGCAGACGCCGCCCACACAGAGATCTCCCACGGTGCACGCATCACCATCGTCGCATTCCGCATCGGCAGGATCGTGTTGACATCCAGTCCCGGAATCGCAGGAGTTTGTGGTGCACGGATCGTCATCGTCGCAATCCGTGGGAACACCTGTGCACTTCCCAGCCTGGCATCCGTCGTCCTGAGTGCACGGGTCACCATCGTCACACGGAGAGGAAACCGCGCTGAACAGACAGCCGGAGGCTGGCTGGCAACTGTCTGCCGTGCACGGATTCGCATCGTCGCATCCCAGCCAGTTGGGACCCGGCTGGCACTCACCACCCTGGCAGAAGTCCTTGATGGTGCACACATTCTCGTCGGTGCAGTCGTTGCCGTCACCGTTGGACCAGTTCTCCGGGTCTGCGGCCGGCACGCACTCCTTGCACGTGTTTATCGGGTGGACATCGCCCGCAAGGCGACACACCCCGTTGATAAGACAGTGGCCGGGCAAGACCTCGTGGCTGCACCCCCCTTCCTCCATGCAGGAATCCGCCGAGCACTCCATTCCGTCATCGCAGGAGAACAGTTCTCCCTCACACGCCCCGTTCAGGCACGTGTCCTCCATTGTGCACGGGTCGCCGTCGTCGCAGGGCTCGCCGTCTTCCCAACAGATCGGCAGTTCCGGCTCTTGAGATGAATCTGTTGAAGTCTCCCTGCTGTCGGCGTCCCGGCCCGAGTCGGCCCAGCCTGCATCAGCGACCTCCGGCGCTATCTCCCCGGACACAATTTCGCCGGAAACGACCAGCTCGGCCCGATTGACCTCTGCCTCCTGACCACCGCAGCGGGTGGAGAAGACGACGGCCGCCAACACCACCGGCCACACCGCGCACCGCACGTAGCTCAACTCCATCTCACCTCCAGAACTTCACTCGGCGCCGGAACATCGACTCGTGCCTCCGGTCCAACCTCACCACTCCTCACACAAACCGGCCTGACACTGAAAGCCCGCCGGGCACGGCGGGATGCAGACCTGGCACTTCTTCGGGTGCTGCCCCGTCGGGTCACTGCCGCCATTGGTTCCACAGGTGTAGTAGTCCTCCTGGCTCCACCAACCACAGGTTCCCGACATGGAATTGCAGTCCATGCAGTACGCTTTGCCCTGAAAGCACCAGAGGCTGTGGTTCTGGTAATCGCAACACCCCTCCCAACTCAGTCCCTGACAACTGTTGTAGGAGGGTGTGTCATTCCCCAGGCACTGAGAAAGACCCTGTTTCACGCAGGACCCGTTGTGGCAGTACTCGTAGGCACCGCAACTTCCGCAGCTCCCCTCGCAGCCGTCATCTCCGCATTCCTTGCCCCAGCAATCGGGTTCGCAAGTCCACTCGCAGAACCACTCACCCCAGGGAGCCGGGCCGGGGTCGCCCGGTTGACAGTCAAAGAAGTGCTCAGCCTCAAGCCAACCGCAATTGTAGCCTCCGACGCAGGTGAGCTGGCAGACGCACTCGCCGACACCCCACGGACAGTCCGGTCCATTTGCGCAATAGTAGAGGGTGTTGTCCAGCTCTCCGCAGCACCCCTCCCAGTCCAGGTCCCCGCAGTCGCTCGACACTGCTTGTCCTGCTGTCCCGCAGTCCCCCAGTGAGGCAGGATTCTGGCAGGCACTGCCCACGCAGTCCTGCCAGGGTGCGCAAGCGGAGCAATCGAAGTTGACACACTGACCTTGAACGTTGCAGACCTCGCCCCACCCACACTGCCCACAACTGCCTCCGCAGCCGTTGTCGCCACATTCCTTGCCCCCACAGTGGGGTTGGCAAGGCTGGCAAGTCCCGGATTCGCAGAACCAGCCCGCCGGCCCACAGGAGGCTCCATCACCAATGGGAGAATGCTGGCAACCGGACGCCGCCAGGCACAGATCAACCGTGCACTCGTTGTCGTCGTCGCAGTCCACGGTCTCGATCCCGACACAGAAGCCCCCCTCGCAGCTATCATCCGCGGTGCACACGCTGTTGTCGTCGCATGACCCCTGCTCATTGATGGGTACAATCTCGCAGGCTCCAGACGCCGGGATACACTCGACCTTCTGGCAGGTCGTGTCCTGAGGCTGGCCACAGACAACAACGGTTGCCGGGTCTACCTCGCATCCCCAGTTGGCCGGATTCGGGCTGGACTGGTCGCAGACGAGAGTGCCGTTACAGAAGTCCTGATCATTGAACTGGACACAATCGGCGTCATTTGAACAGGCACAAACGCCTGCGCCGCTCACACACTCGCCGTTGGCACAGTAGTCACCCTGGGTGCACGGGTTGGCGTCATCGCAGAAGCCCACCTTGTTCTGATGCTTGCAGCCGGTCGCGGGCAGACAGGAGTCGGTTGTGCATTCGTTACCGTCATCGCAATCGAGTTGCCCTGATCCTGACATGCAAACGCCATTGCTGCAGGAATCGCCCAGGGTACATGGATTGCCGTCTTCGCACGTAAAGGCGCTGGGTGAATGCACGCATCCGCCCGGTTCAAACGGATTGCAGGAATCGACCGTGCATATGTTGTCGTCGTCGCAGTCCTTCACCTGGCCGGCACACTGCCCGCCGGAACAGACGTCGTTCTCGGTGCACTCATTGCCGTCATCACACGGCCCGGCCCCGGGGACATACAGGCACCCCTGCACCGAATCGCACGAATCCGTGGTGCACGGATCGCCGTCATCGCAATTCATCGCCGCTCCGGGAACGCAGACACCGTTTGAGCAGGCGTCGCCCTCGGTGCAGGGATCGCCGTCGCTGCATCCCGAATCCACCGGCTCGTGGATGCAACCAGCCCCCGCCTCACACGAATCGGCGGTGCACTGGTTGTCGTCATCACAATCCACGTCACCGACCCCGGATTGGCACTCGCCCTTCTTGCAGAAGTCTCCTTCCGTGCACGGGTCGCCATCGTCACAAGGCTGTGAATTGTCGGTGCTGGCGCACCCATCCTGAGGGGTGCACTGGTCGTCCGTGCACGGGTTGCCGTCGTCGCAGTTCAACTCGGAACCGCCGGGCTTGCACTCGCCGCCGCTGCAGAAATCACCGATAGTGCACTCATTGCCGTCGTCGCAATCGCCCCCCAGGTCGCTGTAGGTGCATCCCGAGTCAGGGTCGCAATCGTCTTCCGTGCAGGGATTCCCGTCGTTACAGTCCGTCACTTCTCCTTCACATTCTCCTTGCTCGCATTGGTCGTCCTCGGTGCAGTCGTTTCCATCGTCACAACCACCCTCAACGTTCGTGTAAACACATCCGGTGTCGGGCTCGCACTCTTCCTCGGTGCAGGGATTCCCGTCATCGCAGACCACCGGCTCATCACCGGTAACGCACTCTCCGTCAGAGCAGTGCTCTCCGTCGACGCACAGATCGCCATCATCGCAATCGTTGGAGTCGTCATTTGACCACTCAGTTTTGCTCACCGACGTCATGCACTCACGACAGAGGTTGCTTTGGTGGGTCGAACCCTCGTCGTAGCAGATCCCGTTGATGAGGCACTTCCCCGGTTTCAACTCGAATTCACAGTCGCCATTGCCATCGCATTGGTCATCCGTGCAGCTCTTCTCGTCGTCGCAGGTTTAGGGGGTGCCGGTGCACACACCCTCAACGCAGTCGTCGTCCATTGTGCACGGGTCCGAGTCGTCGCAAGGCTCCCCTGGCGAACAGGAGCCAGCTTCGCAGCTTCCGGCGAGGCAGCTTTTCCCCTCCGGACAACTACCGCAACTGCCGCCGCAATCATCGCTGCCGCACTCCTTGCCCTCGCAGGAAGGGATGCAGGTCCCATCCCCCGTCTTGGTATCTGCCTCAACTGCGTCCTTGGTGACGTCGGCGGGGGAACCAGGCTGCGTTTTGCCACCACACCCGCCGCAAACAAGGCCAAGGAAACAAAGCAATGCAATCAGCTCAGTCGATCTGAATACCATCAATTTCCAACCTCCCATTCCCGAAACCTGCGGCCGTTTCCTCCGGCCGGGCTCGCCACCTACTTCACGCAATCACCGTTCACGCACGCATACCCACCCGGACAGGGCGGTATGCACACCTGGCATTCTTTGGGGTGCTGTCCGCTGGGGTCCTCGCCCCCCGCTGTCCCGCAATCGTACCAGCCATCTGCCTGGACCCAACCACAACTCGGTGACACTGCCGGACAATCCACGCAAATCACGTCGCCGCCGTCGCAGTAAAGCATTCTGCCCTCAGAATCGCAGCAGCCGGCGTAATCGAGGCCGTTGCACCCGACGTAGCTGGCTTCATCGTACCCCTTGCAGTCGGTCAACCCCTCATACACACAGATATCGTTCTCGCATGAGAAGCCATCCTGGCAGTCACCACAGGTGCTCCCACAGCCATCATCGCCGCAGTCCTTTCCGTCGCACTGCGGGTCACACACCCACCAACCGCAGAACAGGTTCCCCCACGGGTCCTCCTGGGCGGGAGGGAATTCGCATTGGAACTCCGAATACCAGGAATCGTAGCCGCACACCTTGTAGGAAGGACACTCGACGTGGCACAGGCAGTTCATGTAGGCCCCGGGGCAGTCCCACCCCCACCCACAATAGTACAGGTCTCTGCCATCCCCGCCGGAGCAACAGCCCTTGCTCGGCGTATCGTGACAATCCTCGGAAATCATATTGCCACTGGCGCACGATCCCATGGATTCCGGGTCGGTGCACACCCCTTCCACGCACTCCTGCCACGGGGCGCAGCCCACACACTCCTTGAAACACTTGCCGGTGTCACTGCAATAGTGGTCTTCGGCGCAGAATCCGCAGAAGCCCTCACAACCGTCGTCGCCGCAATCCTTGTTCTTGCAGTCCGGCGTACACACGACGCACTGGCCGGACTCGCACACCAGGCCTTCGCCGCACGGTGTGCCTTCCGGCAGGTTTGACGCCTGACACTCGCCAACCGGGTGGCAGTAGTCCTCGGTGCACGGGTTCTCATCGTCGCACTCGATTGGCTCTGACCCCACGCACGCCCCGCCGTCACAGGCGTCTACGGTGGAGCACACACTGCCGTCGTCGCAGGCGCCTCCGTCATTTATCGGAACATACTCGCATTGCCCGGTGAAAGTCTGGCACTGGGATTTCTTGCACTCCGTGTCACCGCTGTCGTCGCAGACCACAATGGTCAACGGGTCGAGAATGCAACCCCAGTTAGCCGGGTTCTGGTCGGAAGTATCGCAGAACAGCGTACCATTGCACAGATTCCCGTCCTCCTGGTCCGAACAATCGCCGTCCACCTTGCATTCGCAGACATCCTGCCCGCTGGTGCACTCCCCGGCCTGGCAGTAGTCGTCGACAGTGCACGGTTCCCCATCCTCGCACAGCCCGGCCTGGGGCGGGAACTCGCAGCCCACGCCGGGCGTGCAGATGTCGTCGGTACACGGGTTGAAATCGGCGCATTGGAGGACACCCAGCCCGGCCCAGCACTCTCCCCCGGAGCACGTATCGCCCAGGGTGCAAGGATCGCTATCATCGCACGGCTCGTCATTGTCGACATGCACACATCCGCCCGGCGTGTCGGGATCGCAAACATCGACGGTGCAAACGTTGGCGTCGTTGCAGTCCTTCGTTACCCCGAGGCAGAGACCGAAACTGCATTTGTCCTCTATCGTGCACTCGTTACCGTCGGCGCATGAAAGTTCGTTGAAGATGTTTGCACACCCGAGAACCGGGTCGCACAAGTCGTTGGTACACTGATTTTCGTCGTCGCAATCCAAGGCCCCGGCGCCCGAACCACACTGGCCCGCCGAGCACTGGTCGCCAACCGTGCAAATGTCCTCGTCGTCACATTCAGCGGTGTTGGGTACGTTTATGCATCCCACTGCAGGGTGGCACGAATCGTCAGTGCAGGGATTGAGGTCGTTGCAATCCGGGGCCTGAGCGCCGGGAACGCAGACGCCGTCAACGCACTCGTCCCCAGCGGTGCACGCGTCTCCGTCGTCGCAGGCTGCGGTGGAATTGGTGTAGACACATCCGGCCGCCGGCTGGCATTCGTCGTTGGTGCAGGGGTTCCCGTCGTCGCACTCCAGGACGTCGGTTCCCGCCGCGCACTGACCAGTGTGGCACAGGTCCCCAACCGTGCACAGGTCCCCATCATCGCACGGGGCTTCGGTGTACTGGTGCTGGCATCCCTGAACCGGGTCGCACAGATCGTCGGTGCATTGGTTGCCGTCGCTGCAATCCAGCTTCCCTTTGCCCGAGACACACGTTCCGTCCATGCAACCGTCTCCCAACGTGCACACGTCATCATCACTGCACGGCAGGTCGTTGGCCTGGAACACACAGCCGCCGGGTTTTTCCGGGTCGCAAGAGTCGGTGGTACACAGATTGCCGTCGTCGCAACTCTTGAGTTGCCCCACACAGGTACCGTCGGAGCAGGAGTCGGCTTCCGTGCACTCGTTGTCGTCCGAACAGGGCGCCTCGTTAAACGAATAGTGGCATCCCGAAAAGGGCCAACATACATCATCGGTACACTGGTCGCCGTCATCGCAGTCCATGGCCTGGGGGCCCGGCTGGCATTGTCCGTCCTCGCAATAGTCGTTTTGAGCACAATCATCGCCATCGTCACAATCGAAGTCGTTGGGCGAGAACTGGCAGCCGTCTACCGGGTCGCAGGAATCGGTGGTGCAGGGGTTGCCGTCGTTACAGACCAGAGGTTCGAGGCCGGGCATGCACTCCCCGTCCTGGCACTGGTCGCCTTCCGTGCACGGATTGCCGTCGTCACAAGCGGCGCTGCCGGGCTGGTTGAGGCAGCCGGATTCGGGCGCGCACGAATCGACGGTGCAAGCATTGCCGTCGTCACAATCGGGCTCATCGGAGCCAGGCTGGCACTCTCCGTCGGCGCATGCATCGCCCAAGGTACACATGTTGCCATCATCGCACTCGCCTTCAAGCGTGTCGTAGACGCATCCATCCACCGAGTCACAGGCGTCTTCCGTGCACGGGTTGCCATCACCGCAATCGACATCCTGCCCGACACACTCGCCCTCCGTGCAGATATCGCCCTCAGTACACTGGTCTCCATCGTCACAAAGGTCGGTGGTATTCTGATAGTCGCATCCCGAGGCCGGGTCACATGCATCCTCGGTGCACAAATTTCCGTCATCACACTCCAATTCCTCATCCCCGGGTACGCAGACCCCGTCTGAGCAGTGTTCCCCCAAGATACAGGCATCGCCGTCATCGCACTGGTTGGAATCGTCGTTGGACCATTCGTTTTTACTCACCGACGTCATGCACTCCACGCAACTGTTGCCCGGTTTCGACGCGCCGTCGTCATAGCAGTTTCCGTTGATCAGGCAGAATCCGGGCGAGGTTTCAGAAGCACAATCCCCCTCTCCGCCACACTCGTCCGCGGTACAATCCAGCCCGTCGTCGCAAGAGTATTCGGTGCCTGCGCACTCTCCATCGACGCACAGGTCCGAATGAGTACAGGGATTGCCGTCATCACACGGCCCATCCCCCTCGCACTGCTGCGTCGGACTACACTCTCCGTCGCTGCATTCCTGGTCGGAGCCGCATTCGCTGCAAACACCTCCACAGCCGTCATCCCCGCACACCTTGCCTTCACACTGAGGAGTGCACTTCCCCTCGCCCATGGTGGAATCGGTTCCCCGATAATCTGTGTCACCAGATTCTCCCTTCTGCTGTTCTCCGCTTCCACACGAAAGGGACAGCAACAGCGGCAGGCATACCGCCACCCAGTTGACTAGCGCTCTCTTACACATGAAACCCTCCGTTGGGGAATCAGTTTCTCACTACGCTCGTCCATCTCTCCATATTCACTTCAACGGACATCAGCCACAATGCCCACACACCTGACAAACGTTCCAGCAGCAATCGCCGTAGTCCCAGCAGGCGGAATCGCAGTAGCAGGCGCCGCCGAGGTCTCCGCACTCGTCGCTTTCGCAACCGTTGGGGTCGCCGCCCCCTCCGCTGCACGATTTGGGGAATTGTCCCGTTGGTTCGGCGGACCCGTTGGTGCCGCAATTGTAGTACGAGTTGCCTGCGTCCCAACCGCATTCAGGATTCGATGAGCAGTCGACGCTCTTGACCTCGCCGTCTTCGCACCAATAGAGCGTCTCGTTGTCGCAACATCCTTCCCAGGTGTAATTTCCGCACTCGTTCACCACCCCGACGCACTGCCCGTTCTCGCACACTTCATCCCAACTGCAAGTGCCGCAACTCCCCCCGCACCCGTCGTCTCCACATTCGCTCCAGAAACAGAGAGGCGCACAACATGAACCGTCGCTCAAACACTCCTCATCCCAATCACAGAAGCCGCAACTTCCCCCACATCCGTCGTCGCCGCACTCCTTCCACGCACAGTCGGGCTTGCAACACGTTCCGTCCGGCTGACACTCCTCGTTCCAGGCACAACTCCCGCAGCTCCCGCCACAGCCGTCGTCACCGCATTCCTTCCACAGGCAGTTGGGCGTACAGGGCATCCAATCGCAGTACAGCTTGCCGCCCGGCTCGGGCTCGGCCGGCGGATACTCGCACTGATACTCGTCGGCCCAGCTATCCCACCCGCACACCTTACTCCAGGAGCATTTCTCATGGCACAGGCAGTACAGTTCGTAGTTCGGGCAGTCCCAGAAATAGCCACAGTAGTACCGGTCTCTTCCGTCATCCCCGGCGCAACAGCCGTCCAGAGGAGTATCGAAGCAATTGAGGCCGATCATCTGACCCCCGCTAGCGCACGCCCCCATGGGCTGGGGATCCGCACACGCGCCGTCCACGCAGTCCTGCCACGGTGCGCAGTCCGTGCAGTTCGGAACGCATTGCCCACCGCCGGTGCAGTATTCTCCTCCGGGACAGGTGCCGCAGATTCCGCCACAGGCGTCCGCTCCGCAATCCTTGCCAACGCACTGGGGAGAACAGGGCAGGCACTCTCCCGATTGGCAGACCCAGTTATTGGCACCACAAACCGTGCCCTCGGGAATCGGGATCGCCAGGCACCCAGCCTCCGGGTGGCAGGAGTCGTCAGTACAGATGTTGCCATCGTTGCATTCCAACTCCTCCTGGCCGGTGCACTCTCCCTCGATGCAGACATCCGAGATCGTGCACAGACTCCCGTCGTCGCAAGTCGCACCTTCATTGATGGCCTCCAGTTCGCACTCTCCCGTCGCCGGTTGGCACAACGCCTTCAGGCAGAGGTCGTCTGCGGGCGGCTCGCACTCAACTTTGCTGTTGGGAGCGATTATGCAGTTCCACTTGGCCGGGTCCACCCCCTTCGTGTTGCACATCAGCGTGCCGTTACACAGATCGTCGTCATCAAACTCGGCGCACTCCTCGTCGGTTTCGCAACTGCAGGAATTGACCCCGCCAACACAGGTGCCTGCGGAGCAGTAGT
>CAZVFX010000187.1:0-10728 GCA_964626565.1 uncultured Myxococcales bacterium
GGCTGCAAGGACAAGACTCCGGCCGAAAAGGGCGCCGAAGCGCTTAAGAAGGTAGAAGTCCCCGACGCACCGGACAAGGTCGTGCTCGAGGCCGCCGCCGCATTGAAGGAAGGCAACCTCATCAAGATCTACGCCATGCTTCCGGACTCCTACCAGAAGGACGTCCAGACCATTCTGGGCACCGTCACTGCCAAGATGGACAAGGAGATCTACGAGAAAGTGTTCGCTCTCCTGCCGAAACTCATTGAGGTAGTGAAGAAGGACGAGAATCTGGCGAAGCAGACCGGGCCCTTCATGCCGTTGGTCGAAGAGTTCGTGAAGCTGCTGGAAACCTCGAAGCTCAACACCTACGAGGGCTTCAAGGGCTTGGACGTCGCCGGCTTCCTGGCCGAGCACGGCAAGGCGTACTACGACTTCGGTTGGAAGGTTGCCATGCTGATGGACAAGGAAGAGGCCGAAGGCACCAAGAAGATGCTTGATACCGTCAAGGCGGAAATCAAGGGCGAGATCAAGGACGACGCAGCTACCGTGCTCGTGACCGTTGGCGACGACTCGGACGAAATGGCGTTCGTGAAGGTCGAAGGCAAGTGGATCCCGAAAGAATTGGCCGAAGACTGGGCCAAGGGTAAAGAGAAGGCTGCCAAGAACGTAGAAGAAGCCATGGCCGGGTTCGAGAAGAGCAAAGAGCAGGTCAAGGCGCAGTTGAAGGGCCTGGAAGAAGCTCTGGAAAAGGGCGACGCTGCGATGCTTACCGGAATGGCCGGGATGCTGATGGGCGGCGGCATGGGCGGTCCCCCCGCACATGACCACCACGACCATGATCACGCACCGGCGCCGGAGGCCAAGTAGTTTCTGACTGGCTGAGGCTGTAGGACATGAAGACAAAAGGGGCGTCAAAGCGCCCTTTTTGTCGTTAAGGGGAGTGCACATGAGAGTTGGACCGGCGGTTCTTGGATTGTTATTGTCTGTTCTGTGGGGAGGCTACGGCATGGCGGAGAAGAAACCGTTTACGGTGGATGAACTGGCGAAGCTCAAAGGGGTAGGGCAGGCCGCGCTGTCGCCCGACGGAAAGCAGGTGGCGTTCCGGCTCACCGAAACCCTGTTTGCCAAGGACAAGCGAAAATCACACATCTGGGTGGTGCCCACCGCGGGCGGAAAGCCCCGGCAGGTGACCAACTCGCCCAAAGGAGAGTATCACCCGGTGTGGAGCCCCGACGGTGGGCGGCTGGCGTTCTTGTCGTCCCGGGATGCGGGACGACAGATTCACATTATGCCCATGGCGACGGGGGGCGAGGCGCAGAAGCTGACCAATTTCCCGGGCGGTATCGATGAGTTCATGTTCACCCCGGACGGCAACGGTATCGTCTTTGCCGCGCGCACCTACCTTGAATGCAGCGACAAGCTGGCTTGCATCCGCAAGAAGGACAAGGCCAAGCGGTTGGACAAGGTTACCGCCAAAGTCCATGAGCACCTGCTGTATCGCCACTGGGACACGTACGAAGACGGCAAGGTGCAGCACCTGTTCTACATCCCTTCCGTCCCTGTCAAGACGCCTGCCAAGCCCAAGGATCTAACGCCGGCGTTGAAATGGGATGCGTTGTGCTATTGGCTCATGTCTCACGGGCGGGAGTTCGATGTTTCTCCCGACTCGAAGTGGGTCTATTTTGCGGGCACCCAGGAAGAAGATCAGGCGGTATCGTACAACCATGCGATCTACCGCGCACCCATCGCCGGCGGCGAGGTGGAGAAGGTGACCGACGGGCCGGCATCGGAAACGCTCCCCCGGGTCTCTCCCGACGGCCGCGAGATTGCGTACCGGGCGTCGACCAGGCCCGGGTACGAGTCGGACCGTTACCAGTTGACGGTGATGGACCTGGAGTCCCGGATGGTGCGCTCGTTGACCTTCAACCTCGACTTGAGCGTGGGTTCGCTGTTCTGGGGCCCTGAGGGCAAAAACCTCTATTTTGAGGCGGAGGACAAGGGGGACATCAACCTGTTCAAGGTTCCGTTGAAGGGCGGCGACGTGGAGGCGGTCATCGACGGGGAGAAGAGTGGCAAAGGATACCACTTGCAGGTCCAACTGGACAGAGGTGGAAAATTCTTTACGTATCTGTACCGGACCATTGATCGGAACTACGAGATCTACCGCTGCCGCGCCGACGGCAAAAAACCGAAGGCGCTGACCGCGATCAACAAGGCGTTCTACGACACCTACCACGTGCCCAAAGCCGAGGAGGTGTGGTTCCAGGGCGCGGAGTTCGCACAGGTGCACGGTTTCGTTGTCAAACCACTCAACTACGACCCGGGCAAGAAGTACCCGATGATGGTGAGAATTCACGGCGGGCCGCAGCAGATGTTCGGTTATGCGTACCGCAACGAGTTTTCCATCTTCTCTTCCGCCGGCTATTTTGTCTTCTTCTGCAACCCCCGGGGGTCGACGGGATACGGCCAGGCGTTTGCCGACGGCGTGCGCGCTGATTGGGGCGGCAAGCCCGTCGATGATCTAAAGGCGGGCGTCAAGCACGTGCTGGAGAAATATCCCCAGATCGATCCGAAGAGGGTGGGTGCCTGGGGCGGGTCGTACGGCGGCTACGTGGTCAACTGGCTCCAGGGTCACAATGAGGACAAGATGTTCGCCGCGCTGGTGGCTCACGCGGGCGGGGCGGACCGCTGGATCGATTGGGCCACCACCGAGGAGTTGTGGTTCCCCGAATGGGAGATGCACGGGCCGCCGTGGGAGAACCCGGAGTTGGTGGAAAAATGGTCACCCATTCGCTACGCGAAGAATTTTTCCACCCCGCAGTTAATAACCCACGGGGACAAAGACTATCGCGTCCGGGTCACCGGGGGCGAAGCGATGTTCACCGCGCTCCAGCGGCAGGGCGTCCCCTCCAAGATGATCCGCTTCCCCAACGAGAACCACTGGATCATGAAACCCCACAACCAGCGCTTCTGGTACCAGTCGATTTTGGGCTGGTTTGATGAGTGGTTGAAGTAGGGGGGCGACGCACCTGTCACTGCACTTGGAACGGCCTTACCAGAGGAGGTGGAAGAACCCCAGCGTGGCTTGGAAACTGTCGTCATTCCAAAATCCTCCGATTTCAAGTACAATGTGCACTCGTGTGGTACCTCTGTTGGAGGATGATATGAGTGCTTGTCTTCGTTCTGCTGTTGGATGCTTGAGTATTGCAGTGCTGCTGGTGCTGGGGGCCTGCTCCGGTCCCGGTGACGCTACCAACCTGTTTCCCGAGGTGGAAGGGGAAGATGCTGAGGTGGCTGGGGGGACTGAGGAGTTGACGGTGGACTCCGGAGCACCGGAGGTGGCGCCCGAAGAGGTCTTTGACTTCTCAATACCCGATCTCGGGACTCCTGATGAACTGGTCGCAGATGCCGTGGATGACGTTGGTCTGGAGACTTTCGACCCTTGTATGGACCTGCCGTTGGCGTTCGGGTGTACGTGCGAAGACGACGACGATTGCCAGGACGGGATCTGTGTCCAGGGCTTGACGGGGAAAGTGTGCACCAGCCCGTGCACCACCGAATGCCCGGAAGGCTTTGCCTGCTCGCTTCTGGCGGGGACCTGCCCCGACTGCCAGTACGTGTGCATGCCGCTATTCGTGAACCTGTGCCGGCCGTGCATGACCAACAACGATTGTAAATCCGGGGACGCCGCGACGGGCGACCTGTGCGTGGTGTTTGGCGACGACGGCGCTTTCTGCGGCGCGGCGTGCTCGGGGGTGGTGACCTGCCCTTCCGACTACTCCTGTAAGAGCGTGGACGTGGTTGGCGGCGTGACGTCGTACCAGTGCGTGCCGGACAGTTGGGAATGTGATTGCTCCGAGCTGGCCGTGCTGGGCGAGGCTGCGACCTCCTGCACCGTGGAAAACGAGCACGGGGCGTGCCAGGGTGTGCGCATCTGCACCGAAGACGGGCTTACCGATTGCGACGCCCAGGTACCCGCGGCTGAGGTGTGCAACAGCGTGGACGATAATTGCAACGGCGCGGTGGACGAGGATTTGGGCGGCGGGGAGTGTGCGATCGAGAACGAGTTCGGCTCGTGTGCAGGGACTGAGATCTGTGTTGGCGGGGTGACCATCTGCGACGGTTCGGACCCGGTGCCGGAGATGTGCGACGGCATGGACAACAACTGCGACGGGGCGACGGACGAGAACTCCCTGGATACCGACCAGGACGGCGCGGCCAACTGCATCGATGAGGATGATGATAACGACCTGGTGGACGACCAGTTGGACAACTGCCCGCTGGTTTACAACGCGGATCAGGAAGATTCCGACTACGACCTGGCCGGCGACGAGTGCGACCCGGACGACGACAACGACCAGTCTCCGGACGACGAAGATTGCGCGCCCACGGACAAGGACAGCTATCCAGGCGCCCTGGAGGTTTGCGACGGCAAAGACAACGACTGCAACCTGTGGGTGGACGAGGACACGTGTGAGGACAACAATGCCTGCACCGACGACATCTGCGACCCGGTGGAAGGGTGCAAGTACACCCCCAACACCAACGGCTGCGACGACGGCAACCCGTGCACGGCCGGGGATGCGTGTGCGGAAGGCGAGTGCGTGTCCGGGCCCGACGTGTGCCCGTGCCAGGAGGACTCCGACTGCGAGGGGCTGGGTTTCGTGGGCGGCTGCATGGGGGAACTGTTCTGCGATACCTCAGTGGCCCCTACCGTGTGCAAGATCGACCCTGCGGGCGCCACGCCGTGCCCGCCTTCCAACGACCCGTGCACGGCTAATGCGTGCAACCCGGCGACGGGGAGTTGCGACGTGAGCAACCAGCCCGACGGCATGGCTTGCGAGGACGGCAACGTCTGTACCGCGGGGGACCAGTGCGTTGGCGGCGCTTGTGTGGAAGGAGACAACCTGTGCGAATGCGACGTGGACGAAGATTGCGCGCCCATGGAGGATGGGGACTTCTGCAACGGCACGCTGTATTGCGACAAGTTTGGCACCTTCGCAGTATGCAAGCTCGATCTGAATTCCATCGTTGAATGCCCGGCGTCGAAGGAGCCGTGCAAGGAGAACCTGTGTCTCCCCGAGACGGGCGACTGCGAGCTGGCGGACCTGGCGGATACGACGCCGTGTGAGGACGGCAGCGTGTGCACGGTGAACTCGATCTGCGTCGACGGCGAGTGTGCCGCGGGCAACGTGGTGCAGTGCGACGACGGCAACCCGTGCACCGCGGACGAATGTGACGCGGATGTTGGCTGCGTGGCTACGATCCTCAACGACGTTCCGTGCAACGACGGCGACTTCTGTTCCGCCGGCGATTCGTGTCAGCAGGGGGTGTGCACCGGCGGCGACGATGTGACCTGCAACGACGGCAATCCGTGTACGTCGGACTCGTGCAACCCGGCGTCGGGATGCGTGTACTCGCCAGTGGCGGGGGAGTGCGACGATGATAACGAGTGCACCGAAAACGACATCTGCAAGAACGGCAGCTGCACCGGCCTGACTATCCTCGAGTGCGACGACTCCAACTCTTGCACTTACGATACCTGCGATCCCGATTCAGGGTGCGTGCACACGCCCCAGGACCTGCCGTGTTCCGACGGCGATCAGTGCACGGTTATCGACTCGTGCGTCCAGGGAGAGTGCGTGGGCGTGGGCGAGCCGGACTGCGAGGACGGCAACCTGTGCACCGACGATTCGTGCACCCCGGGCGAAGGCTGCGTCAACGCGCCCAACACCCTGCCCTGCGATGACGGCAGCGAATGTACCACCAACGACACCTGCGGCGCCGGCGCTTGCGTGGGCGGTCCCGCGCCCGACTGCGACGACAACGACGTGTGCACCGACGATTCGTGTGACCCGGACGTCGGCTGCGTCAACGTGGTGAATACCGATTTCAACACCGATGAACTCAATTGCGGCGAGTGCGGCAACATCTGCCCCGAGTTTACGGTGTGCCTGGGCGGCGACTGCCTGCTGGTGGCAGGCCAGCCTTGCGGCGGGGACGGGGAGTGTCTCTCCAACTACTGCCGGCTCGACTGGGATGACGACGGCATGTTCTGCGCCCAGGACGCGGTATCCTGTGTGTATGCGTTGCAGGGTCTGTCCGCGTCCCAGGTCTCTCCGGGCGGCAAGATGTGCGGCGCCAGCACGGCCCACCGGACCTGTAACTCGGGGGTCTGGACGCCGGCGGAAACGTGTGCGGCGGCCAACTGCGACGTGACCGTCTTCTACCCGGCACAGGAGTGCGTGGACGGGTTCGGCTGCACGCCGGATCCCCAATCCGAGGAGGAGTGCGGCGACTACGCCTGCGACGCCAACGGCTGCAAGGAGAGTTGCGCCAATAACAACGACTGCGCGCCGGGGCACCTCTGCCAGAACGGCGAGTGCAGCGGCGGGCCGATCAACCAGCCCGGCTCGATTCTGCCCGGCTCGGAGTTCTACGGCGAGGCGATCGCGGGCTGGGTGCAATGCGCAGGCTGGACCAACACCAATTCGTGGGACATAGTCACCACCAACTGGATCCACTCGTGTGCCAGGAACAGCGGCCAGATGCGGTTCCGGTTGTACAGTGACAACGGCGACGTAGTGCTGGACGACACGTTCCCGCATTGGACTCAGACCGAAATGAGCAACAACCTCCCCGGTTGCAACAACAGCGGGTATGGAACCTGTGGCAAGTCGGGCAGCGGCAAGGGGCTGCTCATCTACAAGCCCGACAACGGCAACGGTGGGTGCCACGGCGACGACAACTCGTCGGGGGCAGTACGTATCGCCAACGGTATTCAGGGCGATAACACCATGGGCGATAACTACGTCTTCCTAGGCGGCAAGCGCCACGACGGTGGCTTCCGAAATCACAACAATGCAGATCAACCCAACTCGGAGATCCGCTGGCGCAACGGGCAGCTCTGGGATGGCTGCAACCACGACGACCGTGCGACCAGCTACTCCATTGCGGTGTATGTCACGAACTGACGAACCGATTCGCCCCGACCATAGCACTCGCACCTGACGCTACCCCCCTGCTTCGCGTGAAGCTTCGCAGGGCAGGCTAGTGACCGAGCTCCGGCTTACGCATTTGGCACCTATCATTGTCGAGGCGAGGGAGGGGCCGCGTCTCACCACCTCCGACCGTTTTTGACTGCCTCATCGCCACACGGCTGGCGAGACCAACCAGGCACCAGTGATATCAGCAGATGCGGCGCAGCGCAGCCCCTCCCTCGCCTCGATGATGGTCCGGTGGCTGAAGATGATGTCATATCCTCGGTCGCCGATGCCTGCGACTATGTCCTGCACCGGCAGGGCCCGGCTCGGGGTACGGCGACCTCCGACGATTGAGTCGGCCTGCCGTCGCACCGCCCTGACTGCCGCATCCCGCACCAGTCGCTACCCTGACCGGTGACCGAGCTCCGGCTTACGCATTTGGCACCTATCATTGTCGAGGCGAGGGAGGGGCCGCGTCTCACCACCTCCGACCGTTTTTGACTGCCTCATCGCCACACGGCTGGCGAGACCAACCAGGCACCAGTGATATCAGCAGATGCGGCGCAGCGCAGCCCCTCCCTCGCCTCGATGATGGTCCGGTGGCTGAAGATGATGTCATATCCTCGGTCGCCGATGCCTGCGACTATGTCCTGCACCGGCAGGGCCCGGCTCGGGGTACGGCGACCTCCGACGATTGAGTCGGCCTGCCGTCGCACCGCCCTGACTGCCGCATCCCGCACCAGTCGCTACCCTGACCGGTGACCGAGCTCCGGCTTACGCATTTGGCACCTATCATTGTCGAGGCGAGGGAGGGGCCGCGTCTCACCACCTCCGACCGTTTTTGACTGCCTCATCGCCATACGGCTGGCGAGACCAACCAGGCACCAGTGATATCAGCAGAGCCGGCGCACCGCGGCCCCTCCCTCGCCTCGATGACGGTCCGGTGCCATCCACCATATCGGCAACCGGGCGTTGACAAAACGCCTGCGTCCGATTACATTACCCCACTGCTGGAGGTGTAGGCATGCTGGAAAAAGACCATCTGTTCGATATTCGAATCATCGAAAGAAACTACAAGCGCGGGACGATCACCGAGAAGGAATACCTGGACTTCATCAAAGAGCTCCCCGACGAGGCGGACAAGGCCGAGGAGATCGAGGTGGATGTTGAGGAAGGTGAATTCACGGTGGATTTCCCGGAGCCCGAGGACTAGGAACATGAGCGACCAGGCAACGGGCGCCGGCCCCGGCGACGACATGCCCGGCAGTGATTTCACCACGTTCATCATTTCCCTCTGTACCAGCGCACTGCTTCACCTAGGCGAGATCCCCGACCCCGAGGGCGGCAAGCCAAGCGTGAACTTAGACATGGCCCGGCATACCATCGACGTGCTCACCATGCTGAAAGAAAAGACCGCGGGTAATCTTGCTCCCGAGGAGGAGCAGATTTTGGGGCAGTTCCTGTACGACCTTCGATTGAAATTCATCGCGAAGAGCGGTTGAAAATTGCCTAAAACAGATCCCCTTTTTTCCGACCTGTCTGCTTTATGCCAAGGTGTTTGTACGCATGTGGGGTGGCGACTCGGCCTCGTGGAGTTCGTTCGATGAAGCCCTGCTGGAGAAGGTAGGGCTCCAGCACGTCTTCAAGGGTGTCCCTTTCTTCGCTGATGGCCGCGCTTAGAGTTTCGATGCCGACCGGTCCGCCGCCGAATTTCTTGATCATGGTTTCGAGGTAGAAGCGATCCGCGGGGTCGAGGCCCTGGCGGTCTACCTCCATCTGGTCCAATGCGTAGTTGGCGATGTCGTCGGTGATGGTGCCGTCGCCCTGGACTTCTGCAAAGTCGCGGACCCGGCGCAACAGCCGGTTAGCGACCCGAGGCGTGCCCCGGGCTCGGCGTGCGATCTCCCTTCCCCCCGCCTTGTTCATGGGGGTCTGCAGCAGCTCCGCGGAGCGGCGGATGATCTTTTCCAGCTCGACCACGCTGTAGTACTCAAGCCTGGCGATGAGACCGAAGCGGTTCCTTAGCGGTGAGGTGATCAATCCGGTGCGGGTGGTGGCGCCGACCAGGGTGAACTGCTGGAGGTTCAACGCAATGTTGCGGGCGTGGGGCCCTTCCCCCAGCATGAGGTCGAAGCGGAAGTCCTCCATCGCGGGATAAAGGCTCTCCTCAACGGATGCGTGCAGTCTGTGGATCTCGTCGATGAAGAGGATGTCCCGCTCCTGGAGCGAAGTGAGCATGCCGGCGAGGTCGCCTTTCTTCTCGATTACGGGGCCGGAGGTGCAGCGGATATTTACGGCCATCTCCTCGGCGAGGATGTGCGCCAGGGTGGTTTTGCCCAGGCCCGGCGGTCCGTAGAAAAGGACGTGGTCCAGCGCTTCTTCCCGCTGCCGTGCAGCCTGGACAAACACTTTGAGGTTGCTGATCAGCTTTTCCTGGCCTACATAATCGGCGAAGTCCTTGGGCCGCAATGCGCGATCCAGCACCTCTTCTCCGTTGCCCATGGACGTTCCGGTAAGTTCGGTCCGGTCGATCATGGAGTGACCCTCCTCAAGGCTTCCCGGATGAGGTCTTCCACCGGGTCGTCCTTGCGGTCTCTAAGGCCTTGCAGAGCCGACAAAATCTCGGTCTTCTTGAAGCCTAAGGAGGTGAGCGCGCTTTCGACTTCCAGCAGGTTGCCGGAGAGGCGGACCGGGACTCCCTTGGATACGATGGTGGTGCCCTTGAACACCTTGGCCACTTTGTCTTTGAGGTCGACCACGATGCGCTCGGCGGTCTTCTTGCCCACTCCCTTGACCTTGGTGAAGGGCAGTTCGTTACCCGCGGCGAGCGCCTGGACAAAGCCGTCTTCGCCCAACTGCGACAGGATGGTGAGTGCGTTCTTCGGTCCTACTCCCGACACAGTCATCAGCAGTTCGAACATGCTGCGCTCTTCCCGGCTGGCAAAGCCGAACAGATAGAAACCGTCGTCCCTGACGATGAGATGAGTGAAGAGCTGGGCCGTCTCCCCGACTTCGGGAAGGCTTTCCAGGGCCTGGTCGGTAACGGAGAGCTCGAACCCGATGCCGCCGGCATCAATGACGATGTAGTCGTCGTCCCTGAACAACACTGAGCCTCGAAGGTATCCGATCATCGTAATGTCCCCACTACCGGGTATTGGAGGCGAAATGCGTGACAGGTTGCCACGGCCAGGGCGTCGGCCGCGTCCTCTGGAGGAGATTCTGCGATGCCTAGGACAGCCCTTATCATCTCTTTCACCTGGTTCTTGTCGGCCCGCCCCCTTCCTGTGAGCGCCTTCTTTACTGCTGCGGGCGCATATTCACTCAGCGGGATTTCTTTGCCTGCCACCGCCAGCAGCGCCGCACCCCGGGCATGGCCGAGTTTCAGGGTGCTGGCGAAGTTTTTCGTGTTGCCCGACTGGAAGATCCCTTCCACCGCGACCTCTGCGGGTTGGTACTCCTGAATCACCACGGAGAGCTCGTCGTAGATAATCTTCAGGCGCTCCACCAGGGGCGCGCCCGACTTGAGGCGGATGACGCCCCAGGCAACGCCTTTCACCGCTTGACCCCGCACGCTGACTACTCCCCAGCCCGTCTTCAGTGAGCCGGGGTCGATTCCCATTACCACTGCTTGCATGTGCTTACGCCATTTCTTCGAGGATTGAGTCATCCATGTCGAAGTTAGCCCAGACGTCCTGCGTGTCGTCCGCCTCGTCGAGGGCGCTGAGGATTTTCAGTAGCGATACCGCGGCTCTCCCCTCGATCT
>CAZVFX010000188.1:0-10712 GCA_964626565.1 uncultured Myxococcales bacterium
AAGGCGACCCCAATATCCAATTCACCCCAAAAGGAAGGATGGGAAGGCAGAAGATGTGAGTGATCACCGGAGGTCTCCTGGTGGAGTAACCAGTGAGGGACGAATAGAGCCCGAAAGAAGAAGGTCGCTCGGTACTCGTATCCCAGCGCCCCTAGAACCAAGAAGTTATCCTCGCACCCCGGATAATCCGATGTGTCTCCGTACTGCTCGGAGTGATCCCATTCGATGCACACGTATTTCCCTCCGAGCTGTGTTATCGCCGCGTGCTCTCCATCCCACGGCCACCGGTAGCCCGCAAATCCCGTGGCACTAGCGAACGTAGGGCCGGAAATTGAGCCCTTGCCTAGCCCCGCTCCCAGGGAGAAACCGTGAGCCACGGAGCGCTCGTAGAAGAAAGCTGGGATGATCGGGATGACTCCCTTGCCGCCAAAGCCGACGTACAGGATGTTGAGGCCAAACTCAGGAGCCTCCGCTCGCTCGTGATGTCGGGTGTCTGCGCTGCTTCCGCCAGCAGTTGGGATTGCGAGAAGAAGTCCAGCCAGCACCACCATCAACGCGTTCCGAGCTACGGTTGCACTCGGTGTTCTCAAAGCCTGCACCTCAAACCGACAGGTTGCGGGTAACCTTCGCTGTATTGCCTCTTCCATTGAACCTAGGCAGCAGAATACCGGACACCGGGTCCGAAGTGAAGGGTATATCTGGCTTACAAACCCGTCAACTCAGGCTGGACTGGCGGTGTTGCGGTGCGAGTCCTTGTGGAAATCGCCGTTCATGATCGGGATCGCGACTTTGAGCATGAGGGTAAAGAGCAGGAAGCCGGCGCCGTAGATGCCGACGGTAACCATGTATTCCACGATGCTCGGGCTATATTCGTAGATTTCGCCCAGGGTGGAAGGGGTATAGCCGGGGATGACCAGAGCGATCCCTTTTTCGATGTAGACGCCGCCGTAAATCATGAACGCACCCAAGTTCAGGGTCACCGGGTCTTTTCGTGTGCGGGGAACGAGGAAAAGCAGGAACGCTCCGAGGCTCAGGCCAAGGGAAGCCCAGGCAAAGGGGACGAGGGTGGTATGCCCTTCGACGCCGGTGAACAGGTAGCGTGTGAACATGAGGTGTTCAGTGGCGGAGTAATACTCGCGGAACACCTCGGCGCCGAACAGGAACAGGTTGATGAACATCGCATAAGCCATCAGCTCGGCAATCTTCCAGATCGCTTCGTCTTTGAACTCCAAGCGCGTGTAGCGTCTGAGGATCTGCAGCAGAATGATGAAGATGGCGGGGCCTGAGCAGAATGCGGAAGCCAGGAAGCGAGGCGCCAGGATCGCGGTGTTCCAGTAGGGCCGTGCGGCCAGGCCGTTGTAGAGGAATGCGGTCACGGTATGAATGCTCACCGCCGCGGGGATGGAGAGCAGGATCAGCGGCATGGCGAACTTCTTCGAGAACTCCCTGCGGGTGAAGCCACGGTAAAGCAGATGGGTGACAATGACGAAGTTGAGCACCAGGTAGAGGTTCAGCACCAGGGCGTCCCAGGCCAGAAGTGACGAGGGCACGTTCCACTTGCCGATGAAGGGCAGCATGTGCCAGAAGTGGTCGGGCCGGCCGATGTCCACCATGACGAAGAGCAGGCACATGACGATGGCGCTCACCGCCAGCAATTCGCCGACGATTACGATCTCTTTGATCGGCTTCCACGAGTAGATGTAGGCCGGGATCACCAGTACCACTGCGGCTGCAGCGACTCCTACCAGGAAGGTGAAGTTGCCGATATAGAAACCCCAGGAAACCGGGTCCCGCATGCTGGTGAGCAGCAGGCCTCCTTCCAGTTGCCAGGCGTACCCGCCCAGCCCTACCAGGATGAGCAGGACCAGGAAGCCGACCCACGCCCAGTAGGCGGAGTTGCCTTTGAGGACCAACTTGATGCTGCCGAGCCAGAAGTTGTAGAAAAGCATCTTACCTCTTTTCAGTCACGAGTAGTCGCTAGACCCCGTAGAAGTAGAAAAACTTGGGATGAGTGCTCAGTTCCTCTTTCAAGATGAACACCCGCTTGGTTTCGATGACGTGGCGCACCTCACTTCTGGAGTCCAGCAGATTGCCGAATTTCCGCGCCCCGACGGGACAAATCTCAACGCACGCCGGGTATAGCCCCTTGCGTACGCGCTGGATGCAGAAGGTGCATTTCTCCACCACTCCACGGGGCCGGGGGCGATTGCCCAGATAGTGAGTGTCGGGGTTCATGTCTTCAGCGTTGATTCCAGCCGGGGTGCCCCAGTTGAAATGCCTGGCTCCGTAGGGGCAGGCAGCCATACAGCAGCGGCAGCCCAGGCACCAGTTGTAGTCGACCACCACCATGCCGTCGGGCTCCTGCCACGTCGCTTCGGCCGGGCAGGTCTTGACGCAGGCCGGCTGCCGGCACTGCTGACATTGCACCGGCATATAAGTGTGACCGGGCCGGGGGACTTGCTCAGCTTCGTAGTAGAGGTCTGATTCCATGACGTTGACCCCGGCCTCTTTTTCCATTTCCAGGACGCTGATCCAGTGGACCTGGGGGTCTCGGGATTGATTGTTTTCGTCGACGCAAGCATAGACACACTTACGGCAGCCCACGCATCGGGACAGGTCGAGGGCATATCCGAACAACACGTTGTCCGCCGGCCCTTCCACCCCTACCGTTACCTGTTTTCCATAGGTTTCCGTGTACTCCTTTTCCAGCCGCTGAATCACCCGGGTCAACTCTTCGCCTGTGAGTTCGGAAAAGTGTTTCTGGAAGAACGCCTCCCTTTGAGCCGGGCTGCATTGCGGGAGAAAGGCGCCTGCGGCCAGCAGCCCGGTCGCGGTGAGGAAGCGGCGCCGGGAAAGCTGAGCCCCCGGGTTTGTGTCGTTGTCTTTCTTGCTCATTGGGTCTCCCGGTCCTGCTTGGGGCGGTCGGGCGCCGGCATCGGTTTGATCGGCTTGAACTTGGGCGAGTGCGGATTGTGGCAGTGGGCGCACAGCAGGTACTCCTTTTTGCCCGCCCACTCGCCGGTGCGTTTGCCGTGAGTTCCCTTGCGCCAGTCCCGGTATTTGTCGCCGTGACACTGGCCGCACAGGCGATAGGATTCGGTAAACGGCACCTTGGTGCCGCCGGCCAGCCTCAACATGTCGCGATTCTCCGGGTCATGGCAGTCAAAGCACCAGCGCTGGCGGTCGCCGTGGACCAGCACGATGTCTTCGTGGTCCTCGATTTCCCGACGCGTGAAGTCCGGCTCCATATCTTCGTGGCATTCCATACAGGGAAAGATGTCTTCCGAAAACGGCGGCGCGGCAACTGCGAAAAACTCGCCCGCTCCGGCCTGGCTTTCAGCGCTTTCCGGGGCTTTTTCGGCCCCTGCTTGCGCCTGACCGGAAAAAGCCAGCCGGCCGGTCTCATGTCCTCCCTCAGCGCAGCAGCAGAGAAGCAAGGCGATGCCCATTGTGAGCAGCAGCTTTGATGTCATTGATTCTGTCCCAGGGTTTCAAGTGTTCGTTGCATGGCTCTGACCCACATTGTCTGGACGGTGAGGAGTCTGCGGCCGATCATTGCAGACATGGTACCCGTCAGGATCAGCCCGATATCGGGAGCTTCAGCAAACAGCGCTCGCAGGTCGTCTCCTTTCAAGACCAGCAATTCCGAATCGACCACGGCCCGGGCGCTCAGCGTGAATCTGTGAGGCGGTACCAGGGCCGACCAGCCGAGGGTGCTGCCGTTCCCCTTTTCTTCCAGGAGGATCTCCTTTTCTTCTCCGCGCAGGCTCATGGGCATGGTAAGAGCCACCGTCCCGGTGCGTATCAGGTAAAGGCGGTCTGCATTGCCTCCCAGGCGAATGAACCGTTCACCCCCGGAAACCGAAACCACCTCACCCAACTGTACGACCCTGGCTGCCTGCTCGCCTGTAAGTCCCAGTAGCAATTCGAAGCTCTGCCAGCCGTCGTTTTCTACATACCTGGAGGGGCACATTTCAGTTGACCATCATGGAGTCGGTAGGGGCGTGGAGGTTTGCCGCAGACGGCTGTTCGATGTAGTTGCGGGCCGCAGCCTCTTCGTGGCGGATGTGCTTTTCCAGGCGGTGCAGGAGCAGCTCAACCGGCACGTCGATGCCGTAATCAGGGGCCGGAACTTCCTTGGGAAGGGAAATGACAGGTTGGGCCGAAACCGAGGCGTCAGCGACCACCGCATCCTCTTCCCGGGGAGTCTCCGCATCGGGAACGAGACCGAGGAAAACACCACAAGCCACCAACCAGATAATCGCCGCTACTGCCGCCAACGTAAGAAGCATCTTGATCCTCCTTGAATTGAGTACCTCTTCGCCGGTTACACTGTGCAGGACCCGTGCCAGCCGAAAGAAACCGGTAAATCAAAAGGGCGCCCTACCGACCAGAAAAGATGCACCCGCACGCTTCTTTGGGCACTGAGTCTGCGGTGCGGCGGAAGGCCGCGCCTGACAAAATGTCAGGACACGCATGACGGTTTTGACAGGAGCGGCCGGCCCGGCCCCTGATGCGCAATAACGGGGAGCAGGGTGGGCGCTCCTCGGTAACGTCCCAAACTGAGTAATGGTGGGGCGCAGGCGCACGAGTGTGGACAGATTCTTGCATAGGCTGATACCATGATCTGCAGGTCCCGGGGGACTGTGGGGGGGCTTAGGTGAGACTGCAACTGAGTCGTATGGCCGTCATTCTCACACTGGGTGTAGCTGGTGTGGTAGTGGGGGCGTTTTCCATTGGCGCTTACATCAATTCTTCGAAGCTCTACGACGAAGTGATCGACGCTTCGCGCGCAAATGCAGAGGCGCAGGCGGAGACCATTCGTATCGCGCTTGAGCACCAGATGCTGCTGAAGGACCGGACTGTTATCGACAGTATGGTGCGTAGCTTTGCCAGCGACCCGCTGGTCAACGCAGTAATGATCCTCGATTGGCGCGGAGAGTTGAAATACACGAGCCAGACCGAAGGTCCGGAACCGCAGTTGAGCATCGAATCCGAGACTTGCCAGGCCTGCCACCGCAAGCCGGCTGAGGAGCGGGACCGCAGCACCCTGATCGACACTCAACAAGGCGAGGTTCTGCGCATCGCCACCCCCATTCGTAACCGGAAACAGTGCCACAGTTGCCATTCTGCCAAGCGGCGGATGAACGGGTTGCTGCTGGTGGACATGAAAGTTGGTGAGTTGAAGCGTAGATTGGATGCGGATGTCCGGCGGATGGTCATCATCAGCGCTATTCTGGCGCTCGTGGCCATGGCTGGGATTTCGTTGATCATCCGCATCGCCTTCCTCAGACGCCTGAATCGCTTCGAAAAGGTGGCTCGCGCGATTGCGTCGGGTGACTTTGATAAACGTTTGCCGGTTCGCGGCGACGACACCCTGGCGTGGTTCGCACGCCAGTTCAACAGCCTCACCGACGCGGTGACGAAGCTGTTGAGAGACGTGCAGTCTGAGCGCCAGCAGTTGGAGCGTGTCATAAACGCGTTGGATGACGGGATTGTGGTGCTGGACAGGAGCATGAAGATCGTCGCGGTAAATGACGCACTGCTGGCCAAGGTAGGTAAGGGGCGCGAAGAAGTGGTTGGGCTTACGTGCCACGATGTGATGGGCGCAGTGTGCGGAGAGGATACACCGTGTTCGGTGCGGGCGTGCTTTGGGGATTCGGCGCGTCAAACCACCATTGTCCGACGGCGCACCGATGATGGACAGATTCGCCATGAGGAGGTCCAGGCCTCGCCGGTGCTGGCCGGGAACGGGGAAGTTGAGTTCGTAGTTGAATCGTGGCGGGATATTACCCATCGCCGCGCCGCGGAGGCCAGGCTTGCGGAATCCCACCGCCTCGCCTCCCTTGGCATGCTGGCTTCCGGATTCTCCCATGAACTCAACACGCCCCTGGGTACGACCCTTACGTGTGTAGAAGGAATCGCGCGCGCCGCGGGCGAAGAGGAAGCTGACCTGGAGTACATTGAGGAAGGGGCCCGCATCGCGCAGCAGCAGCTCATGCGATGCCGGGCCATTACCCAGCAGTTCCTGCTCATGGCCCGTGGCGAGGCTACCGGGGAAGACCTGATCAACATCAGGCAAACGGTGCTAGCCATGGTCAGGCTCGTCAGCCCCACGGCGCGGGAAAAGAAGGTGAATATCGAGGCGGCTGAAGTGCCGGAGAACGTCTTTGTCAGGGCCTCGGAAGCCGATGTTCAGCAGGTGTTGCTGAACCTGCTGCTGAACGCGGTGCAGGCGTGCGACGATGGCGGAAGGGTCGAAGTGGGCTGCGTTGTGGATTCGGTTGTTTCGGTCACGGTGACGGACAACGGATGCGGGATGACTGAGGAAGTGAGGAGGCGGATCCTGGAGCCGTTCTTCAGCCGTCGGCCCGATGGCACGGGACTGGGCCTCTTCATCTCTAGGGAATTGGTGGAGAAGTGGGGCGGAGAGTTGGTGATTGCGAGCTTGGAGGGAGAGGGCTCGGTGTTCACCGTTACTTTCCAGCTTGATTCGCCCGGCGGGCTGGAAGACGCCGGTGAAGGGGAGGCCTAGTATGGTGTCGAAGGAAAAAACGTTGCTGGTTGTTGACGACGACGATGCATTCCGCACTGTCTTGTCTCGTGAACTCAAGCGCCGGGGATATGCGGTTACGACCGCCCGGTGCGGAGAGGAGGCGCTCGACAAGTTTGCCGAAAAGGAGCCCAGGGTCGTGCTGCTGGACCTGCGTCTGCCCGACATGGACGGGTTGGAGGTTCTTTCCGCGATGCGGAAGCGTTCCACCCGGGCCGAGGTCATAATCCTTACCGGTCACGGCACCATCGACACCGCGATTCGGGCGATCCGGGACGGGGCTTTCGACTACACCTCCAAGCCGTGCCCCATGGACGATCTGGAGATCCGTGTGGAGAGGGCGTTGGAGCGGCAGACGCTGCGCCAGCGTAACGTGGTGCTGGAACGGGGGTTGCGCCCGGGGGACCCGAAACGCTCCATTATCTGGGAAAGTGCGGAGTTTCAGCAGGTTATCGACCTGGCGGAGCGGGTGGCCCCCACCGATTCCACCGCCTTGATCCTGGGGGAAACCGGGGTCGGCAAGGGGATGCTGGCCAAGCTGGTTCATGCGCGCAGTGCGCGTGCGGATGGGCCGTTCGTGGTGGTGGAATGCGCTGCGCTGCAGGAGAGTCTATTGCAGAGCGAGTTGTTCGGCCATGAACGGGGTGCGTTTACCGGCGCGGACCGGGCCAAGCCGGGGCTGTTCGAGGTTGCCGACGGCGGCACCATCTTCCTGGACGAAATCGGCGAGGTGAATCTGGCCACCCAGGTGAAGCTGTTGCGTATTTTGGACAGCTCGACTTTTCGCAGGGTAGGGGGCACCACCGAGATGCGCGCGGATGTACGTTTCCTGGCTGCGACCAATCGCGACGTTCGTGCGCTGGTGAAGCAGGGGCTCTTCCGAGAGGATTTCTACTACCGGATAAGCACTATCACCATCGATGTGCCGCCGTTGCGTGAGCGGCGCGACGATGTGGATGCGCTGGTGCACCATCTGGTGGGTCTATTTGGCGAGAGGTTCGAGGTGGACCGGCGCATTTCGCCGGCTGCGATGCAAGTGATCCACCGCTACTCGTGGCCAGGCAACGTGCGGGAGCTGGTAAACGCAATAGAGGGGGCCATGATTGTTTGTGACGGCCCGGAAATTCAGCCCCACCATCTTCCCCGGGTACTTCACTCCGGTGCACCCGAGGGGTGGGCCGGTTCCGCAGGCGAAGCAGACGATTCCTCCCTGGCCAGCCTGGCCGAGCTTCAAAAAGCACACATCGCCAGGGTGCTGGCCCACACCGGAGGCCGCCGCAAAGAGGCAGCGGAGATACTGGGCATCAGCGAGCGCAATCTCTACCGCAAACTGGCGGCATACGACGCCGGCATTCTGAGCGAGGATACGCAAGACCGCAGCGATTGACTTGCACGGTTGCCGTGTAATCGGTGAAGTAGCTGTGGAGGCTTGAATGATTCGGTCTTTTGGAGACAGGCGAACGGAAGACTTGTTTCACTGCATCCGGGTGAACGATCAGTGGAGACTGGTCCTTCGGTGGGAAGCCGGCGGGGTTGTTGAAGTCCGGTTGACTGACAGTTACTAGGGGGTGGGTGATGTTGCCTCAGAACAGAGTACCGAGCCTTCCGGGTGAGATTCTCTTGGAGGAGTTTCTTCGACCGATGGGTCTGACGCAGGTCGCTTTTGCCCGACACGTGGGTGTGCCGCTGCAGCGGGTGAACCAGATTGTACGGGGCAAGCGGGGAGTCACTCCGGAGACGGCCTGGCTGTTCTCCAGGGCCTTCAACACGACCCCGGAGTTTTGGATGAACCTCCAGATCGCGCACGACCTCGCGCGTCAAGAGCCTTCCCGCCATGTCGAACCCCTGGTGCGCTCAGCTTGAAACCTGCCTGCGCCTCAAGGGCCCTCCCTCATCTCCCCTGTTTCCTTGCCAATGGGCGTTGTCAGCAGCGGTCCCGCTTTCAGGAACTCCATCCGACCGCAGTCCCTTGATCACTGCGGGGTGGGCCCTTGGCCGGTGGACAAGGACACGTGGACCGTCGTTCTTCTCCTCGGTTCCGCGTGGACCACCTGTCTCGGCGGTCAGGCAAACCCTTCACACAGGGCACGCTGTCCGCTATAATTGGGCCTGGACGCTGGATGAGGTACCAGAGAGTGAAGGCCAATGGGTCAGACTCGGGTTCTTGTCCAACTGGAGGTGCACCGTGGCTACCGTGGTCCCCCGGACGAGACAGGCGGCCCCTGCAGAATCAGATGGCGCCCAGTATCGCGGGGCCGTGAGGTGGTCAACCTCTCTATTCGGCTGGTTTGTGGTTATGTGCTCAATCGTCTGCCCCGCTGGCTGCACCGCGGCTGACGACCCCTCTGCAGTCAACGACGACCTTAGTGGATGGTACAACAGACAGGTGGTCAAGGAGTCTATCATCAAGAGTTCCGTCTGCCGCGGTGGCACGCCGTTTTTCGGCTGGTCTCCCGCAGCGCAATATGGCGATTACCCCTACTTCGGGTATCCCCCCCCCGAGCACGAGCCCCGGTGGCTTTGCATGGCCGCGGCCACGGACTGCTATGAGTACTTGC
The DNA here is from genome assembly GCA_964626565.1 of uncultured Myxococcales bacterium. GTDB lineage: Bacteria > Myxococcota_A > UBA9042 > CAIXZC01 > CAIXZC01 > CAZVFX01. Next base: position 9,112 of record CAZVFX010000188.1, read on the forward strand.
AGTGCCCGGGAATGCGGGAGGGACCGGTGGCATGCGATGCGGGCGAGTTCGTGCCACGCTGTGAGGGGAAGTCCGTTGTGAGCTGTGAGTGGCTGCCCTCTGGAGAGTACGTGGAATGGTGGGAGGATTGCTCCCTCACTGCGTATGGGAAGACTTGTCTCGCCAATTCCGAGGGGCAGCCTGTCTGTGGACACGCCACATGTGATTCTCCGGCGGGGTGTGATGATGACGTTGCAGAAGTGTGCGTAAACAGCGTCCTAAGACGGGTTGATTGCGGCAAGTTGGACATGTCTTGCTCTGTCGTACAGGATGCTGCTGGGTTTCCCGCCGGAATTTGCGAGATGCCCGGCGTGGAATGGCACCCAATCCCGAAGTACTCCAGCACGGAACCTTCGGACACGGAGTGTGCATGCAAGGGGAGCATCCTCTTGGCCAGAGCGGCAGGGATCTCCTTCATCTGGGGGGAGGATTGCTCGTTGATGCACCCTGATGAGACCTGCATACTCCTTACGACGGACACAGGGGGAGGCCCCCACACACACTGTTCCTGCGGCTTCGAGGGCAAGTATACCCCCCCTCTCCCGGTGACTTGTGCGGGACACACCCTCGAGTACTGTTTGGACGAGAACTGTGAGCAATACGACTGCTCCAGCTTCATGGGCGCGACGTGCCACCCGGAGCCCGGGTACGTCTGTGCATCACAGGAGTGGACTCCCTGGACGCAAGAGCCGTAGAGAGGCCCCGGCAGTGGCCGGGAGGGTTGGGATGTGGGCGCTGACGGTCAGGAAGCGACAATCTATCCCCTTTCCGCCCTCCGCTGCGCTCCGGGCACCTTTCCCAGCGGGAAAGGACCTCTTCTACGGCCACCACTCCAGCCGATCCTCCTCGTAAGCGCCGACAGGCGCGGAAACGTCATGCTTCGGCCCGCGCACCTGAAGGTGCATAGGCCCTCAGGAGAATCGGCCCTCGTGGTGGTGGAATAAGCGGTCCTTTCCCGTTGGGAAAGGTGGCGCCGCAGGCGTCGGATAGGGGATAGCTTGTCCGCCACCTGACCGCCATCTCCCAGAACCCAAAAACCAGAAAAATGAGATCTTTTCTGCCAACCGGGAGCCAAACTCCCGATAACAAGGTTGTAACCCAACAAAACAAGGAGGAGCACTTGGACCTGCACAGAAGAGCTAAACACCTACGTCAGAACATGACCAGAGCAGAGCGGCTGCTCTGGTCTCAACTCAAGGCCCGTCGACTGGCGGGTTACAAATTCCGTCGCCAGCACGTCATGGACGGCTTCATCGTCGACTTTGCTTGCCTCAGGGGCAAGCTTATTGTCGAGATCGATGGCGGCTGCCATGAGGACTCTACGGAGGTCGATGCCGGCCGCACCGAGTGGCTGGAAGGCGAAGGCTTCCGGGTTGTGCGGTTTGACAATGACGAGGTCTTGCACGACCTCGATGGGGTGCTGGCGAGAATACGCCAGGCGGTTGAGGGGCCCCGGCAGTAGCCGGGAGGGTTGGGATGTGGGCGCTGACGGTCAGGAAGCGACAATCTATCCCCTTTCCGCCCTCCGCTGCGCTCCGGGCACCTTTCCCAGCGGGAAAGGA
>CAZVFX010000189.1:0-10712 GCA_964626565.1 uncultured Myxococcales bacterium
CTCTGCAACCGCTGCTTGGATGCGGGGGCGATGATGATGATGGCGGTGGCGTCTGCGCACAGTGTTGCGAGTGCAAATGCGAAGGTGCGGGTTGCACGGTGACTTTCACTGCCCAGCCGGAGTCAATTGCCGAAGGCGAGTGTCTGGACTGCGAGCAGGAGTGCAACATCTGCTCCATGCCCTTCATTGCGTGCGGGAGTGTGACGGAGGCGAAAGCGTGCCAGGACTAGTGTCCAAACCGTGAATTGCGGACCCGGACAGGTCGTTCGCCACGGAACGTTCCTTGAGGAGTGGGCGGTGGCATGAATACAGGGAGGAAGAGAATGAGGGAATTCATGAACAGGCTTCGAACGATGATTATGGCAGGTCTGGTCGTTTCATTTGTGGTCAGTTGCGCTCGAGAGGCGGGAGAGAAGTGCGAGGAGGCCGAGCAATGCAAGGAAGGACTGGTCTGCTACCAGGACAAGTGCTTCATGCTTGGGGAGGCCGGCGCGGAATGCACGGAAGCTGAAGCGTGCGTCAAAGGGTTGGTTTGCCATCAGGAGAAATGTTTCAAACTGCGGGAACCGGGCGCTGAATGTGCCGATGCCGCGGAGTGTCTTGAGGGGTTGGTCTGCTACCGGGCCAAGTGCTTTGCCTTGCGCGAACCCGGTGCAGAGTGCACCGATGCGGCCGAGTGCCGGGAAGGTCTGGTCTGCTACCAGGACAAGTGCTTCAAACTTCGGGACGAAGGTGCGGATTGCGCCGCGGCGGGGGAGTGCAACGAGGGGTTGGTATGTTATGGGGATAAGTGCTTCAAACTTCGTGAAACCGGTGCGGATTGCGCCGATGCCGGCGCGTGTTTGGAAGGACTGGTGTGCTACCGGGACAAGTGCTTCGAGTTGCGTGAGGCGGGTGCGGCATGTGCGGAAGCTGGGGAGTGCAAGGAAGGGTTGGTCTGCTACCAGGACAAATGCTTCCAGCGTCGCGAGGCCGGCGCTGAGTGTGCCGAAGCCGCGGAGTGCATTGAGGGGTTGGTGTGCAACAAGGGCAAGTGCTTCAAGCTTCGTGACGCCGGGGGTGACTGCGCTGACGGCGCAGAGTGCGTCGAAGGACTGGTGTGCTTTGACGGCCGTTGCATGACCGAAGAGGACAAGGTTGTTGCGGTCAAAGAGAAAAAGGAAAAGGAGGCCCTCGCCAAGACGGTGGAGCGTTTCCGGGACGGATTCTCTCCGGAGAATGTGAAAGTGCATAGGGAAGCCGCTGCACTTGTTGCTGAGGGGACAAAGGAGTACAAACTGATTTTCAAGCGCCTCAAGGATGGCAAGGACCTGCACGGGGAGTTCATGAAAACGGTTGAAATCGTCGAGCAGATCTCGAAGGTGGCAGGCGAAGGCAAGATGGAGGAACTTCCCGCACTCACGGCTGAGGGGATGGCCCTGTCCTTCAAGGGGTTCGCGGTTGCGACCAACAAAGCGGTCAAGCACACCAACAAGATCCGGTATTGTCTGAGCGTCGCGGATTTCGACTGTGCAGAGCGGACTTCCATTGCGGCCGAACGGTACCTCGCGGTTCGGGGTCTGTTTGAGTCCCAATACGACCTGTTCTCCGCTTCGCATCTGCTGTTGACCATGACGGGGCCCACCAACTTGCGTCGCATCGGGTTCAACGAACTGACGGCCCGCTACCAGATTTTCAAGGAGCCGGTGAAGAAACCCAAGAAAGACGCCAGAGAGGTGCTCGACAGCCTGCGGGGCGACATTGACGCGGCCCTGACGGTGTCGGCAGCCAACGAGGAAGATGAGAAGGAAAAGGCCGGGATGGAAGCGAAACTCGTGGAGTTGGGAATACGAAAGGAGTAGGCAGCATCCCCGTTGCGTCGGGATACGGTTGAACGGCGCGCCGGCTGGTGATAGTCTGGATCGCATTGGAACGTGCTTGATTTTCCGACGAGGAAGGCCATGAAGATAGGACTCAATGTGCTGGTATTGTCGCTGCTTGTTCTTGCAGGGTGCAAGGATCCGCCGAAGTATGGCTACGAGGCGACCGCGGCGAGCAAGACTTACTGTGGGGACGGGGAGTGCAAGGAAGGGGAAGACTGTGCGTCCTGCGTCGTGGATTGCGGATGCCCGGAAGGCACTTTCTGCACCGACGGAGAGTGCTCCTGCGTGCCCGACTGTACGGGGAAGGACTGCGGCAGCGACGGCTGTGGAGGCTCGTGCGGCCAGTGCGACGACGGGGTGTTCTGCACCGAGGATTCCTGTGAAGACGGCGCGTGCGTGTTCCCATCCAAGGAAGGAAGTTGCGCAGGGGGCGATGGGCTCTGTCTGGAAGGGGCGTGCTGCATCCCCAACTGCGGGAACAAGAAGTGCGGGCCCGACGGTTGCGGAGGGATTTGCGGCGCCTGCATCGAGAACGCCGAGTGTGTGGACGACGGCAAGTGCAGTTGTCCGGGAGAGAGTTGCGGGCCGGTTTGCTGCCCGGCAGGCGAAGTTTGTGCTGGGGAAGAGTGCTGTACGCCGTCGTGCAACGGGAAGGAGTGCGGGGACGACGGCTGTGGCGGTTCGTGTGGCTCTTGCACTGGAAAGCTGGAGTGCGTGGACGGTGAATGTGCGGGCACGCTCTCCTGCAAGGATTTGCAGGGTTGCCTCTCGGCTTGCGGCACGTCAGCCTGCCAGCAGGAATGCCAGGCTTCGGCATCCAATGAATCGAACCAGCAGCTTGAGGACGTTTACGATTGTCTAAGCGACGAGTGCGGCGACTGCGACGAGGCCAGTTGCCAGTTCGTGTGCCTCGGGGAACAGTGCCCGGTGGCCTATGAGGATTGCTTCCATCCCGTGAAGAACTGCCCCGAGACAATCGAGTGTGTTAAGGAGTGCCCCGTCTGGGATTCCGATTGCCGGGCGCTCTGCTATTTCGACACCAAGGTTCACGACATGGCAGTATTCGTGCACCTTATGGACTGTGTGGACCAGGATTGCTCTGCCTACCACATAGGTAGCTGCTTTGAATCGATCATTGAGGACGACTGTGCCGGCGCATATGACAACTGCCTCTCCGGGTGCCTCATTGAATGTGAGGACAACGAGTGCGGTGCGGATGGTTGCGGGGGAGTGTGCGGCAGTTGCGAGGATGATAATCCGTGCACACAGACCAGTTGTGGGCCGGACAATATGTGCGTGGTGACGCCGACCAGCGGGTTCCTTTGCGATGACGGAGATTCCTGCACCGCAGAGGACCACTGCCAGGACGGAGAGTGTGTGGGCGGAGCGCTGGCGTGCGAGCTGAATTGCGATGACGGAGTGGACGACGACGGCGACGGCAAGGAAGACTGCGAAGATGAGGAGTGCTTCGATGAGGCCGTGTGCATCATCTGTGGAGACGGCGACTGCCACGAATCCGAGGATGTCGAGTTGTGCCCCATGGACTGCATCGAGGATTTGCCCGAAGCCGGCGATCTGGTAATCACGGAAATTCTGCTGTTCTCCTGGATGTTTGAAGAAGGGGGGCAGTGGTTCGAGCTGTACAACGCCAGCGCCGCTTCGGTGAATCTGCAGGGCTGCATAATTAGTAACAAGGGCGGTTCCAGCCATGTGATTTCGCCGGCGCAGCCTTTCGTAGTGGAGCCGGGGGAGCTCAAGCTGTTTGCTCCGGACAAAGGAGCGGAATTCAACGAGTTGTTTGGTCAGGACTACACCTATGGAGGGCTATGGCTAGGGCTCGTCCTGGGCAAGCTGGAGCTTTCCCTGCCCGACGGCAGCCTCCTGGATGCCGTGGCATGGGAAGGTGACACCTGGCCGGTGGAAGAAGGAGTTTCCATGCAGCTTGACCCGGAGCATCTGGACTCGGGGGACAACGACCTGCCGGAGAATTGGTGCCCGAGCACCGTTCCGGAGCAGTATATGGAAGAGTTCGGTACGCCCGGAGAACCCAACCTGGCCTGTGAGCCTGAATTGTAGAGGAGACGATATGACCAGGCATGCAAAGATATGCGACCCCATAGGCCGGCACACATTGCTGGCTCCGGTTCTGGTTCTGCTGGCAGGCATGGCGGTTGCCGGCTGCGCCAAGGAACAACCCGGCCACATCGATTGTGGAAAGGTGCTCTCAACAGGTTTCTGCGACGGCGAGATGCTGTATTGGTGCGAGCACGGCGAAGCGTTGCGTCAGGACTGCAGCGAAGAGGGGCTGAAATGCGTTGCGCTGTCTGCAGAAGCCGGCTTTGTTTGCGCCGAGGAACCGGCAGCCTGCGGCGACGTCGATGAGGCCGGAAAGTGCACCGGGGGGGATTTCCTGCTGTATTGCGACGAGGGTAAACTGGCCGGCAAGAACTGCCGGAAGGACGACAAGATCTGCGCGCTGATCTCCTCTGACCAGGGATTTGGCTGCATCGATGAACCGGTCGGCTCCGGCGCCGACGGTGGGGGACCGGGTATCGACGTGGTCAGCCAGGGTGGCGACACTGTCGTTTCCGAGGCCACAATCGAAGACTATTGCGCCGAAAGCGCGCTTGCGTGGTGCGACCTGTTCGTGAGATGCCCCACCGACCCGCTTATGGCCGCCTACGACCGGAAATACTGCCACGGAACTCAGGAAGCCTGGTGTCTCGCGGTGATCAAGCCTTCGGTGCTCAGCGGACGAGCGTTCTATCACTCCTCGCCTGCCTCGCAACTGCACGCGTTGCTGGGTGAACTCACCTGCGGTGAATTCGTCCGGTCGGAAAAACGCGTCGAAATCAACCAACTTGGAGCGGAGACCTTTACCGGTACCATTCCCACCGGGAAAGCGTGCTACGGCCATGTGGAATGTGAGGGAGAAGACGACCGTTGCAGCGCAACGGAGAGCACCTGCCCGGGCACATGCTTCACTCGGTACGGGCCCGGTGAGGAGTGCAGTGGGTCGAGCGATTGCCGCGAGGATCTGTTCTGCTCCGATATAGACAGATGCGAATCCCGCAAGGGGATGGGGCAGCTCTGCGACAGTTCGAGTGAGTGCGAACCGGGGCTGTTGTGCAGGCTCGACATGTGCGTGCAGATTCAGGTGGCAGGCGAAGGGTGTCTGGAGTCCGCCGATGCCTGCGTCTATTCTGTGTGCCAGGACGCCATCTGCCACCCTCTGCCGGGCTTGGGCGAGGATTGTCTGATCTATGAAGGCTGTTCTGTGGGCTATTGCGACTTCGGAAAGGAGGTGTGCATGGCCGTTGGTATCCAGGGTGAGGAGTGTTGGTTCACGGACGAATGTGGGCACGACTTTGCGTGCGTCGATGACCAGTGTGAGCCGCTGGCCGGCGTAGGAGAAGGGTGTGTGGAGAATGCCCAGTGCACAACTTTTGCCTGCCTGGACGGTAGCTGCAGCGCAGTTGCTTCATCCGACAACAACTGCACCCTGGGCTGCCAGCCCGGAGCCGCGGAGTGCATTGACGGCGCGGTGTTCAGCTGTGAGTCCGACGGGCTCACCATGACCGAAATCGAAACGTGTGGAGATGGGCAGAAATGCATGGAAGGGGAGTGCAAGGATTGCGTGGAAGAGGACCACAAAGGATGCTCCTGGGGCGACGTCTACTGGTACGACAGTTGCGGCAACAAGGGCGAGGTGTACGACGAATGCTCATCGTCCCAGAACTGTAGCTCGGGCAAGTGCGTTACGCCGGGGTGCAACTGCTGGTGCCAATGCTCCGGCTGCAGCATTGATCTGGATTGCGACGGCAGCGGGTGCGGTCCTACATGCTACGACGAGTGTTGGGATTCCTGCACCTCCGATCCGTATTGCGGAGGGTACATTTCCTCGTCCGGTTCGTGTTACTAGAGGGGGTCGAAGTCAAGGCCATGAAGAGAAACCGACAGACTTTTCCCAGCGCCGTGGTGATATGCTTCTTGTGCCTCGCTGGATGCTCAGGCAGCGGCCCCGGTGAGGGAACGGAGGGGGACGTCGTTGCCGCCGCTGATCAGCTTTCCTGTTCTCCCGGTGAGCTCCGCTGCTCCGCCGATCATTCCTACACTGAGATGTGTGCGGAAGACGGGGATGGCTGGGTGGAGGGGGAGCAGTGCGACGAGGGTCTTCTTTGTGAGGCTGGAGAGTGCACCTGCGGACCTTGTGCAATCCCGAAAGAAGGCGGCTGTCTGGCGGTGGGCGTTGCTGCTTGCCCCCAGGGATGGACCGCGACCGCGGATTGCGGCTGTGAGCCGGTGGTTGACGAGTGTGCCGAAGGTTCCATGGCGCTGATCGGGGGCGGCTGTCATCCGGTAGGCTCGCCCTGTCCGGACACATGGTTCCCCAATTCGGACGGCGGCTGCGAGCCTATCCTGGACGATTGTCCCGATCTGACCCTTTCCCTTTTCGGGGGGGGCTGCCTGGCGGTAGGCCCCGGAGACGACTGTGGGCAGGGAACCTGGGGAGGCGCTTCCGGGGGCAGCGGTTCGGGGATTACCTGGTACGTCTGGGGCGGCTATGAGGAAGAGGATTCCGATGGCACCAAGTGGAAACCGTTCAAGACCATCTCCGAGGCTGTGGAACTGATCAGTGCCGGGGATACCATAATCATCGGCGCAGAGGACGGGGGAAGAGACTACGACGAGGCGGTAAGCGTATACGAGGACGACATCAGCGTTGTCGGGCGATGCTCCAAGCTGGTGACCGTCAGCGGCGAAACCAAGTTGACCAGTGAACTCAGTGCCGCGGTGCGGGCGGTGTACGCGGAAGGAATGAGCATCTCCGGCGTTACCGTCTCCGGGCCCGGCGGCGGCATCGGCTTCATCGGCGGAGGCGGGCACCGGGTGGAGAGTGTTGCGGTAAGCGGCAATGGCGATAACGGGATCATGGTCATCGGTTCCGATTCAGTGGTTGTAAAGCAGGTGGCCGTGGTGGGGAACGGCGGTTTGGACGGTGGCACAGGCATATCGGTCTGGGATTCGGACGACTTCCAAATATCGGAGAGCGTGCTGTCGGGCAATAACCTGGTGGGCTTCTACGCAGAGGGCGCGTCATGTGCGCTGGAACGGTGCCTCGTAACCGGCACCATAGACGAAGACAAGGCCGAAGGCGGCGGCTACGGGGTGAACGTGCACTCCTCGGCCGATGTTTCCCTTGTCGACAGCGCGGTGATGTACAACCTTGACACGGAGATCCTCGCCGGCACCAACAGCAAGCTGTCGGTGGTGCGGACGCTGGTGGCCGACAGTGGATTCGACGCGGCAGACACCGATCAACCCGGTGTGGCCGTTCAAGACGGCGCCGCGGGAGTTATCGATGAAGCGGTAATTCGGGGCAACGTGGGGTGTGGCATCTTGATCGCCGACGCCGTCGCCACGGTTAGCAATTCTCTGGTCACCGGCTCAAGGGGTGTCACCGGGGCCTCGGGCCGTGGCATTCAGGTCCAGAGCAGCAGCGAAACCTCCTTGGTGGAGTCTTGCTTCATCGTGGGGAACTTCGGGTCCGGAATCATCGTTTCCGCCGCGTCGCTGGACCTCATGCACAGCGTAGTCTCCCGCACCAGAGGCAATCTGGACGGAACGGACGGGCGGGGGCTGGGACTTGAGTTGGAAGCCTCGGTGTCGGTGGATTCCTGTCTGTTGGACTCCAACCGGGAGGTGGGCATGGTCGCGCTCCATGATTCATCTCTGGAGGTGAAGCGCACTCTGGTTCGCGATACGCAGCCCGAGGACATAGCGGGCGAAAACACTGCGGGGCACGGGATCGGCGTGCAGGACGGCGCCAGCGCCGACATCAGCGACAGCACTATCTGGGGGAGCACCGATGTGGGGCTCTTTGTTGATGGCGGGAGCCTGATCATGGTGAACAGCCGCATAGGCCATACCCAATCGAGAGCTGACGGGATGTTCGGGCTGGGGTTCGAGGGGCTCAACAGCCAGATTGACCTGTCCTGGTGTGCTTTCGACGACAACGCTGGCGGTGGAGGCTTGTTCGGGCACAAAGCTACAGTGCAGGTCGAGGGAGGCCTCATTCGGGGCCCGGTTGATGACCCCAGCGCTGAGGGCGCGACAGGGTTAGCCATCGTTACCGCGTCGGCCTTCCAGGGGAACGATATCACCATCTCAGGCAGTTACGGCTTCGGGGTGGTAGCCTCCAATTCGTCGTCCGTGGACCTCGCTGGTTCGGTGGTGGCCCACACCACTCCTGAGACCGGGGGGTTTTTCGGCGCGGGTATTCTGGCGCAGAGTAACAGTCAGCTCACCGTTTCCGCGGGCAACGTCCTTGACAACTTCGGGGGGGGCGTCGAAATATACAACGCTTCAGGAAGCGTTTTGGACAGCCGCGTTGTTTCGGTGAACGAGTCTTCCGGGGTGTGGCTCGTAGACGGAGAACTCGTCCCCGGCGCGGAGCCCTTTGCCGACGGCGTTTCCGTCACCGGGGATGGTGACGCGACCATCTCCGGCAATCTGGTGTCCGGGTGCAAGCGCGCCGGCATCCTGTTCGACTCGTCCACGGGATCGCTTTCCGACAACGTCATCAGCTCAAACAAGTTCGGGGTGGTGATCCAGAATTCGGAAGTGCAACAGGAAGGTAACGAACTGGTGGACAACGAGGTTGACGCCGCAGTGGATTTGGGAAAACCGTTGGCCACGGCAGCCGGGCCTGTGTATGCGCCCGAGCCTGTGCAAGTGGAGTACGAGTAAGGAAGGCCTACAAGCAGGCCCCATCGGCACAATCTGCGGCACACTCCTCCAACAGGATTTCCTGGGACCCCGACGCATTGCACGCGTAGACATCTCCCTCCTTGCAGAAGGTGGTCCCCTGAGGACAAACGTCATCGGCACAGGCGCCGTTGCTGCAATACTGTTCTTCCGGGCACTCAGCGTCTTCGGTACAGGAAGGCACGCACGCCCCGTCAGCGCAGGAATCATCACCACACTGCTCGAGCAGAAGCTCGGTACTGCCGTCTGCGGAGCAGGCATGGACGTCGCCGGCCTGGCAGAACTTTGTGCCCTGGGCACAGATATCGGGCTTGCACGCCCCCCCACCCTCCGGACAGTACTGTTCGGAGGCGCACTCGTCGTTGGTGGAGCAATCGGACTGCTCCATGGTGCATTCGCCGTCGAGGCATTCCAGGTCACCACACTCCAGCTCCAGTTCGCTGGCGGAACCTTCATCGTTACACCGTAGGACGTCCCCGTCCTCGCAAAACAGTTCACCCTGCGGGCATTTGTCGTTGGTGCATACGCCATAGGCGCAGTACTCGTCCGGGTCGCAGTCCGAGGTTTCTTCGCAGCCTTCCTTGAGCCCCTGGCACACCTTGAGTGGGTTGTAGCATGGTTCGCCCGGGTTCGTCGACTTGGTAAGGCAGTCGGAATCGGCGTCGGGGCAGGTCTCCATGACACAAGTCAAAAACACCTCAAGCTCTTCCTGGGCGTCGAGGGTCAGTTCGGTCCGGCACTTGTAGAAACACAGGTCCATGGCATCTGAATACTCGTCATCGGGCAACCCTTCCTTGCCTTCCATGCATTCCGATGGGCAGCTAAAGAAGTGGCTGCATGCAAAAGGCCCGGCCATACACGCGGTGTATGACTCGAGGCAGTTGGCCTTGGCGCAATCAGAGTAGTCGTCGGAATTGCCCCCCATGCAGTGCGCGGACGTGCAATCGAGCATCTCTTCGAGATTTTGGACCGCGTCGGGAGAAGCCGCGGTGTAGCAGGCATCTTCACACATCTCGATGTTGTCCAGGCACGGATAGAGACACAACATCAAATCGATGCATTCTTCCAGCGGTTTGCCCACGCACAGGCCGTCGTCGCACTCCATGTCCTCGGGGCAGTCGCCGCAGGGCGGCCCGCATTCGAATTCCCCGCACGGGGTGCAGGTGCCAATGTCTTCCTCATCCCCGCTGCATTTGTGGGCGACGGGGCAGTCGCCGCAAGGTCCGCCGCAAGCTTCGGGAAGGCAGCTTTCACACGCGCCGTCCCCGCAGATTGCACCTGGCTCACAATCTCCGCAGGATGAGCCGCAAACCGGGTCGGGGCCACATTCGACGCCCGTGCAATCAGGGAGGCAGCCGCAGGTGAAGTCGGGCAAGCAGATCCTGTCCTCGTCGCAACTGCCGCACTGACCCCCGCATCCGTCGTCGCCGCACTGTTTACCACCACAATCGGGGTCACAAGGGGTCTCGCCCGCGGGTTCGCCCGCGTCTGCTTCAACGGAGTCGGATTGTGCGGTGTCGGCTCCTCCGCTTTCGGAGCCACAGCCGTGGCAGCCGAGGAAGACAAAAAGCAAGGTAACGAGCCATCTGCTGAGGTGTTGTGCTTCTCCGGTGTGCCTTTGCATTCGCCTCTCCATGTACGTTGCCGAGTATAGCAAGGCCCATTGGTCAGTCAAGTGCGGCACAACTCGCTGACGGTGCGCCGAGTTTGTGGTATGATTGGCATCTTGTTTGGGCGGAGGCAGTATGAAGCGTGACACAGAATATCTCCTCATCGTTCTTCTGTTTCTGGCCGCGGGCGGTGGTTGCAGTTCAAGTGGTGAAGGGACCGGAAAGGTGTGCTGCCCGGAGAACTGCTACCCGTCGGTGGGTGCGACCGCTCCCCAGGTACTTTACGTCAACTCCGCGTGCGGGGCGGGTGGTGCCGACGGCTCGCTGGCCCATCCCTACTTGTCGATTCTCGACGCGTTGCAGGAGGCGCAGGAGGGAGCCGTCATTCTGGTCGCCGAGGGCGAGTACAAGGAAGACCAGCCGCTTGTCATCAAGAAGTCGTTGACTCTGGCCGGCATGGGGCATTTCAATG
>CAZVFX010000190.1:0-10514 GCA_964626565.1 uncultured Myxococcales bacterium
CGCATGCAGGCACGGTGTGAAGGCAGGCGCCCTTGCCGCAGGTGAGGGACCCTAGCTCCTCATCCACCGACCCGTCGCAATTGTTATCCTTCCCATCACAGATCTCCATCGCCCCCGAATTGACGAGCGGATCCAGCGGCGCACAGTCACCGTCGTCGGGATCGCCGTCGTTGTCATCATCCAGGTCGACACAGTCCTTGAGCCCATCACCGTCGGTATCGGGGTACCCCTCGTCAACAACACCGCTGCAGTTATTGTCCACGCTGTCACATCTCTCTTCCCCGCCGGGGTAAGCGTCGGGGTTCAACGGCTGGCAATCCAGAGCGTTGGCGATACCGTCGCCGTCAAGGTCGTCTTCACACGCGTCCCCGGTGCCGTCGCCGTCAGCATCCTCCTGCCCTTCGTTGGCCACCATGGGGCAGTTGTCATCGTCATTCGCCACGTCGTCGCCGTCCGCATCCGGGTCACAGTCGTCTCCCAGACCGTCATCGTCAATATCTCCCTGCAGCGTGTTCTTCACCCCCACGCAATTGTCCGCACTATCGGGTATGCCGTCGCCGTCCGCGTCGGAATCGCAGGCGTCCCCCACTCCGTCCCCATCAAGATCCCCCTGCCCATCATTGGAAACGTCGGGGCAGTTATCATCCGCGTTCTCGACTCCGTCGCCGTCCTTGTCCACGTCCACACAATCCGCCACACCATTCCCGTCGTTGTCGGGAAAACCATCGTCGATCTCATTGTCACAATCATTGTCTACTCCGTCGCACAATTCAGCCGCTCCGGGATAAGCCAGGGGATCGAGGGGCGCGCAGTCCGCCTCGTCGGAAATGCCATCGTTGTCATCGTCATCATCCGTGCAGTCTTTGTAGCCATCGAAGTCGTTGTCACTAAAACCCTCGTCTACGAGAAGGTTGCAGTCGTTGTCTTTGCCATCGCATTCTTCACTGGCGCCGGGATGCACGTTCTGATCCTGGGGGGCGCAGTCGTCGTCATCCGCGGTGAAATCGTTGTCATCGTCCAGGTCGCACGCATCCCCGTCACCGTCCAGGTCGAAGTCCTGCTGCACCGGATTGAACACGCCTTCGCAGTTATCCTGGTCGTCGGGAATACCGTCACCGTCCTTGTCGGTGACGATGCAGTCCGCCTTGCCGTCGCCATCTGTGTCGGGGAAACCTTCGTCTGTATCCCCGTCGCAGTCGTTGTCCAGACCATCGCACAGTTCGGGTTCGGCCGCAGAGCCATCGCACCCGATTTCGCCGGCAATGCAGACCTCTTCGCCCGGACACGCACCAAACTGGTTGATGTTGAGGCAATCTTTGCCGCCGGTTTCCTCGTCGATTTCTCCGTCACAGTCATCGTCGCTGCCGTTGCAGGCTTCGGCAGAAGGGGCGTCAGCCGAACAGTTCGTCAGACCGTCGGTGAGGCATTCCCGCTCGCCGAAACAGACACCTTGCAAGTTCTCAACATAGCACTCCGTGGCCGCACCCTCGTCGGCAAACCACTGGGTGCAACTACATTCCGTTCCCTGTTTGGCGCACTGCCATGTAAGCTCACCGGTAACATCTTCCGCCTCCAGGCACTGATATCCGGGGGGACAGACCTGCTCATCGCCGCACTGCCCACCGCAGAAGTTTCCAGCCGCACCATATCCGACACATGCCTCCCCTGCATCGATGCCGTTGACCCAGCAATCGGAGTTGGTCTTACACGGACGACACAGATTCCCGAAAGGCGCCACACACACGTAGACCTGGTCGGGAAGACTGGGAGTATAGAGCACGCACTGCCAGTCAAATGGGCATTCGTCTTCGCAGGTTACTGTGCACTGCGTGCCGTCCGGAGTCTTGATGCACAATTGCTCGTTGCAGTCTGCGTCCGTCACACAAGGCCAACCTGCGCCCCCGGGCTCTGGTCCAACTTCCATCTCGAATAGCGATGCGTCGTAGAAACCCCAGTCAATTTCCACCAGATCGACCGGCATGGGCAGCTCTTCCGACACCTCGGCAGGCGGTCCTTCAGGCAGGTCTGTCCCCAAGTCGACGCCGTCGAGAGAAGCGACGTCTTCGTCGATGGTCACCCCTGAGTCGGAGCCGCAGGCGGCGCCGATGAACACCAACCCCAAGGCAATGAGCAGTGATTTCTTCATAATTCCTCCGGTAGGAGCAGACTGTGGCTCCGAACTTACATTGTACAGCAGTCAAGGGAGGGTAAGTCAACTGCGTTGAAGCCGAACTACTCGATGGTTCTTACGACTCTAAAGCCCCTGTCCCGGCTCCGGAACTGCACGTGGTCCGCGCCCTGGCGATCAGCAGAGCGGCACTGTTCACTGTAGGCGGTGGTTCCGCAACCCCGTCCCACGCGGTACCCTCCTGGATCTTCTGCCAGTGGGTCCAGATCCCCCAGAGTTGTGTAGTCCTCCTGAAAGGCGTCCCAACAGATCTCCTGGGTGTTGCCTGTCATGTCGTACAAGCCGAAGGCGTTCGGGTCCAGTTCGCGCACCGGGTGCACCGGACCGCCGGAATTGGCATTGTACCAGGCATAGCCGTCCAGGTTGGGATCCTCGTAGAATCCGTCATCGTAGCACCCGTCCGGATTGGGCACTACTTCGGAGCCTGCGGGAGGCGGATATGCATAGGCTGTGGTCGTTCCGGCTCGAGCCAGGTACTCCCACTCCGCCTCGGTGGGCAGGCGGTAGCCCTGGCAGTCCAGGCCGGCGAACGATATTTGCGGACAGGCGTAATCGCCCGTGCACGACTGCTGCCCTTCCTCGCAGCCGCCGGCGAATGCTCCGGAGCATTCACCCAGGTCGTAGCACGGCTCGAGCCCTTCCAGCTCCGACAACCAGTTACAGTAGGTGAGCGCGTCATACCAGCTCACTCTCTCCACCGGGCAGTCGGGCTCGAGGCAGACCCCCAACTCCACGTGCTCGCTGGGGTCGAACTCTCCAACCACGGTCTGCCACTCCACCGACGTCACTTCGTGATCACTAACCAGCATATCCCGACTGATGGTCACGTTCCGCGGCAGCCCCTCATCGTCGCCTCGACACGGTTCGTCTTCCGGGGAGCCCATCATGAAGTCGCCTCCCGGCACGACTACCCACTGGGGCCGTACGCACACGTGGTGGTCTTCGTCGCAATCCCACCCTTCCGGGCAGGTGCCGCAGTCGCCGCCGCAGCCGTTGTCGCCGCCACATTCGTAGCCGGCGCAAGGATCGGGGTCAGGCTCAGCCGCGTCGAGGCAATCGCCCCAGACGCCGTTGACGCAAGTCTGTACGCCAGAAGAGCAGGCACCTTCGTCGACGCCGCACTGACGAGTTTCGCCGTCTCGGCACAGCAAGCTGCGCAGCACCCGCAATCCCACGTCCGAATTCTTCGCGCTGCCAGGTTTGTACAGGCGGCTTCCCGGACGGCAATAGCTGGGATGGCCGTTGTAGGCGCAACCCCTGTATTTGGTACTTCCCGGCCACGCAGGATCCGCCTGAGCTACCGGGTCCACCACCGATTCGTCGGGATAGATGTCGTTGGGATGGGGGTCCGTTACCCATACTCCAACGTTGCCCAGCGTATCATACAGGCCGAAGTTGTTGGGAGAATTGGTCCAGGTCGGCTGCATCTGGTCTTTGGTGGTGTACAAATACCAGACGTGGTCTTCCATGTTCGGCTCGGGGGTCTTGTCCCCTCCGGTCCAGAAGCACTCGTTGCTTTTCCCGCCCCCGAACGGAGGCGGAAACGGCAACGAGGCGGCAATCCCGCCCCGGGCCAGATACTCCCACTCGGCCTCGGTGGGCATGCGGTAGCCGGCACAGTCGACTCCCTTGAACTCGACAACTCCACACTCGTAGCATTCGTCGCACGCACAGCCCGGGTTACCCGGCGGGCAGCCGGAGCCCAGATTGTAGGTACACTGTTCAAGCACATAGCACGTTTCCAGGCCTTCCTGGAGCGACAGCGCGTTGCAGTAGGCCATGGCCTCGTACCAGTTGATCCGTTCCACCGGACAATCCTGCGACTTGCAGTTGTTTGTGTCTGCCGGGCCGTTGTAGCTGGGGTCCGGAAGACCGGTGACAGCTTCCCATTCGCTGCGGATCACCGGGTGGTCGCTCACCAGCATGGGGCGAGTAATGGTGACCTGGTGCTGGGGCCCTTCGTCATTTTCCCGACAAGGCTCGTCGTCGGGAGTACCCATTATGAAGGTGCCGCCTGAAATCACTACCCAATCGGCGGGCCTGCAAGCACCGAACTCCTCGATGCACTCTTCCCCTTCCCCGCACTCGCCGCAGCTTCCACCGCACCCGTCGGACCCGCACTGACGATTTTCGCAATGCGGGGAGCACGACCCCTGAATGGAGCGGACAACTCTCAGGCCAAGATAGGAGTGGCGGACCAGCGGTGGGTAGGAGCCGCGATACGTGGCGCGGCAGATATCGGGAGCGTGTCCCTTCCCGCCGGCCCGGACAGCGCGGTAGGGGCCGGTGCCCCCAAGAGGATCGATAACGGAGCTGGACGAGTAGTACTCTTCGTCGAACAAGTCCCAGCACCATTCAGCGACATTGCCCGCCATGTCGTAGAGTCCCCATTCGTTGGGCGTCAATTCGCGCACAGGATGAGTCACCCCTGCCGAATTGTTGCAGTACCAGGCGGTCTCCTCGAGTGCCGGCTCGACATAGCACGCCTGACAGGTGGCCTCGTCAGCCATGTCGGAGCCGTCAGGAGGCGGATAGTAGAAGGCTTTGCTCGTTCCGGCCCGAGCCATGTACTCCCATTCCGCTTCGGTGGGCAGTCGGTATCCCTCGCATTCCAGCCCGAGAAATTCAACCTCCTCACACGTGTAAGCGTTGCAACTAAGTTCATCACCGCATCCGGCGCCGAAATCGTCGGCGCACGCGGTCAGTTCATAACATGGGTCCAGGCCTTCCTTTTCGGAAAGCAAATTGCAGTAGGTGACGGCCTCATACCAATTGACCTGTTCCACCGGGCAGTCGGCCGCTCCGCAAGGCGGATCCGGGAGCGGTCCAGTGGCGCCATAGTAAGAGGGGTCGGTGCCGGTCGTTTCCGCCCATTCGCCTTGGGTGACTTCGTGGTCACTCACCAGCATCGGACGAGAAATCGTGACCGGATGCAAGGGGCCTTCCGGGTTCAGGAAGCACTCCTGGTCTGCGGGGGAGCCCATGATGAAGCTGCCGGAAGGCACCACCACCCAGCCGTCCTTCTTGCACACACCGTATTCGTCGTCGCAGATTGCCTCAAGGCAGCCGCCACAGCTTCCGCCGCAGCCGTCGGGGCCGCACTCCTTGCCCTCGCAGTCAGGTGTGCAATTTGTCGTGGAAAGGGTGCGCACCAGGCGCACTCCGAAGATTCTCGAACGCCCGTCCCGCGGGGGGGCGCCGCGCTGCGCCGACCGCAAGTCCTGGCTGCCGTGATAGTAGACAAACGAACCTCCCCGTGCGACCCCGGTTCCGCCGGGGTGGGAGTTCGCAGGGTCTTCGCCGTAGTACGTCCAGTATGAAGAGGCAGTGAAATAGTCCCAGCACCACTCCACCACATTGCCCGAGGTGTCGTAGAGCCCCCAAGCATTTGGCAACTTCTCTGCGGTAGGATGCGTGAAATCGAAGGAGTTGTCACAGTACCAGGCGTAGTCGCCCAGAACCTCGTCCTTATCACAGAGGTCGCAGTCAGCGCTGCTATCGGAGCCCTCGGGTGGAGGGAAGGGGAACGCAGTATCGGTGCCGGCGCGGGCGAAATACTCCCACTCCGCTTCGGTAGGCAAACGATAGCCCGGGCAGTCCAGTCCCTTGAATACTACGGTGCTCCACGTGTAGTCGGTTTCATTGCAAGCATCCAACCCTCCGCAGCCACCTCCCAGGGTGCCGCTGGGACCGTTCAGGACGTAGCATTTCTCCAGGCCCTCACGTTCCGACATGAGGTTAGCCACCGTCAGTGCCTCGAACCAGTTGATCATTTCTATGGGGCAGTGGTCGAATTCGCACGCGTTGAGCACCCCGTCCGGCCCGAAGTAGCTGGGGTTGGGAGTGCCGGGAGGAACCACCTCGTCCCATTCCGCATAGGTCAGTTCGTGGTCACTCACCAGCAGATCCCGGGTGATGCTCACCGGATGCCGAGGCCCTTCGTAGTACTCTCGGCAAGGTTCATCCGTCGGACTGCCCATCATAAACTTGCCGCCGGGAATCGCCACCCAGCCCGGCCGGTGGCACACGCCGTACGCATCGTTGCACACCAACTCCGGGCCATCTTCAATGAAGCAGTCACCGCAGCTTCCGCCGCAGCCGTCGGGTCCGCACTGGCGGTCCTCGCAGTTGGGCACGCACTCGCACGTCCCGGAGAGACAATAGGCGAGGGGCGAGTCACCATCGCACTGGCTGCCGTCCGGAACATCGGGGAAGATGCAATCCAGGTCAGCGTCACAAACGTTGAAAGTGCAGTCGTCCTCGTCGTCGCATAGACCGTGGTTGGGAGCGTGCACGACAATGTCCAGGACGTCATCGCAGGTATCGTCAGTGCAATCGACCAGATCATCGGTATCAGGCGGAGTGCCCTGCAGGCAATCCGCGGCCGCATCGCAGGTCTCGACGCCGTTGCAGAACTGCTTGTCATCACAGAAATCGTGGTCGAGCTGATGTACAATTTCGTTCAGGTCGACGTCGCACCAGTCGACGGTGCAATCCACCTGATCGTCGACATCCGGAGGCGCTCCTTCCAGGCAGCCGGTAGCTTCAGCACAAAGCTCTGCGCCGTTGCACAGGTTACCGTCATCGCACAGTGCGTTGTCCGGCGTGTTGAGCACCACATCCAGCTCTTCATCGCACTCGTCTTCGGTGCAATCGATTTCGTCGTCCAGTGCCGGGGGAGTACCTGGGAGACAGCCGGCGGCCACGTCGCACAGCTCCTCACCGGTGCAGAACTCCCCATCGTCGCAGTACTCGTGATCCGGAAGATGGACGAGCTCGCCAAGAAGAGGGTCACAAGAATCCACGGTGCAATCGTTGAAGTCATCCACTGCGGGCGGCACTCCGGGGAGGCAGTCGCCGGTGGCGGGATCGCACCCTTCGGGGCCGTCACAGTAGTTGCCGTTGTCGCAGTCGGGCACTGAATCCGGGGCTACCTGGCAGACTTTGACATCGGGGTCTTCGGTCGACTCGGCGCAGTGCAGTTCGCCGTTGCACAGGTCGTCATCGTTGAGTTCGGCACAGTGGGCGTTGAATTCGCAGATGCACTTCCACGCCTCCACCTCCATTTCCTCAAGCGGAAGCAACTCGTTGACGCATTGCGATTCGACGCACTCATCCTCGGTACACGGGTTTCCATCGTCGCATTCGTCTACGTCGCACAGGCCGCCGCAGCCATCCGGACCACATTCTTTGCCCGCGCAATCCGGCTGGCAGACACATTTCCCTTCCTGGCATGCATCCTGAGCACCCGCGCATGTGCCGCAGTCACCATCGCAGGCGTCTGACCCGCATTCCTTGCCCTCGCAGTCAGGTTCGCAAATGCAAACGCCGTCGGAACACATCTTCCCATCTTCGCATCCGCAGTCATCGGGGCAGGTGCCGCAATCCTCTTCCCCGGCGCAAGAACCGTCACCGCACCAGGGAGCGATTTCTACTTCCGCCTCCGCCTCCGCCAAGTCCAGGGTATCCGCGACATCAACCGACTCGGCATCAGCGACATCAATCACTTCAGGAGAACTCTCCTCCTGAAGGTCGGGGATTTCTGGCAGGCCCGGGTCCACGGCCAACTCCTCGAGACCGACTTCCAACTCAGCGGCCACGTCAGTCACGGCTCTGTCAGCACCGCCACCGTCAACCGCTCCCGGAAAACCGGCGTGCCGTTTGATACAGCCGGTTGAAAACACCCCAACGGCCAGCAGAAGCAACGCGACGGACAGTTGGAGGGCGATGCGAAATAGACTTAGAGAAATGCTCTGCATCCGGGTGACCTCCCAAACCTCAACAGTCATAACTCAACAAACCGGGCACTACGGCGGGGCAATCAATGTTCTGACGATTCGCGCACCTACAGTCTTGCTGCGACGGGCCCAACCCCAGTCGTGTGCTCTCTCCGCCGACCGGCAGATAGGGGCAGAGGTATCCGCCGTGCCTCCCCTCACGACGCGCACCTTGTCCCATCCGTCAACGATGGGGTCCTCCTCGGGTTCGTCGGTGTAGGTGTCAGCGGAGTAAGCGTCCCAGCAGCTCTCCTGCACGTTGCCCGCCATGTCGTACAGGCCCCAGTTGTTCGGGGCCAATTGCCGCACCGGTTTTGGATACGGGCCGTCGTGCCCACAGTGCCACGCGTACGGATCGACAGCGGGCTCTTCGACACAGTCGTTCGCGACGCACGAGCCTACCAGTACATCGGTATCCGCCCCGTCGGGCGCCGGATATGCAAACGCAGCCGTGGTTCCGGCGCGGGCCAGGTATTCCCACTCAGCTTCGGTGGGCAGACGATAGCCGGTGCAATCGAGACCCACGAAAGCCTGGTCGTCAACGCACTGATAGTCTCCGGTGCAGCTGGACGTCGCCGGGACGCACCCGCCCCCGAGCGTCCCACTGCATCCGTCGAGCACATAACACTCTTCCAAGCCCTCCATGCGGGAGAGCCAGTTGCAATAGACCAGGAACTCATTCCAACTCACTGTTTCCACCGGGCAGTCGCCAGTCAGACAGAACGGCTTCGCGACTGGGCCGTTAGCGTTGGGGCCGAAGAAACTCGGGGCCGGCTGCCCCGACACGACTTCCCACTCCGCGTTGGTGACCTCGTGGTCACTCACCAACAGGGTGCGGGTAATGGTCACCTCGTGTTGGGGAAACTCGTCAGGCTCGCTGCAGTCTTCGTCAACACCCGCCCCCATCAGGTAGGTGCCGCCCTCGACGACCACCCAGTCAGGCCTTGAACAGACGTGGTAGGTCTCGTCGCAGTACCAACCTTCCGGACAGTCGCCGCAGTCGCCGCCACAGCCGTTGTCGCCGCCACATTCATGGCCGGCGCACAGGTCGGCGTCGGGTTCTACCGCGCCGTTGCATTCGCCCCACACCCCGTTGACGCACGTTTGTATGCCGGAGGAGCAGTCGCCCTCGTCCACGCCGCACATTCTAGTGTCTCCGTCTCGGCACAACAGAGTGCGCAGCACGCGGAAGCCGTAGTTGGCGCCACGATGATGGGCATATTGGTAGTGCCGGCTGCCGGGACGACAAAGACCGGGTTCGTGACCAGCCCCGCATCCCCTGAGCCAGGCGTACGAAGGGGTGGAGTCCGTCTCGGGCACCGGGTCCACCGCAGGTTCGGGAGAATATGGGCCGGCCTTCCAGGGGTCGGATATCCAGACCATGACGCTACCCAGCATGTCATAGAGTCCGAAGTTGTTCGCAAACTTGGTCCGCGTCGGGTGCATAACGTCGCCCGAGTTGTAGAGGTACCATGCATAGTCAGCCAGGTTTGGTTCCGGTGCCGGGTACGGAGGCATGTTTTCGTCCGGTTCGCACTCGCTGCTCTTCCCTCCCCCGAACGGTGGAGGAAACGGCAGGGAGGCGGTGGTGCCGCCCCGGGCCAGGTACTCCCACTCCGCTTCGGTAGGCAGACGGTACCCGGCACAGCCCACTCCCTTGAAAGTGACCGATTCACACTGATAGGTTGACGAATCCCAACAGCCAGCGACGAGAGGCTCGCACCCGGAGCCCATTTCCCCCGTGCATTGCTCCAACTCGTAGCACGTTTCCAGCCCGCGCTTTTTCGACAACGCGTTGCAATACGCCATGGCATCGAACCAGTTGACCGTCTCCACCGGGCAATCGGACGAAGCGCACGTGCCCTTGCTGGTAACGCCGCTGTAGCTGGGGTCGGGAAGGCTGGTGGTCTCCTCCCACTCACTATGGGTCACGAGATGGTCGCTCACCAGCATGGGACGGGTGATGGTGACCTGGTGCTGCGGCCCCTCGCCCTCAGCGTTTCGGCACGGCTCGTCATCCGGCGTGCCCATAGTGAAGGTGCCGCCGGGTATCACCAGCCAGTCGGCCGGCCGGCACGCGCCAAAGTCTTCCACGCACTCCTGGCCATCCCCACAGTCCCCGCAACTTCCGCCACATCCGTCGGGACCACACTGTCTGTTGCCGCAGGCGGGAACACAATCCTGCGTCGCCAAGCTCCGAACCACTCGGAAGCCGGTAGTGGAGCGACGCGACAGCCGATTTTCGTTTACCCTAGCCGCAGATCGACAACGCTCTCCCCAGACGGGGAAAGAGCCGCCACGGAACACACCGTGGCTGCCGCTTCCGCCCAGTGGATCGACCACCGAAGATGACGCGTAGTAGTCGGCCTGATATTGATCCCACACCCACTCGCTGAGGTTGCCAGCGGTGTCGAACAGCCCCCACTCGTTCGGCAAAACCTCTCCTACTGGGTGTAACTTACTGCCGGCGGTGCCGGCATACCAGGCATAGCCTTCTAGAGCCGGGTCCGGCTCGAAGACACAGTCAGGGCATTCGCACGTGCTGACCA
>CAZVFX010000191.1:0-10250 GCA_964626565.1 uncultured Myxococcales bacterium
CCGCGGCGATGGAGATGAGGGGCCCCGGCCCATAGTGGACTGTCAATTCGCCACCACCGACATATGCCGCCAACTGCGCGTCCACCAGGAATGCGTTAAAATCCTGGTTGCCCTCGATGATCTGGGGGCCGTCCGAGGCCATGGAGCCCTTGTCGTCTATGCCGTAGAAGTCGATACCGTCGGGGAACGCCTTTTCCCCCATGATCCAGGCGAGGTCCGACATGTAGAGGGAGCCGCCCAGAAGCACCCAGTCCCGCAAGTTATCCTCGATATCGGGGAACTCGACTACCCACTTCTGGTAAGCGGAGCCGCAGTTGAGGATGAGGATGTTATATTGCGCCAGCCAGGCAGGGTCCAAAAGGAACTGCACCGCTTCCTCGTTTTCCCAGTCCGGATCGTCGGAATAGAGGGTGTCTTCGTAGTAGAACCAGTCGTGGTCGAAGCCGAGCCGGTCGACGATGTCGTTCATCTCGTCCCACTGGCCCCACAGCACCGCGATGCTGACGATGGACGCGCCGAAGCACATCTTGATGTCCGCACCGCTGACATCCATCAATTCTCCGGTCTTGACCGGGACTTCATACTCGTACACGAAGCTGCCCTTTTCGATGTGCACCGTCTGATAGCCGCACGGCACGCTCTCGAAGAGGTAGCTGCCGTCCACCTGGGAGACAGCGGTGAGCACCAGCGGTTCGCCGGCGCAGTCGGTAGTTTCGATGGTGATGGTCGCCCCGGAGACGTAGATCTGCTCGCTGGGCGCGCACACTCTGCCTTTGAGCGACCCGTATCCACAAGGGTCGCAGAAGCCGTTCCCTCCGCCCGTATCCTCGGGCGGCAACGCGGTGTCTTCCGCAACCAGATCCGGTACCGGATGCAAGGCCTCGCCGTTCGCGTCCGCGGGTGCCGGGGCGTCGTAACGCGCGGGTGCGTCGCCATCGCGCGCATCCGATCCCGTAGCGTCGCGGCCGCGCTCATGCGCACACGCGACAAATACCTGGCAGTCGTCATCCGCACAGTCGACCTTCCCGTCACCGTCATTGTCGGACTCATCCTGGCAGGCAGCCAGGGTGTTTTCGGGTGTAGTCTTGTCGCTGGAACTGCAGGCGAGAAGCAACAGTACAGACGCAAACAAACCGGTGACCCGCATACAGTCCCCCATGTGATTGGTTTCTGACGTTCCTACCGTCTACAGCCTTTACTTTGCTACCGCCTGCCTCAATTCGGCTGCCCGACCCAGAGAGCATACATATTCCGATTGGTGCTGCCAATGAACAGTTTGTTGCCGACGATGAGGGGGGTGGCGTGGATGGTGTCGCCGATGTTGTAGGTCCACTGAATAAGACCGGTTTCAGAATCGAGGCAGAACACTTTGCCGCCGGTAGTCCCGATGTAGATCTGGCCGGCGGGCCCCTCGGCCGGCGACGAGTAGGACAGCCCTTCGGTCTTGGTTTCCCACACTATGGTTCCATCCTGCGGGTCGAGCCGGGAGACGTACTTTGAGGTGGACGCAACATATATGGCCCCGTCACTGGCAACGAGTGGCTTACCCCATATCTGCCCTTGCACTTCGGTCACCCACCATGGGCCTCCATCCTGTTTCACCGCGTAGATCCAGCCGTCGTTAGAGCCGAAGTAAACCCTCTGGTCCGCACCAAAGGTCGGTGAGGACCACACCTCCCCTCCTGTGGGAATACTCCAGATGATGGAGCCATTCTGGATCGCGTACATGGAGTTGTCCTGGCAACCGATATACACGGTGCCGTCGGGCGCCACCTCCGGGGACGACGAGATGAAACCGGGAAGTGCGACCTGCCAACTGACACCGCCGCCTCCTTCGGTGAGCGAGTACACGGTTCCGGAGTAGGACGCAACGTACACCTGCCCGCTCTGGTGAACCAGTCCGCCGCTGGGTGGCGACTGCATGTTCATTGACCACTGGCTGCTGCTGCCCGAGTTGACCGCATAAACATTGCCGTCGAGGCCGCTGTAATAGCTGGAGCTGTTGGATTGATTCACTCCGGTCTTCACGGTAATGGAGCCGGAGGTGTTGAGGAGCCACTCCTGGCCACCGTTCTGGTTGAGGCAGAACAGCTTGTTGTTGTTGTTGCCGAATACGATGTTGCCGTTGGGCAGGGAAGAGGCCGTGGGCCAGATCTCGCCGACCGTCTCAAAAGTCCAGATGTGCCGCTTGTACACCATCACGTTAACGGCCTGGGTAGTGGTCTGTCCCAGGTAATCTACTGCCTCGAACTGCAGATAGATGTTCTTCGGCAGGGTGTTGATGTCGATGAACAGAACACCGAAGTTCACATCCGCCTCGAAGGGCGGCTGTACAAACTCGGCCACCATGAGGCCGTTGGCCCTGAAGGTCACGTTCTTCATGGAAGAAGGGTCGTCCACTTCCATCTTCATGTGCATGGGGCCGTCTTCAAAGAAGACTATGTCTCCTTCCATCGGCTCGGTGGCCAGAATCATGGGCGGTGTGTTGTCGAAAGTCAGTTGCTTGGAATCGGACGCGGTCTGGCCGTACTGGTCTGCGGTAAACACGGAGACCAGGTGGAACCCGTCTTTGAATTCCGACGTGTTGACGCTGGTGTTGAAGGGAGGAATGAAGTCGGTATCCATACGGACGTTGTCGACATAGAACTCAACGCCCATCACCGCTTTGCCGCCTTCCACGATCGCGCCGACGGTCGCGATACCGCTGAGAATCTCCGAGTCTACCGAGACTTTCACGGACAGAGGCAGAACATCGGGAGGAATGTCGATGACAACTTCTTTCACCTCGGGCTGGTCAGGCAGCTCGCCAAGATCCTCGCCCGGGTCCTGTATGTCCTCCGGCTGCTCCGTCAAGTCGTCGGCACAGGTGGTGGGACAGACAAATTCGCCGCCGGAATCGGGCATATAGCACGGTTTGGCTCCGCAGAACGGGCAGTCCGTCTCCAGCACGATGGGGTCCGGGGCTTCGACACTGCATCCCCAGAGGGAAGTTGCGGCCAGCGCGGCCAACAACAAGTACAAGGTAGTTCTACTGGTCATGGTCCGTCACCCTATGATACGTGGGACGCTCACGCGCCCGGTAGGAGGTCGTAAACCTTTCGGAAGTATACATGGAAAGAGGGGGAGTGACAAACTTGGAGCTTAGAGAAACGGGATCAAGGCGGGCGTTACGCCCGTGCGTGCGATACTACAGACGCGGGTACGGCGCGGAGGCGAGGAACGCATCGCCCAGCAGGAAGCTCACCGCTCCGGTTGCCGTGGAGGTCTTCGGAATGCGGTTGCCCGCGCTCACGTTCATTACATTGACCGCGTCGAGGTTGATGTTCTCTACCCCGTAGGAGGCCAGAGCCACAACTTCATCCCTCGTGGAGATGCCGTCGCTATTAGCGTCTTTCCAGACCACCAGGGACGCAAACGAAGCGTCGGCGGCGGTGAGGGCGCCGTCCATGTTGCTGTCCAGCGCGGACATGTGATGGAACCCATCCGCAAAGGCCTTGTCGATGTTACCGAACAGTTCGAGGCCATTGTCCACCACGCCGTTGCCGTTGCGGTCGAGGGCCAGGAAACCATCGTCGGGGGCGACCCAGGCTACGGCCTGCTCGTGGCCGACACCATAGAGGTCGAAGTTGACGCCCTTGTGAATCGGCATGAGCTCGATGCCGTCACCGTCCAGGTCCATTACGATCGGGTCGGATACGTTGCACGGAATCACCTGGAACACCTTGACTGCGGCCAGGCCGAATTCATCGTCGATCCCTTTCTTCATGCCCTTGCGATAGTCGATTTCAGCCAGGGCATACTGCTGCATGCCTTCCTGGGTGGGGGCGACGTAGTTCTCGCACAGCGGCTGGGAGTTGGCCTTCAGCTCCACGGTCTGGATGGCGGAGGACTTGGAAGGCACCAGCATGGAAACGTCGGCGTTGCACACCTGGATCGGCTGCGACATGATCGGGTAGTCGGCTTTGTAACCGTTGGCCCCGAGCCACTCGTTCAGCTTCTGTGCGAAGTGCTGCCGGCCGGTGAGTACGCCCTTTTCGAAAGAGCTCTCAACCGGGGTGGGCTCAGAATCGCAAACCGCGGTCTGCTGCAGGTCGAACTTGACTTTCACCCGCTCTTCTTCGACGCCACTGATGGCGCCCTGCTCGTACCAGAAGAACGCCTCTTCGAAGTCAGGGGATTCCTGCACTTCGCCGGGGAGGTCATACTGGTCCAGCACGTTGGACAGTTCGGAGTACACTTCCACCTTGGCCATGTCGGCCAGGTAGTCACAGGTGTCTCCAGTGGCATCGAACCCATTGTCATAGTACTTCGCAAACGGGCACGGCTCCGGCACCTGCTCCAGGCCCACGAAACCGTCTTCGACAGACGCTTCGTAGTCATCCACGAGCCCTTTCATCTGCAGCGCGATGGAAACCGACTCGACATACTCGAAGCGACCGACGTCGAGTCCGACGTCGATGGCGGTCCGCAGTGTGTCGATCTTCGCCAGCTCTTCCGGCGTCAGATCATCGATGGTAATACCGGTAGGGGTCGGCTTGTCCGAGCCTTGAGGTTTGTCCAGATGCTCGTTATCCACCTTGTAAATGTAGGTGGCGCCGGGCACCGCAACTTCCACCTCCGGGTCGGGCAGCACGACAGCCTGCTCTTCCACAGGGTCTTCCGGGGTGAGTTTGTCGTCAACCACCGGATCCTCTTTGTCCTTCTCGACGATGGACACTTCAGACGAGTCGCACGCTGGACCGGTGCAGTCCTGTTCCGTGCCATCATCAAAGCAGCCGCTGAGCGACAGCGCCGCCAGCAGGACACCCAACAACATGAAAACCAGGCTTCTCTTCATCTTTCTCCCTCCCCGTCAATTACTTCCAAAAGTCAAACTACTCCCGTTTCTCTAACCCATACTAAGGCAGCGAGACAGAATGTGTCAAAGAACTTAAAGAAAGTGAGCAAACCGGCTGCAGCGTGAGAATAACATAATGTAAATGAATATATACTCGAGATAACTGCGGAGCCCCGACGAGAAACTGGAAAATAGCCAAATCGAAGGGAAGAAATGAGACCCAGCACGGGCCAAAAAAGTGAGACATTAAGTCACAAAAACCGTGCCGTCCTGTCACAGGGATCCAATCGCTTTCGGCGATCGTTTGTGCTTTCGGCGGTTGTCCGAGGTCGCTGGATCGCGGCTACCCACTCCGTCAGCAGCCTCTTTTTTCCGTTGTACATTGTCCGGGGAGATGCGCATAATACGACCCAGGCGTATCGACGAAAAGGGGGTCGCCTTGAGACTGCCAGCAGCCGGAATTGCACTCGTTCTGTTCCTCTCCGGCTGCCCTGCGGACTCGACCCCGCCCGTCTATTTGGACACCGATGTTTTGGAGCCTTCGGACATCCCGGCCGACCCTGGCGGGCAGGCCGATGAATCATCGCCGCGGTTGGAAATCGCCGACTCACCCGAGGACAACCTCTCACTGGACGGAGGAGCTGAACTTGACCTGTTGGAGTTCGCTGATCCTGGCAGCGAGGGTTCCCCCGACCTGCCTGACCTGGAACCAGCGGACACCTTTGAGTCCAAGGACTCACCTGACGTGGAAGATGACACGGCAGAGCCCGACCTGCCACCTGTTTGCCCTCACGGAGAGGGTGTTTGCGAGGGTCTCACCTATCTGACCTGCCTGCCCGGCTCCTTCGAGACTGTTACGGAAGATTGTTCGGATGCCGGCGTGTGCCACACCGGCACATGCAAGCACGCGGTGGGGTGCAGTAAGATACCGCTTGACGGCGTGGCGTGCGACGACGGAAGCGCGTGCACTGTCGGGGACGCCTGTGCGGAAGGTGCGTGCCTTCCCGGCGCCCAGGTGCCGTGCAACGACGGAAACGAGTGCACCGACGACAGTTGCGACCCGGTTGCCGGCTGTCTGTTCGTGCCGGCCCAGGACAAGCTCTGCGACGACCAGAACAGTTGCACCGAGGGCGACCACTGCGTCGACGGGGCGTGCGTGCAGGCTCAAAATCTGTGCGATTGCGTCAATAATGAGGACTGCCTCGAATTGGAAGACGACAACCCGTGCAACGGCGTGCCGGTTTGCGAGGACGGGCAGTGCAATCAGGACGTTTCTGCGGTCCCCGACTGCTCCGCGGTCCCTTCTCCGCCTTGCGGCGTGCCCGTGTGTGACCCGGAAACGGGTGGCTGCATCGTCCAGGCACTCGCCGACGACACCCCTTGCGAGGACAATAACCTGTGCACCGCGGGCGACCATTGCGTGGCGGGAGAATGCGTCCCGGGATCAGGACTCGATTGCAACGACGACTTTCAGTGCACGCTGGACTCGTGCGACCCGGACACGGGTTGCGTGAACCTGGAGGTGGAAGGGCCGTGTGACGATGGAAACCTCTGCACCCTCGGCGACTTCTGTTGGGGACACATGTGTGCATCGGGCCTCGAGTTCGCCGACTGCGATGACGGCAATCCGTGCACGGAAGACTTCTGCGAACAGGCCACCGGCTGCGGCTCAAAGGTGGTGCCGGGGGCAGACCCTTGCGACGACGGGGACCCGTGCACGGTGGCGGACGCCTGCGTCGGAGATGTGTGCCAAGGTGAACCGATGGAGTGCCTCGACGGAGAAACGTGCGTCGACGGCTTGTGCGGCTGCCCGGCGCCGTGCGGCGAGAAGGTGTGCGGTCTGGACGGCTGCGGGCAGTCGTGCGGAGTTTGCCAGCAGTGGGAGGAGTGCCAGGGGGGAACGTGTATTCCAACCTATGCACCGCCGCCCTACGGGCCCTACTTGGGAGATACGGTTCCCAACCAGCAGTATCTGGACCCGGAGGACCTCTCCACCGTGGAATTCGGAGATTTCTTCGGGGTGGGGAAATTGATCCTCGTGACCTATTCCGCGGGCTGGTGCATCGTGTGCAAGAATGACACCTGGCTGCTGAACTCCTGGCACGCGGACTGGGCCGATGACGGCCTCACCGTCCTCGAGATCAACTACGAAAAGACCGACAGTTCTCCCATCGACCAAGACTTTGCGCTCGCGTGGAAAGAAAGCAACATCATCCAATACCACTACTGGATGGACACCCCCACCGCGGATCCCGACGGAGAAGCGGAAGGGGGCGGGCTGGCATACTTCATGGAGCCGGTGGGCCCGTTGGACTCCGGCACCTTCCCCAACACCTTCCTGCTTTGCCCCCAGACCATGGAGATCCTCTACATTGACGACGGCTTCCACGACAACGTCATCGAACCGCTGGTTAAGTTCTACCTGTTCGAACAGAATTGCGCGGACGAATAGGGCTTGGAGCTTGGGGCTTGGGGCTATCAGCGATCAGCGGTCAGCTACGTCCAGCCAAGAGGCTGAGGTTTTACTGAGAGCTGAGAGCTAAGAGCTGACGGCCCACTCCGACTAAGTGTCGGGCGATATGTACCCAAAATAACGGCCTGCCCAATATGGGAGCAGATAGTCCTCGGGGCTCCAGACCAGCGTGCCGTCGCCCGCGGCGGAGCCTTTGGGGATTTCGTACGGGTCGAGGCGCCAGACGCAATTGTCTATGTGGCGTTCATCGACGGGGAACGGGGTTGCAGCCCGGGGATGTCCGCCGCGGCTTTTACATACCTCCAGATCGGGGTCACCTGCCGGGGTCTCCAGGCTCGCCTTGGACGCGGGAAATCGTTTCAGGTTGCAGACGGCTTCTTCGACAGCAGTCGCCAGCACCGCGTCGTCCGGGGACGCGGCCACTCCGCCGGCGTAGAGGAATGCATACACCGGATTCATCTGCTCGGACGCGGGGTAGTCGTGGTCTGGCCAGGTCCACATTTTGCCCCCATAGATTTCTGCAAACGCCGCGGCTAACTCGGGATCCGTTTCCAGACGGATCAGGGTGTGCATGGACAGGAACGCCATAAGGAAGTTGTTGAAATTCTCCTGGCAGTTCTCGAGATAGAGCCCCATCATACCGTCCATCAGCTCCACGTAGGGCGCCTTCACCGGCCCGTCCCTTCCCCGGCAGGGCTCCACCTCGAATCCGCCCATGAGGCAGCCGTAGTAGTAATCATCGATTTCCTGTTCCCCCGACAACTCGGCCGCGGCCTTGATGAACGAAGACACCAGCAACGCGTTGAAGCCGGGGAAACCGCCCGCGGTAAACGCGTACAGGTCTCCGTGCTCGGTGCGTTCCCCGGTTACATCGATAACCAGCAGGTCGTTGTCGATGAGATTGTGGGCGACGGCCGCGGCGTCGGGAGCAACCGCGTCCCGAACCTCAGGGACGACGTCGCCCAGCGCGGCGGCGACGCCATACGCGAACATCACGCCGCTCATGCCGTCCTTGGAGACATCCCCTTTGAACCGCCAGCCCTCGTAGCCGGGGGCTGTTGAATCGAACCATTTGGGGTCCCCTTCCCCCTTGTTGCTGTACAGCCCATCCGGAGCGGCGTAGCAGCGTGCCATGAGCCCGTCGATACCGGTCACGCCCTGGATATGGTGTAGCCCTTCCGCGGTGGCAAGAGCGTTCTCCAGCGCCTCCTGTTCCCCGGTAGCCGCGTAGCGGAAAATCTGGCTTGCCAGGTAAAGCCCGGTCCAGTAATTGGCGTTGTCGGAGTGGTGGTGAGAAGCCGCTATTCCTGAGCCCGGTTCAGTGAGGGTAACGGTCCTCAGCAGCCCGTCGTGCACGTGCAGATTCCGGGCGAGGTCATCGTAGTGGGCGGCTTTCTCGGCCAGGGAAGGGCCTGGCTCGGCTGTCGGGCATTGCGGCCAGGCGGGCTGGGGTGATGAAGTTTCGTCGGCCGAAACGTCCGGGGGCAGATCCGCGGGTGTCCTCTGGTCCTGGGCAGTCTCGTTTACCCGCAGGTCACTGACGACTTCTGCAAAGACTTCTGCGCCTTGCTTCTTCGCCTCGTTCGAACAAGCGAACCAGAGCAGCCCGACCCCAAGTGCAACCACAAGTCGTCCACCTTTTTTCCTCATCGCGATTCTCCTGTCTCTCCGCCCGCTGCGTACAAACTGTAAATGAAGTGCTCTGTTTTGTCATTGAGTTAGCGCTCAAGGTGCGGCAGAATGCAGGAACGAGGGGCGCCGGAACGGCGCTTGCGGTGAGGGGTTGAGGCTATGGGTAAATCGGGCAAGGAACGACGACTGTTCCCGCGGCGGCTGCTGGTAGAAGAGGTCTACTGCTACGTAGCGGACCGGGAAAGGAGCGACGCAAAGTCGGTGGACATCAGCGTTGGCGGCGCGTTCGTAGAGGCTCCTGACGAAGTGGCGTTCGGCACCTCTGTGGCGCTGGTTTTCAAGCAACCCGACACCGACACTCCCCCGGTCTACCTTATCGGGGAAGTTGTTCGCCGAGAGACCGCACCCCGGGCCGGGCTCGCCCTGGCGTGGGACAAGGCCATCACCACCGCGGATTCCGATGCGCTGCGGAACTTTCTCAAGGGAATTCTGGGGTTCCAGGGAGTGGAAATTGAGGCCGGCGGCGGCCCCGCTGAGGGGAGCCTGTGGTCGGTTTTCCGCTTCCCGAAGATCGTCGCCTCGCATCAGGAGTTGATGTCGGACACCGGCGACATCGGCGATGAAGACACCGAGGAATTGCCCCCGGTGATCGAGGGGTCCGAGCCACCGGGCAGCCGGGAGATATCGGAGCCCATCGGCCTTAAGACCTCCTTCAACCAGCTCGACCGGCTGGATGTGCGGGTCAAGGGGGAAACGCCTGGTTTCGCACCGTCGTCCACGTCCAGCCCGGGACCCTCCCGCGCACCCCGCACAGCGCCCAAGGCGCCCGCCCGCGGGGAACCCAAGCCCGGCGCGCTCACCAAGCAGGTGGAGTCGGGGCAGCTAAGAGCGCCCGCCGAGCTGGCGGCCCAGATGGACGCAGGCAACAAGACCTACCGCGTCACCATAACCTACCTCGGCCTCAAGGGGATGTTCGTGCAGACCCGATTCCTTCCTGAACAGAAAGTGCGCCAGGTCAAAGTGCGCTTCGAATTGCGAGTGAAGGGCGGGACTGCGGAAATCGAAGCCACCTGCCGCATCATGACCATGGACGACGGCCAGCTCACCGGCAGCCAGGGACTGGACCTAAACATCACCCGCCTCGATGAAGCCGGCCACGACGGCATCCTCAAGCAGTACGTACGCTGGCTAAGCCTCAGGAATATTACGGAGAAATAGTGAGGCAGGCGTGAAGGCGTGAAGGCGTGAAGGTGTGAAGGTGTGAAGAACCTCCAGGCCTCCAAGCCTCCAGGCCTCCAAGCCTCTAGT
>CAZVFX010000192.1:0-10139 GCA_964626565.1 uncultured Myxococcales bacterium
ACTAGAGAACTGAGTTGAGCTTACTTGACTGTCATGCGGCGGAAGCCCAGGAGGGCGAGGGCCACAAGGGCGAGGAGGAGGAAGTTGGCGGCGGAGCCGGTGGTGCGGGGAGCGGCTGTGCAGCCAGTGTTCTCGGCGCCGGCCATTTCGTCGCCGGCCTCGTAGCCGCCGGTCATGTCGGGCTCGATGCAGTCGCCGTCTTCACTGCAGTAGGTGCCGGGCGGGCAGAATTCGCAGCCGGGCTCTTCCTCGACGGCCAGTTCGATGCATTCCCCTTCCCAGGAGCAAATCTCATCGGACTCGCAGGCGCCGCAGGTTCCACCGCAGCCGTCGCCGCCGCACTCTTTGTCCGCACAGTTGGGTACGCAGGCGGCGGGCTCATTATCTTCTGCTTCGCAATAGAGCGGCGCCAGGCAGGCAAAGTAGCCGGCGTCGGAGTTGTAGCCGCAGCAGGTCTGGCACACAACTTCCACAACCTCGGTGCCGTTGCAGTACATCAGCGTGTCGCCGTTGCAGGTGCCCTCGGTGGTGATATTGCCGCAACCGTCGGCCTTGGCGTTGAGCAGTTCGATGCATTCGCCGTCTACGCAGGAGAGGTCGCCCTCGCACTCGCCGCAGCCGTCGCCGCATTCCATGTTGTTGCAGGGGTCTTCGTCGCAGACGATGCCGTTCTTCTGGGCGTTGCAGGCCCACTTGCCGTCGGATTTGTTGTCCAGGTCGTCGCCGTCGCAGGCTTCGCCAAGGTCTTCCCATTCTTCGTCGATGATGCCGTCGCAGTTGTTGTCCAGGCCGTCGCAGGAAACTTCCACTTCCTCGAAGCTCTGGGGCAGTGCACAGATGAACTCACCGGCGTCGGGGTCGCAGAAGCCGACTGCGTCTTTGCACACGCCGTCTACGGGGCATACGTCGGCGGGAATCGGGTCGTCAAGGTAGCACCCGGCGGGCGGGGAGAAGGTAATGTCGGTAAGCGCGGCGGAGATGCCCTTGTAACCGTCGAACCAGTACCAGTAGGACTTCTTGAAGCCGCCGCCGAAAGCGAGGCTGTCCAACTTGACTTCGGTACCCTTTTCGGCCTGAAGCACGAGGAAATACTCCTGGTAGGAGGTGTCTTCGTTGTTGCCGCCGGGGAGAATCCGGGTCTGCCATTTCATGTTGGACCCGCCGGAGGAGACGTATACCTGCCACTTGTACATGGTGATGGTGTAGTGGGTGGAGACTTTGTGCTTGGCGCTGACATAGCCCTTGGCCTGAATGTTGGACTTGTCGGTGAGGTCTTTAAGGATCCCACCTTCGCTGAAGCCGCCCTCGGCGTCGACGCCTGCGGAGTAGCCTGATTCAACTTCGATGGTCTTCTCCGGCTCCCACTTGTAGGAATCGAAGGGTACGCACCAGTCCCAGCGGACCGCACCGTTGACGCCGGTCGGGTCCATGTCCACTTCCACGAGCTGCGCGGTATCGGTGGCGTTGAGCAGGTCGGTCCACCAGCCGTTGGCTTCTTTGATGAACCAATCGTCGGCCGGGTTGGGGGAGGTCTTAACCTTAATGACTACAACGTAGAAGTCGGCGTTGCGCCAAATGGAGCTTTCGAACCAGAAGAACTCGGCGATAAGGTCGACCTTGTTGTTGGACTCGGGGTCGGTTACGCCTGCAAAGAGGGTGTCACCCTGCCAGTACTTGTAGCGCACGGTGTCGGTGTCATCGTACGGGCCGGCGATGAGGTTGCCGATGTTGACATTCTGCTGCCCCTTCAGGAGTCTGGCACCGATATAGTTGGTCTGGGTGCCGGAGATGTCTTCCTGCTCAGGAACGGCGTCTTCTTCGAAGAATTCCTCATCTTCCGTGTCGGCCATCGCCGTCGCGGGTACAAATGAAAAGGAAATGAAGAGTGTGAACATGCTGGCCAGGGTTACGAGTGTTTTTTTCATCTTTCCCCTCCTTGTCAAGCTGCCCCCATACGTTGCAGTTTGCGTGCCAACGGCCAAACGCCGGAACAAATACCGATAAAACCGCCTTATTTCCGGCGGTTAGCCGTTGCTCGCTGGAATTCAGGGTGAAAAGTGCTCACCAGCAAACCTGTAAAGGATCCGACACTACGAGAGGAAGCGACGGCCGCGTCGGGCTTGGTTCAGTCGCGCTGTTCCCCGACGACAAAGCTGCCGGTCAACAGGGGATTTGACGGGGGGGACGGATTCTTTACACCGGGATTTCGCGCTACTTTACACTTTCTTTGGTCAGGGGCAGGCGAATCTCCACAACGGCCCCCCCGTCTTCGTGGTTGTAAAGCAGCAATTCTCCGTCGTGACGTTGCACGATGGTGCCGGAGATGTACAGCCCGAGCCCGGTACCGCCGGCCTTGGTTGTATAGAAGGGTTCGAGGAACTCGGCAGTGGGCCCATGGGGGAATCCGGGTCCGCTATCGTGGCACATAACCACGACTTCGTCTGGTGATGCGGTCATGGCGAGGCGGACAGTTCCCCCTTTACCGGTGGCTTCCAGGGCGTTGAGCAGGACGTTGAGGAACACCTGCCCCAGCAGCGACGCGTCGCCCCTGGGCAGTTCCAACTGATCGGGCAAATCCGTTTCCACGGAGATGCCCTGCTCATTTGACTGCGGCTCGGCCAACTGCACGGTGTATTTTAGTACATGCACGAGGTCAGTCTGGCTGAAGCGGGGTGTAAGGCTCAGTTCCCGCATTCTCCTGGCGAGGGTGTCAAGCTGTTCGAGTGCGCGTCTCATGGGGTCAATGATCCGGTTCTTCGAGTCGTCGTCCACTTTGCGCTCGAGGACCTTCAGGTAGTTGCCCAACGCGCCCAGGACGTTCTTTGTCTCATGGACGATGCCGGAGACGAACCGTCCCACCGCTGCAAGGCGCTCGTTGCGTATCAGCGCCTCCCGGTGGACTTCGAGATCCTGCTGCATCTGGTCGAACGCCCGGCCGAGATCCCCGATTTCATCGCTCCGGTCCGCCTTTACGGGGGTAGTCTTCCCTGCGGCTATGGACTTGGCTGCGGTTGCCAGTTCCCGGATGGGCCGGGAGATGTGCCGCGCCAGCAGGGCTGTACCCACCAGCAGGAGCACGATGGTGATGCCGAGGAGCAGGCCAAAGTTCCTGCGCAACATGTCCGCCACGGCCACCGCCTTTTCCCGCGGGTAGAAGACAAAGATGGTGCCGAGGGGTTTCTTCTCGGTGAAGGGCCCGAACTGGGCCTTGATAGGATGGGACGCCACAACTCGGGCCGGGTAGCCCTCCTGCTCGACGACGTCGGAAGCTTCGTTGCCGACGTTGGCTTCGTCTACGAGGGTGCCGTACGTGGCGCCGGCGGGTGCGGGCAGGCGAGCCATGTTCAGGGGGCTGTGACTCTTCCAATCGGTGGCGGCGACGAGCTTCCCGGACCGATCCAGGGCCCTGGTAAAGCAGGGGTACGGGCCGGCCAGGATCCAACCTTCCCTGTCGACCATCATTCCCCAGAGGTCCCGCACCGGGCTTTCATCTTCGATGGATTCCAGCGCCCACACCAAATGGAGTTGCGAAAGCACAAGGGTAACGACACCTACCGGTCGCCCCTGGCGGTCGAGGGCTGCGGAGGAGACTCTAATGCCGCCATCGAACCGGTCTGAGAGCCGTCCTCCGGCGGGGGTATACTTGGAGACGCTGAAGGGGCACCCGATAAGTCCGGAGTAGATCAGTTCCCCGGGCCGAGCCAGCGCTTCGGCGACGAAGTCGGTTTTCTCGCACCAGCGGTTGTCCAGGGGCACGAACTTGCCTGCATCGGCTATCTCGAGGTCATCCCGCACCAGCACTGAGGCGTTGCCATAGCGGTCATAGTAGGCGACCTCACGGTATTTGGGGACCGGCTCCATTCGCCGCACGTGCTCCTGGATCGAGTACAGTTCACGCCGTTGTGACAACGTAAACGGAAGATAGGCTTCGGCGGTGACGGGCAGGGAGGCCAGCACTTCAAGGTCTGAATCCATGCTGACGATGGTGTATCCGATACGTTGGGAGACCTGCTTAGCGTGCTGCATGAGGTTCTTTCTGACCAGCTCTTCCGCTACGCCGGTGGCCGTTTCCAGTGAGAGATACATTGCGATGCCCAGGGGGAGGATGGAGACTGCGGCGGCGATGACGAGTATCTTCCAGAATAGCGGTGTTCTTTTCAGAACCATGTATGTCCCCGGCCTGGCCGCGGCCCGTTCTAGTCGTCCCGAGAGATGCTGTGCTTCTTTATCTTGCTGTAGAGGGTCGGGCGGCTGATATCCAGGCGCCTCGAAGCCTCGTGTATGTTCCAGCCGGTTTCGGACAGCACCCTGGTAATCAGCGTGCGCTCGGCCTGCGCCAACGAGTCAGCCGGTCCGCCCGGTGCGCCGGGGTTTTCCTCCCT
The DNA here is from genome assembly GCA_964626565.1 of uncultured Myxococcales bacterium. Taxonomy (GTDB): domain Bacteria; phylum Myxococcota_A; class UBA9042; order CAIXZC01; family CAIXZC01; genus CAZVFX01. Next base: position 4,383 of record CAZVFX010000192.1, read on the forward strand.
CACTTCCGGCGGCAGGTCTTCTGCCATGATGCTATTTGTAGCGCCGACGACCATTGCTCTTTCGAGGGCGTGGACCAGTTGGCGCACATTTCCGGGCCACGGGTATTTAAGGATCATGGCCATAGTATCGGAGGGAATCACTTTGGGTTCAAGGGAGAGCCGGCGAGCTACGCGTCGAATCAGAAAGTCGGCCAGAAGAGGTATGTCCTGCCGGCGATGCCGGAGTGGGGGCATAGCAACGGTGACGACGTTGAGACGGTGGTACAGGTCGAGCCTGAACTCCCCTGCTTCCACCATTTCCTCCAGATCCCGGTTTGTGGAGGCAACGACGCGAGCGTCACTGTGGATGTCCTTGTTGCTCCCGATGGGACAGAAGCACTTTTGCTCCAGCAGTCTTAGCAGCTTGGGTTGAGAGACCATTGGGAGGTCGCCGATCTCGTCGAGGAAGATGGTCCCTGAGCCGGCGGCCTCGATTTTGCCTTTGCGGTCTGCGTGGGCTCCGGTGAACGCACCCTTTATGTGCCCGAACAGCTCACTTTCGAGCAGGGTCTCCGGTAGCGAGGCGCAGTCCACAGTGGCGAACGGCTCTTTCCGCCGGGGGCTCAAGGTATGAACCGCCTGGCCTGCCAGCCCCTTGCCGGTCCCGGTTTCGCCGCGTATGAGCACGGTAGTATCGTGGGGCGCCACGGAGCGAAACAGGCGGAACACCTCCTTCATTTCCGGGGACTGTCCCACAAGGCCGGCGAGACGGTCCTCGCTGCCCACCTCCCCTTCCAGTTCCTCAACCTGCCGCTTGAGCGCAACCTGCCGCTTCAACCTTTCCAGAGTCAACAGCAGTTCTTCGCCCACGCTGGGAGATTTCACAATATAGTGAAATGCGCCCTGTTTCATCGCTTTGACCGCGGTTTCGATGCTGCCGTAGGCAGTTACGAGCACCACGTCGATGTCGGGGTAGAGGTCCTTGGCAGACTGGCAAACCTCGATACCGTCCATTTCCGGCATATTGAGGTCGGTAACAACAACATCAACTCTTTCGGTGGCCAGGTGCCCGAGGGCCTCCTTGGGATTGGCAAACCCGGTTACGTCGAAGCCTTCAGCCTCCAGGAGCATGAGCAGTGATTCCCTCTCGAACTCCTTGTCTTCCACCAGTAGCAGTTTCATGGCAAAGTAGGTCTCCGTGCGCACGGGGCGCGAAGCTTTGTGCTCCCATTATGCGGAATGTTGCCGCAAGTAACAAGAATCTCGGCTCTTTGAGGCCCCGACCCAGTTCTTGACAGTTCTGGCGGTGAGCGGTAGACTTACCTCACTTTGCATTACCGTGTTTTAGACGACGCATTGAATTGCGGGAGAAATCTAGTTCAGGAGGACGACATGAAGTGGCGACGGGTAGTGAATGGCCTCATGGTGGTGGCGTTGGCGCTGACTTGGAGTTGCGGCGACAGCGGCGGCACCGACAAGCCGGTGGCATGCGAAACCGGCACAAAGGAGAGCTGCATCAAGGACAGTGATGGGCTCGAGGGCGAAAAGCAGTGTGTAGATGGAGTCTGGACTCCGTGCAACGACCCGCTCTGTACCGCCGGCGACCAGGCGGAGTGTGGGCTGTCCTGTGGCGCCAAGGGCGTGCAGACCTGCGGCACCGACGGGACGTGGGGGGCATGTGCAGCTCCTCCCGAGTTGTGCGACGGTAAGGACAACGACTGCGACGGCAAGGTGGACGAAGGCGATGACGGCAACCCGATGAAGCGGCCGTGCTACTGCGGCACGACCCAGGGTGAAGAAACCTGTGCGGCCGGGAACTACGGTCCGTGCTCGGCCGGCGCCGACGGCATGCCCGAGGTATGTGACGGCAAGGACAACGACTGCGACAGCACCATTGACGAAGACTGCGACGGTGACAAGGACGGCTTCTGCGCCCCCAACACCACGGTCGAGGCGACAGCTTCGTGCCAGGCGGGTGACTGCGACGACACCAAGCCGACTGTGAACCCCAACGCGGCTGAGGTTTGCAACGGCCAGGATGACAACTGCGACGGCAAGATCGACGAGGACTTGGGCGACGAAACCTGCGGTCTCGGTCCTTGCACCCACACCGTAGCCAAGTGCGTGGACGGCAAGGCGAACCCGTGCGACCCGAAGGAAGGGTTGGAAGCTGAGAAGTGCGACCAGATCGACAACGATTGCGACGGTACGGTCGACAACAACCTCCCGCCCGGAGACCCTTGCTGCAACCCTGATGATATGCAGGAGTGCGGTACGAACGAAGGTGAGTGCACCCCCGGCACCCAGAAGTGCCTTGAGAACGGCCAGTGGGAGCCTTGCTCCGGCCAGGCTCCGGTAGCGGAAACTTGCGACGGCAAAGACAACGACTGCGACGGCACCGTTGACAACGGTGTGGAAGGGCTGGGCGTGCCTTGCGGCAACGAAGACCTGACCAACCCCACCGAGGGTGCGTGCGAGCAGGGTGCGTTGGCTTGCGAAGGCGGAGAGCTTACCTGCCCCGGCAAAGTTGAGCCCATTGCAGAGATTTGCGACGGTCAGGACAACGACTGCGATAGTGTCGTAGACGAAGGCATGACTGCCGACGAATACGAAGAGAACGACTCCTGCTCCATGGCTCGTGACCTGGGCGTGATCGAAGAGAATGCCGGTGAAATGTCGGTTGCCGCAACGGTCTACAAGGATCAGGCCAACGACTACGACTGGTGGAAGATATCCACCAAGGAGCTGGGCGACTGGTGGCCGTGCGGCCTCTTCCCCATCCCCTACATTTCGGATGAGCCGTGCCTGGCTTTCGACCTGGCTGTGGTACCCCCGAACGGCCTCGACCTGTCAGTGTGCGTGTACGGCGCCGACTGCGAGGGCGACGGCGGCTCCCAGATCTTCTGCTCCGACGATCCTACTGCTCCGTTCCTGCCCCTGGGCTGGCACAACAAATGGGGCCCGGGCGCGGACCTGGATCTCTTTGTTGAAGTAAAGGCGCTGAATGCGGACGAGCAGAGCTGCGTGCCTTACACCATGGTTTACACGCTTTACGACGTTGGCTGCCCGGTCGACGGCAAATGCCCCTGGGAAGAAGGTTACGTTCCGGAAGGCGAATAGCGCTTAGCCTACTCCCACCAGCAGGCGCCCCCTTCGGGGCACTCTCCATGAAGATCGAATGAGAGGGAATACTGGACGCAGGATTGATCGTCACTCCCCTTCCCTTTGACTTCCACGAACACGACCCGGTCATCGTTGCCGCCGTAGCTGCCCGGCCACTGGAGGGTTACGGTTTCGGAGAAACCCTTGACCGGCGCGGTTGAGCACTCCTTCATCTCACTACCGGCGCAATTCTCGGCATAGACACACAGGTCGTAGTCTACCCCTTCGGGAAGGTCGAGAGTCACAGTGAGTTCCATGCAGTTGTCCGGTGCGGGGATCACCCACTCGCACGGGGCAAAGTCCGGCTTCTCACTGGCCAGGATTGTATACCAGTCAGTATCGTGAGCCGCGCTCAGATGAAAGAGCATACCCGACACAACCAGGGGCTGTTCCGCGGTTTCCAGCACCTCGCCGAGGTCCGCAGCCTGACCACAGCCGTCGTTGTCCTCCCAGGTGTCCGGAGTCATCACCTCGTCGACATCGCCGTCGCAATCGTTATCCTTGGCATCGCAAATCTCCTGGGCTTCCGGGATGCCGCCGAGGCACTTCAGCTCCCCGGAGAGGCACGCCCAGATCCCGGAAGCGCATTCGCCGATGTCGGTGCCGCAGCTGTCGCCGCCTTCGGGATTGCCGTTGTCGACGATACCGTCGCAGTCGTTGTCCTTGCCGTCGCACAGTTCCGGAGCGGGCAGAGTGCCGGAGCAGTCGCTCCACGTACCGTCCGCACCGCACTCTCTAAGGCCCACGGTGCACTCTCCCGCGTTGGAGCCGCACTCCTCCTCGTCCCCGGGCTCGCCGCACAGTTGTGCAAAGTCTTCGTCGGTCAAGCCGTCGCAGTCGTTGTCTTTGCCATCGTTCAAGTCCTCCGACGCACCGGCAAAGGGGTCACAGGATTGCGGAATGCCCTCGACACAGGTCTCCACCGAGTTCTTGCATTCTCCCAGCCCACACGTTGCCAGTTCCATCTCTTCGTCCGTCTCGCCGTCACAATCGTCGTCAAGGCCGTTGCATTGCTCGTCCTTACCGGGGTGAACATAGGCTGCCCCATCGTTGCAGTCGTCGCCCCCGGACGGGCAGGCGAGGACCCCCAGAGTCGGATCCACGTCCATTGTACCGTCGCAGTAGCCGTCTTTGTCGTCGTCGCAACCTTCGTCAGTGAGGCTGTCACAATCGTCGTCAAGGCCGTTGCACGTTTCAGTGAGCAGATGGCTGCCCGCTGAGCAGGTTTCGAATTCTCCGCCGACGCACGCTTGTTCGCCGGGTTGGGTTCCACAATAGCAGGGATTACTCAGCGGCAGTCCCGTTTCCCCCTCGTCCACCGCACCGTCGCAGTCGTCGTCCTTACCATTGCACTGCTCAGGTGCGAGGCACTCGCCCCAGACGCCGGTGGTCTCGCAATAGCGCACGCCATCACCACCGCAGGAGGTGGTGCAGATTTCACTCTTGCCGACAGTACAATAGCCGATAATGCATGTAGTCCACTCGCCACCAATGCACTCCTTGATGCCTTCGGAACCGTCAGGCATGAGGCAGTCGTCGAAGGTGGCATCGGCACACTGCTCATCCTCCGGCTCCGCATTGTCTTCCTGCCCACACGAAACCGCCAGGAAGAGAGAGAGCGTTACTGCAGCAATCAGTCGGGACATGATTAGGCCTCCTGCTCAAACATCCGCTTCTTCAAGGGCACAGTCCTAGCCTACATGGCGCCTGACGCGGTTGCAAGGAGAGGTGTGTGGCGGGTGTTAGAGAGACCAGTTGCCGGGTCCACAGATGAACTTCATGTGCAGGTGGCAGTCGAAGCAGGGGCGAGTGGTCCAGGAGGGGCCGGGCCCGTGATTGCCTGCTCCGCAGGGGTAACCGGGGCCGGTAACGGTAACGAGATGGCAAGCGCCGCAGAACTGCGTCCAGGCGCCGTTGGAGTTGTCGTTGGCCTTGATGGGGGCGGTGATGACGGTGCCGTTCACTTCGGAACGGAGCAGCAACGGGTTGGAGCTGTCGTCAGCGCTGTGTTCCACGTGGCACTCCAGGCATCCCAGCACATAATTGGTACCGGAGTTCTCATCGTAGGGAGCCTTCAGGGAGCCCTTATCGAAATCGCTGTAGTTTTGCGGACTGCCGCCATGCAGGTCTCCCCCGATCCAATCGATCTTGGCGAGGTTCCGGCCAAACACCGTGCTGTAGATTGTGTCGACGGGATTGTGGCAGTCGGAACATCCCCCAATTGGTGGCTCGACGTTGTCTGCAACCACTTCCGCGACCACCTCGGCCGCGATTTCAGCAATGTCGGGCAGGGGGGAAGCGGTGTCGTCCGCGGTCTCCTCTACCGCTGGAACGTCCGGGATTCCGGTATCCGTTGCGGCGGGCAGCTCAGCCGGCGGCTCGCGCTTATCGGTAGCAGGAACGTCTGCCGGGCCGGCCAATTCCCCGGTGCCGTCACCTCCATATTTGAAGTCCGTCCCGGTGCCCTCATTGCCCGCCGACCCGCAGGCCGTAAGCCCGAGTGCGAGAACGACACCCACGACTACAAGAGCAAATTGTACACCAACAGATTCGACCCGACCGTCTTTCTTCATGCTAAGCCTCCGAGCACAGGTTTTCAGACTGCGCTTCCCTAGT
>CAZVFX010000193.1:0-9979 GCA_964626565.1 uncultured Myxococcales bacterium
TGAGGTTCTTGTTCTTGCGGCGTGCACGTTTGGCCTCGTCCAGGGGGGTCAGCTTTCGTCTATCCCGCGCGTTCACATCGGCACCTGCACCGATCAGCAGTTTGCACACGGACAAGTGCCCTTCTGCGGCAGCCAGGTGCAGCGGCGTCTTGCCGAGTCGGTCGCTGGAATTTGCATCCGCCCCTTCTTTGAGCAGCAGCTTGCAAACATAGGTGTGCCCCTGAGCCGCAGCCCTCGCCAAAGGAGTCTCGCCCATTCTGGTCTTGACCGTAACCTCGGAGCCCTTGGAAATGAGCAGTTTGCTAGTGCCCAGGCGGCCCGCCCCGGCAGCAGCGAACAATGCCGTCTCTCCGTCACCGTCCTTGGCGTCTATATCCGCTCCTTTGTCGAGAAGCAGCAGGCAGATTCCCTCCTGGCCTCCAGCCGCCGCCAGGTGCAATGGAATCTGCCCCAATCTGTCAACACCGCCCACACTTGCGCCCTTCTCAATCAGGAACTCGCAAACCTCCTTGTGCCCTCCCAGGGCGGCTCCCGACAAGGGGTCTTTGTGAGCGATTTTGTGGATACTGCGCTTGAAAGTGTTCAAAGCTGCACCTTTGTCAACCAGCAGTTCACAAGTATCCATATGGCCGTTCCTGGCTGCTGCGTAGAGCGGCGTTTCTCCTCCCTTGTCCTTAGCATTCACATTGGCAGCATTGTCCAGCAGGAACTCGCAAACGTCCTTGTGGCCGTTGCTGGCCGCCGCGACCAACGCGGTCATTCCCCTCTTGGCCCGCAAATTCACGTCAGCGCCCTTGTCTATCAAGAACCGGCAGACTTCCAAATGGCCCTTGAGTGCGGCAAAATAGAGTGGGGTGCCCTTGTGCCGTTCCTTGCTGTTCACATCCGTGCCCTTCTCAACCAGTTCCTTGACTCTCGCCAGGTCGCCGGCCTGGGCCGCACGGTGAATCTCCCCGCCAAGTGCAGTGGCCCCCCAGAATAGAACCGCGACGATAATGGTAGACAGTGCTGCTGACTTGTTCATTGCTCCTCCCTAGACAAGCTGACCGTTGTCTGCCTCGGCCAGGCCCCGCTGACCAATCTACCCCGCTTGTACACCAAGTCGGTAGGGAATGTCGAGAATTGCGCTAGCCGTGGAGGAACACGGGGAAGGAACACGGGGACGGGGGGCAGCCCGAGGAAGGAACACGGGGACGGGGGGCAGCCCGATGCTCCCGCCTCCCGCCTCCCGCCTCCCGCCTGATATCTCTTGCCTCTATGCCGTTCCTCCCGCCTCCGGCCTCCCGCCTCCCGCCTGCCTTTCCCTGCCTTCCCGCCGTTCCTCCCGCCTCCCGCCTCCCGCCTCCCGCCTCTACCAGGGCTTCATCCCGATCCAGTTACCGGGAGGATCGTAGTTGCAGACCCAGACGTCGGTCTGGCCGTCATTACAGAAGGCCACGCCGCAGCCCAGCCTGGTGCTGCTCTCCCACATGACCTGAGTGTAGTGGCCGCAGACGTCGGTGCAGCCGTCGGTGTCGTAGTCGTAGAACTCGACCTCGCTCCACCAGGCGTCCACCACCTGCTGAGGGGTTGTCTGCAGGACCATTCCCCAGGCGCTGGCGCCGTAGAGGTTCTCGCCGTAACTCACCTTGTCCATGCCCAGCCAGCTCCGGTGCTGGAGCTGGCAATCGTGGTTGTCCCGCAGGTACTCGGCCCACTCCTGTGCGTACGCGGCGACCTCGTCATCCCAGACCAGGGAGACGTCGTGTTTCTCGAGTCGATACTCGTTGTGGGCAGCCGTCATCCCTTCCATCTGCGCGGGCTCCCGGGTGGTCTTGTTGATCTCCCCCTGCGCCTGAACATCAGAGACAGCGTCCGGACCGCGGCCGGCCCCGGAGCCGAACTCGCATGCAGAGGCCAACAGTCCAACCACGATCAGCAGAAACAGCGCCAGCATCTTCTTCATGAACCCACCTCCAATGCATTGAGGATAGCGAGGCTGGGCACCGCTTGTCCAGATGGATCGGCTAAGCGCGCCTGAGTGAGAGAGAGGCGGGTCTGTTGCGTCCACTAGATGATGTCCGGTGATCTCGCCTGAAATTGGTTGACAGTTCCCCTTTTCCTGGGCTCGTCATGACAACTGAAAAGGAGGGACGTCATGGGTTTGTGGAAACGCAAGCACGAGGAACTCCTGGCCGACGCGACGTCGAGACACCAGGAGCAAAGTGCTGGACGGAAAGCCGTCGAGCACGTACTATTGACTTACGGGTTGCTGGAAATCGTGGGGGACTTGTCAACCGATTTCCAGGCTGAGAATCAGACAGATTAAGTTGGCGCTACAACCGCATTTCAGATGAGGCGACGGTGGTGTATGATGTCCTCATCCCAGGAGGAGGTCATGCGACATTTCGTGATGGTAGCGGCAGTTCTGGCAGCACTCGGACCAGCGGCTAACGCGGCCGCCGAGGGCGACAAGAAGGACCCTCTCGTGCTGGCCTGGTCCGACGACGGGCGCAGTTTGCTGCTTGAAACAAGGGTGACCCGTCCCAATCTCACCGTAGAAACTGCCTTTCGGATCATCTCCTTGAACCAGGCAGACTGGTTCAAGGTCAGGCCTTCCATCAGAAGACCGGGTGTGGACGAGGCGCAGCCCGATGTGGTTTCGGTGAAGAGTTGTTTGAAGGAAATGGATGCGCTGGGGGCCGCTCTCAAGCGCCTCAATTTCGGCGGTGTGTCGGTGAGAGCGCTCGAGTGTCGGAAGAAAGAGCGGACCCGTTTCCTGCGGGTCGACGGCCAGAAGCCGGAGCATCTGCAACTCAAGGCAGGGGGCCCGACCCTGGAGATCGAAGGACTCGCCATCACTCTGGCCGATGAGAAACTGGGGATCAGGCAAGACGGCGGCAAGCCGCTGGAGCATTCCGGACTGGGGCACATAGTCTCCTTGTCCGTGTACGTCTCGCCCTCGAAGGAGTTGCTGCTGGTCGTCGGGTTGGACGACAGGAACCGCTGGCGCGTTCTCAGTTCTCTTTGCCGAAACAAGAGCGAGGGGGAAGAATGGCGCCGAATCTCGCACAAGAAGGATCTCGTACTGGCCTGGTCCGACGATGGGCGCAGTGTGCTGCTTGACACGGGGGTGATCCGCCCGAATAGCGCCGTGACAACGATTTTCCGGGTCATTTCCGTGAACCAGGCAGACTGGTTCAAGGTCAGGCCTTCCATCAGAAATCTGGGTGAGGACGAGGCGCAGCCCGATCTGATTTCGAAGAAGGACTGTGCGGAGAAAATGGTTGCGCTGAAGGCCGATCTCAAGCGCCTCAATTTCAGCGGTGTGTGGGTGAACACGAAGGTGTGCAAGCAGAAGAAGCGGACCAGGTTCCTGCTGGCCCACCACGGCCAGAAGCCGGAGCATCTGCAACCCAAGGCAGAGGGCGCGACCCTGGAGCTCGAAGGACTCACCCTCACCCTGGCCGACGAGAAGCTGGTGATCAAGCAAGACGGCAGCAAGCCGCTGGAGCATTTCGGACTGGGGCACATAGTCTCCTTGTCCGTGTACGTCTCGCCTTCGAAGGAGTTGCTGCTGGTCGTCGGGTTCGACGACATGAACCGCTGGAGCATTCTCAGCTGTCTTTGCCGAAACAAGAGCGAGGGGGAAGAGTGGCGCCGAATCTCGCACAAGAAGAGCAATTAATCACCGAGTTGGCTCCCCGCCGCTCATGGGGCGTCCCGCGGGGTCAGGGCGTCCCGCGGGCAAGGAAACGGCAGGGGGTCAGAGGTTATCAGTTATCATTTGGCTCGGTTACTTTGATGAGTTAGGCTGGCGGCATGGCTCGAAAATGGCGCATCGACTATCCAGGGGCGTGGCATCATGTGATGCACCGTGGCGCCAGGCGCGAGGCGATCTACGATGACGAGCGGGACTGCATCCTATTCCTGGACCTCGTCGGGCAAACGGTGAACAGATTTGGCCTGGAGGTGCATGCCTATGCACTGATGCCCAACCACTATCATCTGCTGGTGCGGAGTGTGAAGGGAAACCTGTCCCGCTGCATGCAGCACCTCAACGGTTCCTACGCCCGGGGCTTCAACAGCCGTCGCACTTGTGATGGCCCGGTCTTCAGGGGGCGCTTTCGGAGTTGGAACGGGCAAGTTGGCGGGGGGCCCGCTTGCAAGTCACGTCTGGACGACCTATGATGGCGAATTACCGGGACGTAATCCGGTTCGGCCCCGTCGCACCGACGCGACATTGGAGGCACGAACATGGCAACGCACAATGCAGAGAGGGCCCCCCAACTCTACGCGAGAACTGCAGGGGTGTTGGTCCTACTCATCACTGTGTGCGCCATTTTCAGCATGATGTACGTCACCTCCAGTCTCATCGTCCCAGGAGATGCAACAGCGACGGCCGCCAACATACGAGGTTCGGAAACGCTGTACCGCCTGGGAACGATCAGCAATCTGATCATCGTCTTGCTGGAGGTGGCTCTGACCGTCGTGCTCTATGTTTTGCTCCGACCGGTGAGCCCAGTGCTCTCATTGATTGCTGCAACGGCCAGGTTGGTAATGACGGCACTTCAGGCGGTCAACGTCACCATCAGTCTCGCTGTGCTTCTGGTGCTAGGGGGGACGGGCTACCTGGCGGTGCTCGAACCGGTGCAACTGGACGCGCTCGCGTTGCTCCTTCTCGATGTCCACAAGATGGGGGAGAGCGTCTGGTTGATCTGTTTCTTCCTCCACTGCGTAGTACTTGGGTATTTGATCTTCGTCTCAGGTTACCTTCCCAGAGCATTCGGTGCTTTGATGGTTGTGGCCGGGTTTGGCTACCTCGCCAACGCCCTCGCCCCCATCATGTTCCCTGCTATCGCGGAAACGACGTCGCTGATCGCTTCTTTCACGGGGTTCTTCGGGGAGCTTCCGTTCTTTCTTTGGCTGCTCTTCAAGGGAGTGAACCTCGAGAAGTGGCATGTGCGGACAGCTTGAATGATGGTCCTTGGGTTCGGGACCAGGGTGCGGTCACGACCACACCGAGAGCGCTGGCTCCGGGTCCAGATGCGAAACGAAAACTGAGGTTGCGACCGATGACGGTAGGCCCCCTGTTTCTCGTTGCAAACTGATGACCATTCGCAACGCACGTCAATATCAGCACCCACAAATCAGAGAGTGGTACCCGATTTCTCCGCTTGGCAGAGAGCTACCGGTTGCGCGCATCGATCCGCCGGACGACCCAGCCGAAGATGATCAGTCCAACGGCTGAGGTCACGGCGATGCCGAGAAACACGATCCAGATATAGTGCGCCTGGGCATACGCTTCAGGCATGGGGCCGCTACCGGCCAGAGCATCCAGGCGCTGCTGTTGAACAGCGGTTGACAGTGTTCTGGGATCGGGACAATATTTGCTCAGCAGGATTCCGGAAAGGCTGAATCCCACCAGGCTGGAGACAAAGGAGTGCAGGTGGCTGAAGCCGAGGTATAGGCCCTCCTCTCCCTTGGGAGCCTGCAAGGAGAAATACTCCAGGAAACGTGGAGAGATGAAGCTCTCGGCCAAGCCCTGGAAGCCGATTCCGACCACCATCATGAACGCAATGGGGTGCATGGACAGGATCGTATCGGTTCCGATCATATTGCCCGCGGCCATGGCGAACGCGGACACCGGCATGATGAACATACCTACCGTCATGGAAAGCAGCGCCGAACGTTTGCGCATGAGTTGAGTTACCGCGGCCACCGTCAACACAACGACCGCGGGATTGACGTTGGCATACCAGGAAGGACTGGCGCCCTCGCCCGCCAGTCTCAAGACGTATTTGGGCATGGTCGCGTACAGTTGGTGTTGAACCATCCAGAAGCCGGTGACAATCAAGGTTAACGCGACCAGTCGGCCGCGACTGCACACCGCTACCAACGAGCGCCAGGTATCAGCCAGGCTCCGAGCCGCCGTGACCCGGTGGGTGTTGCGGAAAAAGAGCAAAATGGCGACAAACGCCACCGCGGTCATGCCGGCGGCAAACAGGTTCAACCAGACCAGCCCCTCATTTCCCATCATCTCCCGGAGCGGCTTGACGATGGTCTTTCCCGAGAAGGCGCCGACGTTGACCATGGCATAGAAGATCGAGTATCCGCGGGCCCGATTGACCTCGTTGGTTTCCTGGGCCACGGTCCCGGTAATCACCGACTTGATAAAGGAGCCGCCAACCATCACCACCAGCATCACCGGAACAAACAACCATTTGTACCAACCTTGTTCCAACCCGGTGAAGAGCACTTCCTTGCCGTACTCCACCAAGCCCGCTCCCTCGAACAACGTGGGCAACAACCACATGCTCCCGTATCCGACGGTCAGCAGGGCAAAAGCCAGCATAAGAGCGGCTCGAAAGCCGATGCGGTCGGCAATGGCGCCGCTAAAAGGTGGAAGAAAGTACAATCCGGCCGAAAAGACACCCGAAATCGTTGCCGCTTCCATATCAGAGAAGCCGAGGATTCTGGAGAGATACAAGGTGATCGCTACGAACACCCCGTACCAGGCTGCACGCTCCAGCAGTTCAACCCCATTGGCTACCCAAAAGGTCCTTGAAAAACGCCACGTTGACTTATCTTCTTGTCCGATCATTCAACCTCCCCTCAGGACAGAATTCTGAGTTCGTGAACGGTAAACACTCCCCCCTGGTTCGTCAACACAAATGTCCCTTCCCGCCGTAGACATGGGGACGGGCGCCTGCCTTCGCCTTCAGCCGGGGGCAACTTGACACCCTGTTTCGGTTGCAACGGACTGCCCCAATCTCCTTGAAATCGCGAGTCTTGATAGTCATACTTATGCTTCAAGCTGACGTAGGATGAGCACGTCGGGAAAGGACGTCCGTTTTGCTGGAGCCGAACCGGGAGCCGCGTACGTTCTGGGAAGGGAGGTAAAAGGGTGCAGTCAGACGACCAGGGTCATCGGGTACTCGTTCTTTTTGCCCACCCGGCGCTGCAGAAGTCCCGGGTGAACCGGGTTCTGGCCCGGCGGGTGCGTGGGCTGGCCGGGATCACGGTGCACGACCTGTACGAGGCTTACCCTGACTTCGACATTCAGGTGGACCGGGAGCAGGAACTGCTGAAGACCCACGACGTCATCGTACTGCAGCACCCCTTCTTCTGGTATTCTACGCCGGCCATCCTCAAAGAGTGGCAGGACCTGGTGCTGGAACACGGCTGGGCCTACGGCAGCACCGGCAAGGCTCTGCGAGGCAAGCGATTCCTGTCCGCACTGTCGACCGGTGGAAATGAGGACGCTTACCAGGCTGGTGGGTACAACCGGTTCGCCATACGGCAACTCCTGGCGCCTTTCGAACAGACCGCGGCTTTGTGCGGCATGGTGTTCCTGCCGCCGTTTGTGGTCCACGGCACTCTGCAGATGACCGACGATGAGATTGAGCGCCACGCTGGTGACTACCGCCGTACTTTGGAGGCGTTGCGGGACGGCGCGCTGGATGTTGACAAAGCCCGGAAGGTGGCCCGGCTCAACGCGGACCTGGACTCATTGATCCAGGGCTGAAGGAGGACAGCTTAGATGCACGGGGGAGGCTTTTTCTTCCAGGCGCTCGTATATCTGGCGGCCGCGCTGATCTCCGTACCTGTCGCTAAGCGGCTGGGTCTCGGGTCTGTTCTGGGCTATCTGATTGCGGGAATCGCCATCGGACCTTTTGCCCTGGGGCTGGTGGGGAAGGAAGGCCGTGACGTGATGCACTTCGCCGAGTTCGGCGTGGTGATGATGTTGTTCCTCATCGGTCTGGAACTCCAGCCCGCGCGGCTATGGCGATTGCGCGGGCCGGTGCTGGGAGTTGGCGGCCTGCAGGTAGGGGTAACTACAACGGTTATCGCAGCAGTCGCGCTGGCCGTCGGCCTCACCTGGCAGAGTTCCCTGGCCATCGGCATGACCCTCGCGTTGTCATCGACCGCCATCGTGCTACAAACTTTGGCCGAAAAGAACCTGCTGAAGACCGACGGGGGCCAGAGCGCATTCTCGGTGCTGCTGTTCCAGGATATGGCCGTCATCCCGATGCTGGCGCTGCTGCCGCTGCTCGCGGTCGCTCCCCTCGCGGGCGGCGACCCCTCCCATGCGCCCACCTGGGCCGAAAGCCTGCCCGGCTGGGCGCAGACTCTGCTGGTGCTGGGTAGCGTGGCCGTCATTGTGGTGGCCGGTCGCTACGGCTTGAGGCCGGTGTTCCGTTACATTGCCAAATCTCACTTGCGGGAGATGTTCACCGTCGCGGCACTGTTGCTGGTGGTGGGCATTGCACTGCTGATGTCCATGGTGGACCTCAGTCCCGCTCTGGGGACCTTCGTGGCCGGGGTGGTGCTGGCCGACAGTGAGTACCGGCACGAGCTGGAAGGGGACATAGAGCCTTTCAAGGGCCTTCTGCTGGGGCTGTTCTTCATCGCGGTAGGGGCGTCCATAGACTTTGCACTGGTGGCTGAACGACCGGGGACCATTGCCGCCCTGGTGTTCGCGCTGGTGGCCGGTAAGTTCCTCGTTTTGTTTGTCCTGGGACGGGTCTTTCGCATGGGCCTGGATCAGAACTTCCTGTTTGCTTTCTCCCTGGCCCAGGGCGGCGAGTTCGCCTTTGTTCTGTTTTCCTTTGCGCAGCAGAACCGGGTGTTGCCCAACGAGGTGGTGGCGCCAATGATGGCGGTGGTGGCCCTCACCATGGCGCTCACGCCGGTGTTGATGCTGGTAAACGACCGATTCCTGGTGCCGCGGCTCGGGACCCGCGAGGAGAGCGCCCGGCCGCCGGATGAAATCGATCACCGAAGCCGGGTGATCATCGCGGGCTTCGGTCGTTTCGGGAACATCGTGGGCCGGTTCCTGCGGGCCAACGGGGTGCGCCCGGTTGTGCTGGACCTCGACCCGGACAACGTGGAGGTCCTGCGTAAGCTGGGCCTCCAGGTGTTCTACGGCGACGCCACCCGGTTGGACCTGCTGCGGGCCGCAGGCTGCGACAAGGCCGCTTTGCTTGTGGTGGCTCTGGACGATGCGGACAAAACGCAGGAGCTTATCCAGACTGTGCGCAAGCACTTCCCGAACCTCAAACTGCTTGTCCGCGCAGACAACCGGGCGGACGCGTACGAGCTTCTGGACGACGGAGTCGAACACGTCTACCGCGACACCCTGGACACTTCGCTGCGCATGGGGGTCGACGCGCTGAGATTGCTGGGGGAACGCTCTTTTGCCGCCCACCGGGCCTCCCTGCTTTTCAGGCGCCACGATGAAGATGCCCTCCGGGAGCTGGTCGAGCATCGCCACGATCGAAAGACCTATCTGACCTACGCCCGCCAGCGTATTCACGATCTGGAAGATATTATGGCGGAGGAGCAGACCCGCGGTGACGAAGTTCGTGACGTTGGCTGGGACAGCGAGTCAATGCGGAAGGATTTCAAGGAGTTCGTTGAGTAGCGCTTCGGATGGTGATGGTGCACCTGCGTGAGGCTGCGACGCAGGTAATTGTCAGAGGGTAGACCCCCCTTGCCTTCAGGCGCCGTCCAATTGCTTCAGCAGCGTCTTTGGCGCCAGAAGTCGGTAGCTCTCGGAAACCCATTGCAACAACAGGTCGGTGTCGGGTGCGTCCGAGGCTGCAAAGCGGATTGTCGTCCATCCGTGATTGCCTACCTCGATGCGGGGGTCGGCGAGCTCGGCCGCTTGTTCCGCAGACGGTCCGAGTCGAACCATCACTCGCACCTGGTCCTCCTTCTCTCCGACGAACAGGAAGTTCTTCTTGCGCACCTTGAATGCTCGATTGACACAAGAGGTGCCTTCGGATGTTTCCGGTAGGGACAGGGCAGCCTGGCGCAGGGCTCCGCTCACTGAATGCGCAAAATCTTCCATTTCGTCTCCTCCCAAAGCTCGGGTCGGTAAGAGTCTACTGTCATGCGGAACTCCCTTACAACACCTTTCTCCTCGGCGGACACCCTTTGGGACAGGCAAGCATCAACCGGGCGCTGACTGTTTGCGCTCCCTGGAGCAGAGGGT
>CAZVFX010000194.1:0-9899 GCA_964626565.1 uncultured Myxococcales bacterium
GCTAGTGCAGCTGTTGGCGTCGTCGCAGTTCAACAACGGCAACAAGGAGAAACAACTGCCGCCGTTGCACGATTCCTCCATCGTGCAGGCGTTGCCGTCGTCGCAGGGGGACTGGTTGTACTCGTAGACGCAGCCTGCCGACGGGCTGCACACATCATCGGTGCACTCATTCCCGTCGTCGCAGTCCAGGGCGCCCGTGGTCATGCATTCCCCTGATTCGCAGTGGTCGCCCGTGGTACAGACGTCCGCGTCGCTGCACGGGTTGTCGTTGTCAGCATACGCGCAGCCCACGTCAGGGTCGCAACTGTCGGTGGTGCACACGTTGCCGTCATAACAGTTGAGGGCCGCACCGCTGCCGCACTCCCCAGCCAGGCAGATCTCCGACACCGTGCAAAGATCCCCGTCCTCGCAGGGGGCGCCATCGTTGGCAGGGGCAAACGAGCACTCCCCCGTCGCCGGGTCGCACGCCGCCTCCAGGCACTCGGCGCCCAAGCCCTCCGGCTCCGGGCACTCCACGCCGGTGTCAGGCTCCAACGCACACTTGGGCGGAAACGCGTCCAGGTCACAGTACAGAGCGCCGGCGCAAAGGTCTTGACTCTCCAACACGTCACAGTCCTCGTCCGCCTGACACTCACAATCGATCTCGAAACCAACACAGGCTCCCGCACTGCAGTTGTCCGAGACAGTGCAGGGGCTGTCGTCATCGCAAGGCTCATTGTTGAAAGGGAATATGCAGCCGTCAATCGGGTCGCATATGTCGTCGGTGCAGATATCGTCGTCCTGGCACTCGATTTGGGTGCCCCCGCACTCTCCCGCATCGCATACGTCATCTTCGGTGCATACCGACTCGTCGTCGCACGCCTCCCCGGTCAACGGTTCATGAGCGCACTGACCATCCTCTGCGCACTGGTCATCAGTGCACTCGTTCTCGTCATCGCAGTCCACCGCCGTACCCACGCAGACGCCTTCCTCGCAGTGGTCCGCTTCGGTGCACGCATCGCTATCGTCGCACGCGGTGTTGGTCAGGGACTCGTGGACGCAGCCATCCGCGCCGGCGCAGAAGTCGTTGGTGCACTGGTCCTCGTCGTCGCACAGTCCCGGTTCCGAATCGGCGGGCGGGTTGTCCACCTCTCCGTCGCAGTCGTTATCGAGCCCGTCGCATACCTCTGCTTCCGGGATGCACGGAGGTTCTTCCGGCGGCAGGTCTACGGCCTCGACAATATCGAGGCCGATGTCTGGGTCCCCCACATCCGGTTCGCCGATTTCCACGGAGTCCACCACGGAAGGAAGCTCCGAGACCTCTTCCGGTTTCTGAGGGCAGCCTGTGCCCCAGGTCATAATCAGGAGCAGTGCGCAGAAACTGCCGGCCGCGTTGATTGTCTTCTTCGTCCGTTCATTTCTCATTTGGACCTCGCACAGCGGAACCCGATGTCCGCACCGTCGCCCGTGTCGGCAGCCACCCCTTCCCGGGCCGCCACCGAGCAGGACTCGGCCGAGCCGAGGTACCCGCCCCCGCGCACCACCCGCTCTTCAGTACAGTCCGCATCCCAGGGTGGATAGCCCACGGTCGGGGCCCCGTCATAGGTCTGGTGATAGCAGTCATACACCCACTCGCGGACGTTGCCGCTCATGTCGTGCAAGCCGCCGGAATTCTCCAGCTTGCCTCCGACCGCCTGTTTGGCCGCGCCGGAATTGTCAGCATACCAGGCGGAATCCGCCAGGCACGATTCTTCGTCACCGCAGATGTAAATCGTGCTGCTGTCGCCGCGCAGCGCGAACTCCCACTCCGCCTCCGTAGGCAGGCGTGCGCCGATGCGTTGGCAGAACTCCTCCGCATCGGCCCAGGCTACGCACTCCACTGGGAACTCGGCCCCGGACTGGCTGCAGGAAGGGGTCAGGCCCATGGCGATCTCGAATTGCTCTTCCGTAACCTCGGTCTTCAGGATGTCGAACGGCTGGAGCGCGACCGGATGGCTGGGATACTCGTCCGGGTCCGCGCAGATTCCGGAAGGACACCCCATCCAGAACTGTCCGCCGGCAATGGATACCCATGCCAACTCGGGGACGGCTTGCACGCAGATACCCACCTCACAGCCCATTCCCGGGTCGCACTCACCGCACACACCGCCGCACCAGTCGTCGCCGCACTCCTTGCCGGCACACAACGGCGCACAGCACTGACCCAGGTAGCACTTTCCTTCGGCGCAAACCTCTCCATCGGCAACCGGTTCGTTGATACACCCTTCGACCTGGTCACACGAGTCGGTAGTGCAGGTGTTGGCGTCATCGCAGTCCGTCGAGATGTCCTCGTGCTGGCACCCAGCCGCCATGTCGCAGGGATCCGCGGTGCATGCATTGCCGTCGTCGCAATCCAAAGCGGGTCCGCCGATGCAGGCTCCCAGGCCGCAGGTGTCCGCCGTCGTACACGCATTGCCGTCGTCGCAGGCGATAGCGTTGGGAGCGTTGACGCAGCCCGAAGATGGGTCGCACGAGTCGTCGGTGCAGACCTCTTGGTCGTCGCAGTCAGGCGGTGCGCCGGGCACGCAGATGCCTGTGTCGCAGGTGTCGGCAATGGTGCACGCACTGCCGTCTTCGCACGCGTTGCCGGTAGTGTCGACGTTGAGACAACCTAGTCCCACGTCGCACGAGTCTTCGGTGCAGTCATCGTTGTCATCGCAATCGACGGGCTCCTTCCCCACACAATCTCCTTCCTGGCACATATCGGGAGCCGTACACGCGTCTCCGTCATTGCAGGGCGCGGAGTTGAACACGTTGAGGCACCCCACTGCCGGCTGGCACGAGTCGGTGGTGCAAGGGTTGTCGTCATAACAGTTGGTAGCTCCGCCCACGGTGCAGTTGCCTTCCTGGCATGTCCCCGTCTTGGTGCAGAGATTGCCGTCTTCACACTCACCTCCCTCGTTTACCGCGGCAAACGAGCAGATGCCCGTAGCCGGATCGCAGGCAGGCTCCAGGCACCCGGCATCAGGACCCTCAGGTTCCGGGCACGACACAATCGACAGAGGATCAACGGTGCAGGAGAACGGGAAGGTGGAAAAATTACAGAACAGAGTGCCGTTGCACAGGTTGCCGTCCTCCATAGCTTCGCAATCCGCGTCGGTGAGGCACTGGCACGGCACCGCAAACCCGGTGCACGACCCCGCATCGCACTGGTCGTCCACGGTGCAAGGGTCTCCGTCGTCACACGGTTCGTAATTGTTCGTGTTGATGCACCCCGTCTCCGGTTCGCAATCGTCGTCGGTGCAGGGGTTGAAATCGTCGCAGGGCATGGGGTCGCCCAGGCACTCACCATCCACACACAGCTTGTTTATGGTGCAGAAATCTCCGTCCCAGCAACCTTCGCCGTCGAGTTTTTCATGTGCGCACCCGGTTTCCTTGTCGCAACTGTCATCGGTGCATGAGTTGCTATCGTCGCATTCGTCGAATTCGCCCATACACACACCGTCGTCGCACATGTCGTTCAACGTGCAGGCGTTACCGTCGTCGCAATCCACCGCAGTCAGTGAGTCGAACTGGCATCCCATGCCGCCCTTGCACGTGCCGACGATGCAGGGGTTAGGGTTGTCGCAGAGCGAGAGGTCGGGGTCCTCGGGCGGGTTGTCAACGACGCCGTCACAGTCGTTGTCCTCCCCGTCGCAAGTCTCATCCTCCGGGATGCAAGCTTCAGCCTCCGCCTCGAACAGATCCCCTTCTTCGACTTCCGGGGTCACGTCCCCCTCACCCCCGTCGATCTGCCCCAGCACTTCAAGTTGCACCACCCCGGGCGCCAGTTCGCACGTTCCGTCAGGAAGGCAGATGTGGCCGAGGGGGCATTGAGAGTTGCTGAGGCACCCCGTAAAATTCCCGGCCAGTTCCAGCTTGCCGCCGGTGCATGCGGCGAGAATTGTCACCACAACAACCAACAGCGCCAACCGCGCCAGATAAGATGTGTTATTCATGGTCAGACTCCATCCCAAACACCTTGAATTCAACCCGGCGGTTGGCCTTGCGCCCGGCTTCCGTCGTGTTCTCCCCGATCGGCTGCTGCGCACCGAATCCCTTTGCCTCCAGTCGTTTCGAAGGCACTCCCTTACTCACCAGATAGTCCACAACCGCCTGCGCTCGGCCGGCCGACAACTCCAAGTTGCGCTCAGCCGCGCCCACGTTGTCCGTGTGCCCTTCTACCCGAACCAGAGTGGCCTTTGGATGGGCCACGATCCAAGCCGCCACCTCATCCAGGTCCTTTTTCGAAGCGTCCAGCAGATCCGTCTTGTTGGTCTCGAACTGAATCCGCTGTGCGATTTCCAGCAGTTCCTCCGGGACTACCGGTTCCACCGGCTTCGGCTCCACCGGCTTCGGCTCCACCGGTTTCGGTTCCACCGGTTTCGGCTCCACCGGTTTCGGTTTCACCGGCTCCGGCTTCACCGGTTCAGGTTCCGGAGCCAGCGGTTTGCATCGCTCGAAACGAACACCGCTGGTCAGTCTCATGCCCGCCTCGCCCACGCCGCCCACGAATCCGCCCCCGCCGGCGACGTACACCCGGGCCCAATCGCCCACGCAGGTGTTGGCTCCGACCTGGCCTTCCAGCACGGTTCCATTCTGCGAGAAGGGCTCCCAGTGCGACGTGAGGAACGACAGTTCGCCTAGAAGCTGAATGCGTTCATCTGCCAGCCCCTGGCGGACGCCCAGGCCCAGTACGAGCCCGCCGTCCTTTTCGAAGCCGGCGACTTCGTCGGCGTCTTCCAGCCTGTAGCCTGCGTTCATGGCAAGCAGCGTGCCGGCAAACGCATAATCAAGAACAAAACGCGGAGTGGCGGTGATACCGGCGCTGCCGGCATACGTCCCTTCCATGGCCGTGGGAAAACCGGCGTCGGCGTCGATGCCTAACCCCAGCCCGTCGCCGTCCCGGGGCAGCAGCAGAAAGCGCAGCCCCAGCCGCACATCGCCCAAGCCCCAGGCGTCGGCCGCCGGCGCGTTCACGATCCCCGTCTCCCCGGCCGCAAACATCACTACCGGCAGATTCAAGCCCACCGAAAGCCGGTCCCAGACGCCGAAAGCCGCAAACAGATCGGCCACTGAGTGCTGTTCCACAAGGCCGAACGTGTCGTCGACTCCTTCCCGCCCGTCCTCGATGATGAAGGGGTCCCTGGCGTAGCTAAGCAGGAAGCCGCCGGAAAAGCCGGCCCGGGCCCTCGCCGCCGTTCGTATCATCAGCATGTCGCCGCCGTGGGGCGAAGCCTCGAAGTGCTGCGCATTGACCTTCGGCTCCGCACCCCTCGCCGGTCCGCCTGTGGCGGCCAGCATCAGCAGGCAGATTGCAGCCGCTCCGAAACGTGAGATATTCATATTGAGGCTCCTCAATAGCCGTGTTTCGAACATATCGGTGTAGCATTCATCAAGTCGTTCCCACCTCTTACGGAGACCCACAATTGCCTCCGTATCCGTTGGGGTCGGTCGGATAGCAGATAATGGTCCCGGAGCCGCCGCAATCCTTGCACGGCTCCCCCTTCTTGCCGCACCAGGCGTTCTTCTGCTGGGAACCGGCCCAGTTCTCATTGTGGTAGTAGCAGCCGGTCAGCCAGTCCTGGTACTGCAGATCGCTGAAGTTGGGGTGGCAACACCCCGGGCAACCCTTCCCTCCGGGATAGACATACCCGCAGTCCTGCGGGCAGTTACACATGGTCTCCTGGTACTGAGATTCACAGTTCCCATTGCCGCATTTCTTGTAGCACTTGTTGTTGCCGGCACAGTAGTCGGTCTGCCAGTTCGGGCAGTCGCCACAGTAATGGCCGCAAACCGGCTCGTTGCCGCACTGCAGTCCGGAACACGGCTGGCCGCAGTCCTGGGGGCAGTTGCACTTGCTCTCACCGTTGGCGGTCTGGCACTGGTTGTTGCCGCAAATGTAGGTGCAAACGCTGTTCCCCACACACTGGAGGCCGGCGCCGCAAGTTCCACAGAACTCGCCACATGTCGGCTCCTGCCCGCACTCTCGGCCTGCACACGGGTCGCCGCAGTCTTCGGAGCAGTTGCATTTGGTCTCCCCTTCCTGGCATTGCCCGTTGCCGCACACCGAGACGCACGTTCCGCCGTCGCAGGTCAGGAACTCGTCGCATCCCCCGCAATCCACACCGCAAACCGCATCTATGCCGCATTCCACGTCTACACACGGGTCGCCGCAGTCGATGGCACAGGTGCAAATCGTCTCGCTCTCGTCACAGATGCCGTTGCCACACAACAACAGGCAAGTGCCGGCATCGCAGTACTCGTCAGCCTCACACGCGCCGCAAGCAAACCCGCACACCGGGTCCATGTCGCACTCCAGCCCTTCGCAAGGATCGCCGCAGTCCTCCGGGCAGGAGCACATGGTTTCGCCCTTGTCCTCTTCGCAGCCGAACTCGCCGCATTCCGGCGGGCAATAGCCGCACGCCTCGCACGAATTCGGGCAGCAATCTCCGGCCAGGATGCACGCTTCACTGCACCCGCAAGCCCCTCCCGAATCGTCACACTGGCAGTCCGAGCATGAGTACGGGTCATCGGGGCAGTCGTCGGGGCAACTGCACGAATTCTCGTCGCCGTTGCACACCCCGTCCCCGCACGCGGGCGGGCACACGCCGCACAAGGCGCATGCATTGGCGCAGCAGTTACCGGCATCGCCGCAATTCGGCCCGCAGCCGCAGTTGCCGCCCGTTCCGCCGCATTCGCAAAGCGAACACGAGTCGGGGTCATCGGGGCAGTCGTCGGGGCACGAGCACGAGTTCTCGTTGCCGTTGCAAACCCCGTCTCCACATTGGGGAGGGCAGACTCCACAAGCATCGCAGGAGTTGTCACAGCAGTCCCCGTCGGCCGCACAATCGGCTGAACAGGAGCAGGCTCCGCCCGAGTCGCCACATTCGCAACTTGAACAACTTAAGGGATCATCGGGGCACTCCTCCGGGCAGGTGCACGAGTCTTCCGCATATTGCGCCTCGCACAAGCCGTTGCCGCAGCAGTCGCCACAGTCGTCGGGGCACGCCTGGCAGGTCTCTTCGCCGTTGCACTCCCCGTCGCCGCACGCCGGCGCACAGTTGCCGCACAACTGGCAGTTGTTGGCGCAACACGTATCATCCGCAATGCAGTCCGCGCCACACCCGCAGTTCCCACCCCCGGCGCCACACTCGCAATCGGAGCAGGCCTCCGGATCGTCGGGGCAGTCGGCCAGGCAGGAGCAGCTATCCTCGCTGTATTGCGCCTCGCATTTGCCGTTACCGCAGCACTCACCGCAGTCCAGCGGGCAGCCCTCGCAGTCCTCACCGTACTCGCACTTGCCGTTGCCGCACACCGCGGGGCAAGCGCCGCAAAGCCCGCACGCATTGGGACAGCAATTCCCCTGCTGCACGCAATCCGCATCGCACTGGCAATTACCGCCCGTGTCGCCGCACTCGCAGGCCGAGCAGGAATTGGGGTCGTCCAGGCAGTCCTCCAGGCAACTGCACGAATTCTCCTTGTACTTGGCGTCGCAAATCCCGTTGCCGCAGCACTCGCCGCAGTCGCCCGGGCACGACTGGCAATCCTCCCCTTCCTCGCATTCGCCGTCGCCGCACTCCGGAGGACACCCGTCGCAATCTGCGCACGCATTCCAACAGCAACTGTCCGAAAGGTGGCACAGCTCGTCGCACCAGCAATTGCCGCCCAGACCCCCGCACTCGCAGGCGGAGCACGAATCGGGGTCGTCCGGGCAATCCACCGGGCAGGAGCACGAGTCCTCCGCGAACAGCGCCTCGCACAAACCGTTGCCGCAACAGGTGCCGCAGTCGTCCGGGCAGGTCCCACACCCTTCGGTAAAGTCGCACACCCCGTCCCCGCACTCGGCCGGGCAAGAGCCGCAGTCGTCGCAGGCGTTGGCGCAGCAGTTGTCCTCAATTACGCAAGCGGGGCCGCACTGGCAATCACCGCCGCTGCCGCCGCATTCGCACGGCGAACACGCGTCCGGGTCGTCCGGGCAATCCGCCGGACAAGAGCAGGAGCTCTCGTTTTGCTGAGCTTCGCACACCCCGTTGCCGCAGCACTGCCCGCAGTCAGCCGGGCAGTTCTTGCAGTTCTCCGGCCCATTGCAGTCACCGTCGCCGCACACCACGCACATGCCGCATCCCTGGCAAACGTTGATGCAGCAGTTGCCCGTGGCGCCGCAATCGGGTGCGCAGCTACAGTCGCCGCCGCTGTCGTCGCATTCACAGCTCGAACAGCTATCAGGGTTGTCCGGGCAATCCTCAGGGCATGTACAGGATGTTTCACCGTAGTTGGCCTGACACTCGCCGTTGCCGCAGCACGAACCGCAATCCTGGGGGCAACT
Organism: uncultured Myxococcales bacterium; assembly: GCA_964626565.1. Lineage (GTDB taxonomy): Bacteria > Myxococcota_A > UBA9042 > CAIXZC01 > CAIXZC01 > CAZVFX01. Next base: position 8,327 of record CAZVFX010000194.1, read on the forward strand.
GGCGCAGTTTTCGCCGTACCCGCACTCACCGTCGCCGCAGCACTGCCCGCAATCCTCCATACAGGTCAAGCAGTTCTCGTCATGCGCCGCGCTACAGTTGCCGTCACCGCAACAGGTGCCGCAGTCCATTTTGCAGTTGGCGCAGCTTTCACCCTTGGCACTTTCACAGTTCCCGTCGCCGCAACACATCCCGCAGTCCTGGGGACAGGTAGAACAGTTCTCACCGTCGACGCACCACCCGTCGGGGCAGCACGGTCCACAGTCCTCGGGGCAGGTCTGGCAGGTCTCCCCGTAGTCGCATGAGTAGTTGGGGCACGAGGCTCCGCAATCCTCCGGGCAGTTGCCCGAATTCTCGTTGCCCTCGCAGTCGCCGTCCACACAGCACTCACCGCAGTCCTCCTTGCAGTTGCAGGCCGACTCCCCGCTCTCGCTGTTGCATTGCCCGTTGCCGCATAACGTCGAGCAGTCCTGGAAACAGGATTCGATTTCGCCGGGCGTGCACACCCCATCCCCACATTCGGCTCCGCAGTCAATGGGGCACGTCAGTCCATTCTCGTTCTTCCCACTGTCGCAATACGTATCCCCGCAGTAGGGGAGACACTTGCGGTCGCTGCAGAAGTGGGTGTTGGGGCAGGTGCCGCACATCTTGAAGCAGACCGGGTCAAAACTGCATTCGCAGCCCGCGAAGTTGGGCACGCACCCCGGGTCGTTCTCGGGGTCCTTCTCTTCCCCCGCAATATACATCGGGAATGGATTGTCGTCCCCGAGGATCCAACCGAGCAGGTCAGGCGACGCGTAATCGAACAGCGTCATGCCCATTATCTCTCCCTCGATGCCAATGTATGCTTCGATTCCCCACTCCAGGACCCAGAAGGGCAACACCTTGTTCAGCAGATCCTTGATGCCCGCCCTGAACTGGAGGTAGACGTCAGCCTTTACGTAGGGGCCGACCGCCCCGAATATCTTGGCCGACAACTGCAGGCCGGAGTAAATCTTCGCCAGCGCCTCGATGCCGAACTCCGGGTCGGTGATGTCGAAGGAGCTGTCGAAATTGGCATAAGGGTTGAACCCGTCGCCGCTGTCGCCGTAGTTCCGCCAGTCGATGCCGACCTCTACGCTCACACTCGAAGTGATCTTAGTCTTGATGTTGTAGAAGATGCCGACCTCCCAGGCCAGAAACAACTCCAGGTCGATGACCAGCGGCACCGGCCCGATCATCAGTGTGCCCAGGTTCATCGTCGCAAGGGACTTCTTTCCCTCCAACTTCACCGATGGGATCTTGGCCTCGAACTCAAGTTCGCTCGACGCCTCCAATAGGGCGCCCACCCGCAGGTGATAGAGCTGCAGTATGATGCCGATGTCTATGTCGAACTGCAGGGTCATGCCGAAGTCGATGCTGCCGCCGACCGTAATTTGATCCGTCGAAGTGGCCGAGTTCATGTCCGCATCAAAGATCACTATGGGCGGGAAAGTGATGGAGAACATCTCGCCGCCGAACTCGCTGTACCCCGCGTACAAGGACGAAACCGCCGAACGCTTGATCTCCAGCCCGTCAATTGTGGTTTCATAATCG